>JAEWAQ010000073.1 GCA_023391635.1 Bacillota bacterium | reverse complement strand
GGTGAGGTTGCGACGCTCCAACCGGGTTTTGCCGGGTTGCAGAACGGTGCCGGTGAGGTTGCGACGCTCCAACCGGGTTTTGCCGGGTTGCGGAACGGTGCCGGTGAGGTTGCGGTGCTCCAACCGGGTTTTGCCGGGTTGCGGAACGGCGCGGGTGAGGTTGCGGTGCTCCAACCAGGTTTTGCCGGGTTGCGGCGCGGCTTTAATCATCTTGCAGTATTTTCTCAGCAAAATGCCGTAAAAGGCCGCCTAGGGATATTCCCAGGCGGCCATTTCTATTTAATGCTTACCCACAGGTTGTCGTCAGCAAGGCGCAGCACGCCTCTTCGTTCGAGCAGGACGAGATGCGCGATCGTCTCCGACAATGCAAAGCGGAGGTTGTGGACATTGCCGCGCAGTCTCTCTCCGAACAACCGCTCGCAAACGTCGAATGAAGTGGACGGCCGCTCACGGATGAGCTCGGCGATGCGATCCAATCTTCTCTCATGGTGGTCCGCCAGTTCGTCCACCCGCTCGCGGAACCGGCAGAACGGCTGCCGATGGCCGGGATACGCCCACGTTACTTCCAGGCTACGCATGGAGCGTAGGCTGTCCAAGAATGAGCCCAGCGGGTCGGGATCTCCGCCCGGCAGCCAGCCGATGTTGGGCGAGATGTCCGGCAGCACCTGATCCCCGCACAGGATCCGGCCGCCGACCGGATCGTAGAACGACAGATGACCCGGCGCATGCCCCTCGCCGCCGATCAATTGCCACTGTACGCCAGCCATGTGGAAAGTCGAGCTCGGCCACAAATACGACACTGATGCGGGCTGTGGAGACACGCGCGCGACGAAGCCGAACAGGTGGGTTTTCATCTCTTCCGCGAGCGACGTGGGCAATCCATGCGCCAGGAACGAGGAGAGCAGCGTGTCGGTCACGCTGTCTTCTCTGTCTTCTCTGTCTTCTCTGCCTTCGCTGTCTTCTCTGCCTTCGCTACCTTTGCTACCTCCGCTTCCTTCCTTGCCTTCGCTCCCCCTGCTGTCCTCGTTTCCCTCGCTCTCCTCGCCGCTGCCTACGTCGCCTTCATTGCCCTCAATGCCTTCGCCGTCGACCCCCCACATCCAGCGTGCGGTCTGGTGCGCCTTCCGCGACATCCACACCGGCGCGCCCGTGCGCTCCTGGAACCATCCGGCCAAGCCGTAATGGTCGGGATGATGGTGCGTCAGCACGATGCGGGCGATCCCGTTCCATGCGATCCCCTTGCTCTGCATGACCGCATACCAGACTCTCTCCGCTTCCTCGGTATGCAAACCCGGGTCGATCAGCGACCAATCGCCTTCTCCTTCACCGGGCAATAGATAAGCATTCACCCATTTAAGTGAATAGGGAAGGGGAACTTTCACCTGCAGCCACCCGTTCTCGTGTTCGATAATGAAATTGTCGATCATATCGCCTGAGTCCTCCTTCGCGTACATCCAGCCTGATCGGCCGATTACCTCCACAGCAGCATCATGACGGACTGCATCAGGCCGATGAATCCACCTAGCGCGACGCCGAGCCAGGTAATCGCCTTGAACTCCTTGCCGGATACGTTCAGAATGACCTGCTCCAACCGTTCGACCGGGAACCGTTCGACCTGCGTTCGCACCAATTCCGGCAAGCGGATAGCGGCGATGATATTCGGCGCGAGCCGCCCTGCCCCATCCAGTCCGGTTCGCACGGCGCGCTGCAGCCACTCGTCCCGCGCATCCTTCCGGGCTTCCAGCCATTCGCCGATCGGGAATCGATCCGCGCGGCCGGCCCACTGCTCCCACGGCAGCTTCTCCCGAATCCAGCGGCGGGCCGCGGCATCCAGCGCTTCGTCTTGCGACGCGATCTCGGCCCATGCCTCATCCAGCGACTTAGCGCCCAATTCCAGCAGCTTATGGCCGATCATTTCGGCCACCTGGCCTCGAATGGACGGGCTGTCCAATTGCTTCAGCAAGTACGGCGTAAGCCTCGAAATTAATTTATCTTCATCGACGAAGATGCCCGCGAGCATGCCGATAAATCCGCCCGTCCGGTCCATCAAGCCTGCCGCCAGCTTGCGAAGCAGCGCCTGACCGTCCGCCGAGACGAGTTCCCGCTTGAGCGCCTCAAGGCCCCATCCCGCCGCCAGCTCCCCCCACCGTCCGACATTTTCCTCGTTCCAGCCCGGTACTGTATCGCAAATGCGCCGCTCCCCCCAGCGGCCATGCTTCCACCAAACCGCGAATGCCTGCTCCGTCCATACCGCCGCCCGGTCTGGCGCCTGTTCCAGCCATCCATCGGTCGTCTCATCGCCGAACCATCGCCTGAGCAAGCTGCCGATTGTCGCCTCGGCATCGATTTCCCGGTCCGCCCACGAAATGAGTTTGTCAACGAGCGATTGCCGAAATGACGGCTGTTCGAGCAATTCGCGAATGCCATCCGGCGTCACCAAATAATCGGCTACGACCGCTCCGAGCGATGTAGCGATTTCCTGCTTGCGTTTCGGGATCAGTCCCGGCGTGAACGGCAGCCGCCAGCGGCCGAATGTCACGGGTCTTCTGGGATGAAACAGCATCTTGATCGCCAAATGGTTGGTCACGCCTCCGACCAATCCGGCAACCGTCATGTTGGTTAGTGCAACGATCCAGCCGTTCATGTGGTCAATCCCTTCCGCAGCGAGGCCGAAGACGGCCAATCACCGATGTATAGATGTCCTCATATGATGGTGTATTGTCGTACGGTGGAAGGAGAGTTCCTGATGCCCGCTCCGAAAATCAACGTTCAGGCCATCAGTTCCGGCATGCTGTCCGACGACGTCCTGATGTTGGGAGAACGCGTGGCGAAAAAGTCGAAAATTCCGGTCGGAGGGCCGCTTACGTTGCAGTTCGGATCGTTCCGGCACACTGTCACGCTCATCGCGGTCCCCAAATACGACGGATTGCGAATCAGCCAGACGCTGCTCAGAAGAATGGGACTGCATTCAGGCGTGCCGCTTCGTCTGCAATATCGCCCTTCCGCGCGAACGTTGTCCCTCGGCCCGTTGATTGGCGTCCTGGTCAGCCGGGAGGATCCCAGAGAGCCCGACCGGCCGTTCGGTAACATCACGATGTTCTGCCGCGAATTAACCGAAGCATGCCGCAAACAAGGCGCGTATGTCTATTTTTTCACTCCAGACGCCCTCGGGTCAAGTCCGGCGACCGTAGACGGTTGGGTGTACAGAGACGGATGGCGCAGAATACCGCTGCCCGCGCCGAATATCGTCAACAACCGCCTGACGACGCGCAAGCTCGAAAATTTGCAAACCGTCCAGCAATTCATGAAAGACATCCAGGCCCGTTACGGCTCCAGCGTCTTTAACGAGAAGTTTCTCGACAAATCGGAAGTATTCGAAGCTCTGTATAAAGACGGCCATCTGCGCCGCTATTTGCCCGAATCCCATACGCTGAAAAACTTCGGCATGCTGAAGAGCATGTGCACACGCTACCCGAACGTCTTCCTGAAGCCCGTGCGCGGCAGCCTTGGCAAAGGCATCATCCGGCTCAGCCGCAGCAGCGACGGCGGTTGGCATGCCAGCTACGCGACGCTGAACGGGACCCGGAATATGACGTTCCCGAGCCTGGCGAAGCTATACGCCTCGATTGCCGGCAAAGTCAAATCGGTGCGCTACCTGGCCCAGCAAGGTCTCCCCTTGATCGAAATCGGCGGCCGACCGGTCGATTTTCGGGCGTTGACACAGAAGAATGCGCAAGGAAAATGGACGATTACTTCGATCGTAAGCCGCACGGCGGGCGCCAGTCATTTCGTCTCAAATCTGGCCCGAGGCGGCACGTTGTCCAAGGTCAGAGAAGCGATCTCCAAATCCAACTTGCCCGCCGCTTATCGAGCGAATGCCACCGGACGCCTGCACCAAGCCGCGCTGGATATCGCGGGCGGGATCGATGCGCACATTCCCGCCCATTTCGGCGAACTCGGCATCGACCTGGCCATGGATGCGAGCGGGCGCGTCTGGCTGCTCGAAGTGAATTCCAAGCCGTCCAAAAACGATAACACGCCATTAACCGAGGGGAAAATCCGCCCATCCGTGCGGATGATGATTCAATATGCGCGCTATTTATCCGGATTCTGAACCGCTGGGCATTATGGTTTGTGCGCGTCCGGGACATCCGCCGTTCGCAGAAAGTCCGTATCTGCACAAGCTGATACGAACGGGAAAACAGATGGGGCTGCGGGTCATCGTCTTCGATCCGCGAACCTGGAATCCCGATGACAACTCGGTGCAAGGATGGACGCTTCGCGAGCACGAGAAAGATTGGCGCGCCGGCCGTTCAAGACTGCCTTCGCTGATCTACGACCGTTCATGGCCGCCTGGCGGCACGGCGCGATCCCGCTTCCGGGACTCCTCGCAACTCATGCAGGCACAGCGGAAGCCGCGATTCCTGAACGCCAGCTTGCCTTCCAAGCAGCACGTTCACGCCATGCTGTCCCGCGATCCCGAATTGTCCCGCCTGCTTGTGCCGACCGCGCCGTACGGCGGCCCGGCATCGCTGCGGGCTTGGCTGTCCCGCCACGAAGGAGCCGCTTTTCTCAAGCCATCCTGCGGCAGCCAAGGAAAGCGGACCGTCGCGTGGCTCAGCCTGGCAGATGACTCGGTGCGCCTGCGCGGACGCGATGCCGACAATCGCGCTTTCGACCGCGTGGTCGCTGGCGAAGAAGAAGCGGCCGCGCAATTGCATGGCTGGATCGGGAACCGCGCTTATTTGATGCAGCCGTACCTGGATCTGACCGTCAGCGGCGCGCCTTACGACATTCGGGCATTGGTGCAGAAGAACGGACGCGGCAGATGGACGCTCACCGGGGCGGCCGCCCGCGTCGGTGCTGCCGGCACGGTGACGTCCAATTTGCATGGCGGAGGGGTTGCATCTCCGGCCGGGGAGTTGCTTGCTTCCTTGTACGGAGCGGCCAAATCCCGCGAGCTGATGACGGAAATTCGCCGTGCTTGCCTTGCGATCGTTCGGCAGTTGGAACGCTTCTGCGGCCATTTTTGCGAATTGGGCCTGGATTTCGGCGTCGAACGCGGCGGCAAGCTGCGGTTTCTCGAAGCCAATTCCAAGCCGGGACGCAGCGCCATGGCGGGCATCGATTCATCCTCGGCAGCGAAGGCGGTCGCACGACCGCTCGCTTATGCGAAGTCCATCCTGCTCCGACCACCTGGGAGGGTAATTCATGAGTTTGACCATTTGTAACGTCCATTTCACGCAGCAGCCGGAACGCATCGTCTGGTTTTCCAGCCCTCTGGTGAAACTGCTCAAGCTGAGCGGACGCAAATCGATCAACGTCAAGCTCGGACGGGACACCGTTCCCGCCAGGGTGCGCACGATCAATCGCAAGGGCAATCATGTCTACATGTCGGCCGGGCTCCGCCAATCGATGCGGGTTCCGATGTCCGGCCTCGTATACGTGCATAACGAGGAAGACGGGGAAATTCAACTGGGGCCGCTGATCGGCGTCTTGACCGACAGTTCGGCGCGCTCCGTGACCGCGCCGTTCGGAGAACGAACGGCGTTCATGCGCCAATTGCTGTCGCTTGGCAAGAAGCAGGCTTACTTCTTCGCGTTCACGCCGCGCGATATCAATTGGCAGCAGGAAACGGTGAACGGATGGTTCTACCAAGCCGGGGGCAGATGGTACCGCCGCGTCGTGCCGCTGCCGGACGTCGTCTACAACCGGCTGCCCAGCCGCAAGGCGGAAGCGGGCTCCGCGCTGATCGCGCTGCGGGAACGGTTCGTCCGCCGACGCATCCCGTTCTTCAACTGGAGCTTCTTCAACAAATCCGACGTCTATCGCCTGCTCGACAACGACCCGGAAGCAACCAGACACTTGCCGGAATCCGTCCCGAACCCTTCTCCCGAACGAATCCGCGAGATGCTCGAAAAGCACCAGTTTCTATACTTCAAGCCTTCCGCCGGCAGCCTGGGGGTCGGCATCTATCGATTGACCTACCATCCGCGCAAAGGGTACTTCGTCCGCTATCGCAGGAACGGCTCGAACATCCTGCTCCGGTTCTCCCGGTTCAACGGCATGATGAGAATGCTCAAGGCCAGACATGGCAGCCATCTCAACCAATATGTCGTACAGCAAGGCATCCGACTGGTTGAACTGGATCATTGCCCGATCGATTTCCGCTTTCATATGCACAAGGACGGCAGCAACAACTGGGTCGTGGCCGGGATCGGCGCCAAGAAGGCGGGCCGGGGCAGCGTCACGACGCATATCAAGAATGGCGGGTCGCTGATGACGCCGGAGCAGGCGCTCAGCCGAACGTTCGGCGACCGCGCGGATGAAGTGCTGAATGACGCAAAACAGACGGCGATCAAGCTGTCGGAAGCGATCGAACGCAATTACAGCCACACCCTCGGCGAGTTGGGCCTTGATATCGGGATCGACCGCGACGGCTCCGTCTGGATGTTCGAAGCGAACGCCAAGCCGGGTCGATCGATCTTCAAGCATCCCGCCTTGAAAGAGCAAGGCCGCGCCTCCTTGCAGTACATTCTCGACCACTGCTTGTTCTTGAGCAAATTCCGCCCGGGGGAGGAGAACTGATGGAAGTCGATTATCCGATTGCGTCCCCCGGCGTCCTGCTCTCCGCGGACAGGCCGATACTGGCGATTCTGACCATCGACGACGACGTCCTGCTGTTTCGCGGCAACCGGTCCAACTTTGCCGATCTGATCCAGGTCGGCCGCGATCTTAACATCATGACTTACGTCGTCACAATCAAGCATCTCAAGCTGAATGCGCGGCGCGTGCTCGGCTTCACCTATCGCCCGGAAGATGACGCTTGGGTTCAGATGTGGTTTCCGCGGCCAAGCGTTATTTACAACCGCATTCCGCTGCGGGAAGACGAACGGCTTCCGAACGTGAAGCGCAAGCTCGGCCTGCTTGCTAAGCACACGAGCATCCAGATGTTCAATCGCCGGTTTTTCAACAAATGGTCCCTGTTCAGGTGGCTGCACCAAAGCGCGAAAACGCGCAAATTCATACCGGATACGAAACGGTTGACCGGCGTTGCTTCGCTGGCTCGCCAACTTAAGCGGCACCGTCTGCTGTATCTGAAGCCCGTGCGCGGCAAGGCCGGAGTCGGCATTATGACCGTCCGCGTGCAACCGGAGAAGCAATTGCCTTATCGCCTGCAAATTCAAGAGGACAAAGGCAGCAAAACGTTTCGCTGCGCGACGCTGCAACGGTTGTGGAATCGTATCGAAAGCTGCTCGGACGCTGTCGGCGAGGCGTATATCTCGCAACAGGGCATCGCGCTCGCTTCGGTGAACGACCGGCCGTTCGATCTTCGCGCGCTCGCCCAGAAGAACCAGTACGGCAAGTGGTCGATCACCGGCATCGGCGCGCGCGTCGCAGGCGGATCCAGCATCACGACGCATGTGCCGCGGGGCGGCAATATCGACGACCCGGTCAAACTGCTCGGCGCAATATTCGGCAAAGATCAAGCCCGGCAAGTGCTGGATAATGTTAACAACGCCGTATTGCTGCTCGCCAGACAGATCGAACGGGGATCCGGCATGTTGCTGGGCGAGATGTCAATGGATCTCGGCATCGACCGCAAAGGACAAATCTGGTTCCTCGAAGCCAATTCCAAGCCGATGAAATTCGACGAAGACGACATCCGCAGACAATCCCTACAGCGTATCTTCCAATACAGCACTTATCTGCACCAACGCAAACGGTTGGCGCAAGGAGGATAAACCGAACATGACGAATCATCCTACGCTCGGCATTCTCACCATCTACCTGAACGATCGCAAAGCGATCGACGAACGCCCGATGTTCCAGAAGATGACGCTTGCCGGGCGAAAGCTGGGGCTGGATGTCATCGTGTTCACGCCGGATGACGTGGATGAACGCGCGGGCCGCATCCATGCGATGGTGTACAATCCGCAGCAGAAAGCGTGGCGGCGGCAATGGACGCGGTTTCCGCAGGTGATCTACGATAGGGCGCGCTGGCAGAAGAGCGCAAGGTTCGCAAGATTCGCCGCGTTCCGGCGCAGATATGCGCATCTCGTCTTCCTGAACCGCCCCTTGCGCAACAAGTGGGTCATCTACAAAGCGTTAAGCGCCATTCCGGCCTTTCGACCGCATCTTCCGTCCACGCGACTATACGAATCTCCGGAGGACGTGAACGCCATGCTGAAACGGCATCCGATCGTCTACTTCAAGCCGATCAACGGCACGGGCGGGCGCGGCATCCTGCGCATCGACCGTATGCGGGACGGCACGCTCCTGCTGCAGGGACGCAATCACATCCGCAGCATCGTGCACCCGCGGCGCATTCACCACAAGCAGTTGTCTGCCGTCATTCGCGCATGGGATCGGCATGGAGACCGCTATATCGTACAGCAAGGCTTGAATATCAAGCTGCCCGGCGGCCGCGTGCACGACTACCGCATGCTGGTGCAGAAGAACGGCAACGGCGAATGGGCTGTCACCGGATGCGCCGGACGGGTCGGAGCCGGCGGCAGCATCACCAGCAACTTGCACGGAGGCGGAACGGCCGCCCCCATGAACACTTTGCTGCGGGAATGGGTAGACAGTGAATCGAAACTGGATCATATCCGCACCACCGCAGAAACGCTCGGGATCGCGACGGCGAAAACGCTGGAGAAAACGTACGGCAACTTATGCGAGCTCGCACTGGACCTCGCTATCGACCGCAACGGCAGAGTATGGCTGCTTGAAGTCAACCAGAAGCCCGCGCGCGAAGTGTTCCTGCGGGCGGGCGAACGGGACGTTTACCAGCGCGCGGTAACGCAGCCGATCGAATATGCGCTGTGGATGCACAGACAGCACAAAGACCGGAGCGGCCGTAAGCGCAGCAGCGGCGTATCTGAAGGCAAACTGACGGCGGCTTCGATCGGGCTCTGACAACGCGCAAATACCCCGAATGCTCGACACGCGTGCGATTCGGGGTATTTCTTTTATTATATGCTTATATGCTTAACTATTGCCGTCTACCGCTGCCGTCACGTCTTTCTTGAGCGCCGTATTGCCTTCCGCAAGGCGCTTAAGGAGTTGGTTGACGTCGACACCGGTCAGCGCGTTCACCGTTTCCGGCATCTTCGCCAGCAGGTCCGTGACGTAGCCCGTAACTTTGCCCGCTCCGCCGTTCGGGCCGCTGCCGCCGCCGTCGACGATGACGATCTTCTCCGTCTTGGAGAGCGGTTCGGCGATCGCCCGCGCGATGTCCGGGAACTTTTGGATGATCAGCTCGATGACCGCCGCTTCCCCGTATTTGCGCAGCGCATCGGCGATCTTGTCCTTCGCTTCGGCTTCGGCGAGACCTTTGAGCCGGATAATGTCGGCTTCCGCCGTACCTTCCGCACGCTCCTTGTCCGCGTTCGCATTACCGGATAACCGGACGGCTTCCGCTTCGGCCTTCGCCTTGGCTTCGATCTGGTAGCGCTCGGCTTCGGCACGCTGCTCCTGGGCGAAGCGCTCCGCCTCGGCCTGCTTCTTCACCGTCGCGACCAATTCGCGCTCCCGCCGCTCGATCTCCTTGGCTTCCAGCTCGATCTGCTTCTCGCGCTCGATGACCTGGATCTGCATCTCCTCGGCCTTGACCGATTGCAGTGTCTTTACTTCCTGCAGCTTGTACGCCTGATCGGCTTCCGCCTTCTGTTTGTCCTGCTCCTGCTTGAACGCCGCCTTCTTCACTTCCATCACCTTGTTCGCCTCGGCGATGTTCGTCTCGGCGAAAAACTCGGCTTTCTTGCCCTCTTCGAGCGCCTGCGACTTGGCGATCTGCTCGTCGCGGAAGGCGTTCGCCTTGGCGATCTCCGCATCGCGCTTCACCGAAGCGATCTGCGGCTGGCCGAGCGCTTCGAGATAGCCGTTCTTGTCGCGGACGTCGCGGATCGTGAAGGAGACGATCTGCAGCCCCATCTTATTTAGATCGCTAGCCGCCACTTCCTGGACATTGCGCGCGAACTCCTCGCGGTTGCGGTAGACGTCCTCCACCGTCATCCGGCCGAGAATCGCCCGCAGATGGCCCTCGAGCGTCTGCGTTGCGATATTCTTCAATTCTTCGTCCGGCTTCCCGAGGAATTGCTCGGCAGCCGTCGCGATCGACTCCATGTCGCCCTTGACCTTAATCTGGGCTACTCCGTCTACCATCACGGGGACCCCGTGCATCGTATACACTTCGGGCGTGCGAATATCGAGCGTGTGCACTTGCAGCGTCAAAAACGATGTGCTCTGCACGATCGGCCATACGAATGTGCCGCCCGCCTTGACGATCTTCATGCCGTCGCTGGTGAGCGCTCCGGTGACGATCATCGCCTCGTCCGCCTTCACGGTGCGATAACGGGAGGCAAATACGATGATAAGCAATACGACGACGATCACGATGCCGACTGGGATGTAAACGGACATATCCATCATTGTGCGATTCGCTCCTTATTCGTTTCTTGTATTCGGCGCTAGAATGTCAGTTGCTTCCACGATGAACGTACCGGCGGATTCGCCGACGATCCGGACGGTCGCCCCTTGCTCGATGCAAGCGTCGTCCTGCCCTTTCGCCGGAGCGCTATGGCGGCTGCCGCCTTGCATGTACACGATTTCTCCCATGCGGTGCGGATCGATCGGCGTTACGACTTCCGCCTCCGAGCCGATCATCGACTTCGCGGACTGCGCCATCCCTTTCTGAGCGGCATGCAGCGGGATAACGACGAGGAACAATACCGCTGACGATACGCCCAGCGCCGCGATCAGGGAAACTCCGGCGACCGCGACGGTTGGCCAGTCGGTCTCATGAAGCAGCAAGTAGCCCAAGCCGCCGAACACAGTCACGAACGTGGCAATGACGGTCGGAGACAGGAGCGGCAAGTCGCCCGGATGCAGGTCGAAGCCAAGCCAATCGCCGAACACGAGAGACAACAAGGCATATCCGGCGCCGAGCGCGAACAGGACGATCATCAACGTTTCCAATCCATTTCACCTCCCTGCACCACGTTTGCTCTGTCAAATTCTCCTATTGTATACGTGAACGAGCAGAGAAGGTTTCTCCTGTTAGCCGTCCGATCCGTCCGATCCGATGACGAACAGCGGCCCCCGGAGGATCGGATTCCCCCAAGGGCCTGCTCGGATCAATAAATTTTTTTGTGCTCCCGGTCCGCCTTGATGATCTCCACCGCTTCCCGGAACCGCAAGGAATGGATAATCTCCCGCTCGCGCAGAAACTTCAAGCTGTCTTGCAGGTCGACGTCGTCCGTCATATCGATCAGCCATTGATAGGTGGCGCGCGCTTTCTCCTCGGCCGCGATGTCTTCATACAGATCCGCGAGCGGATCGCCCTTAGCCTGAATGTAAGTTGCCGTCCAGGGCGAGCCCGCGGCGTTCGAGTAGAACAGCGCCTTGTCGTGCGCCGCATAATGCGCGCCCAGCCCGGCCGCCTTCAGTTGCTCCACGTCCGAATCCTTGGTCAGCTTGTAGACCATCGTGGCAATCATCTCGAGGTGTGCGAACTCTTCGGTCCCAATGTCCGTAAGCAATCCGATGACGCGGTCCGGTATCGTATACCGTTGGTTCAAATACCGCAGCGCCGCCGACAGTTCCCCGTCCGCGCCCCCGTACTGCTCCATCAGGAACTTCGCCATTTTCGGATCGCATTTGCTCACCTTAACCGGATACTGCAGCTTTTTCTCATAGAGCCACATGATTTCGCCTCCTCACACCTGCCAAGGCCACGGCGTCTGCACCCATTGCCACGGATACCGGCTGAAGCTGTGCCCGAATGCCATGAGAGGCCCGAATTTCAACTCGAACGCTTCCGCCATCGCGCAGCGTTTCTGGGCCAATTGATTGTATTGCTGGATCGCCTGCATGTCAGTCGGATGCGTATCCAGATAAAGCGTCAGCTCAACCAGGACGAAGTCGACCTTTTGCAGTTGCTCCAGTTCTCTCCGATACGCCTCAAAATCCGCGACTGCAGGCTGGGTATGGCTAGACGACCGATCCTCCTGCATTTGGTATTCGTCCATCCTCATCTCCTCCTCAAGTGCCGTCTCCAGGCTGGTAAGAGCTGAAGAGCGCAGGCCACAACGTCCCCCGGAACAACGCTTCATCCAGGGGAAACTGCGGCAGGTTCATCGGCTGATAGACGATGTATTGGTTCGGCGGCACGACATATGTCTTGACCCGAATCGGCGGACATGGATCGCATGGGCTGATGAATGGATACCATTCCCGCAATTGCCCTATATTCATCTGTTTGAGACCTCCTTGACGCCCGCTCCCGATCAGGCGGCCGATTGACGCTTCCGCTCTAGCATATGAACGAATGCCTGGGCGAATTGACTATCGGAACAAAATAAAAATCGCCCCGCCTTAAGGCGGGACGCCGCGTACCGAATGATCCTTCGAATCTCATTCCATCCGTTCAATCCAGTTTGATCTTGAAGTCGAGCAGTCCCGCCTTGCGGGCCGCCATGAATACGATGACGACGATCGGCCCGAGGAAGACGCCAATGACACCGACCAGCTTGAACCCTACATACAAGCTGATAAGCGCGGACAGTGCGCCGATGCCTACGGCATCACCCAATATTTTGGGCTCGATGATGCGTCGGACCGCCGTGATCACGACAAACAGCAAGAGCAAGCCGATTCCGGTAAAAATATCGCCCGTCACGAGCTGGTAGGCAGCCCAAGGCACGAGGACGGAACCTGTGCCAAGCACGGGCAGGATGTCCACGGCGACGATCAGAAGCGCGATCGCAAGCGGATAACCGGTCCCGATGATCATCAACCCGACGAAGCAGATCGCATAAGTGACCACGCTAAGCAGCAGTTGGGCCCGCAGAAAGCCGAACACCGATTTGCGCAAGCTGACTAACACCTGATCCATCTGGCCGCGAGACTTCTCCTCGAAGAAGGACAGGAACGATTGCTTCATCACCGGCATGCTGAACGAGAACAAATAAACCGCCACCAGAAACACGATGAAGAAGATGAAGAAGTCCGGAATGCCTTTGGCGAAATTCAGCAACGAATTCGTGATCGTTCCCGAGAGCTTCGTGAGTGCATCCGTCACGTTCGAAACCCAGCTTTCGAGTTGACCCGGCACGGGGTCCGCGCCGCCGCTCGTGTAAGCTTGGGCTTGCTCCAGCAAGTCCTTGATATAGCTGCTGGCGTTCTTCAAGTAATCCGGCACATGCTGCATGAACGCCGTCAACTCGGCGACGACCTTCATTCCGATCAGGGCGGCGAGGCCGAGCAGCAGCACAGTGAACACCGTGCTGGAAATCGTCGAGGCGGCGAGCCGGTTCATTCTTGCCCGCTTAATCATTAATTGGTTCACGGGCTCGAGGAAGATCGCAGCCACGAGCGCAAGCAGGAACGGAGCTCCCGCCGTGAACAGCAAATACAGAAAACCAAGTACGAACGCAATCAAAATAAACTGTCGTATGGGCATCGGTTGCCTCCTCTAACAGGGAGTTTGCGGAGCAAACCCTCACCGCACTATCATGCTGTCGCTTATTGCAGGCGGACGTTACTATTACGCGTCAGCGCCCGTTTCGTTTCCTTTCGCTTCCGATGCGGGCTGATGCTGGGCCTTCATGCGATAAATATGTACCCTCTGCACGCGGAGCCGCTCAATCTGGACGATCTCGAACACATAGCCGAAGCGGCTTACCTTCTGCCCTTTGGAGATGTTCCCTTCGAGCAGATTGAACAGCCAGCCGCCGATCGTGTCGACTTCTTCGTCTTCGATTTCCAGTCCGAGCATATCGTTGACGTCTTCGATCAGCATTCGCCCTTCCACGGAAGTAATGTCTCCCTTGACGACGACGCTCGGAAGCTCATTGTCGAATTCGTCCTGCAAATCGCCGACCAGTTCTTCCAAAATCGTCTCGGCCGTGATCATCCCGGCCGTGCCGCCGTACTCGTCGATGACGATGGCGAGCTGCGATTTCCCGCGTTGCATCAGCTTCAGCACTTTGCTGATCTCCATCGACTCCGGCACGCTCAGAATCGGACGCAAAAATTCGTTCAGATCGTGATCGACGTCCGGATCGGCCGTATAGAGATCCGTCATATGCACGAATCCGATAATTTGATCCTTGTCTTCCACCGCAACCGGATACCGCGTATGTCTGGTCGCATATACAGCCTTCATGTTGTCTGCGAACGATTGGTTCATGAACAGGCAGTCCATGTCTGTACGGGGCAGCATGACTTCGCGGGCGACCCGGTCGGCGAATTCGAACACGTTATCGAACAACGTCATTTCATCTTTGTCGATAATGCCGCTCTTCGCGCTCTCGTTCATCAAAATCCGGATTTCCTCTTCCGTATGGGCAGCTTCGTGTTCGCTGGCCGGCGAGATGCCGACCCATTTCAGCAATTGATTCGCAGCGCCGTTGAGCACCCAGATGAAGGGAAGAAACATGCGATAGAACATCAGAAGCGGCCACGACAACAGCAGTGAGACGCCGACGGAGCGCTGAATCGCCAGCGACTTGGGAGCAAGCTCTCCTAGTACGATATGCAGGAACGTGATCGTTGCGAACGCGATGATGTACGATATCGTATGAATGACGGCCGGATCGGTCACGCCGAAATTGTGCAGCGCCGGCACGACGATCAAGTCGGCGATCGCGGGTTCGCCGGCCCAGCCGAGTCCAAGCGATGCCAGCGTGATGCCAAGTTGGGTGGCGGACAAATAGGCATCGAGCTTGCCGTTCACTTTCAGCGCATATCGCGCCAATTTGTTCCCTTCGTTCCGCAGTTGGGTCAACTTGGTTTGGCGCACCTTCACAAGCGCAAACTCGGCAGCTACAAAGAAGCCGTTCAACAATACCAGGAACAAGACGAGCAGCAAGTTCCAGGCGATGCTTCCCCAATGGAAAGGTTCCAATTTTTAAGACCGCTCCTTCCGTGCGAATACTGGGCCGCTGTCCGGCGGCAAGTCCGGGGCATTCACAGTATCGCTTTGCGAGTGCGGAAATCCGCATCCTTGTCGTACATGTCGGCGACGAGCAAGTTCGGTCCGCAGCAAGCCGCTTCCGGACAATGGCAATTGACGCTCCTCTGCAGCGGATGCTGCTGCCAGCGTTCGAATACCGCGTCCAGCGGTTCGCTGCTGATGTTGCCGAAGGATGGAATCGATGCGAAATCCGTCACGTAGACGTCGCCGCTGAACAGGTTCACGTTGACCCGGTTGCGGCCGTCCGGATCATTGCGCACCGTGACGCCGGGCTCCGCCCGGAGTCGCCGGACAAGCTCGCGCTCCTGCGGCGATTCGCTGCACGCGAAGAACGGCAGCGTGCCGAACAGCATCCAGAGACTGCAGTCCCGGGCATCGAGCAGACGTTCGATCGCCGTCCGCATCTGGTCTCTGGTCAGCATCGGCAAGCCCGCGGCGAACGAGCTCGGATACATCGGATGCACTTCATGGCGGCTGGCGCCCATCTGGGCGATGAGACGATGAATCTCGGGCATCTTCGCATGCGTACGGTAATTGATCATCGATTCGGCCGAAACGAACAAGCCGCCGTCCGCCAACCTGCGGGCGTTGTCCATCATGCGCTCGTACAGACGAGCCGCTACGGAAAAGCCCGTCTTGCGGTCCGACCGGGCGAAGCCGACCTGGAGGAAATCTTCCGCTTCCGTGTAATTGAAAGAAATATGCATGACGTCCAGGTAAGGCGCGATGGCGTCGTATCGCTCGTATTCCAGCGTAATATTGGAATTGAGCTGCGACCGGATCCCTCTGGCGCGGGCGTATTGCAAAACGGGAATGATAATGTCCCGGATCGTCTCCTCCCGGTACGTAGGCTCGCCGCCCGTCAGGCTGATCGTCTCCAGATGCTCTACTTCGTCCAATCTCCGCAGCACGTCTGCAAGCGGCAAGTGCTCGGCTTCCGTCACCGTCAAGCCGTCCCCGACCGCGCAATGCTCGCACCTCATGTTGCACAGGTGGGTGACCGTCAGTTCGACGCTCGTCAGCCGATGGCGTCCGAATCGGGCCAAGGCGTGAATCGGGTCCCAAGGATCGTAGGCCGGCGAGATCGGCGGCAGCTCCGCCGGTGCCGCATAGGGTAGCTTGCCTGCTCGATGAGTCGCTGCTTGCGTCATTCGTCTTCATGCTCCCATCATAGCTTGATGATAGTAATTGTACTGATCATAGGTTGACAAAGCAAACGCCTGCATAAGAAAAAACGGCTTCGCCGTCGCTTGGGACGGTGCCGTTTACTCGAGAAATATAATCGATAGAGGATCAAGCGGGCAGCGTGCTCTCCTGCTCCGACAACTCGGCGCCGACCTTCGTGACCAGCACGTTCAGATGCAGGGACAAATCCAGATCGAATGGCGCCTGCAGCGGCTCGCCATATTCGTCGACGACGACCCGCACGACGGGACGATGCACGCATGACGCGTTGATCGCTACGACGACCGCCGTTTGACCGGTGCTGAGCTTCACCGTGATGCCGAGCGGGTAGATCGCGACCTTGTCCCGGAACAGCTTAAGCATCGCGGTATCGTACAAGGTACCGCTGCCCGAATACAAAGCTTCCACCGCCTGATGCGGCAGCATCGCATTGCGATATACGCGATGGCTCGTCATGGCGTCATAGGAATCGACGATCCCGATCAGCTTCGCGTAGTCGTGAATTTCTCCGGCCTTCAACCCGCGCGGATAACCCGACGCGTTCAAACGCTCGTGATGCTGATAGGCGCAATGTGCGGCAAGCAGCGGAATGCCCGGTTCGTCCTTCAGCAAATAGTAACCGCGTTCGGTATGGCGCTTCATTTCGTCGAATTCATAGGCGGACAGCATCCCTGGCTTCAACAGCACCTGCATGGATATTTGCGTTTTGCCGATATCGTGCAGCAGCGCGCCTGTCCCCAGCGTCAAGAGCTGTTCGTGACCGTACCCCATGGCAAGCCCGAGCATCGACGAATAGACGCATACGTTCAAGGAATGAGAAAACAAATAATGATCGACCGTCTGAATGTTCATCAGCATGATCATCGCATCGTCGTTGCGGCTCAAATCTTCCATGATCAAGCCCATGAGTTTGCTGATATCGCGGCCGATGTACGGATATGTCGTCGTCTTCTGCTTGGTCGGCTGATCCATGAACGCTTGAAACGTGCTGCGAAGCGTACCGAGCGCTCGCCGCTGCGTCTCGTCCGTCAGCATTTCGGGAATCGCTACGTCTTCGGTAATCGGATCTTGAAGATACAGGAAACTGATGCCGCATTCTCCCAAACGGCGAATGAGGGTTGCCGTCAGTTCCATCCCTTCGGCCAGCAGCACAAGACCGTCGTCCGAATATATTTTTTTCGCCAGCTTCATGCCCGGCCGGCAAAGTGAGATCGGCATCATGCGCATTCCATCAAATCCCTCCCAACTTAATGTAAGAGATTTATTGCGGGACGGCAACCACTTTTTTCAACAAAAACCGACACAAATTGTCATCGCATGACAAACAAATAGAACAAGGCGGCGAGTGCAAAGCGGTACCAGGCGAAATATTTGAGCTTCACCTTCTGCAGCACTTTCAGGAAAGCGACGACGACCAGCCAGGCGACCAGGAACGAAACGACAAATCCTGTGATCAGGAATCCGACGTCGATCGCGCCCGAGCGGAATTGTTCCAAGTTATCCAATAGCTCGTAGCCCGTCGCCGCCGTCATGATCGGAATTGCGATGAAAAAAGAGAAGTCCGCGGAAGCGCGGTAACTGAGTCCGCTGAGCATACCGCCCGCGATCGTGGATCCGGACCGGGAAAATCCCGGCCAAATCGCGGATATGCACTGGATGCAACCGATGATGAAAGCTTGCTTGTATGTAATTCCGTCCATCGTCTCGGTCGTTCGCTTGATCTTGCCGCCATCGTACAACGCTTCCGAAATCCACATGTAGATGCCGCCCACGACCAGCGCCCAAAGCACAGGAGCCGTCGTGAAGCCGATTTCCTTGATTTGATCCCGGAACAGGTAGGCAACGGCAAGCGGCGGCACGATGCCCAGCAGCACGTGGATCAAGTTCAGGCGCGGTCCGGTCAACGAATCGACCGACAGTCCTTTCGCGGATTGCCGCCGGCGGAAGTCAAGTACTTGGATAATTTTCCGCCTGTACACGATGGCAATCGCCAATATGGCGGCGAATTGAATGACGATTTCGAACGTCTTGAGCTGTTCCGGCGTCTCTTGTCCATATCCGAGCAATTCGTTGGTCAAGATCATATGGCCTGTAGAGGACACCGGTAAAAACTCTGTTAATCCTTCCACGATGCCTAAAATAATCGCTTCAAACCAATGCAGCATCCTTTAGCCCACTCCCATTCCATTTCCGTTTAACTGGTTTCGTGATCCGAACTTGCGACCTCGATGCGCTTGTGCTGGGATTCCGCGACCATGCGCGGATCGGCCAACGCTTCGCACAGCACTTCCCGGATGAATTCCGGCAGCAAATACCGCACGTTCCGGCCTTCCTTCAAGCCGACATAACCGATTCCGAACGTGAACATATCGAGAGTGCCGACTTCATATTCCCGCTCCGGGTCGAGCGGTTCGCCATTGACCAGAACGCGGGTCACCCTGTCGTACGGCTGGCGATTCAGATCAATGTTCGCAGACAGCCCGTCATAGCAGAGCGTGCCGAGCGCCTTGCCGCGGAAGCCGAATCCGCGGATTTCAAGCTCGATGAATTCTTGCAGCAAACTTTCCTCCATCGCGCGAAGGAGTTGTTTGCCCGTGAGGCGTATCAGACAGCAATTGATCGGCGACGGACATATCGCATGGATCCGCTCTTCCGTGACGTCTCCCGCGTTCAGGCTGTCCAGCAGTTGGCCCGCGTTCACCAAGCCGATCGCCGCTCCCGTTCTCCCGCGAACGGCGGCGGCAAGCAGGTTGACGAGCGGGGATTCCGCATCGGGCAAACGTACCAGCGGGCGGTCAAGCACGGCAATGACACGGCTCATGCGGCGCCTCGCTTCCGCGAGTCCGGCAGCAACGATGGCAGACGAAGCCTCATCCTCGGCCCAGCCTTCGGTCGGCAGGCAGCTGCCATTCACGGCAATGCGCGGTCCCTCACCGTCTATATCGGCACTTATCTTGCGGAGTTGCAACTTCCCGATATGCCGGCCGAATTTGCCAGCGGCCGACATGAACGTGCGCCCGATGATCAGCGGTTGTTCCAGCAGATGATGCGTATGGGCCCCTAGAATGAGATCGATGCCGCCAACCTCCGCGGCGAGCCGCTCGTCTTGACGCAAGCCCAGGTGGGATAGCACGACGATCAGGTCGGCTTGCCCGCGAAGCCGCTCCACCTCCGCCTCGGCAGCAGCCATCGGATCGTCGGCGTGCCAGCCGAGCAATTCGTAATAATCGTTGAAGGGGGCGGTCAAGCCGATCAAGCCGATCCTCATGCCGGCTTTGCGCAGGATCAGGGAAGGCGCGAGCCATGCCGGCCGATCGAACGGCTTGAGCGGTACGAAATTCGCGCAGACGACCGGTATCGACAGGCCCTCGTAATAGCGATCCAACTGCTCGCGAGTGTAGGTTAGGCCTTCGTTATTGCCGAGCGTCACGGCATCGTAGCCGATCTCCCGCAGCAATCCGCGGTTGACCGCGGCTTCCGTCCCTTCCGTCTCCATGCGGGCACGGTCGAGAAAATCCCCGCAATCGAGCAGGAGCAGCCGTTCTGCCGGCACCGCTTCTCTATGTTTCTTCACATATTGAGCGATGCGCGAAGCGGCTTCCAGATGGCTGTGCAAATCGTTCGTGTGCAACAGGATCAATTCGGAATCTTCCTCTGGCATGCAGGCCTCCTGAGCGAAGTTTCAATCGTTATGTGCGCCATCTTAGCATAACACTTTCAAGTCCAATGTGGTATGATGCAAGGAAGAAATAAAGGGCTGAGCCGTCATTGTAACGGTCATGGAAGGAAGCGAACACCCGGATGACACCCCTTTGGACAATCGCCTTGTTTGCCGGTTTGGCCGAACGGTTCGGCACGCGGCAGCTGCTGCTCGATCGACCGGAATCGGAATTAACCGCCGGCCAATTGAAAGCGATCTTGAGCGAAATCTATCCCGATCATGCGGAAGCCGTCGCGACGGCTTTCGTCGCATGCAACCAAGCATTCGCGCGCGAGAATGCGATCGTGAAGCGCGATGACGAATTGGCTCTGCTCCCCCCGGTATCCGGCGGCAGCGGAGACGACATCGGCTCTGGCGGCGATCTCGTCGCAGAAGGTCCGCGATATGAGATCGTTAAACATCCGATTGACGTGGAAGCCATATGCCGTCGTGCCAGCCATCCCGACCATGGAGCGATCCTCGCATTCATCGGCACGACACGCGAATGGACGCACGGCAAACGCACCGTGCTGCTGGAATATGAAGCCTATGCTCCAATGGCGGAGACGGCCATGCGGCAGATCGGCGAGGAGATCGGAGTCCGGTGGCCGGGAACGATCACTTCCATCACCCATCGTATCGGACCTGTAAGCGTTGGCGAGGCGAGCGTCGTCATCGCCGTATCGTCGCCGCACCGGGCGGAAGCCTACGAGGCAAGCCGCTTTGCAATCGAGCGGCTGAAGACGATCGTTCCGATCTGGAAGAAGGAAATCTATGAGGACGGTACGGAATGGAAAGGCCATCAACTCGGTCCATGGGATCCGCTTGCTCCGGTCACGTAAAGAAGGGACGAATGCGCCAACCGCGGAACTTTTTTACATGAAACGGCTTGCACAACTGCGTCAACCTTGATAGCATGGTAATTGGAATATATATACGCACATATATCAATTCGATATTACTAGAGGGTGCGACATGAGGGTCCATATTGCCGATTTGATACCAGGTGACAGTCTGGCTCAAGATACGTTCAACCACACAGGACTTCTCGTGTTATCCAAAGGCGCCGTACTGGACGAGCACGAACTATCCAGATTGCAGCAGCATCACATCGAGTATGTGGAAATCGATCGCCGAAGCGCAGACCACGATCACGGATTTCGTATATCGACAGATACGTATATGCGGATCCAGACCGAGTTGCTGCCCAAATATCAAGATGCCGTATCCGGCTTCGAGCACATTTTTGAGAAGGCGCTTGCAGAAGGCAAAGTGCATGAAGAAGATTTGAAGGAAAGCTTCCAGCCGCTCGTCGATACGTGCAAAGAGGAACGGGACGTCGTCTCGCTGCTGCTGGTCCTGAACAGCCAGGACGACTATACGTACCAGCATTCTGTCCAGGTCGGCATGCTCAGCTACTATATTGCCCGCTGGCTGGGCTGGGACGAAGAGCGTTCGGTGCAATCCGGCAAAGCCGGATTTCTCCATGATATCGGCAAATGCCGCATACCGGACGTCATTTTGAACAAGCCCGGCAAGCTGACGGACGACGAATATAAAGAAATCCAGAACCATTCCAAGTACGGTTACGATATTTTGCAAAATTCCACGAGCGATCACGTCTTGTCAATCGCCGCTCTGCAGCATCATGAACGGATGGACGGAACCGGCTACCCGAACCGAATCGCCAAGGAACAGATCCATCCCGTGTCCAAGGTCGTTGCCGTTGCCGACACCTACAGCGCCATGATCTCCAAACGCGTCTACCAAGACCAGCGAGACTTGCTGATCGTGTTGAAGGAATTGTATCGCTGCAGCTTTGGGGAATTGGATCCGGAAGTAACTCATACGTTCATCAGGCACATGCTGCCGAATTTCCTGGGTAAACGCGTGGAATTGAACGACGGTAACATGGGAACGATCGTGCTCAATCATGCGACAGATTTTTTCCGGCCGCTCATCCAGACCGAAGACGGCTTTATCGACCTGTATGCCCATCGTGAATACGAAATTGTACACGTATACGTGTAGGGCTTATTCGCTTTGGGAATGTATCCGTACGGGCCGCGATGGATAAGCTAGTCGTATGGAACTGGAACCGATCATTCCCTTCGAGCCGATTCGGGTCGACAGCGTCCCTGAAGGCGATCAATGGACCTATCAGATCAAATGGGACGGCATCCGATTGCTCGCCTATTGCGAAGGCGACGGCAGCGCTGTTCGGTTGTTCAACCGCAGGAAGAACGAACGAACCTTGCAGTATCCGGAATTGACGAGACCGGCGCTTAGCGTCGCGTCTTCTTTTGTGTTGGACGGGGAAGTGATCGCGCTCGGCGCGGACGGCAAGCCGTCGTTCCACGAAGTGATGCGCAGGGACGGCATTCGCAGATTGGACCAGGTCCCGCGGGCCCGGGCGGAAGTCCCGATCGTCTATATGGTTTTCGATATTCTATATCTCGACGGCGAGTGGGTGCATAGGCGGCCACTCCGGGACCGGGCCGCGCTGCTGGTCGACATGGTTGTGCCAGGCGAACATGTGCAGCTCGTCGCCTCGCACCCGGACGGGCAAGCATTGTCGGGCGCGGTGCGGCAGATGGGCATGGAAGGCATCGTCTGCAAGGATCTGAACAGCGGCTATGCTCCGGGAACCAAAGACGGACGCTGGCTGAAAGTGAAAAATTACGGGGATCTCGTCGCGGTGATCGGCGGTTATACGCTGCGTGACGGGATTGTCAATGCAGTCCTTGCAGGACTGTATCGCGAAGAGAAGCTGACTTTCATCGGCAGAGTCGGTACAGGCAAGCTGACCGTTGCGGATTGGCGGCGATTGACGGAGAAGCTGACGGCGCTGCAATGCGCGGCATGCCCGTTCGTCGAGCGGCATCCGGACATGCGAGGAGCGTATTGGGCCAGGCCGGAGCTCACCGCCAAGATCATGTATTCGGAATGGCGGCGTCACGAGGGCAGGCACCTGCGCCAGCCGAGCATCCAGGCGCTGGTCGATGTCCCGCCGGAGCAGTGCGTGTGGGAGTGACAAGTTTTAACCGTCACCCTGCCCGTCATTCCCAATCAACCTCCGCAACCCGACTTTTCCTGCTTTAAGTACAATCGAGTTGAATTCAGACAAAAAAAGAACGCGCATGACCTGCACGCCCATCACAAAATAATCATGGGCAAAACAGAATCAATGCGCGTCCTAAACCTGCTAAAATCATTATCCCGCAAGGGTTATCCGATTGAACCTTCCATCTCGAGCTTGATCAAGCGATTCATCTCGACCGCATATTCCATCGGTAACTCCTTGGTGAACGGCTCGATGAAGCCCATGACGATCATCTGCGTCGCTTCGGCTTCCGTCATGCCGCGGCTCATCAAGTAGAAGAGCTGGTCTTCGGACACCTTGGATACCGTCGCTTCGTGTTCCAGCACGATGTTGTCGTTCTGAATCTCGTTGTACGGAATCGTGTCGCTCGTCGACTGGTTGTCGAGGATGAGCGTGTCGCACTTGATGTTCGCCTTCGCGCCTTCCGCTTGACGACCGAAGGAAGCGAGGCCGCGGTATGTCACTTTGCCGCCGTGCTTGGAGATCGACTTCGAGACGATCGTCGAGGTCGTGTCCGGCGCCAGGTGAATCATCTTCGCGCCCGCATCCTGGTGCTGGCCTTTGCCGGCGACGGCGATGGATAGCACGGAGCCTTTGGCGCCGCGTCCCTTCAGAATGACGGCCGGATATTTCATCGTCAGCTTGGAGCCGATGTTGCCGTCCACCCATTCCATCGTCGCGTTCTCTTCGGCAACGGAACGCTTGGTGACCAGATTGTAGATGTTCGGCGCCCAATTCTGAATCGTCGTGTAGCGGACGCGGGCGTCCTTCTTGACGATGATTTCCACGACGGCGCTATGCAGCGAATTCGTACTGTAGATTGGCGCCGTGCAGCCTTCTACATAGTGAACGAAGCTGCCTTCGTCGGCGATGATCAGCGTGCGCTCGAATTGGCCCATGTTCTCGGAATTAATGCGGAAGTATGCTTGCAGCGGAATTTCGCACTTGACGCCCTTCGGCACATAGATGAAGCTGCCGCCGGACCATACCGCGCTGTTGAGCGCGGCAAACTTGTTGTCCGAGAACGGCACGACGGTGCCGAAGTATTCCTTGAAGATCTCGGGATGCTCTCGAAGTGCGCTGTCGGTATCCATAAACAGAACACCCTGCTTCTCCAGGTCTTCCTGCATATTGTGGTAGACAACTTCGGACTCGTATTGAGCCGATACGCCGGCCAGGAACTTCTGCTCGGCTTCGGGGATGCCCAGCTTGTCGAACGTTGCCTTGATTTCTTCCGGCACTTCTTCCCATGTCTTGCCTTGTTTCTCGGATGGCTTCACGTAATATTGAATATCGTTGAAATCCAGTTCGTCAAGGTCGCCTCCCCACCGCGGGGTCGCCATCTTGTTGAACTGTTCCAGCGATTTGAGACGGAACTTCAGCATCCATTCCGGCTCGCCCTTCATCTCGGAGATCGTCCGGACGATTTCCGGCGTCAAGCCTTTGCCGGATTGGAAGATCGCTTTGTGTTCGTCACGGAAGCCGTACTTGTATTCCTCAAACTCGATTTGCTTCGCCATGGCGGGTCGTTCCTCCTTTTCATGATCGAATCTTTATTGCTCGATGCCTTCGTGCTGTCCGTGCCCATGCTCCACGCCTTTGCGCAGCGCGTTCCAAGCCAGTGTCGCGCACTTGATGCGGGCCGGAAACTTGTTCACGCCGGACAACGCTTCGATGTCTTCGTATTCGTCGAATTCCGCTGCGTTGCCTTGCATCAGGGACGAGAACTTGTCGGCGAGCTCCAACGCTTCCGCCGCCGGCTTGCCCTTCACCGCGTCCGACATCATCGAGGCGGAGGACATGCTGATCGAGCAGCCTTCCCCGCCCCATTTGGCGTCCTTCACGATACCGTCCTCGATCTGCAGCTGCAGGCTGATGCGGTCGCCGCAGGTCGGATTGTTGAGGTTCACGGTCACCGATCCGTCTGCAAGCGTCCCCTTGTTGCGCGGATTCTTGTAATGATCCATAATGACGCGACGGTACAAGTCGTCGAGATTACTCATCGCCGAAAAACTCCTTTGTCTTCACCAGCGCTTCCGCCAGACGGTCGACGTCCTGTTCGGTATTGTACAGGTAGAAGCTCGCCCTGGCCGTGGCGCTGACTTGCAGCCATTTCATCAGCGGCTGGCAGCAGTGGTGCCCTGCCCGAATCGCGATGCCTTCCGTATCCAGCACGGTCGCCACGTCGTGCGGGTGCACGTCGCCCAGATTGAAGGTGATCAGTCCGGCCCGGTCTTCGCGCGGACCGTACGTTTCGAGGCCGTCAATGGCACCCAGTCTCTCCATGCCGTACCGCACCAATTTCCGCTCATGGGCTTCGATGGCCGGCAATCCGACCTGTTCCAGGAAATCGATCGCGGCGCCCAGTCCTACCGCGCCTGCGATGATCGGCGTACCGCCTTCGAATTTCCACGGCAATTCCTTCCAAGTCGAGTCATACAGTTCGACGAAGTCGATCATCTCGCCGCCGTACTCGACCGGTTCCATGCGCTCAAGCAATTGCGCCTTCCCATATAATACCCCAATTCCGGTCGGGCCGCACATTTTATGGCCGGACAGCGCATAGAAATCAATGTCCAGCGCGCGCACATCCACTTTCATGTGCGGCGTGCTCTGCGCCCCGTCTACGACAATGACGGCGCCTTGCCGGTGAGCGATCTTTGTGATTTCCGCAATCGGGTTCACGGTGCCAAGCACGTTCGATACGTAGGTGATCGCGACGATTTTCGTATTCGGCGTAATCGTGCTCTCTACGTCCGCGAGTGTTACCGTGCCATCCGGCTGCAATGGGATGTACTTTAACGTCGCGCCGGTCGCCTTGGCCGCCTGCTGCCACGGAATCAGGTTGCTGTGATGCTCCATCGGCGTGATGACGATCTCGTCGCCTTCGCGCAGCGTCTGCCGGGCGTACCCGGATGCGACCAGGTTGAGCGCTGCCGTCGTCCCGCGGGTGAACACGATTTCGCGCGTGCTCGCCGCATTCAGAAAGCGGGCGACTTTCTCCCGCGCGCCTTCATAGGCGTCCGTCGCCCGCGAACCGAGCGTGTGAACGCCGCGGTGGACGTTGGCGTTGTCCCATTCGTAATATTTGCGAACCGCTTCCAGCACCGATCTCGGCTTCTGGGTCGTGGCGGCGTTATCCAAGTAGACGAGCGGATGGCCGTTGATCTCCTGATGCAGGATCGGAAATTCGGCTTTCAGAGCGATCGGGTCCATCTTAACCCAGCTTTCTTTCCAGGATGCGATGCAGTTGCTCGCGCAATCCCGCCAGCGGAATTTCGGCCACGACGGGATCGAGGAAGCCGTGCACGATCAAGCGCTCCGCTTCCTTGCGATTAATGCCGCGGGACATCAAATAGTGCACTTGCTCGGGATTTACCTGTCCGACGCTGGCGGCGTGGCCGGCCTTCACGTCGTCCTCGTCGATGAGCAGAATCGGATTCGCGTCGCCGCGCGCCTTCGGGCTCAGCATCAAAACTTTCTCCGTCTGCTGGCCGTTCGACTTGGTCGCGCCGTGCTCGATCTTCGTAATGCCGTTGATGATCGCGGTCGCTTCTTCCTTCATGACGGCGCGCGTCACCATATCGCTCTCGGACGATTTGCCGAAGTGCACCGCTCCGGTCGTTAAGCTCATGCGCTGGCTGCCCGTTCCGACAGATATAATTTTGGAATCGGACACGCAGCCGTTGCCCTTCAAAATCGATTTCGTATCGGTCAACGTATTGCCGTTATGCAGATCGCCGATGATCCATTCCACGCGCGCGTCATTGTCCAGCACGGCGCGGCGATAAGCGACATCGACGACAGCTGCATCCATATGATGTACGGCCGCGTAGCGAACATGCGCCCCCGGTCCTGCGAATACTTCCACCGCGCTGTTGTGCAGTACCGTGCTGCCCTCGCTGCCGCCCAGCAAAGTCGCGGCCTGCTGAACGAACGAGAGACGGCTGTTCGATTCGGCGACGATCAGAATGTGCGGCATGAAAGTCGCGCCGGCATCGTCCGCGAAGGACAGCGATTGAATCGGGAATTCGATATCCACGTTCTTCGGCACGTACAGGAATACCCCGCCGTTCCACAACGCTCCGTGCACCGCGGCCAGCTTGTGCTCATCCCGCTGGTATGCGGTCATCAGACGCGGCTTGACGAGGGCTTCGTGTGTGCGGGCAGCTTCTTCCAAGCTCGTCAGGATGACGCCTTGGGCTTGCAATTCGGCAGAAAGCCGCGTGAAGACGACCGACGAATTATGCTGAACGATCAGTGCGCCCTGGGAATCTTCCGGCAGCAACTGAGCAATCGCGGCGGGCAGATCCTGCGCGGACGCGACAGGGGTGCCCGGCCGATGGGCGCCGTATTGATCCAGCGTCCAGCGCGCGAGCGGCATCTTCTCGGGCTTAGGCAACTCCAGCTTCGCGGCCAGTTCCCCCGCTTCTTCGCGCCAGGACACGAGCCAGGCCGGCTCGTTCTTGCTGCGGGATACCGCTGCCGCCGCTTCCCGGCCGAAAGAGGTAATCGGTGTACTCATTGTTCGTCCAACCTCCTTGTCCGCTTACGCTTGGCCAACCGTCTCGTCGACGATGCCCAGCTCTTCTTTCACCCATTCGTAGCCTTCGGCTTCCAGACGTTCCGCGAGTTCCGGTCCGCCTGATTTGACGATCCGCCCTTGCATCATCACGTGGACGAAGTCCGGCTTCACATAGTTCAGCAACCGCTGATAGTGGGTAATGATCAGGAATCCGCGGTCTTCGGCGCGCATGGCGTTGACCCCTTCGGCGACAATCTTCAGGGCGTCGATATCAAGACCCGAGTCGATCTCGTCCAGGACGACCAGCTTCGGCTCCAGCATCATCATTTGCAAAATCTCGTTGCGCTTCTTCTCGCCGCCGGAGAAACCTTCGTTCAAATAACGGTGCATGAATTCCGGGTTCATCTCGAGCGCCTTCATCTTGCCTTCCATCAGCCGCACGAATTTGATCAGCGAAATCTCGTTGCCCTCGCCGCGGCGTGCGTTGATGGCGCTGCGCAGGAAGTCGGCATTGGTCACGCCGGTAATTTCGCTCGGGTACTGCATCGCCAGGAACAGTCCGGCGCGAGCGCGCTCATCCACCGCCATCTCCAGCACGTCTTCCCCATTCAGCGATACTTGGCCTTCTGTTACCTCGTATTTGGGATGGCCCATCAGCGCGGAAGCGAGCGTGCTCTTGCCGGTACCGTTCGGTCCCATGACCGCGTGAATTTCGCCGCCTTGAATCTTCAGATCGATTCCTTTCAGAATCTCTTTCCCTTCGATCTCAGCCTTGAGACCGCGAATGACGAGCTCGGTGGACATCTGCATTACCTCCATGTATTCTCGGGTGCGAAATGGAAATTAAAAATTGTCGCATCCTTATTTAGAATTATTATAAATTGATTCTCACTGATTCTCAACCTAATCTTATGAAAAGTCTGTGAAAAAAGCAAACCGGCCCCTAAATCCGCAAATACTCAGCCGCCATTGCAGAGCATGTTCGACGACATGCAGTCCATTTTCTATTGCGCTGCGTTCGCGGATTATTTATAATAGAAGTTAATTTGAAGGCCATGCTGCTCTTGCTCATGCAAGGCACAACCTCGGACGCGAATGCGGGAGGTTGTGCCTTTTTCGTTGCCTCCCCTTGCAGCGATTCCGTAAAACAAGGAGGAATTGTCCATGCTGCTCGAAGCGATCTGCCACCGCCCCAAGAACAATTGGTCTTATGCTTACGACCGCGAAACCGTGCATATCCGGATTCGCACCAAGCGCGATGACGTCGGGCGGATTGTGCTGCTGCACGGCGACAAGTACGATTGGCACGAACAAGGGTACTCGCAAGCCGATATGCATGTTTTCGCCAGGGACGCCATGTTCGATTACTGGCAAGCCGCCGTGCGCCCCAAGTATCGCAGGTTGAAGTACGGCTTCCGCCTGCATGACGAGAACGCGACCCGCTGGCTGAACGAACAGGGCTTCCATGAAGAAGAACCCGCCAATCCCTATTTGTATTTCGAATATCCGTTCCTGAATCCAGCGGACGTCTTCGAGCCGCCTGCCTGGGTGAAAGAGGCCGTGTTCTATCAAATCTTTCCCGAACGGTTCGCCAACGGCGATCCGTCGAACGACCCGGACGGCACCCTGCCTTGGGGCGGCGAACCGACACCGGACAATTTTTTCGGCGGCGATCTGCAGGGCGTGATCGATCATCTGGATCATTTGGAGCGGCTTGGAGTGAACGCGATTTACTTCAATCCCTTATTTGCGGCGATCACGAACCACAAATACGACACCGCGGATTACATGCGGGTCGATCCGCATTTCGGAACGAATACGTTGTTGAAGGAGCTCGTCCAAGCCTGTCACGCCCGTGGCATCCGCGTGCTGCTGGACGCCGTGTTCAATCATAGCGGGCGGACTTTCACTCCGTTCCTTGACGTGTTGGAAAATGGTGCCGATTCCGCTTATGCCGACTGGTTTCATGTGCGTTCGTTCCCGCTCGAAGTGCGCGAGGGCATCCCCACATTCGATACGTTCGCTTTCACGGAGATGATGCCGAAGCTCAACACAGAGAATGCCGACGTCCAAGCTTATTTGCTCGAAGCGGCGCGCTACTGGATCGAAGAAATCGGCGTCGACGGCTGGCGGCTGGATGTCGCGAACGAAGTGGACCACCGATTCTGGCGCCGCTTTCGCGAAGTCGTCAAGGCGGCGAAGCCCGATGCCTACATCCTTGGCGAGATCTGGCACGATTCGCTGCCTTGGCTTGGCGGCGACCAATTCGACGCGGTAATGAACTATCCGCTGACGGAAGCGATCCTCGATTATGCGGTGCGGGGCACGCGCGACGGACGGCAGTTCTCCGACCTGGTCGGATACTTGCAGGCAGCTTACCCCCGGCAGGCGACCGAGGCGGCCTTCAACCTGCTCGGCAGCCACGATACGCCGCGGCTGCTCACCCTGAGCGGCGGGGATAAGCGCAAGGTTCGGCTGGCCGCGGTCATCCAGTTCACCATGCCGGGCGCGCCTTGCATCTACTATGGGGACGAGATCGGCATGGACGGAGGACAGGACCCCGGCTGCCGCAAGTGCATGATCTGGGACGAAGACAAGCAGGACCGGGCGTTGTTCGCCTTCTTCGCGGCTTTGGTCCGTTTGCGGAAGTCGCACCGGGCGCTGCGGGACGGCAATTTCGATCTGCTGGCGGCGGAGCAAGGCGATAAGGTCGTCGTCTATGCCCGCGAGAAAGACGGCGAGCGCTTCCTCGTAGCACTGAACGCAAGCAATGGCGACCGGCAAGCGTCCGTCGAAGCGGCAGGAGAATGGACTGACGCGCTTACCGGGGACATGGCTCGGGCCGAGCAGGCTCGGCTCCCGCTCCCGCTGCCGGCATTCGGCTTCGCAATTTGGAAACAGGTACAGCAAGTAAAAACGACTTCGTCGTCCCCCTTCGGGACAGAGAATGTCGTTTCTATCGAAGACGATTCAGATAAGGATAGCTAACTTTATACTTTCTGGATCGTTAAGCAAAAGCCCTCCTTACCACACTAAGATGGCAAGGAGGGCTTCGCCTTTTTTCCTTTCACGGTTTCAAAATGACGGTCGTATACGGAGGAAGCTGAATCGCCCCTTTGCGCAGCGATGCGGACGGATCGGTCGATCTGGCGATGGAACGATATTGTTCGTCCGGCTCCTGTGCCGCTCGTAAAGGTACGGCTTGGGACAGCCCGGATAAATTGTGCAGCACGAGCCGCCGCTCATTGCCAACAGCACGCGTATAGGCCATGACCGCGGGATTGCCGCTCTCGTAGGTTCCGATCGTCCCTTCGCGCAGGGCGGCGTCCTTCTGACGCCATGAGATCAGCATGCGGTACCGGCTCAGCAAGGAATCGTCCGCAGCCTCTTCCGCTTCCACGGATATCGATCCGTCTCCGCGATATGTCGCCGCTTCCCAGGTAGTTTCCCCCGGCATGCCGGGCTCGCGCTTCCACGGGAAGGGCTCGCGAATGCGTTCATCCGGCTTCATGCCGCTCATGCCGAGTTCTTCGCCGTAATAGACGAAGACGTTGCCCGGCATCGTCAGCAGCATGGCGGCAGCCGTCTTGGCATGATGGACATAGCCTCCGAGCACGGACATCACCCGGTTCTGATCGTGATTGGACAGGAACAGAGCATCCGTGAATGGCCCATCTGCGGATTTGGCGTAAAATTCGTGAATACGCGAGAGCGTAAAGCCGATATCCGCCGCTCGTTCGGCTTCGGCCGCGCCAAGCAGTTGGGCCGCCAAGTCGAAGTTAAACGCGGAATCGAACGCCTTGTTCAAATAAGGTCCGATGACGGCCGGACCGTCCCACACTTCCCCGACGAGATAGGCTTCAGGGTTCACTTCATTCATCGCGCTGCGGAATTCCTGCCACCATCGTTGGTTGTTCTGCTTCACCGTCGGCGTGTTGATCGTCGAATTGAAATCGCCGTACACATGCTTGGCCGCATCCAGCCGGAACCCGTCAACGCCTTGCCGCAGCCAATATTGCCCGATCTCCTTCATGGCCTGGCGTACGTCGGGATTGTCGAAATTGAGGTCCGGCATGCCCTCCCAGAAAATTCCGAGATAATCGTCGCCGTTCATCGCATGCCAAGGAGGAGCGCCAGTCGCTCCGTCCGCCGGAGTGCGCCCGCCGCGAGCGCTTGACCAGACGTACCAGTCCCGGCGCGAATTGTCCGCTCCGGCTGCCGCTTCCATGAACCAGGGATGCTCGCTGCTCGTATGATTGACGACCAGGTCCATGATGACGCGAATTCCCCGCTTGTGCGCCTCCGCGAGCAGCCGTTTGAAATCTTCCATCGTGCCGTAATCCGGATGAATCCCCTTATAATCGGTTACATCATAACCGTGATAGCTGGGCGACGGGTTGATCGGCATCAGCCAGATACCGTCCGCTCCGAGCGATTGCACGTAATCGAGCCGGTCCGTCAAGCCGTTCAAATCGCCGATGCCGTCCCCGTTCGAATCCGCGAACGAGCGGACGAAGATTTCATAGAAGACGCCGGACGGTCCGGCAGATGCTGGCGGATCGGATCGCCCGAGCGACGCGCAGGAAGTAAGAAGCGCGATTGCCGCCAGCATTAACGCGGCAATCATCCCGTACCTCTGCGATCCACGAGGCGGCTCCCCCTTTGCCATTATCCGAATCATCCTTTGTTTGCTCCCGATGTGAGCCCTTCCACAATGAACCGCTGCAACAGCAAATAGACGACCGTGATCGGCAGCGCCACCAATACGCACCCTGCGGCGAACATCGTAAAATTGGCCGTGCGGAAATTGGTCGCCAAATCCCACAAGCCGACTGCCACCGTCCACTGTTCGCGCGAGCGCAGGACGAGCCGGGACAAAATGAAATCGATCCACGCGCCGACGAACGTCGTGACCGCCATATAGGTCAATATCGGCTTGGCCAGCGGAAACATGATGCGCCAGAAAACCGTCATATGGCTGGCCCCGTCGATCCGCGCAGATTCTTCCAGGCTGCGGGGAATCGTGTCGAAGAAGCCTTTGACGATAAAGGTGGACATCACCGGCGCGCCGCAGGAATAGACGATGATCAGCGCCAAATGCGTGTTCAGCAGATCAAATTGATACAGCAGCAGGAAGATCGAGATCAACGCCATGAAGTTAGGGAACATCCCGAGAATCAGCACCGTCGTCAAGGTCGTCTTCCGTCCCCTGAACCGAAACCGCGACAGCACATAAGCGACGAGCGTCGTCCCCAGTGTCCCGAAGATCATCGTAAAAACGGCGATTTTCAGCGTATTCCAATACCAGCGTCCGAACACGAAGCTCTTGTCGGTAAACAGATCGGCGTAGTGTTCCGTCGTCCAACGGGCGGGAAAGAACGTGGGGCTGTAGATGGCCCCGCCCGGCCGGAACGAAGAAACGAGGATCCATACGGTCGGATAGACGACGCTGATTCCGAGCAGCACGAGCAGGACATAGCTGAAAAACAGGCGCACGCGCGTCCCTGATTTCTTCATTGCACCATATCCTCCTCTTTGAACGACTTCGTCTGCAAATAACTGATGATCGAGATGGAGGCAATGATCAGGAAGACGATGATCCCGATGGCCGAGGCGAAATTGTACTTGTTATTGTCGAGCGTCAGCTTGTAAAGCCATGTCACGAGCAGGTCGGTCTGACCGGCGAACTGATAATCCCCGGTCTTCGGGTCGCCGCCGGTGAGCAAATAAATCGCGTTGAAGTTGTTGATATTGCCGGCAAATTGCATGATCAGCACCGGAGCCGTCACGAACAAAATACGGGGCAGCGTAATGGTGCGGAATTTCTGGAAGGAAGTCGCTCCGTCCACGTCCGCCGCCTCGTACAGATCTCTCGGAATCGTGGACAATACCCCGAACATGAGCATCATCGTAACCGGAATGCCGAACCAGGCGTTGACCAGCACGACGGTGAATTTCGCCCATTGCGGATCCGTCAGCCAGCCGATCTTATCGATGCCCAGCATGCCCAAATATTGATTGACCGGGCCGAATTCGCCATTGAACAGATTGTTCATGATCAGCGCCGAGCACAATTGGGGAATGGCGAACGGAACGATAAATAAAGTGCGCCAAAATTTCTTGAAACGGATGCCGGGCTGTTGTACGAGCATAGCGACCAGCATTCCGCCGAAATAGGTGGTGACCGTGGACAGCACCGCCCATTCCACCGTCCAGGCAAGCACATGCCAGAACGTATAACTCCACGTCTTCAGCGTCAGCAGATCCGCGAAGGTGCGAAATCCGACCCAATCGACCAGGGCGTTCGGCGGCACGAAATTCGGGCCGGAGAAATTCGTGAAGGCTATCAGGATGCCGAACAGAATCGGCATGATCGTAAGAAACAGGATGCCGATCGCCGGCAGCGCCAGCATCGTGTACGGAAACGTCTTATCGAACAAAGAGCCCGCCGACTTGAAGAAGGAAGGGGGCCGCCCGCCGCCTGCCAGCAGATGGCCATTGCGCCGGGCGTCCGTCACGGCTTGCACGTAGAACCAGACGAAAATCGCAAAGAAGATCAGGATGATCAGGCCCTCTACGAGCAAATGGATGGAATGGTCTCCCGGGACCATCTTCGTGATTTTCCCAACCTTCTCCATATGCTGCTTCTGGGTTCCCAGCGTCACGATTCCCCAGACGGCCCGCGGAAGATGCTGAATGAAATACCACAGCCCGAGCGCATCGACCGCCAAAAACAGCAGTCCTTTGATCCATTGGCGGTTATACAGCTGCCCCAGACCCGGAGCGACGAAGGATAACACCGCAGCTGTCAGCCCCATATTCACTAGACGCACCACCCTTTCACGACGCCTGATCGGAACAGGCCCCCGGACGCCGGGGGCCCGAATCGATTTATTTGACGGCCGCATTCGCTTCCTTGATTTGTTTCGCCGCGTTATCGAGCGCTGTTTTCGGATCGGTCCCTTTATCCCAAATGTCCGCCATCGCCGCTTGGCCGGGGCCCCATACGTTGCCCATCTCCGGAATCGCCGGCATCGGATAGGAATGGACGAACTGCTCGAGAATGCCGACGACGAGCGGATCGGCCGTCACGGCCGGATCCTGCGCCGCTTCCTTATTGGACGGCAGGAAACCGAGCGCCTTGAAATCTTCCAATTGATTGTCCTTCGTGGAAGCGAACCGGGCGAACAGCCGGGAGGCGTTCGGATACTTGGAGAAGGCATTGACCGCATAGCCCTTAACGCCCGAGAAGGAAACGTTCGGCTTGCCGTCGATCGTAGGCAGAGGCGCGATGCCGAAGTTGACGCCTGCCGCCTTCAAGTCCGCGATCGCCCAGGGACCGTTAATATCAAGCGCAAGCTTGCCGCTCGTAAACAGTCCTTTCTTGACGTCGAACGTCGCATCGCCGGAATTCATCGGAAGGATCTCTTTCAAAGACTGGTAGACCGAGGCGCCCTTGACCGCCGCATCGTTGTTCAGCCCGATGTCGGCCGGGTCTGTGCCGTTCTGCCCGAACACATAGCCGCCGGGCGTAGCCAGGAAGGAGTAGGCGTAATAGAAGTTGCTGATTTCCCACATAAGCGCGTACTTCTGATTTTGCGGGTCGTTGAACGTTTTGGCGAAGGCGATGATTTCCTCATACGACTTGGGCGGATTCGGAATCAGGTCTTTATTGTAGAATAGACCGTAAGTTTCGACAGACCGGGGGTAACCGTAAAGCTCATCTTTGAAGGTGAACGCCTTCACCGACGCTTCGGAATTTTCTTCCTTCGTCACGTCGGCGAAATAATCGTTGGGCAGCAGCAATCCGGCGGCAACCGCTTTGCCGAGATTGTCGTGCGGGAATATGACGACATCGGCGCCGACTCCGGCGGGACCGTCATTCATCAATTTGTTGATTTGATCCGGCTCGTTGACCTCTTCGATCTTCACCGGTATTTTGTATTCGTCCGTGAACGCTTTGGCGATCGCCTCCATGCGCGTGCGGAACTCCTTGGATTCCCATACGATAATGGATGCGCCTTCTTCCACCTCCAGGCCGTCATCTTCTGCCGCGGCCGACTCCGAAGGTGCCGCGCTGCCGGTTGCGGCAGGACTGGACGAAGATGCCGATGGCGATGCGTCGTTCCCGCCTTCCGATTTCCCTCCGCATGCCGTAAGCGCCAACATAAGAACAACGACAAGAGACAGCAGCAACAAACCGGTCTTTTTCATAAACCTTGAAACCCCTCTCCTCATCAGTAGTAGCAGGACGCGACGATGTTGATCTTACGCTTGTGCAAACGTTTGCTCTAAATGTATGGAATAGTTGCACGAAACGAGCGATTTTCGTCTTCTCCTGCGATTCCATTCACCCAACGCCCCGTTGTAAGCGCTTATCAGGTTAATTCCATCATACGTAAATCAAAGGATAAGTAAAACGTTTGCACAACTTATTTTTTCGCATAAATCAGGGGGTTATCTTTCATTTTCTTCGTATTTCTGCCACTCTTGCACAATCTCATTTCTTGCTCATCTATGCAAATTGTGGCACACTCGTAACAAGCGTTTGCTTGGGGTCCATATACTTCTACCAAAAAAGGAAGTCGAACCGATGACAATCACGATCAAGGATGTAGCCAAAAAAGCGGGAGTCTCCCCTTCGACCGTATCGCGCGTGCTGTCCGACCATCCGAGAATCAGCAAGGCAACGGCGAACAAAGTCAAGCAGGTCATGGAAGAGCTCGGCTATCATTCGAATATAATGGCACGCAGCCTCGTTTCCAATAAAACGAACACTTTGGGCATGATTCTGCCAAGACCTGCCGAAGAATTGTTCCAGAACCACTTCTTCGCAGAAAATATTAGAGGACTGACCACCCAGGCATCTCGCAACGGGTACGATATTCTGATGACGACAGGCAGTACGGAACTAGATGAAGTCGGCGCGGTTACCCGCCTGGTGAAAGGCCGCCGGGTGGACGGCATCATTTTGCTGCAATCACGCAAGAACGATCCCATCATCGCTTTTTTGAAGAAAGAGAAGTTTCCATTCGTCCTGATCGGACACGATCCGGGCGACGAAACCGTGCCGTGCGTCGATAACGACAACGTGCAGGCTGCTTACGACGCGACGTTTCATCTTATTGCACAAGGTCATGAACGCATCGGCTTCGTCAGCGGGCCTCCGAACTTGACCGTCTCGCAGGATCGGATGGAAGGGTACCGTAAAGCGATTGCCGCACACCGACTGCCTGCGCGTCCGGAATGGATCGTCGAAGGAGAGTTTTTGCAAGAAAGCGGTTATCGGGCGATGTCGTTCTTCATGAACTTGCCGGAGAGGCCGACCGCGCTCGTCGTGATTGACGACATTGTGACTTTCGGCATCATGCGCGGGCTGTCCGAACTTGGCTATCGCGTTCCCGACGATCTGGCCTTGGTCAGCTTCAACAACATTGCGTTGTCCTCTCTGTCGTCGCCGCCGCTCAGCAGTATCGATATCGGCATTTACGAACTGGGCTATATGGCTTCGCAGATGCTGATCCGGGTAATCGAAGGCGAACCTTTGACCACCCCGCATATGATCGTGCCGCACCGGCTGATCGTGCGTGAATCTTCTTTAAACACCCTCGCCAAACGGAGCTGATAACCGTAATGAACTTGCCAATGGATAGCAAGCCGTTCCTGATCGACGCGGTCATCGGCAACTCGCGCTTTCTGGCTTCCATGCTGCATACAGGCCGCATGGTCCGGATGTGGTGGCCGAATGTCGGCTTCCCGCAGCACGTTGACACGATACGCACCGGCGTTCGGATGAAGGGCGCTGACGCGCGCACTTCCTGGTTCGACGGCACCGATGACGATTGGGAGCACCGCTCCGGTTATCGCCCCCGTACGAATATTTGGGAAGTGGCTGCCGCGACCAACCTCTTGCCTGTCGATGCAGACACGTCTTATTTCGCCGTACCGGGAGAAGATTTCATCGTTTATTATCATCGCTTCACGAATCGGGGCCATGTTCCGGTCAGCTTCGCCTATGTATGGTATTCCGCTCTGCATATCGCCGAGAACGCTTACTATCACACCACAATGTTTCATCAAGACAGCGATGCGCTCGTTCATTTCCGCAAAGACTATTATTTTTTGGTCGGTAGTGCAAACGCATGCACCAGCTTTCAAGCCGGAAAAGCGTGGGATAGCGCCTCGGCAGATAAATTGGACGGCAGTGAGATCCATTTGTCCCGGGACGGGGCGCTGGAGTGGCAATTCGATGACATTCCGCCGGGGGCCTCGGTACAATTGCCGATCTATTTGGCAGCAGGCCGCACGTTGCAGGACGGGTTGAACGCGATGGCGCGCGCAAGATCCAAGCGTGCCGACGAATGGCGGGGCCTGGCAGCTTCCGCGGACGAAGCGCTCCTTCGCATGGCTGCCGATTGTCCGATCGACGAACCGGAAATCAAATATTTGTATGAAAGATCCATTCTCGCCCTAAAGCTGATGAGCGACGAGGAGACCGGCAGCATCATCGCCGCTCCGGAGTTCGACGAACATTTTTCCCGTTGCGGCGGATATGCTTATTGCTGGGGGCGGGACGCTGCCTTTATTACGACAGCGCTTGATGATGTCGGGTTAATCGAATTGTCCGACGCTTTCTATGCTTGGGCGCTTACCGCCCAAGACGAGGACGGTTCCTGGCAGCAGCGCCACTATCACGATGGATCGCTTGCTCCTTCCTGGGGTTTGCAGATTGACGAAGGCGCTTCGATCCTGTGGGGCATGCACCGTCATTACGAGGCGCTTCCGGAGGATAGGAGACAGACTTTCCTGTCCATGACGGCGGATTCGGTTCGCAGAGGCGCTGAATTCCTGCTGCGTTCCCTGGATGAAGACAACGGATTGCCGCATCCCAGCGTTGATCTGTGGGAAGAGCGTACAGGTCAGCATACGTATTCCGCGACGGCCGTCTTCGGCGGGCTGCAAGGAGCCGCCGCGCTTGCCGAGCTTGCTGGAGCGGCAACGCTTGCGGCACGCTGCCGGCAAGCCGCGTCCTCCGTATCGGCAAGCGTGATCCGTCATTGCTGGAACGAGACGGATAATCGTTTCTACCGCGGCATCCATCTTCATGTGAACGAACGGAAGTACAGGGAAACGCTTGAAAACGGAGTCGGCGCTTCGAGCGTCGTCAAACCGAAAGGTTATAGGCAGTACCGTCTGGATATCGATCCCGTCATCGACGCAAGCCTGCTCGGAGTCACCGTGCCGTTCGGCCTGTTGCCGCCGAACGACCCGCGTGCCGCGGCAACGGCCGACGCGGTAGAGCGAGCGCTGACTTCGCCGGTCGTGGGCGGCATCAAGCGATATGAAGACGACGTCTATATCGGCGGCAATCCATGGATCATCACAACTCTGTGGCTCGCGCAATTTCGAGCGGCAGCCGGCGATCTCGATGGAGCGAGACGTCACCTCGATTGGGCCATGCAGCGTTGCACGGCGGCCGGATTGTTGCCCGAACAGGCGGACCGGCACACGGGCGAAGCGGCATGGGTCGTACCGCTCACCTGGTCGCATGCGATGTTCATCCTAACCGTTCACCAGATAGCCAAATCGAGCCATTCGGTCTTGGCTTAGCGAACAGCTGACTCCGCCCGATCTTTCAACCAGATGGCAATTCCTATATAATGGTGAAGAACTGTCCGAGTCGGCGTTACTCTGCAGCCGCTACCCTATCTGTGACCGTCTGGAGGAATCCATCGCCATGACCTCATACCACCCGCTTACTGAAGCCGAGGCCATTCGAATCGCCCAATCGATTCCCGGCATTATTCCCGCGAACGCGAAGCCTGTCTGCCGCGAGATCGGCGATGGCAACCTGAATCTCGTATTCCATGTCAGCGATCCTGCTTCCGGCGCGAGCCTCATCCTGAAGCAGGCGCTCCCCTACGCCAAGGTTGTGGGGGAATCATGGCCGCTGACGCTCGACCGCGCGCGGATCGAGAGCGATGCCTTGCGGCTGCAAGGCGAACTCGCGCCAGGGCTCGTCCCGAAGCTTTATCGGTACGATCCCGATCTTGCGCTGACCGTCATGGAGGACTTGAGCGACCACGTCATCATGCGCAAAGGCCTGATGGACGGCGGCGTCTATCCGCGATTCGCCGAAGATATCGCCGAATTCATGGCGCGCACGCTGTTCTTCACGTCCGACCTGGGCATGAACCAGCAGCAGAAGAAGCTGCTCGTCAAGTCGTTCGTCAATCCGGAGCTGTGCAAGATCACCGAAGACCTGATTTTCGACGATCCGTACACGAATTCTCCGAATAACAGCTTCGACGATCACCTGCAGGCCGATGCCGAAGCGTTGTGGCAGGACTCGCTGCTGCATCTGGAGGTCGCCTTGCTGCGCGAGAAATTTCTGACGCAGGCGCAAGCGCTGCTGCACGGCGACTTGCATACCGGCAGCATCTTCATCACGCCGCAGTCGACGAAGGTGATCGATCCGGAATTCGCCTATTTCGGCCCGATCGGGTTCGATGTCGGCGCGGTCATCGCCAACTTGCTGTTGAACTATGCGGCGCAGGAGCATTGGTCGCCCAGCGATGAAGCCCGACACGAGCGCCGTGAATACTTGATCGGCACTGTCCGCGACGTGTGGACATTGTTCGAGAAGAAATTCCGGGCGCTCTGGGACGCGGATGGCGCGGACCGAATGGCCAAAACGCCGGGCTACCAGAACGATTACATGCACCGGTTGCTGCAGGACACGTGCGGCTTCGCCGGCTGCAAGATGGTGCGCCGCATTATCGGCCTTGCGCATGTCGCCGATATCGACCGGATTCCGGACGCGGAAGTGCGGCAGCGCGCGCAGCGGCAGGCGCTGGCGATCGGCAAGGCGCTGATCGTGCAGCACCGCAACGCCAGATCGATCCGCGACCTGACCGAGATCGCCGAATCCGCCGTCCTGGCCGCGGACGGATAAGCAAGGACACGAAAAGGAGAATCTCATCATGAGCGCTACCCGCGACAATACCCAGACAGGAGAAGTGCTGCAATCCGTCCGTTGGTCGGACGATGCCGTACTGCTGCTCGATCAGCGGCTGCTGCCCGAAGAGATCGTATTTTTGCGCCTAACGACGCCGCAAGACATATGGGAAGCCATTCGCGAGCTTAAAGTCCGGGGAGCGCCGGCGATCGGCATCGCAGCCGCCTACGGCATCGTATTGGGGCTGCAGAACGCCGCGCAAGCCGCCCCCGCTGCGGAAGACTGGCTGTCCATCGTCCAGCGGGACGCCGCTTATCTGGCCACTTCGCGGCCAACCGCGGTCAATCTGTTCTGGGCGCTGGACCGGATGAAGGCCCGCGCGGCACAACTGCAAGCAGCAGGACAAAGCGCGGCGGAAGCGCGCAGCGGCTTGCTCGCGGAAGCCCAGCGCATACAAGCGGAAGACGAACAGACGAACCGGCTGATCGGCGAGCATGCGCTCACGCTGTTCAAGGACGGCATGGGCGTGCTGACCCATTGCAATGCCGGGGGACTCGCGACTTCCAAATACGGCACGGCGCTTGCCCCCTTCTACCTGGCTCTCGAGCAAGACATCAAGCTGAAAGTGTTCGCCGACGAGACCCGACCGGTGCTCCAAGGAGCGCGACTGACCGCCTTCGAATTGCAGCAGGCCGGCGTCGACGTCACGCTGATCACGGACAATATGGCTGGACACGTCATGTCCAAAGGCTGGGTGCAAGCGGTCATCGTCGGAACGGACAGGGTCGCGGCCAATGGCGACGTCGCGAACAAAATCGGCACGTACAGTGTAGCGGTGCTGGCCAAGGCGCACAACATTCCGTTCTATGTCGCTTGTCCGATGTCGACGATCGACCTGTCAACGCCATCCGGCGCCGACATTCCGATTGAGGAGCGCCATCCCGACGAAGTGACGTCCGGATTCGGACGGCGCACCGCGCCGCAAGGCATCGCCGTCTACAACCCGGCCTTCGACGTGACGCCCCACGACCTGGTCACCGCCATCATCACGGAGAAAGGCATCGTACGTGCGCCATATGACAGCGGCCTCAAGCAGCTGTTCGAGCAGGTCTGACCGCTATGAACGAATCCGTTATTCTTCGTCAAGCTTAAGAAGCGGCTGCCGCAGCCATTGCCCGCACGGCATCTTTGCCGGTCATGCCTGCCGTAATGCCCATCCGTTCTGCCGTCAGAGTGACCGATTCGAGCGGAGCGTCCAGTAATTGCTCCAGCGTCCGGACGCCGACCGCGCGGCCGGCGACGATATGCCGATCGTTTAGCCGTTCGTTCAATAATCCGACATCAAGCGCTCCGCACATGATATAGCCGTTGCCTGCCGTAACGGCAAGCAGCGTCGTCCCGGGCAACCGCACTTCGACCCCGACGGCTGTCCACTCGCCGATTTGGATCGGTTCCATTCGCACCATCCCCCGCACCTCCCTGGAATCGATTGTCCTCATCAGCATCATATGCATCGAAGAGTCGGATTTGCCGGGCATTTGTCACAAGTTGGGACTATTTCAGGTGAAAAAACCGTGTTATAGTAGGTATTAAGACTGATGTTTCCTGCAACGCGTCATGCAGAAGGAGGAACTACATGAATCGCACCAAATCGGACGCGGACGACCACTCCTTCTTGTTTCAAGTCGATATTCTCGTGAACGCCAAGTCGAATGGATCCGCATTGGAACACCTGCTCCGTGTACTGAATACCGGTGAATTCGCAGATTTCCGCATCGGGACCGGCATTATGCTTGGTCAAGTAATAGAAGAAGCGCTGAAACGGGAGAACAATCCAGCGAAGACGCTGCCCGCGGGAACCGCAACGCCAAAAGCGTCTGCACCGCAAGTGGACGAACTCGAAACGCGCATCCGGCAATATATCGACACGAACAAGTTGATTCGCTTGAACGTGAATAAAGGCCGCGGTGTCAAGCTCAGCATTCCTTGCCGAATTCTCAGATTCGATGCTCCCGGCCAATTGCTCACGGTGTATCATGTCGATGAGAAGCAAGTACATACGTTCAAGCTGTTCGAAATCGACGATTTCCTCGAATAGTGCACATGCTCGGATGTAGATGCAAAGAAGAACCTCCTATTCCGCCATAGAGCGTGAACAGGAGGTTCTTAGCTTATCGCGGGACCTGATCAGACCACGCTTCCTTCGGATCCGACGGCGGCTTCCGCGTAAGATTGCAGCAGTACATGGCCGGCGGAGAAATCTTCCAGCAGCCGATACATCTCGTCCGGCGGAACCGGAGGACTTCCGAAATAGCCTTGCATCTCGTCGCAGCGGTGGCTTCGCAGGAATCGCATCTGTTCCTCCGTCTCTACGCCTTCGGCAATGACTTGCAGCTGCAAATTGTGCGCCATGGCGATGATCGCCGCGACGATGGCCGCATCCCCCGGATCCTGTTGGATGTCGCTGACGAAGGACCGGTCAATTTTGAGCCGCCCGATCGGCAAGCTTTTCAAATAATGAAACGAGCTATAGCCCGTGCCGAAATCGTCGATGCTCACTTGTACGCCAAGTTCGCGCAATTGTTCCAGGCAGTGCGATGCCCTCTCCACGTCCATCGTCAGGCTCTCGGTAATTTCGAACTCGAGATACTTCGGTTCGAGCCCCGTTTGCGCCAGTACTTCCGCCACTTTGCCCGTCAGGTCCCTGCGGAAAAACTGCCGCATCGACAAATTGACCGCGACCGGAATTCTCGCCATATCCGGATCTTGCTGCCAAATTTTGTTCTGGCGGCACGCTTCCTCCAGCACCCAATCGCCTAGCGGAACGATAATGCCGCTCTCTTCAGCAGCAGGGATGAACTCGACAGGACTGATGAACCCGCGTTCAGGGTGCTGCCAGCGCAGCAATGCCTCCATCCCGACGATTCGGCCGCAGGACAAGTCGAATTGCGGCTGATAGTAAAGCTTGAATTCGCCGTTCGCCAGCGCCTTGCGCATCTCGTGTTGGAATGTCAGCTTGTCCATCGATTCGGGGTCCATGTCGGAAACATGGAACTGATAATCGTTGCGTCCGTTGTCCTTCACGCGGTGCAGCGCCGTGTCAGCCTTGCGCAGCATCATGCCGGCATCGTCTCCGCGCACCTGCACGGCCACGCCGATGCTGACGGACAGATGGATCGGAACGCCGTTCAATTCGAACGGCTCTTCCAGGAACTTCATCAATTCACGGACTTTGGCGGCAGCTTCTTCTTCGCTCGCTACCTCGCCCAAATATCCAGCGAATTCGTCTCCTTCCATGCGAGCCAATTCGCCGTGCTCGCTCAAATAACGCATGAGCCGCTCCGCCACCTGCAATAACAGCATGTCTCCGAAGTCGCGGCCGAAGGACGTATTAACCAGTTTGAAGCCGTCTACGTCCAGATAACAGATCGCGGGTCTGAGCCTGCTTTCCGAGAACTCCGATATTTTCCTGTTCAGACGGTTCGTGAAATGACGCCGGTTCGGCAGACCGGTCATGTCGTCGTAATAGGCCATGTAGTGATTGCGCTCGAGCGTGCGCTTGCGCTCGCTGATATCCTGGATGAAAGCAAGGATCGCGATCGTCTTGCCGCGGCGAATCAAAGGGGATGTCGCGATATTCAAATCCATCGGCGCACCGGACTTGTTGATGAAGCGAATGTCGAGCGATCCGTTCTCGCCCCGAAGGGTCTGATGGAAAATACGCAGCGTCTCCTCCCGGCAGCCCGGTTCCAACAAATTCACGAAAGACTTGCCGGCCAAATCCTCCTTCGAGTAGCCGAACAAATCGGAAGGATCGCGATTAATGTCCAGAAATCGCCCTTGTCGGTCAATGATGGAGAACACGACAGGGCTATGGTTGTAAAGCGCATCCAGCAGTTCGAACTGGTAGGAAGACCTTCCGCGCAAACGCATTCTCCTCCTTTCCGACCGGAATAGATGCGCAGACAAACCCATTATACAGAAAAAGGCAGCTTATGTGAAACGTTTTCAAGCTTTCGGGGTGCGACTGGCAAATGCGAGGCACAACCAGCCGGCGATGAACGCTACGCCCCCGAGCGGCGTAATCGCTCCCAACGCCGTTACGCCGCTGACGGCCAGCACGTACAGGCTGCCGGAGAACAGCAGGATGCCGAGCAACAGCAGCCGGGCTGCCCACAGCGCCGCCTTGCGGGAAGGCAGCCGATCTCCAAGCGCGGCGATCAGCAGGATGCCCAGAGCATGGAACATGTGATATTGCACGCCGGTACGGTAAATGTCCAGCTCATGAGCGGTAAGCCGGTCTTCCAGCATATGCGCCCCGAATGCCCCGATGGCAACGGCGAGCAGCGCGGCGACGGCGCCGACCGCGATGTACTTGTTCATTTCTTCACGTCTCCCTGGTTCATAACTTGGCTGAATCGTACTTTTATCAGCATAGTGGAAATACGCAAAAGCTTCAACCGGTCCGGCGAAGCCGGTCTGGTTGAAGCGCTGGCATGCTTGCTATAGCTTTGTTCGGGAGGAGGACGGGACGGAAAATGAGGAGGATGCGATCAATTCGCCTGAGGATGCGCCCGGAGGTAGATGGGATTGCTGAGCGCGGCTACTACGGACGCGTTCCGTATCGGACATTGGCGCCGGATCTCGATGCGGTAGAACTGCCGGTCCCGCTCCGCTCGCCAGGCATGGAATAACGTCTCCTCACGACCTGCGGTTCGCTCCTCTTCCAATCCCCGCTCCGAGAGGATCAAGACCCGATCTCCCGGGTGCAGCCGGGAGACGCGCAATTCTCCCTTCCCGTCCGCGTCATCCGCCTCCGCCGTATCGCCCATCATCGCCTTTCCGATCCGGAAGTCGATCGCGGGGCCTTCCGGAGATTCGCTGATGAACGCGTGCCCTCGTCCGATCCCTTCCAAAATACCGGCAGAGGTCCGCGATACAGCATATGCCCACATCGTCGGATGCGCGTGTTTGACGTGAGGGTGCGGCTTGTGAACGTCGCTGCCTCCGACTGCGACGATCCGCCTGCCAGCGGCAAGCTGCGCATGCCACCAGGCCAGCGCCCGTTCATTGCGGTCCGTCCACGGCCCGTTCCATACTTCCACCCAGTCGTGATCTACCTCGAATCCCCATTCCCAAGGGCAATCGCCGCAGTGCGGATGGTTCAACACCACGACAGCCCCCTTGTCCCTGGCCGCCGCGAAATGAGCGTGGATATGTTCCAGCCTGCGAACGCGAAAATCCGTCACGGGATCTACGACGCCGAGCAGGTTCGCATGTCCGTCATTCGTCGTGAGCTCCATGCCCGGTATGAGCACGACGGGACTCTCTTTCGGATGCGCGAAATTTTGGCTGACCGTGTTATGGTCCGTCGTCGCCAGGAAGTCGCACCCGAGCGCCTTCATAATCGAGACCGCTTCATCCAGCGTATAGGAACCGTCGCTGTGCACCGTATGCGAATGCAAATCCCCCTTCAGCCACCTTGGCGTTTCGGGCAAACAGCGGACGCGCGCGATCACCCGGCATCCCGCCGCAGGCACTCGGTACGCGCCCAGCAGCACCGCCCACGTACCCGGCACGAGTTCGCCGGGCAAGTAACCCGGGGTCGCCCGTTCCTTGCCAACGGCGAACCGCGTTCTCGCACCCCCGCTCCAGCCCCGGACGCGCTGCGCATCCTTCAGCCCGAGATCGATCGTGAGCCTCCCCTCGCCCAGCGGCTCGACTTCGATTTCCACTTGCAGCTCTTCGGTCCGATCCGGCAGCTCGAACGGCAATTCCAGATGATATTCCTGCTGCTCCTCGTGACGGATCGTGCGCTCCAATACGATTTCCAAGGCGGACACCTCCTGACTTGCGCGACTCATGACCAATCGCCTCCTACTCTTTCACCGATCCCAGCATGATGCCGTGAATGAAATACCGCTGCAGGAATGGATATATGAGCAGCACGGGCAGCATGGAGACCATAATTTTAGCCGCATTGAGCGTCTTGTCGGACATTTTCTCCATCAATTCGACATTCGTAGAATCCATGAGCTCCGGGCTGAGCTGCACGACGAGCTGTTGAATATACGTCTGCAGAGGATAGTTCTCGACGCTGCGCATGAAGATCAGGCCGTCGAAGAACGCGTTCCAGTGGCCGACGATGCTGAACAGAGTAACAGTAGCGAGCGCCGGCAGCGACAGCGGAATGAAAATTCTCACCAGCATATACCAGGGGCCCGCACCGTCGATGTAACCGGCTTCGCTGAGCTCTTTCGGCAAATTGCGGAAGAAGTTCACCAGCAGAATCACATTGAAGACCGGCACCGCACCAGGCAACACCAGCGCCCACAGCGTATTGAACATATCCAGGTATTTGACCGTCAGATAGAGCGGAATCGTCCCTCCGCTGAACAGCATGGTGAAAAGGACGAACCACATATAATAATGCCGCACGCCGAACTCCTTGGGACTTCTGGACAACGGATAAGCCATTAGAACGGTCAGCAAGAAGTTAATGCTACCGCCCAGAAGCACCCGTTCCAGCGAAACGAGAAAAGCGTGCGTAAAATGGGGATCGGCCACGATCTTCTGGTAAGAAGCGAAATTGAATCCAACCGGCCAAAATTTGACGAACCCCCCGGCCGCCGCCGACATATCGCTGAACGATACCGCAACGGTATGCAGAATCGGCGCCAAGGATATAAAAGAAATCAGCAGCATCAGCGCGACGAGCATCGCATTGCCTATGCGAGCCGATAATGTTCTGTCTTGTACCAAACGATCCTCACCTGCTTCTCTGTTAGAAAATGCGATAGCCCGCAAATCGGTAGGCAACCCGATAGGACAGGACGATGAGCGCGAATCCGATCGCGGACTTCAACAATCCGACCGCTGTCGCGAAGCCGTACTGCGCTTGCACAAGACCGACCCGGTACACATAAGTGTCGATAATATCCCCGGAAGGATAGACGAGCGGGTTGTACAAGTTGAAGATCTGATCAAAGCCCGCATTCAGAATGTTGCCGATACTAAGCGTGGCCAGCAGAATGGTCGTCGGCATCAGACTCGGCAGCGTAATGTACCAAATTTGCTGCAGACGGCCTGCCCCGTCGATAACCGCCGCTTCATAGAGCGAGGTATTGATGCCGGCAAGAGCAGCCAAGTAGATGATCGCCGCGAAACCGAATTCCTTCCAAATATCGGAGCCGACGATGATGGCGGGAAACCAACCGTTGCTGGCCAAAAACATGATGCCCTCGCCGCCGAACGCGCGGATCACGCCATTGACGATGCCATCAAGGGACAGCATGTCGATAATTACGCCTGCCAGAATAACCCAAGAGAGGAAGTGAGGCAGGTACACGATCGTCTGCACCCATCTCTTCAGAATGACGTTCTTCAATTCATTCAGCAGAATCGCGAAGACAAGCGGTACGAGCAGATGCATGACGATTTTGCAGGTTGCGATAAAGACGGTGTTGTAGAAGATGACCTTGCTGTCGCGGATTTGGAATAAATACTTGAAATTTTCCAGACCGATCCATGGAGATTTGAAGCCATGACCGATGTTGAAATCCTGAAAAGCAATGACGATGCCGAACATCGGGATGAGATGAAAAATAATGAGCAGTATGATTCCTGGCAGCAGCATTAGATGATAATGCTTCTGGAAGCTCTTCATGCGTTCGCCTGCCTCCTGTACAGAAAGAAATCGCACCACCACACGATTCTGTCATGATGGTGCGATTGCAACATTGCTGCTTATTGAACTTCGGCTTCGATTTCCTTCACGATCTCGTCGCCGCCTTGCGATTTCCAGTCGCTTACGAATTGATCGAAGGAGTCAAGAGGCTTCTTGCCCATCACGATTTGATAGAAGGCTTCTTCTTCCAGCTTCTTCAGGTTGGCCCACTTGCGGTCCATCGTCTTGGTCGATGTCGTAAATTCGTTGAACAAATTGTTCATCGGCAGCTTCAGCATCTCTGCCGGTTCGGTATAGCCGTAGAATTTGGCCCAACCAACCAGATCCACGCGCGGAGCCGCCTTGTCGGCCATGGCGAAGTCGTACAACTGCTTCATCTCCGGACGAAGATCTTCCGGCTTCACCTTGCCGGCCAGCGCATCCGCCAGTTCCGTGGACTTTCGTTCCACTGCGTCGGCATAGTCGTAGGTCGCGTTGCCGATCGGCCAGAATTCCGTACTGACTTGGGTATCGAGCTTCAGCGAATCCGGCTCGGCCCTGCGTTCGAAGCGAATGTAATTGTTCGCATACACGATTGCCGCTTCCGGGTGCTTGTAGCCCTTCTTGACGACAATGAATTTCTGGCTGACCGGTACTTTCAGGTTGTTCAGTTTCCCTTGGTCGTCATAGATCATGTACACTCCGAAGTTCGCGTCCGGGAAGTTCTTGTACGTGTCTCTGAGCACGCCGCCCGACCACCAAGGACCGAAGAACATGCCGGCTTTGCCGGAAATCACGGGTTCGTCCTTATCCTTGCGCAGCGCAAATTCTTTGTCGATCAATCCGGCCAAGTACATGTCGCGGATTTTGCCGAGCGCCGTCTTCGTCTCCGGCAAGATGGAGCCGTATACGAGATTGCCGCTGCCATCCTTCAGCCAGTTGCCCGGATAGGCATTGTAGGCTTCGAACAGCCCTTTCAAATTGTGGCGGCCCGCCTTGCCCGGTACATCCAGCGTATCGGATGTCAGCCCGATCGTACCTTCGCCGCCCATCTTGTTGTCGACGAACGCCTTGGCGATCTTCTCGATGTCGGCGACCGTTTTCGGACCTTCCAGTCCCAGCTTGTCAAGCCAATCCTGGCGCACGAACAACATGCTGGCGGCGTCGGCTTGCACGGCAATGTTCGGAATCGCCATCAGCTTGCCTTTGATCGTCGCCTTCTCCAGCGCCTTGCCATCGGTCGAAGCGAACAGTTCTTCCGTAAGCGGTGCCTTGTACTTGCCGTACACGTCAGTCAAATCTTCCAACTGACCTGCCGCGGCGAGCGTCCGGAACGTTTGCTCGTCGACGAGCAGTACGTCGGGAATATCGCCGCTGCCGATCGCCAGCTTCGATTTCTGGTCGTAATCGTTGCCCGACGCATACCACAAAATTTTGGCGGTAATGTTCGATTTCTCCTTCAGGTAACGGGTATACTGGTTGTTCTCCACCGTATCCCCTTCCGGAAGCTTGGAGTTCGCTCCGACCGACTTGAAGGTGGTGAACTCTACCGGTTCCGGCAGCCTGTAAGGATCGATCGCTTCCGCTTGCCCTTCCTGTCCTCCCGCCAGCGAAGCTTGCTCGCTCGCCTTGGCGGAAGGCTCCGACTGCTTGCCATCGTTGTTGCTCGAACATGCCGTTACGACGAGCATAGCGGCGAGTACCATCCATACGACCCAATGACGCGTGATCTTCATCAATCTCGGATCCTCCTCATATGATGTAATCGCTTTCCCAAAATCATTATAGAAGCAGCCGATCTTCGAAAAGTCACGTGGCGTCTTGGCTTCCCGCTCCATTCGTCCGTTGTTTGACCGCCGCTCAGTCGCCAGAAGACGATTTTGCTCTTTATCGCGGATAATCTGTGACTTTGGCCGCGGCTTTCCGATAATCGCGCGGCAGTTCGCCCGTCGTTTCGCGGAACACTTTGCTGAAATACTTCTCGTTCGGGTAACCCGATTCGGCCGCCACCCACCCGATCGACTTGTTCGTCTGGCGCAGCAGCGTCTTGGCATGTTCGATTTTCAAATCCCGGACGTAATCCTGGAACGTCTTGCCCATGATGTCGCGGAAGCACTTGCTGAAGTAGCTTCGACTCATGTGCACCTTCTCCGCCATGGCGGGAAGCTGGATTTCGCTGCGCAAATCTTGTTTGATATAGTCCGCTGCCCGCAAGATGCTCGTCGTGACTTCATGCGAATAGACCTGATTGAAGCGTTCGTCATGAATGCCGATCCGTACTTCCCGCAGCCAGTTCACCCACCCTTGCCAGGTATTCGGCTTGCTGTTCTCCTCGAACTTGAACAACGGCGAATCGATAAATTTGTTCCATTCCTGTACGGCTATGTAGATCATCTGCTCGAACTGAACCGCGGGCAATTGCAGCTTGGCGACATCCGCGATCAGTTGATTAAACAATTCCTCGTCGCTCATCCAAGCCAGCGCCGACAATTCCCGGCCGAGCTTGATGATCGCATCCTTCGGGGGAGCCGGTGCCTCCACCGGGGGAGTAAGCTCCTCGATCCGCTGCCGGATCCGCTGCAGGATGGAGGCCATCTGATCCTGCTCCAGCTCGATCTTCGTGATGTAATCCAGGGCGCCCAGCCGGAGCGCGTCGCGAATGAGCTCGAAGTCGTGATGGAACGTCAGCACGACCATCGCGATCCGGGGATAACGTTCCTTGACCTGCTTCATCAAGTCGATTCCGGACATCGCCGGCATCGCCAGGTCCGTAATGAGCAGATCGACGGATTGCCGTTCGAGCAGAGCCAGCGCATCTATGCCGCTGCCCGCCTCGGCGATGACCTCCATTCCGTAATCCGCCCACGGCATAATCCGAATCAGCCCTTGCCGGACCAAATAATCGTCATCGACGATCATCACTTTCCGCATCGCCGTCTCCTCCTTTCATGCCTGTCGGCAGCTTGAGCGTGATCGTCGTTCCCGAACCGATCCCGCTGACCACCTGCATGCCTGCGGCTCCCGCGTATTGCCAATCCAGCATTCTGCGCACGTATTGCCATCCGATGCCCATTCCCGTCTTGCTTGCCGTCTCCGAGCCGCCGGCGATCATTCGGTTCAGTTCCGCTTCCGTCATCCCGTAGCCGTTGTCTCTCACTTCCAGGACGACATGCGAGCCGCCTTCTTCCTTCACGGACACTTCGATGACGCCGCCGTCTCCACTCTTGCTCTGCAAGCCGTGATGGATGGAATTTTCCACGAGCGGCTGCAGGATGAACCTGGGAATCGGATGCTCCAGCATGCCGGGGTCCGCCTGGATGCGGACTTCGAAGTGAAAGTTGTACCTGACGCCTTGCAGCGTCACGTAGTTCTTCAACGCTTCGATTTCGTCGCGGATACGGGCCGTTCTGCCTTTACCCAAGTTGTAATGCAGCAGCCGGTTCAGCGTAGACACCAGGCGGTCCGTCTCCTGCTGCCCGCTCGCCCGCGCTTGCCAGCGGATCGTATCGAGCGTGTTATGGATAAAGTGCGGATTGATCTTGTACATCAAATTTTCGATTTCCAGCTTTCTGCGGGTTCTGGCGTTGTTGTCGATATCGAGGATCAATTCGTCGATGCGATGCTTCATTGCCGAGAAATCCCGATGGATGTCCGCGAACTCCTGGATTCGGTCGTAGCGGAATCCCGGCGGAGCCGACGTATGATCGTCCTTGAGCCGGCGAATGTTCCTGCGCAAATGCAGCAGCGGCGAGTAAACCATGCGCCAGATCGCGATGGCGAGCACGCAGCCGGCGGCAAGGGAAAGCGCTGTCAGAATCGCAAATTGCAAAATCCAGCGATGCAGCGCCTGATTATAGACGCGTTTCGGAATCGCCGCCACGATCCGCCAGGATTGGTTGCTCATCTCTTCGAACAGGAGATAGTCGGCGCCGGATTCCGACTTCGCCAGCGATTCCGTCATCTGCGCGCCGATCGGGAACACTTCCTGCCTATCGCTGTAGGCGATGCGGCCGCTCTTGTCCACGAAGAAGTAGAACGTGTCGTCGAAAATCTCGTCCGTGCTCATGATCGTGTCCGTCAGCTTGAAGTCGGTTTCCATGTATAAGTACACGTCATCGCGGTCCGGAAGCTCGACCTTGCGCACGACGGACAGCACCTTGTGGCCGTCCAGCGGATTCAGCGACAGATGAGGGCCATAGTACGTCAGCTGCAATTGCTCGGACAGAACGGGCTGACCGAAAATGTCCACATCGTCTCGCACGTGAGAGTTCTGAAAGAGCAGTTCCCCGGTATTCGCCAAGTAATAGAAGATCAAGCCGAGTGTCGGGTTCGTAAAATGGATCAGGCTGATCTCGCTCTCGATTTCTTCCCCGATCCTGCGCTTGTCGTACAAGTCGGCGGATAAATAAGCGTCCAGGCTCTTGCCGACCCGGCCTTCGAATACGAGCTGCTGGGAAGCATGATTCAATTGGCTGATCGTGTTCTCGAACGAAAGTCGGACCTGATGAAGGTTACCGGTTACCCCTTTCTCCGCCTTATTGACAAGCATCGCGTACATGGCCGAGTAGGAAATGCTGCCGATCAAGATAAGCGGGATCAAGGCGTAGAGCAGCAGCAGGTAGATCAAGCGATGTTTCAGCGTGCGCGGTATCAATGGCATCATCCTAGCCTGCCTTCCGTAACAAGGTTCGTATGAATTAAAATACGCTACTTTCGGCAAGCCCGCAAGACACGATTGCGAAAGGTTAAGCGGTTCCCTCACCAAAAAAGACTGCAAAAGGCAATCAATCGCCTCTTGCAGTCTTTATCGCGATGCCAGATCATTTCGCTTTCATGCCGTTTATTCCGCTGCCGTTACCCATTCCACGCCGCGCGCGGCAAGCTCCGTCCGCCAATCCTCGGGCGCTTCCCGGTTGCTGATCACCGTCAAGGAAGCGTCCAGGTCGGCCATCTTGTACATGCCGCGAACTTCGAACTTGGAATGATCCGCCAGCACATACGTCCGCTTGGCTTGTTCCTTCATGCGAATCGATAAGGTGCCACGATCGGCATCCAAACTCGTTAAGCCGTGCATCGGGGAAATGCCATCGACCGATATGAACGCCTTGTCCACGTAGAACGAGCTCATCATCTGTTCGGAAAGCGGGCCGGTCACCCGCATGTGCTTCAAGCTGACCGCCCCGCCAAGGAAGATCACTTTGCCGGAAAAAGCTTGCTGGCCCGCATACTCGCTTACAAGCGCCGCCACCGGAAACGAATTCGTGCACACCGTAATGTTGCGCTTATGAACAAGATGTCGGATGATCTGCAAGACGGTGCTGCCTTCGTCCAGCGCGATGACGTCGTTGTCCTCCACGTAGGCGGCCGCGGCCTTGCCGATGCGAAGCTTCTCCTCATAAAACAGAATTTCCCGCTTCAGGTAGGATGGCTCCTCGAACTCCTCCGCGAGCCGGATCGCGCCGCCGTATACTTTTTTCAGTTTCTTCTCGGCTTCGAGCTCTTCCAAATATTTGCGGATCGTTTCCGTCGTCACTTCCAGCTGCTCCGATAAATAACGAACCGTGACTTTCTCCCGCACGTCCAAGATATCCATGATCTTCCGTTTGCGTTCTTCCCCAATGAGCGACACCGTCTAGCCTCCGATCCTCATCACCCTTATCTGTATTTATTGATTATAGCATTTGTTTACGATTGCAAGAAGAGCGGGTTGCTCCAGGCCGTCTTGCCGAACTCGTCCACGCACTCGAGCCGCGCGAAGATTTCGTCGCCCGCCAGCTTGAACGTGGCTTCGGTGATGTACTCGCCGTCCTCGGCGAGCTTCGTCGTGCCTCTTCTCTCGTACGTGATGAAATTGATCCGTTTGACCGGCGAGCACTTGATATGAACCTCGTCCCCGTCATGCACGTATTCGTGAATTTCCGGACCGTTCGATGCATAGAAGCTGCCTTGCACGAGCGCCTCGGCGATCGATTCGCGATCCAGCTTCTTCGCCGCAACGACGATCCAGCCGCCGAACGAGTCGCTGCTGGCCGACCCGAACGGGAAGTTGTTATGATTGTCGTCCGAAGCGATGCCGTACACCTTCAAGCCCCTGCGCAGCAGCATATCCCAATAATGCGTGGCGACACCGGTCGCATCCCAGACCTCGCAGTTCCAGTTGTAAATTTCCAATGCGAAATAGCCGTGTACGTTCAGCAGGTCGTCCAGTTCGAGCCGCGACCAGATCGGGTGGTTGTACATGACGAGATTGCCGGCATCGCGCAGCGTGTCGATCGCCCGCTGGATCGTCTGGGGCGTCTTCCAATCGTACTTGTCGAGATACGTGCCGTGCGGAATCCGCTTGTCGCCGGCGGCATCCACCATTTCCTTCGTCCCCAGAATGCCGTGGATATGATGGCCCTTATGCCCGTCCTTCGGCTCCTCGATCGCCCATTCGATGCCGGGATGCACGATGAAGTTCTCGGTGTCGTAAGCCGTAGAATCGAAATACGTCTCGTGATCGCTGATAACGATGAACGAATAGCCGCGCGACTTGTACGCCTCGATCGATTCTTCGACCTGCAACTCGCCGTCGGAAATGACCGTGTGGCCGTGCACGTTGCCTTTGTAGAAGTTAGCACCTTCGATAAACATCGATTTCCGTGTGCTCATGTTTACATATCCCCTTTAATTAGAATGACGCCTGCCACGATCAGTACGGCGGCAATCACACGTCTCGTTCCCTGCTTTTCCCTCAAGAACATAATTCCGAACAACGTGCCGAATACGATGCCGATTTCGCGAATCGGCGCGAGCTGCGCCACCTGTGCCAGATCCAGTGCGAACAAGAACAGCAAGTAGCTCCCCGGCGCCATGATGGCACCTAGCAGAATCGTCCGCCAATTCGCGCGCCATTCCTCCCTGATTTGCCCGGATCGCATCGCCCCCCTCGTCAGTGTAATCATATATCCAAGATGCGAGACTTGAATGAGCGCAAGCGGTGAAATATGCGCGAGCGTCAGCTTATCGGTCAGCGTATAGCCGGTGATGCACAGCCCGATCCCGAAGGCGATCATCAGCAGATGCGGCGAGATCTGCAGCGATTTCATCGCATCGCCTCTCCCCCGGCTGCTCAAGGCCACAATACCGGCCAGGAGCAGAGCGAGACCGGCCCAGGCATACCAGGGCAATCGTTCACCCAGGAACAACACGCTGATGAGCGGAACGAGCATCGCGCCGGTGCCGCGCGTAATCGGGTACACCTGCGACAGGTCGCCGATCGTATACGCTTTGCCAAGCAAATAGATATATAATCCTTGAAATCCCATGGATAAGGCAATGAGCGCATATCCGGCGCCGCTGATCGGCTTGGTAGCCAACTCCTGAATGAAGGTCGGCATATACGCAACGGCTGCGACGGCATGGATCGACCACAGAAATACCGTCTTGTTCAGGCTCCGCTTCGTGAACAGGTTCCAGGTGGCATTCATCAAACCGGAGCAAATGACTAATACGAATGCGATGGTTGCCACAGGTTCATCTCCAATTCCAATCCAGGCGCTGATTCTCTATACTTTCCATTCGCCAATGATTGCCTTGATCCTCCTTGGTATCGCTTCGGCCAGTTCCTCCCAGGTCATAAACATCTCCGGCGACAGGCGATAGGGAACGAATCGCATGGACGGTTTGAATTTGCAGCTTTGCAGGTAGGCCCTCGCCAATCGATCGATCTCCTCGTTCGTTTCATAAGCGCCCTTCAGGATGCCGGGCACCATCAATCCGCCTTCGCCGGCATTCTCATACGGATCCGTGTACAGGGAAGGAACCATCTCCAGAAACTCGATGGATGGCGAGAAGGCATGCTTGCCGGGCTGCGAATAGATGTTGACATGCGTGCCTTGCAAGTTTCGGCGGTCTTTGAACAACGCCTTGAAGTAGTCGCCGTGGAAGCTTGCTTCCGCATCGACCACCTCGCCGTCATGGCCGACGAACACCCAGAAGTGTTCCAATTCGTATGCATGTCCAATATCGTAATCGAAATAGATCGCGTATTCAATCGCGAATTTCACTTGCTGCGGGTCGAAATCGAGTGTTCGCTTATGCATCGAAGGCGATCGTTCGCCAGGCTTGTCGAAAACGGTGACGCCGACATGGACGGGGAAAAACGGCTCTTTTTCGTCGAAATGGATAGTAGGGCTATAGCGATCCGCTAGATCTTTCATCATGCTTGATCATCCTTCCTGCTTCGTTTCAGGTTAACACGCGGCCCGTCTCGGCATCAAAGAGATGGATCGCGTCCGCGTTCAGATGCAGATAGACTTCTTCGTCATATTGGAAATTCATCGTCGCGGGCGTCAATACCCGGATGAAATTCGTGTCGCGCTCGTGATCGCCGATCAGCACCTTCACCAGCTTCTCGCGGCCCAATTGCTCGACGAGCACGACCTTTGCCGGAATGGCGTTATCGCCTGAGCTTTTGGAAATCTCGATATGGTGCGGCCTCGCGCCCAGCTTCACCTCGCTGCCCGCGTAGGCAGGATCTATGCGCTTGCGATCCGGGATCTTGTACGTGAATCCATTCCCCTTGAGCAGACGCTCGCGGTCGCTTCTCACGAACCAGCAGTCCAGTATATTCATCGGCGGATTGCCCATGAAGTGTGCGACGAATAAATTTTCGGGCTTGTCGAACAGCTCCTCCGGCGTGCCGAATTGCTGGATCTTGCCCTTCTCCAGGATCGCGATCTTGTCGGCGACGGCCATCGCTTCCTCCTGGTCGTGCGTGACGATGATCGTCGTAATGCCGAGCCGCTGCTGCAGGCGGCGAATCTCGTCGCGTACGTCGACTTTGAGCCTGGCGTCCAGGTTCGACATCGGCTCGTCGAGGAGCAGGAACAGCGGATCCTTGATCAGCGCCCTCGCCATCGCGACGCGCTGCTGCTGGCCGCCCGACAGCTGGCTGGGCATCCGGTCCAGCAAATGCTCGATCTGCAGCATCCCGGCAACGGCTTCCGCCTTGGCATATCGCTCTTTCTTCGCGACCTTGCGCTGCTTGAGCGGGAACGCGATGTTATCCTTGACGGACATGTGCGGATAGAGCGCATAGCTCTGGAACACCATGCCGATGTCCCGGTCTTTGGGCTCCACGTCATTGACCAGCTTGCCGTCGAAGCTGACCTTGCCTGAAGTGGGCCGCAGCAGTCCGGCAAGAATCATCAACGTCGTCGATTTGCCGCAGCCGGAGGGTCCGAGCAAGGCGACGAATTCCCCGCGCTTAATATCCAGGTTGACATCGTCGAGCGCCACGGCGCTGCCGAACTTCTTCGAGATCGATTCCAGCTTGATCATGCTCATACGCCTTTGGACCCTCCTATGTTCACCTTCATCATCGTGCTCTGCGTAAACAGATAGAAAACGCCGATCGGCACCGTATAGAACAGCCCGATGGCCGTGATGACGCCGAAATTCGTAATTTTCGTCTCGTCGTCGATGATCATTTTCGCCAGGTAGCCCGCCAGCGTCAATTTCGAATTATCGAAAATGAACAGCTTGATCAAGAGCCACTCGCCATATGCGGACATGAACGCGAATATGGCGATCGCCCCGATCCCGGACAGCAAGTTCGGCAAGATGACTTGCCGCAAAGCTTGAAACCGGGTGCAGCCGTCCATCATCGCGGCAAATTCCATATCCCAGGACACTTCGTCGAAGAAACCCTTCAGAATGTAAACGTGCCAAGGGAGCATGCCCGCCGCCGACAGGATGACGACCGCGATCATCGTGTTAAGCAAGCCTAGGTACTGCATGATGAAGAAGCTGGTGATGAGCAGCGTAATCCCGGGAAAAGATCCCATGATGAACAGAAATTTCAGCGAGAACGATTTCCCCCGGAAGTTCAGGCGGGAGAACGCGTAGGCCGCCGGTACGGCAAACAGCACGTCGATCGCCGTAATCATCAACCCGAACAGCAGCGTATTCCAGACGATCGGCCAGATGAGCGGGAACGTTACGCCGTTGACGATGATCTTATCGAACAGGAAGCCCCAGTTGTCCCATGAAATCCTGCCGGAATTGTAATTGTAGACGGATGAAACGAACAGCCAGCCGATCATGAATATGATCGGGAGTATGAGCAAGAGCATGTATACGTGTATGCTGCCGCGCTTCCAGATCCGCAAGGGATTCACCTCTTTCAATTAGTCCTCGATCCGCGGCGGCCGGATGAGCTTGTTGAAGTCGAACAGACGGAACAGCAGCAGTGTCAGCAGCAAAGAGATCACGACGACGATCAAGGAGATCGCGGCCCCGTAACCGTAATTCAACTTGTTGAACGCCAGGGTGAAGCCGTAATAGGCAAGCGTTGTCGTATCGTACACGGGTCCGCCCTTGGTGGCCAAGTAAATGAAGTTGTAGCTGGAAAACAAGCCGATGGAGGAAGTGACCGTGACGTACATCATCGGCCATTTGAGCGCAGGCATGATGATGTCGCGGACGATCGCGCTCTCCGAAGCCCCGTCGATTTTCGCCGCTTTGTACAGCACGTCCGGAATCGCATTGATCGAGGCGGAGAGCAGGATCATCCCTCCGGATGCTCCGGAGATGACGCCTGCCAGGATGATGATCATGAGCCCCGCTTCATTGAACCAGGAGATCGGCCCGTCGATGCCCATCGCGCTGACGACCCGATTGGCGAACCCGTTCGTGCTCGGATTGAACAGCCACTTCCAGAACACCACATAGACGAGCCCCGGCATCGTGCTGGGAATGAGCCACAGCACCCGGTAGAAAGCGCCGGCCTTCTTGTTCTTGACCAAATATTGCGTGCTGATGGCCAGCAGCAGGCTAAGCGCCACTGTCAGGATCAGGGACAAGACGACGTAGATGAGCGTAACTTTGATGATCGGCAGCAGGTTGACGTCCGCGAAAATTTTGCGGTAGTTGGCCATGCCGATGAAATCCGGCTTGAGCTTCCGATCCAGGTTGGTCATTCCCATCCAGACGGTCGCGAGGGCCGGCACGATGAAGAAGAGCAGCGTGAGAATGGCGAACGGCGACAAAAACAGGTACGGATATGCTTTCTTTTTCCACTTGGACACGGGATGGCTTTCCTCCCTTCTTGGCATCGGAGGCGGCAGCCCTGCCGCCGCCCCGATGCTTCTTTGGACAGGCGGTCAAATATCCTTTATTGATAGATAACTTGGTCGTCCCCTATGGTCTGTTTGAAGTTCGAATAGAAAAACTCGTAAGCTTGTTCCGGCGAATTGCCTTTGGTCATCAAAGATTCGATGCCCTTCTTGTACATGTCCCTATAGTCGGGGTAAGCAAGATGCGGCGGGCGAACGCCCGTATATTCCAGCATATAGGCAACATCCTGGATGAACTTGTTATCCTTGAAGCGCGGGTCGTTCTGCGCGTCCTTCGTGACCGGAAGCTTGCCGGACGCCACCGTATGGTCCATCTGCAAGTTCGGCGCCATTGCCAGCTCGATGATGCGCTGCACGTACGGCATCTTCTTCTCGTCTACTTTGGAGCTTACGAAGTAGACGCGCGGGTTGGACAGCGACCCCGGCTTGCCGCCTTTCGTGCCCGCAGGGATGAGCGAGAACGTGTTGTTCGCGTAGAACCACTCTTCGAACTCCTTGTCGGTCTTGCCGAACGCATCGCCCATGCTCTTGTACGTGCCGGTGCCGCCGATGAAGAACATGAATTGTCCGTTGACATAGTAGCCGTAGCCCGCGTCCTCGAAGCTCGCGAAGTCTTTGGAGAAGGCGCCGCTGTCGATCCCTTTCTTCCAGAAGGCATAGGTATCCGTAATGCCCTTCTTGTCGAAGATCGTCTTGCTTTGTTCGATGTCGTAAGGCTCGAAGCCCATGATCTGGTTGTTGATATTCTGAATGCAGATGTTATCGAGTCCATCGCAGCCCAGGCCGTACTTCGTGATGCCCTTGGACACCGCTTCGGTGGCGACGTTCAGCATGTCGTCCATCGTGAATTGGCCGGCTTTCACTTGGTCGGGCAATGCCGCGATATCGGCATCCGACCAGCCGAGCTTCTGCAAGGCCGCTTTGTTGATATATAACGGGGACGCATCGATATCCTGAATCGCGCCGTACACGTGCCCTTGATAAATCATCACGTTCCACAAGTTATCTTCCAGCGACTTGAACACTTCCGAATCCTTCAGCCAATCGATCGGCTGGATCAAGCCGGCATCGAGCTCCCAACCGATGTCGACGCTCGAGTTCATGGAGATATCGCGGTACTGCCCCGCCTGCGCTTGCAGGACCAGTTCGTCGTCGCCGACCTTCGGCATGACGTCGGCCACGACTTCGACAGCTTTGCCCTGCGCCTTCAGTTCTTCGTTCAACGCCTTGAATGCGGCTTCGTAATTTTTCATCCGGGCGCCGTAATCGTCTTCGCCGATGCTGATTTTGATCGTTTCTTTCTTGCCGCCGTCCGCTGCCGTGCTGTCAGCGCTTCCATTCTTTTCGGAATTGCAGGCAGCCAGGATCGTCGCCAAGAGCAGCAGGACAGACACCGTCAATATCGCTTTTCTGTGCATTGGATTGTTCCCCTCGTCTCGTAATTGGTTTTGTAAGAGCTAAGACCGTGAAACATGTATGCCTTTTGCCGGCTTTCTTTAACGTTCCGGGGCATCACCTCCCTAAAATCGTTTTTTACTCTTTGTTTATTTGATATTAGTTTGTTATCATTTAAATTTGTTTAAATAAACTTGGTTTTACTTTGCTCAGTCGGTAAAAAAAAATGAGCTTACGACTGCAGCCGGATCCGAAACCGGAATTTCGCGTCTTCTTCAAACCACATCGGGAAGTTCGTGCCCCAGACGTTGTTGTGCAGCTGAAAATGAAACCCGCCGTCCATGGAAGCGAAGGTGTTGTCGAACTGCAGCAGTCTCGGCGCTCCCGGCGAGACGAGCGGCGCATCCAGCGTTTCCAGCACCGCCCGCCCATCGGCCCCATCATAATACAGACCGGTATGGACGCCGTGCAGGTTGCGGTTGCCGTTCTTGCAAACTTCAAGCGGCGAGATCCGCTCCCCCAGCTTATCCATGAGCCACAGGTTCGGATTGTCCACCAGCAAAGCGAACGAGAACCAGGTCGCTTCGGGCAGGCGGCTCGCTTGTTTGCCCGACCATTGCAGCGTAACCTGCAGGACCGCTTCCTGCCGATCGAATTCGTATTCCAACAGGAATCTCGCAGGGGCGCCGAACGATTGCACGGCCTCCTCCGGCATGACTGCGCGCACAAACACGCGGTCCGTCTTGTCCCCGTTCACTACGGACAATTCCGTCATCCGGGGCGAATACTTCCGATGACGCGGTATCGGCTTGACAAGTTCCATTCCCGGCTTCGCGTAGTCGGCATCCGACCATTGGTAGGTTTTATCGCGATTTTCCAAATACTGCTCGAACCAGGCATCGTAATTTTCTACTCCGAACGATTCGTACAGGACCGCGCCGATTCTGTGCCGGTCGTCCGCCCATCGCTTGCCGCGCGGGTCGACCAACCGGACGATGGAACCATCTTCTCCGAAAGCCGCCGAGAAGCATCCCAACCGGCAAGGCACGCCGGCATCAAGCGGTTGCGCATCGGCCGGCACGTCCATCCGCGGCTCCAATTCGGCAAGCGCCTTCACGACCTCGGCTTGCTTATCGTCGCCGACCGCTTCGATCGCCTGGGCCATATACGCTCTCTGCTCCTGCCACGAGCGCTCGAAGCTTCGGTAAGAGCGTTCGACCGCCGAGTGTGCGGTAAACAATCGCTCCGACAGCGTGTCGGTTTCATCCATCTGAAAGTGCCCCAGATAAGCGTATTTGGCGGGCACTGCGTCGTCCGGGACGACATCGGCCTTGCGCGCCGCCTGGAAGTCGGCTTTGGCATAGTTTGTGTAATCGGCCAGATGCTTCTTCTCGTCCATGCCCCAAGTATGTTCCGGAATCATGAGCAGTTGATCGGAAAACATCATACATTCTTCGCTGTCCGCCGTGAGACGGCCCTCCTTCAGCCACTGCGAGCGTAATCGCAGAAGGGCACGATATTGCGCTACCTTAACCGGATCGGAGCCGGTCCCGTGAATCCACGAATCGCCGATTTCTTCGCGAACGACCGGCAAATCGTGCCTGATTTCCAGCAGCTTCGCGGCAAAGGCGTCCATCGTGGAGGCCCGGATCTCCGCGCCGGGGAACCGCTCGGCCAGCCGCGCGAATTCCCGCTCGATATCCGCAGCGGACGGCGGACCGCAATTGTCGCTTGTATGAGCGAATACCAAGACATCCTTCATGCCGTCCAGCGCCAGCATGTTTCCGTAATTGTCCGCATAGTTGACGATCAATTCGGAGCCGTCATTCCCTCTCCATACGAATACCTCCGGAACGCACGGCACTTTGGACGCGGCGTTGACGCCCAGATGCAAATACCGGATGCCGCTGTCCGCCATATGCCGAACGATCGCGCGGGTATGTCCCGGAACGTCGGTCATCTTCGCGGCAATCGTCGTTTTGCCGAATTGCCGGTCCAGCCGCTTCGAGATCGACAGCCCGTAACGGAAGAGCTCCGAATCCATCAACTCGGTGTGCGTCGTGAACGGCAATCCGTGCCATACGAGCCAGCCGCGGGCGATCGCTTCCTCCATTTGTCGCCGCTGCGCATCGTTTGCCCGTTTCAAGTATTCGTGGATGAGCCACGACCCCGTCGTCCAGACGAATTTGGCGGGGCCGCCCGATGCCGCGAGTTGCTTGGCCGTCTCCATGGCGCCGGGAATAAATTCATGCATATATCGGTTGACGACTTGAGCGGCCAGGTCCGTAAAGCCAATGTCCAAATGCGTCTTGAATACGACATGGACCGTTTCCACGTTGGACAAAACATCACCTCAAATTCGATAGTCCGTATCAGCCGCGGCCGATTCGAGCCTCTTTTTCGCATTATACAATAGTTTTATTTTCTTTGCACTAACTTTGTTTTGATTTGTTATGATAAATTTATTTGCTAATTATAATTGTTTACCTTTGTTCTAAAACATACAAAAAACACCAGCGGAATTGCCGCCGCCGGCGTCGTTAATCGAATTTGCTTATTCGTTCCGGTAGACCGGGGCAGCGAGCAGCGCTTGTTCCAGCCACGCAAGCGAGGCGTGCAGGCCGTTCTCCGATCGGACGCGCTGCCCGATCAACTCGGATCGCCGCCTTGCCGGCCCGTGCAGAACATCGCGAATGGCTGCCAGCAATTGCTCCTGCGTCATCTCCGCGTAAGGCACGTGTCTGCCGATGCCGAGCGCCTCCAACCGCTCTCCCCATCCGGCTTCTTCGTCGAACGCGGACACGACGATCGACGGGATGCCCGCTGCCGCGGCCAAGTGCGTCATCTCCGCTCCGCCGTGGTGAACCGCACAAGCGCAGCGCGGGAACAAGCCGCGGCAATCGACGGCCGCAGCTATATAGACCGATTCCGGCGATTCCGGACTTGCCGCCGCGTTCGGCAGATCGCCTGTCGCGACGACCGCCCGGATGTCCAATTGCTTCGCAATGCTCGCAACCATGGCCGTTACCGTCCCCATATCCGGTAACGGCATGCGATCGTATCCGAAGAACACCAAAGGCCGATCCCCGCCTTCATCGAGCCACCGTCTTAATTCGACTTCAGCTTGAGCATCGCCCCGGAATGCCCGATGACGATTCGACTGGATCGCTCCTGGCTGGTAATGGTGGCGGCCCCATTCTCCCGGTAATGGCGCGAGATTCGGACTGTAAGCGTGCAGCATCGGAATCCGCTGCTGCTCCAAGCTTTTGGGAAAATGGCGAAGGCAAGGCGCAAGTCCCAATCGGCTGCGCCATTCGTTCGCGTCCGCTCTCTTCCTGCGCGTATGCGCTCCGGCAAATATCGATCCGAACCCGGCAGCGGCAGGCTTGCAGGGAAATGGGCACAGGAACAGGAGCGGCTTCTGCAGTTTCTCGGACAGCACGGCGGCTTCGTAAGCGTACGCGGGGTGAAAGAGGAGGGCGTCGCTGTCCATGCATGCTTCGAGAAGATCGCGCTGCCTATCGTGCCTGCGATCATGGGATAGCCATGCGAGCGCCTGCTTGTAAGACTTGGCATCCGCGGCGAGCCATTTGCGTCCCCTGACGGATGCCATCATATCGTCCGCGTGTCCGGTCAGGGCGCATACTTCCAGCGGAATTGAATTCAGTTGGAACGCGCCGTTTCCGGGGACGGCCAGCCGCGCTTGATGCCCCGATTCCTTCAGCCCCAGCGCCAGCGCCACGAACAGGTTCACGTCGCCTTGCGTTCCGGCAGCAAGCAGCGTGATTCTCATGCCCGTTGCGTCTTCATGCTCGACTTCTCTCCTCTCCCGATAAGTTGCGGGTCTATCCGCCACGTTATCACGGCAAGAAGTCAAAGGCATGTCAGAATGGGAGCCGCAACAAGAACGTCGTCTTGCCGGGAACGCTGTCCGCGAGCGTCAAGTCTCCTCCCAGCGAACGCGCGATGAGCCTGCTGAACGGCAAGCCGATGCCCAAGCCGCGAATGCGCGTCTTCTTGCCGACGCCGCGAAAGAACGGCTCGAACACATCCTGCTGTTCCTCTTCCGGAATGCCTCGGCCTTGATCCTCGATCCGGATGGCGAAGCCGCGGGCTTCCCGCCGACACTTGACCGCGATCGGCGCGCCGCTGTCCGACGCATCCCTGGCATTATTGAGCAGGTTGATCATGATTTGCTCCAGCCGCGCCGGGTCCGTCATGACCAGCCAACCGTGCCCGGCTTCATTTCCGCCCTCATCTACGGCCTCGAACGCGAGCAACACGTCGCTTCGCTCCTGGCCAAGGCGCCAGCGTTCGATGATTTCGGGCAGTGCAACCATGAGGTCGACACGCTTGAATACGACAGACACGACGCCGGCGGCGAAGCTGTTGAAGTCCAGCAAATCTTCGATCATCTTCTGCAAGCGATTGCTCTCCTGCTGGCACACCTCCAGAAAAGCATCCGCCTCTTGGCCGCTGACGACGCCACCCCTGACGGCTTGCAGCAATCCGCTGATCGAAGCGACCGGCGTCTTCAACTCATGCGTCACCCCGGCAAGCAATTGCGTACGGAGATTTTCCAATTGCTGCAGCCGCTCCGCCATCGCTTTAAACGAATGGATCAGCTCATACACTTCTTTTTCCTTGGGCTCCCACGTCAGTCGGATATCGTAATTGCCGGCGACAACTTGCTTGGCCGCATTGGCCGCTTCCTGAATCGGCTTGGCCAGCCGCCTCGTCAATATGAACGTAATTGCCCAGCCCGCCAGCAGCAGCGTCAGAATGGCTCCCAGGCGCATCGGCCTGAATTGCAGCAATTCGTCCAGCGCATCGGCTTTGCGTTCCACATACAATACATACCCCGACACCTGTGACGAAACAACGATCGGCTCCACCGCGATCACGTAAGCGCCGTCCAGCGCCGGCCCCGCCAGCTCGATCAAGTGCGCGCTGCCTGTCGTCACCTCGGCCAATCGCTCCCGGATCTGTGCCGGTTCCACGGGCGGGCCGGCCGGGAATTGTTTCAAGAACCGCCCTTCCTTGTCGACGACGAAGAGCACCGGCCGATTGCTCAGCCCGTGCTTGGATACAAGCGGCTCCAATGCTCTGATCTGCAGCAAGTCGCTTGGCAATTCGCCGCCGTTTGCTTCCGCTGCCCGCGCAACGTCGCTCGCCATGCCCTGCAAGCCGCGCTGCTGATCGCTGACGACCGTATACTGCACAATGTACAAGAAGGCGACGAAGACGACCGCGATCACGACGAACATCAGGATAAAGTGGCGGATCGACCAATAGTAAACCAGCTTGCTACGAGGACGAGTTGACACGGAATTGATACCCCAATCCTCTATGCGTGATGATATCCCCTTCGTCGGCCGGCCAAGCCGCCAGCGATTGCCGAATCCGCTTCACCGCAAGGTCCACGGCCCTATCGCTCCCGTCATAATCCATGCCCCATACGCACCCGATCAACTGCTCCCGCTCGAACGTCTGATTCGGATGGCTGGAAAGAAACAGCAGCAACGACAGATCCCGCGGCGTCAAGCGCACCCGCTGGCCGTGCAGGTATACCTCGCGCGCCGCATAATCGATCTTCAAGCTGCCGAACGTCGCCGCATCTTCCGTCACTACCTGCGGCAGCCGCCGCAGCACCGCCTGAACGCGCGCAACGATCTCTTCGCCGATGAACGGCTTGCCGAGGTAATCGTCCGCACCTTCCTGAAGCCCGGTCAACCGGTTCGAGATATCGCCCAGCGCCGTCAGCATGATGACGGGGCATGCGCTCCGGTCCCGAATCCACTTCAGCACCGCCCAGCCGTCGATCCCGGGCAGCAACACATCGAGCAAGACGAGCGACGGCTTGCCGGTCTCGAATAACGCCATGGCTTGTTCGCCGTCCCACGCCTGCTCGACTTCATAGCCCGCTTTGACCAGGTAAGCTTTCAGAACCATGGATATGCCCGCTTCGTCCTCCACGACCAGAATTTTCCTCATGAAGCTCCGTGCCCCTCCTGTATGAGCGATGAATCCCTTCGGGGGATCAGGAACGTGAACGCGGTGCCGGAGTCCGGCTTGCTCTCAACGCGAACCGTACCCCCCAAATCTTCCAGTGCTTTGCGGACGGCGAACAGACCGATACCGCGTCCTGACAACTTGCTAATGGATTGTCTGGTGCTGAACCCTTCGCAAAAAATCAGCATGCGCCGCTCGCCCTCCGACATCGCAAGCCATTCCTCTGCTGTACATATCCCCATTGCCAGCGCACGCTGACCAATTTCAACCACATTCAATTCTCTGCCATTATTCGACATGACGAGCCGGAATTCCTTTTCGGTACCGGAAATTCGGCAAGCAATCGTGCCTTTGCGTTCTTTTCCCATGGCTGCGCGTTCCTCGGGTGTCTCGATTCCATGGTCGATCATGTTCCGGAATACGTGAACCAGCGTGCGAACGAAATCCAGATAGATGTCCGGGTCGACCGGATCGTCTCCTCCCGCAATTTCGATCGGGTGCAATTCCTTGCCCAGGCGTTCGGCCAGCTTGAGCGCATACTCGGGATACATGCCGAGCAGTTCCCGGAACGGGCGATATCGCAATTTCTTCAGCTCGCCGACGATGGCCTGCGCTTCCGGGCTGGGCAATATCGCATACACCTGCCGCTCCAATTCCCGCAGCCGTTCGATCTCGATCGTGACCGTCTCGTAGCCGTTGTCGAACCGATCTCCCAGAATGTTGCGCAGTACGCGCAAATCCTCTTCCAGCCATCCGAGCAGATCGAATCCCTTCAACCAGACTGCAAGCCGCGGCGCCGAGATTGTCTCTTCCGTTGCCGCCGCAACCTGACCCTGGAATGCTTCCAATTGAGATTCGAGCTCATGCAGCCTCTCCGTTGTATAGTTGAAATCAAGCTGAGCAAAGTTCCCTTTGAACGTATGTATCGCACGGTACAACTCCTCCCACAGATCGGCCGGAGGAAGTTCTCCATGCAGAAGCTTGTCCAGCCCATCTGTTGCGAACACCCGATACTCACCCAGCATCTCTTTGAAATCCCTATAATGCTTGATGACCCAAACGACCATATTCAGCACTTGTCTCTCCCGCGCCACCTGAATTTCCATCTGACGCCGTTCGCTGATGTCCGTCAAGATCACCATCACGCTTCCGGATGCACCGCCGATCGCCGGAATCCATTTATATTGAAGCGAGACTCGTTTGTCTTGAATGTCTGCCTCGGCAGGAAGCAGAGACATAACGACTTTCCTGTGCAATTCATCTTCCTGAAAGATCGAGCCGATCATCTCGGCAAAGAACGACCGTTCCTCCTCGTCGCCAAGTTCGATCAAATCCGCGTAACTGGACCCTGCAATGTCACGGCCGAACAGGCGGCGGCATTCCAGACTGTATTCCTCTTGCACGATCATGCGATCGTCGAAGGTAAGGAAGCCTTGTCCGGCGTAATCCAGCAAATTCTTAATCGCCTGCGTGCGTTCATTGACCTTCAACTCCAGTGTGTGATTCCAACTCGCAAGTTGAATATTGTTGCTGCGTGTCGTCCGATACACTTCAGCATAGCGTCTGATTGTAATGATGCCGAAAAAGATCGTACTTGCGAGCAAGGAATAATCCAGACAGGCTTGCAGGAACCGGATAAATGGCAGCGGAGGCGTGGCAAGGAAACCAAGACGGTACTCGACCAACAAGCGCAACGGATGTCCGATTGCATGAATAAGCAGATATAAAGAGAAGCCGGCAATGAACCATCTCGCATCGCCATTAACCTTGCGGCGAAGCGACAGGGCGATGACAACGAGACATAATGCGCACAGGAGGGAAAGTCCGATTTCCTTGGCGATCATGATTTCGCTGCGATAGGCCTCTATCGTTTGGGGAATGAGCAGCCTGGCAACCGGCATCAAGCATCCTGCCAGAAGGCAGACAATGCCAATCTTGCGGGCAAGCCCCTGCAAAGGCGGCTTTAAGGCATGGATGAAATAATGCGCAAACAAGAGCGTCATGACGCCTTGCAACGGCTCTTCCGCATACATCCGAAACGTATAATAATCGACAAACAGACCAAGCGAATCCAGGGACAGGAGCAAATTGCAGCAGATCGACAGACAGAACAGCGCAAAATAAAGCTGCGCCGGATGTTCGCGGCTAATGAAATGCAGCAGCAAGGAGACGAGCCCGATGAGGAAGAACACGAGCATGCCCAACATATTCGGCAGCTCACTGCGAATCATTCGCATTTTCAATTCCGCTCCGTTGCCATACCATACGCTTGCGATCTTGCCGACGATCACGGAATCCCGATTCGACTGTACGCGCAAAAACAACGGCTTATCCGGCGAATGTCCTGCGAGCGGCACGAATAGCGGCTTTCCGGGCAACATCGGCGCCTCGTCATCATCCAGATTTCCATATCGGAAAATTCTCTCGGGTCCGGAATAGACCTCGAATTCATAGCGGACACTCGCGAACAACAGGTAGGGATCCTGCACCAATGCCCCCCTCGAAGGATCTTGCTGCACCCGACTGCGAAACCAGGCATGGTCTGTATCGATTTTGGCGTCGTCCTTATACGGCATACGCTGCCAATCTGCCGCCGCTTCCCGCTTGGTCCATTCGTAAACGCCGCCGGTATCCTTGGGTGAATCGCCCAGCCGATAATCCATCCAGTGAATTTCCGGCCCGTCCGGCGCAGGCATTGTCCCGGCAGCGGGCGGTATTGGGCCTTCACGGGGAGCTGCCTTGCTGACTGTCCAACTACCCGATACGATCATCGCCACAGCCATTAATGCAAGGATTCGCTTCGTCATGGAGCTACCACTCGATTTCCCGGTAAGTTTGGTAAATGCCGCTCTGCAGCTTGGCCTTCAACTGCGTGTAAAATCCGTAATCGCCCGTTACGATGCCGACCGTTCCCCCTCGACCTCGCACGATGGTAACGAAATCGCTCACCAGCCGCATGCCTTCGTCATAATTGATCGGCTCCCAAAACTCCAGTACGTATTTGGCTTTGCGGTAATAGAGCAGCCCTTGCAAACTGTTGTACAGCGTTCTCATGTTCGTTTCCGTAATGTGCCGCTGAACCGTGAGTACGGCGCGGCCGTCTTTGATCACAAGTTCGAACGGCAGCGCGCCCAGATTGGGAGAGGCCAAGCGAAGCGGTTCTTGCTTCTTCTCGAATCTGCCGTCCGGCGGATCGCTCTGTACGGCTGCCGAAGGCTTGATCATCCGGGATTCATTCGGCGATTCGCCCAATACGGCATGGATAACCTCGATCACCTTCGCTTCGGTGAAAGGTTTGACGATATAATGCTTGGCGCCGAGTTTAATCGCATCGTATACACGATTCCGATTTTCCACCGAGCTGATCATCACGATAGCCGCATTCGGGCTGCGCATGCGGATTTGCCGGACTGTTTCTATACCATCCATCCCCGGCATCTGGATATCCATCGTTACCAAATCGGGTTGCATTTTGCCGTACAACTCGAGCGCTTCCGGCCCGTCCTGTGCTTCCGCCGCAACCCGGTGGCCCATCGATTCCAGAATGGCGCGCAGTCCCCGCCGAATAATCGGCGAATCATCCACGATCATAATATTCGCCAACGCGAATCCTCCTTCATATCTCTCTATTCCGTATCTTGACGATACCTGTCGAAGATGTCGGGAATACGTCAAATGTGCGTTCGACGAACCTGTTCATCCTTTGCCGCCCGCAAGAATATACTGATAACGGCAACGCATTATCGAGCCTGGAAGGGGAGGCGGCTGGCCATGTCCTCATTCATATTGTCGCAAGAAGATTGGTCTTTGCACCGTAAAGGCTATCAGGATCAAGCCAGACACCGGCAGAAAGTACGCGACGCGATCAAGATGAACCTGCCCGACCTTCTGTCGGAAGAGAATATTATCCTGTCGGACGGACAACAGATTATTAAAATTCCGATTCGAAGCCTGGATGAATACCGATTCGTCTATAATCACCGCAAGAAAAAACATGTCGGACAAGGCGACGGAGACAGCCAGGTAGGCGATGTGCTCGGTACCGAGCCCGCGCCTAAGGGCGGCAAGGGAGAAGGCGCCGGCGACCAGCCGGGCGACGATGTCGTCGAAGCGGAAATTTCGATCGCGGAACTGGAAACGATGCTATTCGAACAATTGGAACTGCCTTATATGAAGCGCAAAGAGAAAGAGCAGATCGAAGTTCACGATATACGCTTCACGGATGTACGGCGCAAGGGCATCCTGTCGAACATCGACAAGAAGCGGACGATTCTGGAAAACCTGAGACGCAATGCACGGGAGGGACGACCGGAAATTGCCGGCATCTCGCCGGACGACCTGCGGTTCAAGACGTGGGAAGACATCGTGCGGCCGCATAACAATGCGGTCATCCTGGCGATGATGGATACGTCGGGTTCGATGGGATCGTTCGAAAAATACTGCGCGCGCTCCTTCTTCTTCTGGATGACGCGGTTTCTGCGGCGGCAATACGAGAAGGTGGAGATCGTGTTCATCGCGCACCATACGGAAGCGAAGGAAGTGACGGAGGAGGAGTTCTTCACGCGCGGCGAGAGCGGAGGCACGATCTGTTCCAGCGCGTATGTGAAGGCGCTCGAAATCATGGACGCCAGGTACCCTTCCTCTCTGTACAATATTTACCCGTTCCACTTCTCGGACGGCGACAACTTGACCAGCGACAACGATCGTTGCGTGAAGCTGATCAAGGAAATACTCGGGCGCGCCAATATATTCGGGTACGGAGAAGTGAACCAGTACAACCGCAGCAGCACGCTGATGTCGGCCTACAAGCATATCGAGCAGGAGCAGTTCTTGTACTATGTCATTCGAGAGAAGACGGAAATTTACAATGCTTTGAAGACCTTTTTCCGCAAGCGGGAAGTGGTCGGATAACATAGAGTAGGCCCATGCAGTGCATGGGCCTCTCACAGATCCGGACCTGCGGGTCTTGGTTTACTCTTCCGATAAAAAATTGGCTGCTTGGTTTTTTAGAAACCGCACGGATTCACGCATTTCGTCCATTCCGTTCACACCGTCCTCGATCGAAATCCAGCCTCGGTATCGAATCGAGCGAAGCTCGCTAAATATAGCATCGTAATCGTTCAAGCCTTTGCCGATGACCCCGTGCGCCAATGCGCTTGAGTATCCTTCCAATGTATAGTTAGTCAGATCCTCGAGCGCATAGCCTTTTTTCAGATAACGATCGCTGGCATGCATCGTTTTCACCTGATGTTTCACCCTTGCAAGCAATTCAAGCGGGTCCTCGCCGGCAAGCAGGGCGTTGGATGGATCGAAGTTGACGCCAAACCACGGCGAAGCAATCTGACCAATGATGTCCATAAAAATGTCCGATTGCTGGGCAAATTCCGGATAGATCCAAAATCCGTCCTTGTAATGATTCTCCATCACCAGATGCACATTCTTCTCCGCCGCATAGGGGAGAAGTTCGCGGATGCATGCCACCGTCCAGCGAATCCCTTCCTCCCTGCCGACTTCAGGTCGTCTCTGTCCGGACAGCACGCGGCAACTGCGGAACTCATTCGGTCCAAGGAAGGCCATCATATCGATCATCCGCTTCATCTTGCGCACTTCCTCTTCCCGGAACGCGCGATCTGGATGCGTGAAATCTGGAGAAGAACACATCATTGGAATCTCCAATCCGCGTTGTGCCGCAAAGTCCTTGACCTTCTGCAAGTACGAATCGTCCGTTCTCTTGAAAAATAGCGGGTACATTTCCAGTCCGTCTGCATCCAGCGTGCTGGCCAGCTCGATCCATTCGAACAGCTCCATGACGCCTTTGGACAGCTCCTCGATAAACCCCTTGGGAAAAACGGCTATCTTCGCTCGGGCCTTCATCATCATCATGACGACATCCCCTTATTCCGCTTTTACTTGGCGTACCAGCTGCCTCAAGATGTCGAGCAATTCGGACTTGTTCGTGCTGGGTCGAAATTCCTGTTTGTCGATGACAAGCGGAGCGCCCACCACCACGAGCGGAGCGCCATGCTTCGGCATTTCCGCGGCCTGCTCGATGCTGAGTCCGCCTACCGCCTGCACGGGAATCTTGACGGCGGCGACGACCTCGTGAAGATGATCGAACGGCGTGCGCCTGGGATCTTCACCCCGCTCGTCAAAGCCTGTATGTACGATGATGAAGTCCACGCCGCTTGCTTCCAACATTCGGGCGCACGCCACTTTATCGGGAGCGGCCATAATGTCGCCCATAACCTGAATGTTGTAGGCGCGGGCCGCCTTCACTACGGCGCGGATGGTAGCCGGATGCGCCACGCCCATGACGACGACATGGGTCGCTCCCGCCTTGGCCATCATCTCGGCTTCCAGATATCCGCCGTCCATCGTTTTCAAATCCGCGACGATCGGATGCTCCGGATACGCCTTGCGAAGGGCTTCCACGGCATGGAGCCCTTCTCCTAGCAGAAGAGGCGTCCCTGCCTCAATCCAGTCCACTCCCGCTTCCACCGCGATTTCGGCCATTTCCAGCGCTTCCTGAATCGTCGTCACATCAAGCGAGATTTGTACGATTGGTTTCATGTGCAGCCTCCCTACGCATTTGGCAAAATAATCGATTTGGCATGCTGAAGCGAATCCATCTCATCAAAAGCGCGTTTCCAGTCGTCGATCGGATACTGTTTTGCCATCGGCAGCGGGTCCACATCTCCTTTGGACATCATCAGCAGCACTTTCTCCCACATGGGGTAGTTGTGGCTGAACGAGCCCTGCAGCCGGGCGGCCTTCTGGATCAGCGGGTCCAGGGAAAATCCGACAGGCGCCGGCCCCCAGCCGATTTTGGTGATCTGGCCGGCAGGGCGCACCGCTTCTATACTTTGCTGCAAAGTAACGGAAATTCCGACGGCGTCCAAAATGAGATCAGGACCGAAGCCGTCGCCATACGACAGAATCTGTTGGACGACGTCCTGCTCGCCGGAGACGATGACTTCGTCCGCCCCGAATTGCCTGGCCACCTCCAGCCGCTGCTCATCTCTCTTCGTGCCCACAATGGCAATTCGTCCGGGGGAGAAGCTTTTGGCGATCTGAACGCACAGGAGGCCGATCGGTCCCGGCCCGAAGACAACTACGTAATCCCCTGGACGTATACGGGAGTGATGGGCCACCGCGTTATACGCCACGCAAGTCGGCTCCGTCAAAGCGGCTTTTTCAAACGAAACATTGTCGGGAATTTTATGTACGATCGCTTCGCGCGTTTTCACATATTCGGCCATGGCGCCGTTTTCCAACACGCCGAAGCCTCTGCGAGTAGGACACAAATTGTACTGTCCGGTGCGGCAGTATATGCAAGTTTCGCAAACATAAGCCGGCGTTTCGCTTACGACCCTGTCGCCTTTCTTAAACAACTTCACTTCCGAGCCGATGTCGGCGACAACTCCGGAAAATTCATGGCCGAGCGTAATCGGGCGATTGACCGGAAAACCTTGAATGTTATGATACATGTGCAGATCGCTCCCGCACACGCCCGCTCCCTTCACTTGAATCAGAACGTCCTTCGGCCCCAATTCGGGAACGGGAACGTCGCGAACCTCCACCTTACCCGGACCGTTCTCATAATTCACAACCGCCTTCATTCAAGATTCCCTCCTTTGATATCCACAACCGCTTTCACCGAAATGCTCGCAAAGTCAAGGTTCGGTACTTGCTCCATCGTGTAGGTTTGGGTCAGGATCCGCGCGAGCAAGGACGGGAACAATTTCTCGATTTCCCGCAAGCGCACAATTGCAGCTTTGAAGTCCGTGCGGGAAGCGTTGACCGAGCCGATGACGCATTTGTTTTTTGTCATCATCTCCATGTTGATCAGATCGCTGGGAACGGTCGTCTGCCCGCTCCCCGGCGTCACGCTGAGCAAGGCCAGCACGCCGCCCGCGTTTAAAATCTGCATGGCATCAAAAGTGAGCGGCGAATGGCCACTGCATTCAAAGATGATGTCAAAGCTTTTGTGCCACTGCGCGGCTTCGAGCGCAAGTCCGGAGATCTGCGCGCCGCTGCTGTCCTTGGTCATTCCTACCCGGTGATAAGTTGCGCCGCATTCCCGAACGAGTTCCGCCTTCAGGCTGAAGCCGCCCGAGCGGGACCAGACATGCGTTTCGATCCCCATGCTCCGGCAGGTGGCAGCGGCCAGAATGCCAAGCGGCCCTGAACCGGTGACCAGCGCCGTCTTCGGCTTCCATTTCAACCGCTGCTGGATGAAGGACACCTGATTCCATACCTTCTCAATGATGCTTTGCGGCTCGATCAGCACCCCGTAAGGAGCGCAAGCATCCGGAACAGGCACAACGTATTCCGCGTCCTCCACGACGAATTCGCACATAAAGCCGTCTGCGCCGAATATTCCCCGTTCCGTAAATCGACCCGTTGTGCAATAATCCTGACATCCTTCACGACAGTTCATGCACTCGGCATCGCCGCATGGCCGTCTGACCAGAATCGTCACCAGTTCCCCTGCGGATAAGCCGGCGTCGGCACCCGCCTCCACAATTCTTCCCAGCACTTCGTGCCCGATGATCAATTGATCGGAGCCCGCGGGCAACAGTCCGTATCCATCCTGAATGATGTCTCGATCTGTCCCATCTATTCCGACAGCTAATACTTGAATCAATACTTCCCGCGATCCGGTCAATTTCGGACGCGGCACATCGGTCACGACAACGGCCTGTTCGCCGTTTTCCTTACGCAATACAACCGCTTTCACAAACAGCGCCTCCTGTAATTCCGTCTATTAGCAACCTTGTTGTCCTATAAGTCGGCAAACAAACGAATAGGCTCGACCGACGAAAACAGATTTTCCACTACGATCGCCGCCGGGCCAATTTCCAGCAGCCGTTCTTCCGTATTCAGCATGATGTTGAGTACATCCCGCTTCACCCAGGGGCATCTGTCGAACACGCGATCCACTATTTTGTGAAAGATTTCCGGAAAATGCGGCAGCCATGCGTTTTGAATGACAATCGTGTCGGGATCGTAAGCCTTCACAATCAAATCCAAGGCAAGCGTAATAAAGAATCCGGTTTCCTCCAATATCCGATAGACCTCTGAATTCCCTTCCAACGCTTCACGGATGATTTCGTTCATTCCTTTATTTCCGCCGACCGCGATGCTTGCCTTCTGCAGGATCATCGTATCGGAAGTCATCACCTCGATGCAGCCTCTGCCGCCGCAATTGCACGGGGGGCCATTATAATCGATAGTAACGTGCCCGATTTCCCCAACATTGGAATGACTCCCGTACACGACGCTCCCCCGGGAAATCACCCCGGTTCCCACCCCTTCGTTAATCGTGATAAATACGGCATTATCCTGCTCTTTCAAAACGTTTCGTATTTTCAAGGCGACGGCGCAGCAGTTCATGTCATTGTCAACATATACAGGGATGCGAAATTCGTCTTGCATGAGTTTTCTCAAAGGCACGCCCCGCCATCCTCGCAAGTGGGTCAAGTTCAGGACGATACCGCTTTGATGGTCCACCTGCCCAGGCAAGGAAATGCCGATTCCCAGACAAGCGCCGTTCTCCATAGGCTGGGAGTGAATAGCCAGGCGGACCTGTTCGCGCAGCATTTCGGTCATAGACTGACTATAGTCCATGCGCTGACCTACCCGGTTCGAATAAAGAAGATTTAAATTCAAATCGAACACGCTAGTCGTTACCGAATGGATGCTGACGAATTGGCCGATTACAAAGCCGAACCGCTCGTTGAATTTATACAGAGTCGCCCTGCGCCCGCCGTTGGACTTTGCCGTCCCTTCCTCGACGACTACCTGCTTCTGCAGCAGTTCGCCCAACAAATTGTTAACGGATACAACCGTGAGCTGGGAGAGTCTCGCCACTTCCGGTTTTGAGATTAGCCGATGATTCCGAATAACTCGGATAATTTCTAACAAATTTTTCTGTTTGAGATCGCTGACATTTCCCATTTGTTCACCTTATATAAACTTTATTATAAAAACCTTTTATAAAGTAATTGTAATCTTGTTTTTAAAATGTGGCAACACCCTATTACTTACTTGGCGTGCCGGATCGCTTTACTTTAATTTTACTTGCTTCGACTTAAGAAATCTCTCACCCATTAGCACGGCGCGCTGCCAAGCGCACGCGAAGAGGCCGCCTTCACACGGAGGCGACCTCTTCCTATCCCTTCATCCGTTATATTTGAATCCCTTGTTTCCTGGACTTCATGTCTTTGTTCGTATTGATCAGCTGCGCCAGCAGCTTCGTGCCGCTGACCATCGGAGAGTGACACAGATGGCACACGGGCACTTTCGCAAATGAGAAATCGTCTCTCATCCAACCGTTGCAACTTTCGTTCTCACAGGTCCAGATCGCGACTTCTTCGTAGAGAACATCTTCCGCCGGTTTACCTCGATAAGCCATGTTGACAACTCCTTTACCATCCATAATCAACACAGTTAATATATTACTGTGAAAGACTATAATACCACAATTCAAGCAATTCGTTCAATTATTCATTTGTCCTTCAGCCGATTATCCGCACGGCCTGTTTGTCGAACATGCTCGAATTTCAATTTCCGATTGGGATGCGATACAATGGGACAATGTACACGGATTGAAGTCGGATGACCGATTGGAATGGAGGAATAAGCAATGAGCACATTTCAACAACGGCTGGATCGCTATGCCGAGCTGATCGTGCGTGTCGGCGTGCAAATTCAGAAGGATCAGAAGCTCGTCGTGAACGCGACGCTGGACGCGGCCGAACTGGTGCGGTTAATCGCCCGCAAGGCTTACGAGGCAGGCGCTTATCAAGTGAAAGTCAATTGGGGCGATGACGCCGTCTCGCGCATTCGCTACGATCTTGCGCCGGACGAGTCGTTTCTGGAGGAGCCGAAGTGGTATGCAGGGGAAATGCTGGAGCTTGTCGAGAACAATGCGGCGGTCGTCAGCATCGTCTCATCGGATCCCGATCTGCTTGTTGGCGTACCGCAGGAGCGCATCGTCAATCATCAGAAAACGTATGGCAAAGCGATGTCCAAGTATCGTCAGTACGTCCAGTCGGACAAGTTCAGTTGGTGCGTCGTGGCCGCGCCTTCCGCCGCTTGGGCGGCCAAAGTGTTCCCGGATGCGCCGGCGGAAGAGCAGGTCGCGCTGCTGTGGGAGGCCATCTTCCGCACCGTCCGCGTGGATCAGGACGATCCCCTGGCTGCCTGGAGCGAACATATCCGAACTTTGAACGAGAAATCCGACTACTTGAACGCGAAGCAATACAGCAAGCTGCACTACAAGGCTCCTGGGACGGACTTGACGGTCGAACTGCCGGACGGCCATCTGTGGGTCGCAGCCGACAGCGTCAATCCGCAGGGCGTGTCGTTCGTCGCGAATATGCCAACGGAGGAAGTGTTCACCGCACCTCGCGCAGGCGGTGTGAACGGCTTCGTCTCAAGCACGAAGCCGCTCAGCTACGGAGGCAACATTATCGACGGCTTCAAGCTGACGTTCGAGAACGGCCGTATCGTCGATGTGAGCGCTGAGAGAGGGCTGGATGCCCTGAAAGGGCTGATCGACATGGACGAAGGCGCCCGCTATCTGGGCGAAGTCGCGCTTGTGCCGCATCGCTCGCCGATCTCCGAGTCCAACATTTTGTACTACAACACGCTATTCGACGAAAATGCCTCCTGCCATTTCGCCATTGGCAGCGCCTATGCGTTCAACCTGAAGGGCGGCAAGGAGATGTCCCAGGACGAACTGCGAGCCGCCGGGCTCAACACCAGTATCACGCATGTCGATTTCATGATCGGTTCAGCGCAGTTGGACATCTTCGGCGTGACGGCCGACGGCAAGGAACAGCCCGTGTTCCGTCAAGGCAACTGGGCGATTTAGCGTCTTGCGGTCGAATGAACCGGAAACTATAATAAGAACAAGAAGAACGGCGCGCCGCGCCGTTCCCTGAACAACCTATTGGGTGGGAATGCCTCCAAGCAATGCTATGACGCAAATAACCCGCACCCTTGGCGGGTTATTTGCGTTTCAGGTATCCCTATTTTGCAAAAGTATGGCTGCCGATCACCTTGACGACTTCGATCAATTTGAGTTTACCCGGCTCGCGCTTGGCGTTGAAGAAGTAGACCGCCCCAGGCACGTTGTTCTCTCCGGATAGTGCCGCTTTGGCTGCCTTGATGCAATCCTCGGAAGCCTTCGCCTTGTCAAGCAGCCCGTTCGTTGCCGGCGGGAATTGATTCCGCGCGTAGATGACGTCCTTCAGGGTGTCGGGAAAATCGTCGCTGTTTACCCGATTCATCACTACGCTGGCAACCGCCAATTTTCCTTCGTACGATTCGTTGCCTGCCTCCACCTGCACCAATTTCGCTAGCAGCGCAAGTTCGGCCGGATCGACAATGACTGCCGGTTCGGGTGTCGGTTCTTCCTTGCTCGCATCCGAAGACTTCGCCGCAAGCATGAAGTCGGGCACGACGACTTTCAACAATTGGCCGATTTGCAACTGGTCTTTCTTCATCCTGTTGCGCAGCAGAAGCGCCTCGACCGTCGTCTGATGCTGTTCTGCAATGTCCCAGAGCGTATCCCCCTGCGCTACCGTGTGCATGGGCACTGAGTCGACTTCCGCCAATTTCTCATCGGTCCGCCAGCCCACGTTCGCATGCATCGCTTCCGCAAGCGTGCGAAGCGGCAAATAAGCGTTTCCATGATCGATGACGACGGGTTCCGCTAAATCATAGTCAGCCCCGTTATAGGTAATCCGACTGGTTGGGCCTTGAAAAACCAATATGTCTCCGATCGCGTTCTCTACGGTGGTCAGGCTCGTTTCTTTATCGTAAGCAAGCACCCAGCCCATCCGCTCGGAGAATTCCCTTACCGGCACATAAGTCCATCCGTCCACGTTCATTAATTCCAGGCTGAATTCCGTCTTGGCATCTCTAATGTATATCGTATTGTTCGCACTCGCGAATACCGCTCCCGCGCCAAGCGCCAGGAACAGCCCGATGGCCGCGGCAGCCGCTTTCTTCAGCAGTCTGATGTTCCGTCATCTCCTTATGGAAGCTGGCAGTTTTAGACAACGTCGGTTCGTTGCTATTATACATGCAGCCATAAGGAAATTTATAAATATGAGAAGATTATTATTTAGCGCTCGCATATCCTGCAATCTGCTAATATCATCAGAAAGTGAAACATAAGCTGCATAAGATATGCCAAATCACATGATGGAGTTGAGAACCATGACCTTGGGCAAAATCGCGCGCAGCATGACGATCGGACTGTTGTTGGCCATCTTCGTCATCGGATTGCTGCCATTCATGCTCGTCTTCCTGGTGACGGATGTCAGCGGACTGCAGGATATGGATACGACACCGATCGTGACGTTCATCAACAAGTTCATTCAACTTCACAACTCCAAATGATCGGGCGCCCTCTCCGCCAACATCCGCAAATCCTGCAGAAAATAAGGCAGCAGATTCGGTCTGCGCCTGACCGCGAGCGGATGATAGGTAAAGCCCAGTCCGCCTGCGTCCGCATGATCATGCCAAAGCCCATGCAGTCCCTTGGCCCCCGCAAATTCATGCCAACGTCCGCGCAGCCTCTTAACCTCCGCCTCTTCGTCATCAAGCAGAGCCTGCGCCACCACGTTGCCGAATCCGAACAGCAGATGCGGCTGCATGCTCGTTAACTGATCCCGCAGATGTCTCATGCACAAACGCCGCGCCTGCGGCTTGTCGTACGCCCGGGTCGGGCGACGCTTCAGCAAATACGTCACGAACACTTCGTCCCGTGCGATTCCCGCCTCCCGCAAGCCGGCGAGCAGTGTATCGCGCGTGCCGCACACGAACGGATTCCCTTCCCGGTCCTCTCGGGCCCCCGGATTGTCGAGCAGCAGCATAATTCGGGCGTTGGCATTGCCCTCACCCCACATGAGGCGAGTGTGCAATCCCGCAGCCTCGCAATCCCGGCAATTCGCCGTATGCGGAGGAGCAGGCACTTCCGGCAACGGGACTGACGGCTCGCACGCTGTTTGGTCTTGCATAAGCGCTCGCTCCTCTAGTTCCGATTATACTCCTTCCATTCAGCTTGTCCCCATGCAGCCGAATCATAACCCGTAACACCGACTAAATCGGCAGCAAAAAGATGACGACCGTCACCGTCAACATGCTTAACACTGTGGAAGCGAGAACCGCCTGCGAAGCGAAGTCCGGCTCGTTGTCATACTCCACCGCCAACAGCACGCTGCTCAGCGAAGTAGGCACGGCGGAAGAGACGATGAGCGCGGATGCCGTCAGTCCTTCTATGCCGAGCGCCGCGACCACGCCCCATGCGAGCAGCGGTCCGGCGGCCAGTCGCAGGAACGAAGCAAGGCTGACATCCTGGATGATCGAACGGTCGAACGTCCAGCGCATGGCCCCGATCTGCGCTCCGAGCGTCAACAGCGCAGTGCCGATGAAAGCATCGGACATATAGATGATCGGCGTCTCCACGAATTCAGGAAGCGATATATCGCACACGCGCATCAGCAGCGCGGCGGGAATGACGTAAATGACCGGCATCGTGCGGATGATGCGCAGGATCGACCGCCAATCGGCCTTGTGCGCGTTAACGCTGTAGATGCCGTATGTATTCGGGATGAGCGACTGCATCATCATGACCAGCACTTGTACCGCGAGCGACACCGGATTGCCTGCGAAAGCGAGCTGGTTGATCGGAATGCCGTAATTCGCACTGTTATAGAAGAGGACGCTATTGCGCATGGCGCTCCTCATCCCTCCGCCATAGCGGCGCATCCGAACGACCGCCTCGACCAGCCCATATTGCAGCAGCATGAAGATCACAAAGAAGATCATCACTTCCTGGAACATGCGCAGGGAAATCTCGGTGTGAAACAACAGTTCGAACATCATGGCAGGCGAGAATACGTAAAAATTCAACTTCGACAATGTCTTGATGTCCAGGCGGAATACCCGCTGCATGACGACGCCGACCACGACCATAAAGGCAAGCGGCAAAATGTTGTGCGTTAAAATATGACCGAATATGTCCATGTAATCCTTGCTGCTGCTCCTTCGTCGTCCGGACTGCTTCAGCCCTGTCCTGGATGGTATTCTTGCAAAGCCCGCTGCGCCAGCATGCGCGTCACCGCGTCATCCATCGGTGGATTGTGCAAACCGGCACGAACGTCCCGGTAATAACGTTCGAGCGGCAGCGAGCGGGACAAGCTGGCACCGCCGACGATTCTCATCGCCTGGTCGACGATGGCTAGCGCAGATCCGACCGCCCGCTTCTTGGCAATGCCGAAATCCGCGCGCATGGCTGCCCGCTGTTCCGGAAGGCGATCCCACCGATCCGCCAGCGCGTACATGTACGTCCTCGCGACGGAAAGTTCCTCTTCCATGCTGCCGATCTGCTGCTGGATGTGCGGCAAATCGGCGATCGGGCCGGGCAGGCTGTTCGGGCGATATTCGGCGGCAAATCGGTTGGCGAACGACCGGGCTGCGTAAGCGATGCCGAGGTAACAAGCCGGGATGTGCAGCAGCCAGCCGCCTCCGTCCGCCGGCGCAGGCGCCGGCCGCGACCGGTCCGTCTGCAAGACCAGCCGGTCATCCGGTACGAACGCCTTGTCCAGCACCAAGTCATGGCTGCCCGTAGCCCGCATGCCCAGCGTGTCCCACGTCTCCTCGACCTTCACGCCGGGGCCTCTGTCGATCAGGAAATCGCCGACCGACTCCGTTCCTGCGAGCGTCGCGCTGACGAGGAAACGGTCCACGATCGGGCTGAGCGTGCTGAACGTCTTGCGGCCGGTGACGAGCCAGCCGCCGTCTGCCTTGACCGCCTGCGACTGCGGCAAGCCGCCGCGGCTCGGACTGCCGGTCGCCGGTTCGCTGGCGAAGTGATTGAGCAGCGCGCCGCGCTCAGCCGTTTCCCGACATACTTGTTCAAACAACGCGCCGGGCCAGGAACGGACCGTTCGCCAATGCAGCATCAGACCGACATGCCAGCCGACGGATAACGCGGTAGCGCCGTCGCCCCGGGCCAGCCGTTCCTGCGCCAGCAGCATCTCGTACAGCGAGGCTTCTTCACCGCCATAGACGGCAGGCACCGTCAACTTCAAATAACCTTCTTGCTTCAAATCCGCGAAGTTATCAAAGGGAAACGAGCCTTCCCGATCGTGCAGCGCCGCTCTTTCGGCAAACACGGCAGCGAGCCTCTCCGCTCGAACTGCCAGCAGGGCTTCCCGGTCATTGCGGATCATGGAGTCTGTATGAATCGCCTTGATCTTGACCCGATCCGATTGCGCCATCTCTATCACCCTTCGCATAAGAATGCGCCTAACAACGTCACTTACCCATTATAGCGTAGATCGCCGTATATCGCGCGGATTGCCCTGCAAAAAACCCTATCCGTCTTCGGACAGGGCTGCCTTGCGAATATATCGGTCAATCGCTCAGGATCGGTTCTGGCGAAACGCAAAAGACGGAATCCCTTGCACACCGGTCTTCACGCTAAAAACGCCTCCGGCTATCGGTTCGTTCGTCAATTGCTCGGCGCTCATATCCTCGCGCGCTGTCGTGATGTATAACTCATCCAGCCCGGGACCCCCGAACGCACAGGCCGACACCTTCGCCGTGGGTACCCGTACCGTATCCAATAACGCTCCCGTATCCGGGTTCCGACGCTCCACGCGATAACCGTCCCACAGCGCGATCCAGATCATGCCTTCGGCATCGATCGTCATGCCGTCGGGAAATACGGTGTCCTGCGTATAGTCGACGATCACTTTGCGGCCGGAGATGGCGCCCGTACGGATATCGTAATCGAACGCAGCCACTTGTTTCGATCCCGAATCAATATAGTACATGCTGCGGTTGTCCAAACTCCAGGCGATGCCGTTGGAACATGCGATATCGCCTAAAACTTTGGCAACGCTGCCGTCCAAGTCCAGACAATACAAGGAACCGCTTGGCCCGCCGCCGTCCATGCCCATCGTCCCTGCCCAGAACCGCCCCGCCGCATCGCATTTGCCGTCGTTAAACCGATTGCGAGGTAAGTCTCGTTCGGGATCGGCAAGCGGCTGCAGCGTTCCCCTCGCCAATTCCAACGTGAAGAAGCCATTCTCCGTCGTCAGCGCCACATAACCCTTGGAATACGGAACGACGGTCGACACGAGCTGCCCGATTGGAATCAATCGATCCGATTGAGCGGCAGGGTCATAAATATGAAGATTTCGTCCGAGAATATCGACCCAATACAGAAGCTGCTCCTCCGCATCCCAGATCGGTCCTTCTCCCAGCTCGGCTCTGGCGTCAATAACCAGTTTGCAATCGTGCACGGTGTTCCCTCCCGTTCCCTTGTGCGCATTACGCTTCACATCGCACCCCGCGCTAACGTAAGATCAACATGATTTTGGCTATCTTGCCTGGTGAAGAGATCAATTTCTCAAAACAAGCGGCGCCTTCCTCGAGCGGGGCATGCACCGTCCAGGGCAGCAGGCGAACCCTGCCCTCCGCGATCCATTGCAGAGCCGTTTCGAAATCGTAAGGCGTGTTGGAGAACGCGCCGAACATTCGGACCTCATTGCGTATGGCCGCATTCACAGGAAGTTTCGTGTCGTTCTGATGAAGTCCGGAAAAAACGACGCTGCCCCCGGGTCTGACGAGATCGATGCACGAGATGCGCGTCGCTTCCAGGCCAACCGCATCGACCGCCGCATCGAAAGCCCCTGCCGTCATTCCCTCCAGGCTCGCAACGGCCGTCCCGCCCAATTCCGTCACAATTTCCAGCCTCTCCGGGCTGATATCGGCAACCGTAATATTCTTTAAACCGAAAGCTTGTGCGGCTTGCAACGTGAACAGTCCGATCGGTCCGGCGCCGACGATGAGCAGCCGGTCGGCCGGATCGAGCCGCAACAGCCGGCAAATATGAATGGCAACGGCGTAAGGCTCGGCAAGCGCACCTTCGTCAAAGCTCACCTGATCGGCCAGCAGGTACGTATTGGTCTCCGGCACGGCGACATACTCCGCGAACGCCCCGGGACGATGCGCCCCAAGCAAGCTTCGCTTCGCGCACAACTGTGCCGCCCCGCCCCGGCAATATCGGCATTCGCCGCAAGTGACGAGCGGATTGACCGCCACCCGGTCTCCCGCTTTGAACCGGCTGATGCCAGGGCCCGCTTCAACAACGACGCCGGCAAACTCGTGCCCCATGATCAGCGGCGGTTTCCGCAACGAATTGTGTCCAAGATAGCCGCTTAATTCCGAGCCGCAAATCCCGACCCGCTCCACCCTTACGAGCACCTCGCCCGGTTGCGCGCCCGGAACTTGCACTTGCCTGATATTCATCTGCTTCGGTCCTTCATAGACCAATGCTTTCATCATGGACCCTTCGATTCCTGCTTTCACCATGGACCCTCCGATTTCAGTTTGGTATTTAAATTATAAATTTGGTATATTGAACTTTCTATTAAATTATCATAAATTCCTCCCTTCCTGCAACAAGATTGACCCCTAGTAACAAATATTCCACCTATCGATAGATTTTCACGCTAGTCGTACTCCGCGAATAGCTCTATCTTAGAAATGTAAGCCCTTACGAAATGACAGCGAGAGAGGAGGTTGCCGCTATCCATGAGTCGAACGGCTGTCAAGCACGGAGTGCTTCATGAGCTCAAAAAAAACCGCTTGCTCTTTCTGATGCTGCTGCCCGGCCTATTGTACTTTATCATTTTCGAATATGTCCCGATGAGCGGCATCGTCGTCGCCTTCAAGCAATTCCGCTTTGACCAAGGTCTATACCGGAGCCCCTGGGTCGGATTCGACAACTTTGATTTTTTCTTCCGCAGCGGCAGGGCCTGGATCATTACCCGCAATACGGTGCTTTATAATCTGGCGTTCATGTTGACGGGATTGGCCGCGCAATTGGCCGCCGCGCTGTTCATCGCGGAAATCGGCAGGAAATTTATTAAGAAATATTTGCAAGCGACGTTATTGTTTCCGTTCTTCATCTCCTGGGTCGTGGTCGGAACTTTTGTTTACAACCTGTTTAACTACGAATACGGGATCATCAACAGTTTGCTGAAGCAGATCGGCGCCGCGCCGGTTGACTTCTATTCCAATCCGAGCGCCTGGAGCTACGTCATTATTTTCTTCAATAACTGGAAATCGATCGGCTACAACTCGCTGATCTACCTGGCGGCCCTCTTCGCCATCGACAAGCATCTGTACGAAGCGGCCGAGATCGACGGCGCCGGCATTATGCAGCGGATTCGCAAAGTGACGCTCCCCCTGCTCATGCCGACGATCATGATTATGCTGCTGCTCTCGGTGGGCCAGCTGTTCCGCGGCAATTTCGACTTGTTCTACAACGTGGTCGGGAACAACGGCTTGTTGTTCAACCAGACCGATGTCATCGATACGTTCGTGTTCCGCTCGCTTATCAACTCGTCGGATATCGGCATGACGGCCGCAGCGGGGGTTTACCAGGCGGTGCTCTGCTTCGCCATCATTATGGTCACGAACCTGACGATCAAGAAATTCAACCCGGATTACGCGTTGTTCTAGGAGGTGAAGCACATGATGAGCAGAAATAAACCGTCCTGGTTCAACGCCGTCGGATATGTCTACTTGGGCCTGTTGTCGTTGCTGTGCATCCTGCCGCTGCTGTTTATTGTATCCGGCTCTATTACCAGCGAACAAGCCGTCATTCGGCACGGGTATGGGTTGATCCCGGAAGTGTTCTCGCTGGACGCCTACAAATTGCTGTTTCGCAACCCGACCGATCTGTTCAACGCTTTTTTCATCTCCGTCTCCACCGTGGCGGTCGGAACGTCGGTCGGATTGTTCGTTACCGCGATGACGGGTTACGTGCTCTCGAGGAAGGATTTCAAATACCGAAATTTCTTTTCCTTCCTGATCTATTTCACATCCGTCTTCTCCGGCGGCTTGGTACCGTGGTACTTGATCATGGTCGAATATTTGGATTTCAAAAATCATTACCACGCGCTGATCTTTCCGATGCTGCTGAACGTATTCTACGTCATCGTCATGAAAGCATTCATGTCCGGCATTCCGTACGAAATTATCGAATCGGGCAAAATCGACGGAGCGAACGAATTTTCGGTGTTTGTCCGCCTGGTCCTGCCGGCGGCCAAGCCCGCGCTGGCTACGATCGGATTGTTCATCGCGCTCGGCTATTGGAACGATTTTTTCAGCGCGATGCTGTTCGTCACCAATCAACAGCTCATCCCGCTTCAGTATTATTTGTACAAGCTTCTGAATGCCGCCGACGCCATGATGCGGGTGGCCGCAAGATCAGGCGTCGCCATGCCGGATTTGCCGAAAGAAACGGTGAAGCTGGCCATGACGGTCATCGTTGTCGTACCGATCCTGTTCGTGTACCCATTTGTTCAAAAATATATCGTAGGTGGCGTCACATTGGGTGCAGTCAAAGGGTAAGGCGAATTTAACAACAAAGGGAGGATTCACAGCATGAAGACATCGCAGTTGATCAGAAGTCTGTTGGCACTCGTCGTTGTATTGTCGCTGCTTGCGGCATGCAGCTCGAACAAAGACAACAAACCCGCAGCTAGCAATTCGAAGAACCCGGACAAAATCGTCGAACTCAAAATGGTGTTGCTGGGCGATCCGCCGGAGGACCTCGACCTCGTTTACGGCGAATTGAACAAAAAGCTGGCCGAGGACATTCAAGTCAAAGTAACCCCCGAGTTTCTGTCCTGGTCGGATTGGGAGCAGAAGTACCCGCTGATTCTGGCTTCCGGGCAAGACTATGATTTAATCTTCACCGCCAACTGGGCGGACTATTTCAAGAACGCCGCGAACGGCGCTTTCTATGAAATTACGCAAGAAGCATTGAAGCAATATGCGCCGGAAACCGCCAAAAACTCGCCGCAAGAAGTGTTTGACTCGGCGACGATAAACGGGAAACTGTACGGACTGCCGATGAACTCCAAAGAGATTACGATTCTGGGCTATGTCGTCCGCGGCGATCTGATGAAGAAAGCGGGCCTAACCGCCATCCAATCGATGGATGATTTCGGGGCGTACCTGGACTATGTCAAGAAGAACGAGCCGGATATGATCCCCTGGGATACCGGCGGTTACGACCAGGTCAACATGTTCAAGGGCAACGGCATTTTTGCTCCGGGATACTACAACGCGTATTCCGATTTCGACAATGTGATTACGGTCGCTTCCGAGCTCAAGTCGAACCCGAAAATCATCCCGATGCTGGACGTTCCCGGCATGACCGATTTCTTCAAGAAAATGAATGAATGGCAGCAAAAAGGGTACTGGTCGAAAAATGCGATGGTGAACAACGTGGCGGCCAAAGACTCCTTCAAGAACGGCAAGAGCGCTTCGTTCACCGCGAACCTGCTGGAAGCAAGCGGCGTTTATTCCGCGCTCAACACGGAGCATCCGGAATGGGACATGCAGTTCTATCAGATGTCCGATCAGCCGAAAGTTCCCAATCCTTATATTAACAACGGGATGGCCATCAACGCCAAATCGAAGCATGCGGACAAAGCGTTGATGCTGCTCGATCTATTGCGGAACAACCAGGATTACAACCACTTGACGACGTACGGCATCAAGGGCAAGCACTGGGACCTGTCCGCGGAAGGCAAGCTCGTCTCGCTTCCGGACAGCACCAAATATCCGCCGGACGGCGCCTGCCCGTGGGGGTGGAGAGATGACCGGTATTATCTGATCCCTGACGGCGCCTTCCCGAATTACGAGCAAATCATGAAGATGGAGCAAGACAGAGCGCTGACGTCCAATTATGCCAGCTTTACGCTTGACAAGTCCAAAGGCAATCTCCAAGCCATCGAAGCTGCCATCACTTCGGTCAGCCAGCAATATTTCGTTCCGCTGCAAATCGGATTTTCCAAGGATGTCGACAAGGATATCGAAACGCTGGGAACGCAATTGGAAAAAGCCGGGCTGAAGGAATACGTGGCAGAGGTTCAAAGGCAGATCGACGCTTATGGCGTCACGGTTGAAAAATAAAGTCGAGCCGACACAACGCGCCCGCCTGTCATTCAGGCGGGCGCGTTCACGTCATTGCAGGGAATCGTGACGACGGCTTGCGTGCCCTTGCCAGGCTCGCTGTGCAAGCGCAGGCCGTAAGGATCGCCGAACGAAAGCCGGATGCGCTCATGGACGTTCCGAATGCCGAAGCCGTGCAGGTCATCGTCGCTCTCATCGGCCCACTGAGGCGCAGGCAGACGCTTCTCCCGAATGCCGACGCCATCGTCCGCCACGGTCACGCGGACCGCGTCCCCCCTTTTCTCCGCGGAAATGCGAATCGTTCCCTGCTTCTCCTTCTTTTCCAATATGCCATGCAGGATGGCATTCTCCACCAGCGGCTGCAGGGTCAGTTTGAGAATGGCGCAGCCCATCAGCTCGTCCGGGACGTCGAGAACGAGACGAATGCTTTCATCATAACGAATATTTTGAATTTCGACATATGCCCGAATATGCTCCGTTTCCTCCCGTAGCGTCACCAGATCCTTCCCTCTGTTCAATCCGAGCTTATAAAATTTCGTCAGCGCCTTGACCATCCCGGAGATATCAGGCGCTTGGCGCTCAATCGCCATAATATTAATGACATCGAGCGAATTGTACAGAAAATGCGGATTGATCTGGGACTGCAGCGTGCGCAGCTCCGCGTTCTTCAGCGCCTTGCCGGACTCGAATTGCTCATCCACCAGCTGTTTGATCCGCGTCGTCATATAATTGAAGTTCTGCACCAATTCGCCGATCTCGTCCTGTCCGCTTGGCTTCATGTAAGTCGTGAATTCGCCTTCCTGGACTTTCCTCATATTTCGGATCAGCTTCACGATGCGATTGGTGCTGAGCCTGGCCACGTACATCGCGACCAGGTAGCCGACGATGGAGATCGCCAGCAGAATGACCAGCATCTGATTGCGTAGGTTCGTAATGTTGTAGAGGACGCTGTTCATCGGAATCAGGGAGATCAGCTTCAATCCCGTGCTCCCGATCGCCTGATGATGCATCAACAGTTTGCGCCCGCCGTACGTTGCGGTATCCCAATTCCGCTCTGCCGAATCGGCAGCGCGATCGGCCAGCAGGTCGGACAACGGGCCGGCTCCGAGCAGCTCGGAACCGGATTCGGCAAAAATCACCCGATTGTCTCCCATCATATAAATTTGTCCGCTGCGGTCCACCAAGGCGTCGGTCAGCAGCGTATGGATGCTGCTCATCGGATAGTCGACTTTGACCACCCCCACGCTTTGAACCAGGTTGGACAAATTCCAGATGATCCGACCTACGGACAAGTACGTATGGCCCTCCGCTTCATTGACGAACCAGAATTCGGAGGCCTGCGATTCGCGCAACCGCTTGTACCATTCCGCATCCTGTACCTGACGAAACGTAAACGTGCGAACCCCGTCCGCCGTATTTTCCAGTTGATCGCTGAAATAAATTTGCACCCGGATGCCTTCCTGCGTCTTTTCCAGGTTTTCAAGAAAATCTTTGATCGTACGGTAACCGGATAATTGGGATGACCAGGTCAGATTGTCGGTATTGGACAGAATGCGATTGATCGATTGGTTCAAGGTGATCAAGTTCAAGGCGTTGACCATGCTGTGCGTCTGGTTGTTCAATTCCGCCACGGTTCGGCCAAACACTTGCTCGGCCGAGACAATCGTCTGATAACGAAGCGTTTCCGATGCCTGGGTGTAAGACAGGTACGTGTAAGTGATGAGCGGTAGCACCAGAAACAACACATAGCTGAGCAGCAGCTTGTACTTCAACTTCGTATTGTCCAGCAGGCGCCGAAAATGACGAAACAGGTTCATCTCGCCACTTTCTTTCTGTATTCCGAAGGCGTGATCCCTGCTTCCTTCTTGAATACCTTCGTAAAATATTTGGGATCGTAGAAGCCGACCCGAGAGGCGATTTCCTGCATCAGCATGTCCGGGTCTTGCAAATAACGTTTGGCTGCCGTCATTCTCTCCGCCGTAATAAACTGGTGGATGCTTTTGGAGGTGCTCTTTTTAAACACGGAACAAATATAGGACGGCGTCAGAAACAGGTGCTGCGCGATTGAACTCACGCCCAGATTATAATCGTGCAAGTGGGTCGTGATGTAATCCGAAATTTCCGCGGCGGTATCGCTCGTTCTGTTCGATTGTTCGATGATTCGGTCGATCAACCGCTCCAAATATTGTTGAAAGCGCGCTACCGACGGAATCGAGGCAACGAGTTCCCAAACGTACTGATCGGGCGATTCTTCATCGGGTTCAAGCCGAACGATGATCGAATAGAACGCATTGCGTATGCTGCTGATCTCGGTTGAGGCGCACCCGCCAAGGCTGGAAACGAATTGTTCGACAAGCGTGTGCGCCTGTTCTTTATCTTTATTCTGAATAAGCTTGAACAACTGCTCCGGAATCTGTTTGTCAAAGACGAATGGCGAGCCGGATGGGTTATCGCCATCGACCAGACACTGATCGTTCGAAAAAAACCGGCGCAGAAGCAACCGGTTCGCCGATTGAAACGAATCCGCGATCGACCCGACCGCATCCACGGTCTTCCCGATCGCGATAAATAACGGGGATGACGCATGCCGAAATTCACGATGAATTTCAGCCATTAAAGCGTGCAATTTAGCTTCCGATTGTTCGCGGTCACAGCCGATGTGCGCAATCACTTGCCTGTCCGGCGAATCGAATAGATGGCTGACCATATGAAGCCCCTGTTGTCTGGTATGCGTATGCAAGATTTGATGCATGGGCTTCAAGTCCCCATCCTCCGAGTGAAGGATTACGGTAGCATACCGTCCATGCCGCGGAAAACCGTGCTTGCTTAACAGCGGCTCAAGGGATGTCACGTCTTCGCGCCGATGGCACAAATCCATGACGATCTTCATCTTCTCCGCTTCGGGGTGATTCGCTTTTTTCTCCTCCATCAAGGCGGAAGCCGTTTTCCGAATGACCTGCTCGATGGACTCCAAATCAAGCGGCTTCTCCACGTAATCGACCACTTGGAGCTGTATGGCAGACTTAAGCAAACTTTTTTCACTGTGAGCGCTTATGAAGATAAGCTTGCACCGCGGGTATCTGTCCCGAATTTCCGAAGCCAATTGAATGCCGTTCATACGAGGCATCATGATATCGGTAAGGATCAAATCGGGCTCTGTTCGTTGAGCCAATTCTAGCGCGGCCAGACCGTCCTCCGCTTGCATGACGGTATCGAAGCCGAACGATTGCCAGCGCAAATGTTGAGCCAACGTCTCTCTTGTTCTTCTCTCGTCATCGACTACGATTGCTTTCATCTGGTCATCGTCTCCGAATGCGATATTGGAAAGACTGGTGCGTTCATTGTAACATACGCGAAGAGGCGAAGGGCAAGCAATTCCTGTTAGTTCACGATTAACGCTTTTCCTCTGCGATAACATAGTTTTCCCAACAGTTGCACGAAATCATCTTCGATTGCGTTGCGGAGCGCCAACCGATTCGCTGCGGACTGCATGACGGAAGCCGCGAATCCTCCCGCTGCGCGGAAGTGCGGGACAAAAAAACGGGTGGCGAAGCGCGCGTCGTCTTCGTCATCCATGCGGAATCCGTTCACATCAATGACAGCCGTATGGACTCCATACAGGTACGGCAGCGCGGCGAGCGTCCATACGCCCGCGTCTCCGATCCCCATGACATTCAACTCATCGCCTCTGTCCGCCTGCAAGTACCTGAATACCGTCACAATATCGTGAACCCTCAGCGTCGTATCCGTTAGATTGTAGGTGGTCAGGCTGTCTACGCACAGGCAGTCCCTTGCGACCCCGAATCCTCCGGTCAGGTGAATGTTAGCCGATGCGATGGCGCAGCCTTCATCCAGGCGTTGTTCGAGCTCTTCCCGCCATTGCGCGTCTCTGAGCAGCCCCTGATACCCGCCCGGATGAACCACGAACCACGTTTTACCGTTCCGCCGTACCCCTCTGCGGTTCGCCAACAGCAGCGTAAGGCCGACGCCCTCGCCCTCAACGACCATCCGACGAATGTCCAGATTCGCAATCAGACCATCGTCCACCGCCGGATCCGTCCGATCGTCTTCCAGCAATTGCACTTGATAAGCGCCGCTAGGCTCTGGCACGCAAAACACATGTTTCATCGCCGTCGCTAACAGCCGATCGTCTTCAGGTCGATTGCTATCCCAGAGTTGTTGCAACATTTCCATCTTTCCGCTCTTCTGCAAGACAAACAGTTCTTCCTTCGATGAAATGCCTTCCGCGGGAAAGCTCTCCGCATAGATGCGAAACCGTTCCAGATCGCCGAAGCGGACTTGTCGTTCTTGCCACGCTTCGTCCCTTCCTTGCAGATGTCGGCCGAGCCAGCGGTAAGCCGCTGCTCTCGTATTTCCGTTGTAATTATGTCCGGCATCGTCATAGAAATAATCGACGTTATCCGCAGCGCCATACAGCTCATAGATGGCGCGAAGGGCAGGATATTCCCGGTTCGGCACCTGTTTCGTCCAATCTCCCGTGCAACCCGTCACGAGCATCGGACGCGGCGCGAACAGCGCGGCGAATTCCACATTATTGGCGTCAATTCGCAAGTTGGGGGCGTTCTCGCATCGGCAGCCTCCCTGAAAGTCGGCCGCAATCATATTGACCGGTACGCTTGCTTTCACGCGGTCGTCTACGGCGCCCAACAGAAAAGTTTGCGTGCCGCCGCCGGAAGCTCCGGTGCAACCGATGTTCTGCGGATCGATCTCGGGCAGCGACAGCATGAAATCCAGCGATCGGATGCTGTTCCACAATTGAAGGCCGAGCAAGCTGCTGCCCCAGATTTGTTTCTCCTCGCCTTCATACGCGTGCCCGATCTGCCTGCTGTCCAGGTAGCCGACCATGTCATAGGAGAAAGCGACCATGCCCATCATCGCAAAATTGGCGCATCTCGTCGGGAGCTCTACGGTCTGCTCAGCCGTGCCGTCCGGAATCATCTCGAGGCGGCCGCGATGCCAATGCCCGTGCGGATTCAGGATGCCGGGTACCGGCCCCGCCTTGCCCAGCGGACGATAGAGGTTGCCGGTCACATAAAATCCCGGATAACTCTCGAACACGACCTTCTCTACCGTAAAATCATCGTACGTGATTTTATCGAATATTTTGGCGTTCAATTCGCCTTTTAGCGGCAACGGCCAGAGGCCTGCGCTGACGAGAATGCGTTCCTTCAACTCGTCCCGCCTGGCTTGCCATTGATCAAGACGGTCAAAGCTCCGGAGTTCGTTATGGCTTTGGATATATTTCAGTTCGCTCCTCATCGGGCTTGCCCCCCTTCCGAGTCCATCAGAACAGCCCGGCAGGGCGTGCTGTTCACCCCTGGTATCAGCAGCGGCAATGCGATCAAAGTGAACGGGCCGACGCCCGCCACTTCGCGCAAACGGACGAGAGGCGCGAGAACGATGCCATCGCCGCTATCGTAGAAGCTGCGCAGCAACGCCCCGTCGTCGTTCCGGGAATCCTGGATGTGCGTAATATCGGTGCCCAGAATGCCGACTTGTTTCCCGACAATCCATGCCATGGCTTCAGGAGCGAAGAACGGGCTCTGCTCGTCGAATCCGGGCTTGTTCCAATAGCGATCCCATCCTGCGCTAACAAGCAGAGCATCTCCGGGCATCACATATTTCCCGACAGAAGCTTCGAGTTCTTCCGCGGTTATGGGCTCATGCGGCTGCTTCTCCGTCAGGCGGGCCACCCACGCCCGACGGATAAAGCGCTCAACCGGCACTCGATCGATCGATTCGGTATCGGCCAGCAAGTGGTTGCCGTTCTCAACATAAGTGCCCGACAGCGAACTCATGTGAAAGAGATGAGAGTTGAAGCCGTCACGCTCCAGCGTTGCGACCGGTTCGATCTTGACTGCGGGGAAGGGCGCCCCGTAAGTCCACATGCCGCTCTCGATCGGCCCGGAAATATCATATACTTTCATAGGCTCGCCTCCGCTATTGCGCAAGTTGTCCCCCGTCGACGACAATCGTCGTACCGGTGACGAAGGCGGCGTCGTCAGAAGCCAGAAAAGCGAAGATCCCCGACACATCCTTCGGCTTGCCCACTCTGCCGAGCGGGATCTTGGCGCGAATATATTCTTTCACAAAATCAGCGTCGTCAATCGCTTCGGACATCGGGGTCTGAATATAGCCGGGACAAACCGCGTTCACCCGAATGTTGTGCTGGCCCAACTCAAGCGCCATCGTCATAGTCAATAGCGTAACGCCGCCCTTCGAGGCGTTGTAGTGCGCGTACTTGGGCTCGCCGACAATGCCGTTGGTCGAAGACATGTTGACGATAACGCCGCCCTCGCCCTGCTTCACCATTTGCCGGGCAACCCGCTGGGCCGTATAGAACATTCCGTTCAAGTTGATGTTCAGCATCTTCTGCCAGTTCTCGTCCTTGAGCGTCAGGAAATCTTCTTCCCAGCCGACCCCCGCGTTGTTCGCAAGAATGTCGATTCGTCCCCACTTCGCCACAACGCTTTCCACGGCGCGTTCAACCTGGCCGGCATCGGACACGTCCGCCAGGATCGGCAGAACATCGTAACCCAATGCGCTGAATTCGCGCTCCGTTTGTTCCAAATCTTCCGTTACGTTGGATACCAATACAACTTGCGCGCCCTCTGCGGCGAACCGTTCGGCGATCGATTTGCCGATTCCGCGAGTGGCTCCCGTAACGAACGCAACCTTATTGCGAAACCGCTCCATCCGTATTCCTCCCCTTTAGGCCGGTTTGATAGCCCAGCATGACTTCCTTGATTCGCGCGGCATCGGACGGCAGAAGCGGGAGGCGGGTTTCCGCGCTGGAGAACACGCCGAGATGATGGAACAGCGCCTTCGACGTCGGAATTTCATCCCCCGGCCCGAACATATGAATAAACGGAAGAATAACGCGAGCGAAAATTTCGTAGCCCTTGTCTCGGTCGCCGCTCTTGTAGGCTTCCCAGCATTCGCGAAACTCCGCGGGAAAAACCGCAGGCGCAATAATCATATTGCCGTCAACGCCGGCTTCGAACGCCCGGAAGCAAATGATATCGTCGCCGCCGAATACCGTTAAATCCGTTCTCTCTTTCAATGCGCGGATCTTGGCAGGTGCGTGATCGGTCATCTTGATCGCCTTAATATTCGGAACCGCCTTGGCTAACGCAATCAAATCCTCGGTCGTAAACCGGGTTCCCGTAGTGACGGGGTTGTCGTAAAACACGATTTCCAATCCGGTTCCTTCGGCAATCCGGCCGACGAATTCCATGACCATATTCAGGGAATTCGGAAAGTAGTACGGGCTTGGCACCAACGCCGCCTTCACGCCCGCGTTCGCCGCCCGCAAGCCGATCTCGACGGCCTCTTCCGCATGGGTATGGCCCAGTCCTACGACAGCGTGCTTGCCTTTGGGCATCCTGGCAGCGAAGTACTCGATAACCGCTATTCGCTCTTCCCTCGACAGAGCGGGAGCTTCTCCCGTGCTGCCGGCTACCACGTAACCATCCAGGTGTTCGACCGTCCTGTCGATCAGCTTGTCGAAGTCGCCAAGATGCAATTTCCCGTGAAGGAAGGGGGTTGGAATAACCGGAATATTTCCGCTGATTGAAGCTGCCATGTGAATGACCTCCATGATTTCGATTTTTGATGTCTTGCGTTACCTTACTTTGCCTCTTCCCAGGACCGGCCAGATGGCTTCCACAGCATCGCCCCGAACCGCCGCAACTTCATCGAACATGTTCATGACCCCGCAACAATGAACCGGAACGATCTCCAGCGTATCGCCGACCTGCAGGCGTTGATCGTCCGGAGGGAGTTTCAACATGCCATGCTCCTCCGTGAACCAGGAGACGACGATGCCCGGATGTCCGATCACGTATCCCCTGCCGGTTCCGATCGGAGAGTCGTCGCCGTCCATCGTGAACACTTTCGTGCCCGCGTCAATGACGGCGCGTTCGGGCGACGGGCGGCTGACGATCGTCACCTTCACGGTCAAGGCGCATTGACTCAGCTCATGCACCCCGATGGCAACCTGTGTCAAATCGCCGAAAATATAAGTGCCGGGCCTTACTTCCGTTACGCCGGATGCGCCGGACACGAACCGGGATGTCGGCGTCGAGCCTACGCTTACGATTTCCGTGCTCAGCCCGTTCATCCGCAGCAATTCCGCCGTTCGGCCTGCGGCCGCTTCTTCCTCCGCCGCAACCCGCTTCACGCCGTCCAGATCCGGCGCATCATAAGAGTGACCTGCGAACGTCATCAGTCCGCGGAATACGAGTCCGGGCAGTCCGGCAATCTTCGTCGCAAGCGCCAGCGCCTCTTCGCCCGGGGGGATGCCTACCCGCTTGAACCCGCAATCGATTTCCACGATTACGCCGACTGAGGCCCCGGCATCGATGCTGAACCTCCGGGAGATCGCCTCGGCCGTTTCGAATCGATCGACGGCAACGGTAATGTCGGCCTGCTTCGCCAACGTGAACAGCCGTTCGATTTTTTGCGCCCCGACGATCGGATAAGCGATCAACAGTTTCGTAACGCCGCCCGCCACCATGACTTCCGCTTCTCCTAGCTTCGCAACCGTGACGCCGACAGCTCCCGCATCGATCTGCTTATGGGCCAACACCGGCAATTTATGTGTTTTCGCATGCGGGCGCAATTCGATTCCGGAGGCACGGGCCGCCTGTTGCATCGATCGGATATTGCTTTCGACCGTATCCAGGTCGATGAGAACATACGGAGTATCCAGTTCGCGCTTATCCATCGATTAACCTTTCCGCCCCAGACCGGGCAGGTAGGCGATCGCATCGATCTCGACGAGGATGTTGTCGAGACCTGATTCCACGCAAGTCCGCGCCGGCATCGGCTGGTCAAAAAATGACGTATACACGCTGTTGAACCGCTCGAAATGACTCATGTCCGCCAGATAAACATTGACTTTGACGACGTCCTCCATCGTGCACCCTGCAGCTTGCAGGATGTTCCGAATATTGTCCATCGTCAGCCGAGCCTGCTCTTCAATCGTATCCCCGACAATTTCGCCGGTCCCGGGAGCGAGCGGCCCCTGGCCGGAAACGTAGACGAAATCGCCGGCAATCACGCCTTGGGAATAAGGGCCGTCGCCAGGCGACGCGTCGGAAGTTCGAATCGCTGTTCTCATCGGTCAAGCTCTCCTTTCTCGATATAGCCGCACCATTGCAGCGCGGCGAGCGCATAAATTTCGACCAATTGCAAGTACTCGGGGATGTCGATATGTTCATCGGCCGCATGCGCGTTGGCGCCGGCCGGCCCCATAATGATCGCAGGCGTGTTCGTATACTCATTGAACATAAAGGCATCGCATGCAAACTTGGTACCGGTCACTTGCCCGTGTTTCCCCTCCGTCACTTCGCTTGTTACTTTCGACAAGATGCCGATGAGGGGAAAATCCGGAGCGGTTTGCATACCCGGCAAAAACCGGATCATTTTATGAAACTGCGGTTCGTCCCAATTCGAATATTCGTCGGCATACTTCGCTTGAAAACCGTCCATGATCTCCTTCTTCAGATCTTCTTCCGAAACATTCGGATGACATTCCGCCCAGATATCCACATGACAGACGGTCGGACCCGAATCGCACAGCGGCAGCGTCATGTCGCCGGCCTCAAGACGCGTCACGATAATGGGAAGATCACAGTCTTCCTCGAAATACGGAGCGGGGCCGCCTTTCAGTCGACGCGCTTTCTCGAACTCCTCCAAATAAACGATAAACTTGGCTGCGAGATTCGCCGGATTCACGAACTTTTCTCCGCTGAAGGACATGCCGTTGCTGCCTGTGAACGATATCCTCCACAAGGCGCCTCCGCGAGCCCCGGGGCATACGGTCAAGTTCGTCGGTTCCGGAACGATGGCCGCATCCGGGTTGTACCCTCTAACCCGACTAGCCAACGTGCCGTTCGCCCCGCCGAATTCTTCGTCGACGACGGACTCGACCAGCAGGTCGCCCTTGACTTGAATGCCCAGCTCTTGCAAGCAGCGAATCGCCATGATCGAGGCCACGAGCCCGCCCTTCATATCGAAGCTGCCTAACCCGTAGAGCTTCCCGTCTTCAATCGTCGGCGCCCATGGGTCGCGCTCCCAGTCCGGAGAGACGACGGTCGTATCCATATGGCTGGAGAAAATAAGCGACTTGCCGCCGCCTGCCCCCCTCCAGGCAGCTACCACATTCGGGCGTTCCGAATAGTCTTTCCCCGGAAAATGACCGGGATGCTCCTTTAATCCGGGCACTTCCTCGGGCGTGAACGTATCCACCTGCAAACCCATATCCTTCAAGTACTGCGAAAGAAACAGCTGCGCCTCCTTCTCCGTGCCCGTTATCGCATTGTTAACGGTATTGCAGGACACCAAATCTTGCAGAAGCTTGAGGATACGACTTTCATTGCGCTCTACCCACGAATGCACTTCCTGTTTCAATGAATCCAATCCGCACGCCTCCTTCTATCAGTTGAAGTTCGGCAGCCAGTCTTGATTGGCCTCGAACATCTCGTCAACCATCGATTGAATTTCCGCCAGGCTCAGCACCGCCGAAGTCAGCGGATCCATGCAGATCGCTTGAAACACCTTGCGCTTGTCGCCGCTGAACGCCGCTTCCACCGCCAAACTCTCGCAACGCGCGTGCGTACCGGCGAGCACGGCCAGATGTTCCGGCAAGCTGCCGACCTTGATCGGGTCCATTCCGCGTCTGGAAGCCAGGATCGGCACTTCCACACAGCTTCCTTGCGGCAGGTTGTCGATATAACCCCGGTTGACGAGATTCCCGTTAAAGGTAAAGAGCGTGCCGTCTCCCATCATCGCGTTCAATATATACGAAGCATATTCAGTGCTTCTGGTCAAATCAACGGGCTCTTCGAGGGATGCTTTAAGTTCGGCTTTCCATGTTTCTTCCTGCGCCAAGTATTCATGCAAGATATAAGCGTACTCGCCCGGATTCCACCCTGTCCCGTGCGTGCAATACTTCTCGATCAGGTCCGGTCTTTTTCTGAACCAGGCGTTATATTCGGAATTGTGTCCGCTCGATTCGGTGACGTAGTAATCCAGATGAAGGAACATCTCGTTGCGAACTTGTTCTTCATTATAGATTTCAGGGTTCTCCATCAACTTTCGAAGCTGCGGATACGCATCCTGCCCGTTCCAGTTGAATTCCGTATAGAAGGCCAGATGATTAATGCCGGCGCACGTATAAGTGATCTCCTCGATCGGAGCGCCCAGCCACCGCGCCAGCATCTCCGCGGTATGCTGCACGCTGTGGCACAATCCGACCATGGTCACGTTCGTTGCATCCTGTATCGCCTTCGTCAGCATCGTCATCGGGTTCGTGTAATTCAAGAAGACGGCGTTCGGGCAATATTTCTCGATGTCCTTGGCGATGTCCACCATAATCGGGATCGTTCTCAGCGCCCGGAATATGCCGGCAGGCCCTCTCGTATCGCCTACGTTGATGTCGACGCCGTATTTCTTCGGAATTTCGATATCATGCCGGAAAACATGAACGCCTCCGACCAGAATCGTGCATAACACCGCATCGGCTCCCCGCAGCGCTTCGGCGCGATCGGTCGTCGCTTCGACTGTAGCCCGGAACTTGCCGGCTTCGATTATACGTTCCACGACTTTCTTTATGACGTTCAGCCGTTCCTCGTCAATATCCATCAAGGAGATCGTACTATCCGCGAGCTTCGGAAACGATAAAATATCGGTTACCAGCTTTCTTGTGAATCCGATGCTCCCTGCTCCGATAAACGTGATTTTGGACATGGATGAATCCTCCTACCCTTATTATTCCAATATGGCCGCCATACCGTACAGGAGAACTTGCTCCTCTCTGGTCTTCGCCGTGTTGACTGCAAAGACGGCGTTGATCGCGATATCGGGCCTGGGGTTTTCCCATTCCATCGTATAAGCGCAATTCCCCTCGGACTGCACGGGCGAGGCGGAGTAAATCAGACTGTTCCGCCACTTCGCATTCAGCACATACAGCGGCGGATCTTGACATTGTTCCGGCGACACATCGAAACCGCTCGGATCCTCCGGCGTCGCACCGGTATAATTCACTTGGCGTCCCATATCCATATTGACATAGCCGATATCGATGCCGAAACGAACATGCGCAAACTCGGTTAACCCGTCGGAATATCGGATCGCGTATACCGCCGGACACTTCTCTGCAAGCGGAATATTGTAGCTTGCCACATACTCGGCATCCTCCAGGCAGGTATGAACGAAGAGCAGACGGCTTACCCGTTTCCCTACCGGAATCATCAGCTCTTGTTCGCCCAGCGGCGTACCCGACATGCAATCCGGCAGTACATGGCGCAATCGGTCCCACAACTCGCGCCCCGGCAGACTGTCGGAACGCAGCGCATAGGCGTCGCCCGAACCGGCGGCGAACAGCAGCTCGGCAGTTCCGGCTTTGCCGCTCACAACCGCGCTGCGCTTGCCCCGCAGCACTTCGCGAAGCCGCGGAAGCTCTGTTCGCATTCGGCCGAGGTGGCGATCATAATCGTTCTCGTCGTAAGTCCGATCCCACAATACGAGCGCCGAAAACCACATGTCTCCGATAATCCCGTCGCGGCCCAGCGTAAATTCGTTCGCCAGGCACCAGGAGGATACCTCGCCGCCGATGATGCAGGGAGAAGCCAGCCGCTTGTTCCAACCTCGCGTCAATTCTCCGTGGAAATTGCCGAAAATTTGCCGAAATCCGTGATCTTCGGTCTGTTGTTGGGAATCCCACGACCAACCGTACCGCCAGTCCAAAAACAAAATATCCTTCGGTATATCGTTGATCGCCTGATAAGTAGCCGGCATATGCCAGCGACGGCCGAACGCGTTGACTTCATTCTCTTCCAATCCGCCTGAAAATTCTTTCGTGTAATAGGAAGCGACATTCTGCAGCTTCTCGCACCACATCGCAATCCGGATTCCTTGGCTGTGGTAAAAAGCGTGCAAGCGATTGATCTCATAGGCCAGCAACTCGTGCCCGCTATAGTTGCGGCAGGTCTCGCAGTGGCCCATGACGCGAATTTCATCGTGGCCGATCGACACCATCGAGGGCCGAAACACCTCGATGACTTCCGCCGCCAGCTCGAAATACAGCTTGTATGCCTCCTCATGATGCGGGCATACCGTATCGGGATAATGATCCGTCTGCCGCTCGGCCATTTCCGGGTATACCGTTGTAATATAGTAAGCGTGCGAGCCAAACTGCAGTTCCGGCACAACGTCGATCCCGTAGCCGTTCGCGTACTCGACAAGCTCCCGCACCGTTGCTTGCGGGAGATAGGAACCGCCCCCAAGCTCGGTATGGGTGCTGTCCTTCCAGTAGGAATCGGCGCCCTGGAATCCCCTCGTTCCGCCGGGAAACCGATTGACCGCTTCGCAGAAGCGTTCCCACCCGCTGTTGATCTCGGGATGATGCTTGTACGCCATCCCTCCGCCGACTTCCAGAATCAGTGTGTTAAGCTTCAAGATCGCGAGCGCGTCGATGATCCGCTTGAAGCCTTCCACATCCTCCTTGCCCGGCATGTACAGATGCACGCCCCGAAAGGGCAAGCGCGGCGAATCGATGCAATCGACGCCTTGAAAGCCGCTTCCGTCGCAGTGCCTGAGCAGAGTGGCCAGCGCATGGGAGACTCCGCGCTTCCCGTTGCCCCAAACCGATATTTGATTGTGGCGGTGATCGATTCGATAGCCTTCCTCCGGCAACCCCATATCCCGGTAGACCGCCACATCGGCCCCGGGCCGATCGGTCATCCGAACCGTGCAATCGTGCCACAGGTTCATGGTTGCGCAAAACAGGTTGGCTGCCTGCAGATCTTCTTGGTTGTCCAAATACAGTGAGAAGTTCATCGTAGGTCACCTTCTTTGATCGTGAATTTATTGCCCGATATTCGCCGCTCAGACCGCCGCTTACTGAAAAATCCTGCTGGCGGAGGGCATCCTGCCGTAGCTGGTCACCATCGGGAGGTCGGCGATACACGGGTAGGGTAAACGCTCTTCCTCCAGTTCCTCGATACTCGCCACACCTTCATTCAAGTAACTCTCCAGCCTGGCCGTCGCAGTATCGATGTTGGCCAAGAGCGCTCCATACCGCAGATCGAGTATTTCCCATCCGAAAGGCTTATTCGTTCTGTACCAAAGGTCACGATGGTAATTCCTCAGATCCTCGACTCGTTTTTTCAGCTCGGCCAGCTCGACCTCCGACAGCTTCCGCAGTTCGTCGCAATCCTGCCTTCCGTAAGCGTCCGTGATCTGCAGTCCGATCTCCGCTTTGATGGACAGAACGGAGCAAACCTTGGCCAACAGAACAAACACGTCATTGAACGCACCGTTGCGTCCGGCGCTTGCCCGCATCCGCTCGGCCGTTTCCGCGTAGTGCTTGCCCAAGTTCAGCCCTTCGATATTTTTGTCAAACAGCCCTGCAACAATGTTCTGCCACAGCAAATATTTCGAAGGGTTGCACATGTTCGTATTATCTGCGGAGACGCCGGGCACTTCATCCAAATATCGGATCGCGTTATAATCGTCATAATTCCCGCCGGTGCAGAACTTGAACCGCTTCTTCAATTTCTCCTCATCCAAGTCCCTTGCATACCCGTGTTCGGCGTACAGCTGCCAGCCGAGCATGGCGGAAAAGATGCTGCTCTCCGTGCCGTCGTCCCCCCAGTGCGTCAGGAACACTTCCTTGATCCCTTTCATTTTGCAGGCATTGAGCAGAGCGTTGGACGCTCTGAAGGCGATGCCGTAATTGACGCCGAAGCCGAAACAAGAATATATGCCGCCGCATACGACCGTATGAACGCCTAACGATTGATGCTTATCGATAATCGCTTCATAGAACGGCTCATCGTCGCGGTTGTACTCCCAGAAATTCATTTGCATCCCTTTGGGAATCGCGTTGATGATCTCATCGGGAATAACCGCGTCCACATCATAGTTATTTCCGTAACCGGACAGCTGCGGCGTACGGAAATACATATCGCTGAACATCATCGGAGCAAGTCCGAGCTTCTCCGTTATTTTGATGACATGATTGATATGTTCGGTCATGATGTCGAACTTGCTTTTCAAGCCGTTCCGAGTCAAATACTGGCCAAGCCCGAGCCGCCATGCTTCGTCCAAACCGAGATGGATGCGCTTACTTCGAAATGGAGCCGTAACGGCGGATATAAGCCGCTCAATCAATGCATAGGTTTGCGATTCTCCGACCAGCAGCGTAGCTTCATCTTCTCTGACCGAATCGTATGCCGGCCACTTCATGACGTCATGCAGATGAGCCAGCGTCTGGACGCAAGGAACCACCTCAATGCCGAGCGCATAAGCGAAATCGTCGAGCGCTTTCAGCTCTTCATAGGAATATCTCCCTCGCATATAGCCGAAATAAGGCTCATCCGCCACCTTGTAGCTATCCTCCATGTAGGGGATGAACAAGTTCAACCCCATGACGGCCATCCGAACGAGCACCTCCTTGAGCGTCTCGAGGTTAATGACCGCATTCCCCTGGGACATATCAAAAAACAGTCCGTTCTTGTCGAATTGAGGCGCTTCCACGATGTCGAATTCATCTTGCTCTAAGCTTGCTTCCAAAAAGAGACCCAGCGCCCGGAAAAAATGAATGTTTTCCGAATAGCCTATCGTTGCAGATTTATTCGTTTTATTGATTTTGATTTCAGGGTTTTGATTTTTATTCTTGATCACCTGAACAGGAAAGCCGTCGGGAACGTTCGAAAATTCGTACTTCTTCTCCAGAACCTGAATTCCTTGCTCTAAATCAGTCAAATCGCCAAACAGACGAACTTTCATCCAGTCACCCTCCACCTCTATTTGTTTGTTATTATGATTTATAATTCAATATATCGAATTCATGATTTTAAATTAACACACCTTGGTCCTATAATCAAGTAAAAAAAGAGCCCTGGTCAGGCTCTTCTCACTCCATTATTCATGCCGCTACTTGCTTGCGACCTTGTTGTAACCGATCTGCTCCGAGATTAACAGACACTGCTCCTTCACAATCTCTCCGACTTCCTGGAAATGAATGCTCTGCAAATCGTTGCGAACCGCGGTTACGCTTAAAGCTGCAACGACTTTACCTTTATCGTTGAAAATCGGAGCCCCTATGCAGCGAACCCCTACTTCGCCTTCTTCGTCTTCGATGGCATAACCTGCTTCGCGAACGCTGATCAGAAACTTCTTGAACGCTTCCGGCGAAGCGATCGTATTGTCCGTAAGGCGGACAACCGGATGATTCTCCAAAATCTCGTCCAACGCGGGCTCGTCTAGGTACGCCGCCAGCACTTTGCCTACCGCGGAGGAATGAAGCGGCATGGACTCGCCGATCTTCGTGCTGAATTGTACGAAGGTCGGGCCATTCACTTTCTCCAGATATACGGCTTTCCCATTGCTTAATATCGCCAAGTGTACAGTATACCGCAGTCGCTGCGCCAATCCCTCCATATAAGGGCGCGCAACGCTGCGGATATCGTATTTAGTCAATGTTTCAATCCCGATGTTATAGAGCTTCATGGTGACGCGATATCGGTTGTCATCTACCTTCTCCACATACTCCATCGTTTCAAGCGCGGACATGATCATAAATACGGAGGTTTTGGGAATGCCCATTTGTTCGTGAATATCCGTGATTCTTAACGACTCTTCCGATTTGGCGAGTTTCTCCAAAATCAGCAAGCCCTTCTCCAGCGCCGGAACGCTGTAGCTCTTTTTTTTCTTTACCAATTCCAGGACCTCCAACCCAGCACATTGAACGGATATTTAATATTACGAACACATTATAACCCTTATCGACATTTTCCCGCAAGCTCCCCCCTTTATACACCGTCTATGGCAACCGCTGCATGATTATTATCGAATTCCTGCGCTCTCGGCGGCCGCATTCAATTCGTCTATCATTTGCTGCGCACCTTGCTTGTAATACCCTTTCTTGATCTCGTCGTACGATTTGTCCGGATCTTTGCTGAGAATCACTTTGAGCGCATCGTCCACGGGCAGCATCGACACCTTGTTTTTGGACGGATACTCGAGGTAATTCAGCGCGAAATTCGTTTCGACCGGCTTGGCTTCATGCTCCGCCCAATCTCTCAACTTCAATGACGCCTCGCGCAACTTCTCCGGGTAAGACGGATTGAAGAAGTTGAATGAAGAATCCCAACTGACGAGCCAGGTCAACGTTTCCACCGATGCATACTTGAGCTTCAATTCATCGAATTCGCCCTGATCGTTTTTCGGGCGCGTAATCTCGATTTCGTCGCCGTTTCGCTTGTAATCTATGCCTTCGAATCCGTAACGCAGCAAATTCATACCTTCATCCGACAGCAGATAGTCATGCAGGGCGAGGTACCGATCCATCTTCGCATCATCCATCGTGTCCGCGTTGAAATAATTTTCCGACCACGAGTATTCCGCGGTGTTGCGGTAATACACGCCGTCCGGCGCCTTCCAGTAGTGAGCGAGCAGCACGCTGTCCTCGAATTTTTTGTCTGGATAATTTTTGTCCCAATACTCCTTGATCCGCATCTGGAAGGACGGTATGCCGCCGTAGGCCAGCGCTCCCGCACGTCCCGACGCGAATTTCTCCAACGCTTCGTCTCCCTTCAGAATGGCGATATCTTTGTCCACGACGCCTGCTTGATAAATGCGGTGCATCTCCTTTAAGGCGGGCAGCGCGCTGTCCGCCAATAGCGCGGGCACCCACTTGCCGCCTTCCTTGATCCAATGATTGGCACCGCCGCCCAGCCCGGGCGCGTAGGAGAGCGCCATATTCATGAAATGGCCGCCATCGTAGGCCGTAAATCCGATCGTCTTCTTGCCGTCGGGATCTTGCTGTTTGAACGCATTGAGCAGGGTGATGAATTGTTCGGCATTTTCGGGCGCCTTGGTAATGCCTACGCTTTCCATCCAGTCCTTACGGTAATAAATCGCTTTCTCTGCGCCGTTCTCATAGCTGTTGCTGTAATTCGGCTTGGGCAAGGAATAAAATTTGCCGTCCGAATGCTTGAAGCCTTGCAGGTCCGGGTTGTCCAGCAGCGTCTTCACATTGGGGTACTTGCTCAGATCGTCCGGGATCGGGCGAATGAGCTTCTCCTGAATCCAGGTATTGTAATACGGCTTGCCCATCGCATCGATGACGAACACATCGGGCAGCTGGGATGAGGCCGCCCACACCTGGAGCTTCTGTTCGTAATCGTCCCAGGTGACGTTCACGGGCTTAAAGCTGACATTGAATTTGTTTTGCAGAAATTCGTACACTTCATCCTTCTGTCCTGCCGGGAAGGCTTGTTCCACATCCCAGATGGCTAGAGACAATTCTACATGCTTGGCATACGGATTGTCGCCTGCAGGCGTTGCCGCTCCGGTCCCGGAAGACGACGCCGGCGGAGATGAAGACTGGGAATCCGATTTACCGCCACCGCTGCAAGCTGTAATCAGTCCGAGCAGCATACTTGCGACCAACGCCACCATCCATATCCTTGTCCTCATAAGCAATAACCTCCCGTTATTTGTGGAATATTTATCATAACAGCGATCAGCTGCTGCTATCCCGGTAGCGCTGCCTATTCTTTGACCGAACCCAGCATGATGCCTTTGGTGAAATACTTCTGCAGAAAAGGGTAAATCATCAGCACCGGAATCGTGGCGATCACCACAATCGCCATCTGCACCGATCTTTGATACGTAAATTTCCGGCTTGCCGCGATCGACCTGCCGACACTGCCTCCCATCATTTGATCGAAATTAAAGAGCACTTCCCGCAATACCATCTGCAGCGGATACTTCGTCTTGGACTGGATGAACAGCAAGGCATGCCACCATTCATTCCAGCGGTCCACCGCGTAGAACAGCGAGATTGTCGCGATGATGGGCGCACTGGTCGGCAACACGATTCTCCACAAAATATACAGGTCGTTCGCCCCGTCCATTTTGGCGGATTCTTCGAGGCTGGGCGGCACGGTTGCGAAGTAATTTTTCAGCAAGATGACGTAGAACGCATTGATCGCCATCGGCATAATCATGACGAAGATGTTGTTGACCAAGCCTACCGTTTTGACGGTCAAGTAATACGGGATCAATCCGCCGGAGAAGAACATGGTAAAGATCATGAGCGTAAACAGGACATTCCTTCCAGGCATCGGCTTCGACAGCGCATAAGCTGCCGCCACGGACAGAAGCAGGCTGATCAGCGTACCGACCACGGTGATGAATACCGACACGAAGAAGGAATTGACGATGTTCCCGGCTTCCATAATCGTCTTGTACGCGTCCAAGCTGATCGATGTCGGCAAGATGTACACCGGGGTACTGGACAGGACGCCGTAGTCCGCGAATGAAATGATGAGCACATAGTAAAACGGGAACACCGTGACCAGGGCAACCATAATCAGAATGATGAAATTCAGGTAATCAAAGGCCGACGCGCGTTCCAGTCTGCGAACTTTATGAGCTCTCATCCCTCGATCACCTCAATAAATGCCTTGTTTGTTGATTTTCTTCACGACATAATTCGCAGTAAACAACAAGATCACATTGATCACCGATTTGAACAACCCGAGCGCCGTGGAAGAACTGAAGCTTTCGCCTACAATGAAGGTCCGGCGATAAATATAAGTGTCGATGATGTCCGAGGAATCGTATACGACCGGGTTGTACATATTGAAAATTTGATCGAAACCGGCATTCATGACGTTGGCGACTTGCAGAATAAGCAGAATGCCCATGACCGAGCGCATGGCGGGCCATGTGATATGACGCATCAGTTGAAACCTTCTGGCGCCGTCCACCTTCGCAGCCTCGTAAATTTCCGGGCTGATGCTGGCGATGGTCGCCAGGTAAATGATCGTGCCCCACCCGGCTTCCTTCCAGTTGTCGCTAATGAACAGCAGCGCCCTGAACCAGCCCGGATCCGTCATGATGTCCAGCTTCTCGCCGCCGAAAGCGACGACGATCTGATTGATTACGCCGGCGTCGGACAGCAAGTTGACGACAATGCCGGCCGCCACGACCCAAGAGATGAAATGGGGAAAGGTGAACACCGTTTGGAAAAAGCGTTTCGCGAATTGCCGTCTCACTTCGTTCAGCAGCAGCGCGAGCAGAATCGGAACGGGAAACTCGAACATATTTCTGCCGAAGCTGATGATGAGCGTGTTCATGAACACTTTGATGAACGCCGGGTCCGCCATCATACGGTCAAAATATTTCAGCCCGACCCACTCGCCTCCGAACGGATTGCGATAGCTGAATTCCCGGAAGGCAACCGTGCTCCCGTACATCGGGAAATAATGAAATACGAAGAAATAGACGATCGCGGGAAGCAGCATTACGTAAAAATATTTGTAATACAGAACCTGCTTCAGCCAACGATTCCGTTCTGCTCGCCCTGGCCGTTCTGCCATCGTTCACATCCTCCAAGCCGCTCGGCAAGCGCTTTCATTCCGGCCTTGTCTCCATTATGCACGGCCGTACAACATTTAAATATTGCGAATACTTAGATTTTTTTGCACGGAAATTAGGATTTCGCTTGTCTGAATTGAACGGGCGTGCATCCGGTCAATCGCTTGAAAATTCGGTTGAAGTAAAAATAGTCTTCGATGCCCGATTGAACGGCTACTTCCTGAATGGAAAATTCAGTGCCGACGAGCAGTTCGCAGGCATGATGGATCCTCAGCTCCCACAGGTGCCGGGTGAACGTCTTGCCCGTCTGCTGCTTGAACAATTGGCTGACATAATTCGGATGGAGATAGAATTTGTTTGCGATCGATGAAATGGAGATGTTTTCGCGGAAATGCACGTGGATATACTGCATAATTTCTTTCATCGTGCCGTTCACTTTCTGATCTTGCGGCATGCCGGGATTAGGGAGCAACGGTCGATCGGTCTGCTTGCGGGAAACCATCGTTTCTTTAGCCTTGACAAGCTGTTCCTGCAATTCCCGCTCATCCAACGGCTTCAGGATGTAGCCGAGCGCCCCTCCGTTAATCGCCTGGTGCGCATACGCGAATTCCGCGTGCCCGCTAATAACGATAAACCGGGTGCCCGGCGCCAGCTCGTTCGTGCGCCGAATCAACTCGATGCCCGTCAGCCCCCGCATGCGAATGTCCGTAAGCACGATATCCGGCCTGAGCGCCTGAATCAGCGACAGCGCTTCGACGCCGTCGCCCGCTTGCGCGACAACTTGGTAACCAAGCTCCTCCCACGCAACGCTGGCCTTGATGTTCTCGACCACCCAGCTCTCATCGTCGACGATCATCGCTTTGAACATCCTGCTCGCTCCTTCCGGGCAAAGTCAGTTCAACCCGCGTGCCCGATCCCGGCACGCTGCCGACCCGGATGCCGAAATCACGGCCGTAAGTCAGCTTGAGGCGATCGTTCACATTGACAAGGCCGATGCTTGTCTTCGGCGACAAGTCCGGCGATTCGCGGTCCTCCTGCCAGGTCAGCTGCTGTGTCAGCGCTTCCAGCTTTTCCGGGGCCATCCCGACGCCGTCGTCCGCCACCCATATGCGCAATGTCCGCTCGTCCAGCCTGGCTCCAATTTGCAGATGTCCTCTATCCATTTTCATCTCGAGACCGTGATAGATGGCGTTCTCCACGATCGGCTGCAAAATCATGCGCAAGATCGGAGCGTCCAAGGCCGCCTCCTCCACCTCATACGTCACCTCGAAGCGACCGGCAAAACGAAGCAACTGGATCTGAAGGAACGAGGCCAGGATGGCCAGTTCTTCCCTCAGGGCAACCCGTTCCTCACCCTTGATGCTGTACTTGAAAATTTGCGACAGCGCTCCGGTCAGGTCCCGGATTTCCGCAACGCCTTTCACCGCCGCGATGCCGCGAATGGCGTCCAGCGTGTTGTACAGGAAATGCGGGTTGATCTGGCTTTGGAGGAATGCCAGCTCGGACTGCTGCTTCAGCCACTTGAGCTCGTAATAGCGGGTATTGGATTCGATCAGGCGGCCGGTCAAGCTGTCGATTTCGTCCAGCATCGCATTGAATTTCAAGGACATGGCGCCCATTTCTTTGTACCCTTCCACGTGTATCCGTTTTTTCAGCGCCTTCAGATGATCCGTCTTGACCTCCGACATGAATGTCATGAACTTGTTGACGGGGCGGATGATGTTCCGGATCACAACGACATAGGGAACGGACAAGAGCAAGAGCGACACGGCAAACAGGAGAACGATCCGCTTCAAGGCGGTCTCCAGTTCGGACAGCAGCGCTTGCCGGGGAACGATGCTGACGATGGCGCCGCCGATCTCGGGAATGGCTTGCGACTTCACCCACTCCTTGGCGCCGCCGACTTCGATCAGCCGGGTTTCGGCATCAGCGCTCCCGATTTCCCCGATCAGATCGAAGGTCTCTCCGATTCGAGCATGGTCGTTGCTGAAGTAGATCGTCTGGTCCCGGTCCAGCAAATAATATTGGGCAACCGAATGGCCGATCTGCTGCATGTCGTAAAATCCGAGCGTGGCTCCGTCAATCACGAGCGCCGCGACTCCCAGCTTCTTCCCCTGGGCCGCGGCCGCGCCGATCGAATAGACCGACAATGCGGCGACAAAACAGCGGCACCGGTTATGCGAACCGTATTCAAGCAGCCGGGTTCCGGTATAATAATTGATCACGCGGCCTTCGAATTGCTCGATAACGGCGCGGGTCGCCTGCTTCTCTCCTTTTAAATACAGCGAGTTGCCGTTGTCGCTCCGGAGAATGACGTCCACGATTCCCTTCTTGAGCGACTGCGCATTGGACAGAACGTTGGTGGCGTGTTTGTAGGCATCGATCTTCAGGACCGGGTCGTCTGTCGTCATGAATTCCTGAATGCTGTTATTGTAGGCGATATTGGTCAAAATCCGGTTGAACAGGTCGGCGTTGGAGGAGATGTTCTGCCGGATTTGCGAGAACATCTCCTCCATATACTTCTCGTTGTTATTGGTGATTGTCCTGACGAACATGACGTACGTAACGGTCAAAACCAGCGTAACGACGAGCAGGGCGGAAGCAGCCAGAATCAGCAACTGGTTGCGGATCGGCATCCTTTTGATGAAGGACATCCCTCTACTCCCTTCGATGATCTTCCCGCCTGTTCATCCTGACAGGGATTCCTGGGAATCCCCTCCGCGCGAACCATCACATCGCTGGAACGAATTACGGCTTAAGCTGGCGGTCCAGCCAAGCGAAAGCATCCTCCTGCATCCTGATATTGAACTCATGACCGTTGTCGTAAAATTCGGAACGGAAGTTCTCCGCTGCGCCGGCCTTCTCATACACCGCCTTGAGTTTATCGCATGCGGCTTGCATCCCCTCCATCGTATAGAGGGGGTCTTGCATGCACTGCTGCACGAACAGCGGATTCGGGCAGGTCAAGCTCAATAAATCGGGTAAATCCATATCGCGCGCGAGCCCGGGAATATAAATCATAAAGGTATGGTTCCGTAACCGGTTGAAGAGCAGCGAGTCGAGCGTCGGCATCCAGCCGGTCACGACCGATGCCTTGATCCGGGGATCGGTTCCGGCGAGCAGCGCGGACCGGAAGCCACCGATCGACAGGCCGCAGCAAGCGATGCGATCCGGATCCACTTCCGCTCTCGTTGCAAGGTAATCAACGCTCTTGCGGTCATCGTAGGAGAGGACGCCCGCCCAACTGGTGCCTGCCGTCAATAGCTTCTTGATCATCAGCGTCTCGAAATCATTGCAAATTTCGTTACATCGACGGATATAGGCATCCGTTCCCGGCTCCAGTCCGTCCAGGCTTCGCTGCGTCACCCAGCCGAACATCTCCTCCGAGACGCTGGCCATATCGAGTTTGCGCGAACCGAAATAGAAGGCGTCGATCACCAGCACCACATAACCCTGTTTCACCCGATCGGTCGCCCAGGATTTGCCGCTGTAAAGCATCTGTTTAAATTCGCGCAGCAAGACCGGCTCGTCGTCTATGTCAATGAGCTTTTCCCTTCCATAGTAATAAAACCCGCCATGATCATGTAGCGCGACAATCGCCGGGTGCGTACGTTTGCCGTTCTCGGGAATCAGGAGCGTTCCGCGAACCCGGACATCGCGGCCGGAGGAAAATTCGATTTCCTCCCGTCTGTACCCGTCCGCGCGGATGGTCTCCAGCACAACGGGATCAAGCGGAGCGTCATCGGGCTCGTAAAGCAAGCATCGCAGCGCCCTCTCTCTCGCCGCGTTTCTCCATTCGTCCAGATCGGTCCAGGCATCGTTCAGATAAGAGTAAGCCTGCTTATTGCTATCGCTGTACGCTTTTACGAAAGGGTACAAATTCCCGATATCGCTCCGTTTGCCGTTCATTTTCGTTCCTCCTTCTCGCCCAGTGCCCAATGGATAACTCCCGTCTTGGCATCGTTTTTCCTTCGAACGACGACGGTACGATAATCCGTTGTGGAAAGCCTCGCATTCTCAAACAGGTCAATTTCCGGCGAAGACGACAAGATGCGTACCCGGGGTTTGACCTTGATGATGAATTCGTCTCGCAATCCCGCAGTCTGGGCGCCGGACAGTCTGGAGAAATCGAGCAAACAGCCTGAAGACTGCTCGCGCAAGTCGACCATGGACCGGTATACCGCTTGGCTGAAGCCTTCCGCCGTGTTCGCAGCCAGCATCGTGTCGAATTTGCGTTGGTACGGCTCCAGCAGCTTGACCCATCGCCCGACCACCTCGCCGTTGCGCTCCGGGTCGGGGTGAATCAGGTTCGGCCAATGCATGCCGCAAACCGGACCGGTAATCTCTCCGCTGACGTTCGGCGCGATTTCATTCCAATCATGGAGATCCAGTCCGCGATTGACCGCAATCAATGGGCCGTCAAACCCGAACAGCTCCGATTCCGGCTCCCTGGACCTCGGCATTCCTGCGAACGGAAGGGAATGATACTTCACGCCGAATTGACCGAGAATGCTGGCAAGTCCGTCCTCCCCGGCGCCAAAATGGTGCTGATGCGCGGTCGCGACGAACGATTCGGGGAACGGTCCGAGATCGTTCTCTTCCAGTATGGCGGCAAAGGCTTGCAGATGGCTAAGCACGCTTGCCCTCGGTCTCATGTTGCCTGTTTTATCGTGCCATTCCGCTCTTTCCAGGACGCCGCCGTTGCCCCAATATTCATGGCCGATGCCGTGCAACCCGACTTCGATAGATGAACTCTCCCTGCGAATGACGGACGCCGCCTCCTGAAGCAGCGGCGACGACTTCCACGGATTGCTCCATCGTTCGCCCATGTGCGTAGAATCCGGAATCGCCTTCAATCGATCGGTCAGATCCCACTCGCTCAATATGAACGATGCTTGTACGCGCATGCCAAGCTGCTTGCCCAATTGCGCAATGGCCTCATAATCGAGCGGGTGATGGTTGCGCTCAATGCCCGACCTCCACGGATCGTGCTCGCCCGGTCCCCGGGTTCCCGTCCACCAGCCCGCATCGTCGAGGACGACTTGAATGGCCAGCGGTATGCTCATTAGCTCCATGATATGGGCAACCTCCAATTTCCGTACCAACGGGAATGTTCTGGAACCGGCGCTTGATCGAAGCCGCGGAATAAGTCCTGCATCATTTCAAAATCGGACAGCGCCGGCTTCACTTCGCGATCCCAAATTTCCTCCACCTGGCCGAAGCTTTTCAGCTTATGTTCCGGCTTCAACGTCTGATATTGCTGCAGCAATTCGCGTCCTCTGCGTCCCAGGCCGTCCATTTCGGACGCGATCATGCGCTCTCCGACCCGCCTGTTCGAGAGTCTCGCTTCCGGGCCCATCGCAAAACCGTTGCCCGGCACCTGGATCGTATCGATTCTCGTCAAATCTACGCACTCGGGGTTAAGCGCCATCAGCTCTGACGTTTCGATTTTGTCGGCGTGACCGGAATCGCCCTCCCCGTCAAACTTGTACGTGTTCACATCGCTAATTCCGAGGGCAAGCAAGCGGGTGCCGACATGCGGCTGCATCATGCCGACCAGCCGCTTCATATCGTCCATTAATGGCCCTTCGTGCCCGGTGAGGAAAATCGCGGCGTGAAATCCGAGGGAATCCGCGAGCCGAATATGGTAGAGCATATTTTTGTAAAACAACCATGGCGGTATCGCCGTAAACCAGGTTCGTTCAACTTCCCCGACCGTCTCGTACGCCCAGGCGGCTTCTCCCCCCGATTCCCCCATATGCCAATAATCCACAGGCGCGACGATGCCGCCGTGCGCTTGCGCGGTTCTGCACAGCAGCCCGTGTGCCCGCAAGCCGTCCGTGCCCACCGTACACTGCGGGCCGTGAGGCTCGCATACCCCGTAAGGGAAATAAGCGAGCGGAACTTCCCGGAACCTGTTCTCCAGCTCGTCTACAAACATCCTTTCCCAACGAACTTCCATACAGGTCTCCTCCTGATCAGGTTAAATGGATGACACCCTGTTTTTCCCGGTAATACGCCGGGTTTCGCCCAAGGTCGTCGAACAGCAGAAACCCGGCAGCCGATTGCATTCGTTTCCCTGACAGCACATGTTTCTTCACTGCCCTCTGCAGGGAAGTCGCTTCCGGCAGCGCACGCAGATCCTCCGGTTTGGTCACAAACACATTCTCGAAGATCGAGTCGTCCTCCGAGATTTGAAACAGATAGTAATCGTCTTGAAAACGGAGCAAGTTGGAAGCTGCCGACATCAGCTCGCGCAGCTGCGGGTCCAGCATCCAGGTGTCGCAAATAAACCCGTGGAAGTGCCGGTCGGGAAACCAATTCGGAAACGCTTCCGTCGCGCGACGATAGGAGTCCGTCAACTGTGCGTAATCCAGCCTGCCGCCACGGGGAATATGAACATCCAGCAGCCAGTCTCCTGGCTGCAGTACCGGCTCCCATCCCGCTTGCGGCCACTCGCCGGGCCGAGGCAGCGCTTGTCCGCTTGGCGATACCGGCATGCCGTCTACGAATGCCAGCACCTGGCCGCTCCCGGCGTGGCGGTAAACCGTAAGCCGACGATCGCTCGCAATAGGCATGTATTGCAGTCTCCCAAGACGGAAGAGCTTGCCGCGAAAATGATTCGACAACCAGCCGAGCAGGTAAGGCTCGACGCCCCAGACGCCTCTTCTGGCACGGGATTCCTCCATGACGATTCCGATATCGCTTAACGTATCCAGGAGAACGGCTTGCGGAATATGCGATTGTCTGTAATGTTCGATCAACCATGGCAGGTTGGAAACCGCTACAATCAGCCGGAACAGACCCGCAACGTCGCCCATCGCCGCCTCCGGCGTCGGCCAATCAGCCGCATTGTACGCCTGCGGATGACGGTGATCTCCATAGATCAGATATTTCCACAGCCAGGTCAGCGCGGCCAACTCCTCGCTGTCCCTGATGAGCGCCGATGCCTCCCGGACGGCGCTCATCGCCCCATCGTTCAGTCTGAAATAAGCGTTGGCCTCCTGAATGTATACATCGGTCAGGAAATACAGCTGCCGTTCGTCCTCACAGGCGGCTACCGCCGAATCCCAATGAGCAGCCCACACCTCCGGAGGATAGGAGATCCCGAGCGCGGCCATCCGCTCGATAAAGCCCGCAGGCAAGCTCGCCGATCCATCCATGATTGCAACCATGCCTCCTTGCGACACTAAGGTGCCCATGCAAAGAAAGTTCATTATTGCGAACAAAAATTCTTCATATAAAACTAATTTCAATCTACCATAAACCTTATGACGCCGCAAGAGCTCTTCGACGACGAACAGCACCGAATTTCCGCTTCACCGCATGCGGTGATCATTCGTTGCAACCGTCTAGATGCACGAATCGTCACGAGTATAAACTCATATTCGCAGACGCGAACGTTTGAGGAATTATCGATTCGACCGGCATGGAAACGGTGGAGGTGAATTTTCACGATCTGCTTGAACGGCTGCCATTGGTCGGCCACAAGGAGCGCACAACTTATTTTTGCGGGGTTATATGCCTGAAGCGACCCTTTTTGCGGCTTTTGTCCGTATAATTAAAGTATGATACACAAATGAAAGGCAGGTAGCTCTATGACAGAACCCCGTACTTGGTCGGATAGAATCAGGCTGATGATCGTCAACCAACGAACGTTTTCCTTCCTTGCTTTATTGCTGTTGATCGGGCTAATCATTCTCGTCTATAGCAAAATCACGTTCATCTTCCATCCGGCAGCCGTATTGATCAGAACCGTGTTCATGCCTATCCTGCTGGCCGGCGTCGCTTATTATTTCCTGAATCCCCTCGTAGATTTGTTGGAAAAGTACCGGATCAAGCGGATATATTCGATCTTGGGGTTGTATTTGCTTATCGCGGGCATGTTAACGCTCGTATTCGTCTCCGTCATTCCGCTGTTGAAGGAACAAATCGGCGGCCTGATCGAGCATTTCCCCGATTACAGCCGGGAAGCCCAGCTTCGATTCGAGGATCTGATCGGCAGCGATTTTTTCAACCAGATTCAACAGACTCTCGGCTTCGATCCTGCCGGACTGACCGACAGCTTCTCCAGTTACTTCTCCAGAGCGGTTCGCAGCGCCTGGACAAGCCTCGGCGGGTTCATCGGCGCCGTTACCGAAACGGTGCTGACGATCGTGTTCGTCCCGTTTCTCTTGTTCTATCTGCTCAAGGACCGACGCAAGCTGGCACCTTACGTACTTGGCTTCCTGCCGAGCGAGCTTCGCGGAAGAACGATGCGGGTGTTGCTCGAGATGAACCACCAAATCAGCTCCTACATAAGAGGCCAAATCATCGTCAGCTTCTGCATCGGATTCCTGCTGTACGTCGGCTATTTGGTCATCGGACTCGATTATTCGCTCGTACTCGCCGTCATTGCGGCTTGCACCAGCATCGTTCCTTATCTGGGGCCCGCCATCGCGATTACGCCCGCGTTAATCGTTGCCACCGTGACGTCGCCGGTTATGCTGCTCAAAATGATCGTCGTGTGGACGATCGTCCAGCTTGTGGAGGGCAAATTGATCTCACCGCAAATTATGGGCAAGACGCTGCGCATTCACCCGATCACGATCATTTTCGCCATTCTGATTTCCGGCAAATGGTTCGGCATTCTCGGCATCATCTTGGCCGTACCCGGCTATGCGGTGCTCAAAGTCGTCGTCATTCGACTGTTCCGGCTGTTCAAGGCGAAATCCGGGCTGTACGGGGACGACTCGGCTCCCTCGCCGTAACCGGCGCATCTTTATTCGCGCGCTCCCATCTTTTAATCCATATCGACCCGAATGCCCTTATGGACCGATACGCTTAGCGCCAGTCCGATCGCGGCCATATTCGTCAACAGCGAACTGCCTCCGTAGCTGATGAACGGCAGCGAAATGCCCGTGAGCGGAAGAATGCCGATATGCATGCCGATATTGACAAAGATCTGGAACACGAACATGGATATCAAACCGACGACCAGATAGGAGCCTGCCAAATCCCGGCTGGCATAGACGATAATGACCATGCGATAGATGAGAATGAAATAGATGAGCAGCAGTGCGGAAGACCCGAGAAATCCGAACTGCTCCCCAATGACGACGAAAATCGAATCGGAATACGCATACGGTATGAAACCGTGCTTCAAATAGTAACCGTCGTCCCCGTATAATTGCCCGGCTCCGACCGCGGTAATCGCGTTTTTCACGTGCCAGGCTTTGTCGGGATCGCTCGTCGGGTCGATGAAGGTTTCGATTCTGTTCATTTGGTGCGGTTTCACGAACTTCGACAGCAGCTCCGGATTCGTTTGAAACAGCCATATCGTGACGCCGATCAGGCAAGCCGCCGCCGCGACGAAGGCGAGCATATAAAGGATACGAATGTTGCCCATCCACATCATCCCGAGCAGAATACCTATGAACACAAGCGCCGTGCCAAGATCAGGCTGTTTCAAAATGAGGAAAAACGGAATCAGGAAGACGGCCAAGATCGGGACGATATCCGCGAACAAGCGCAGTTTTTCTCCCTGCCGCCTGTGCAGCAGATGGGCGACCAGCAGGACGGTGAAAAGCTTCGCGAGTTCGGAGGGCTGGATTTGATAGGATCCGATTTGAAACCAGCGAACCGCGCCGTTTAAATTTTCTCCCTTGAATTGAACCCACAAGAGTAAACCGATGCCGATCGCATACAGCACATACGCGAACTTCCCGATAAAGAAGCGATAATCCAATAGCGCCAAAACCGCCATTGGAATGCAGAAGACGGCAAAAGACAGCACGTTGTTGACGTGTAATCCGTTTAATTTCGTGTTTACCGTTGCCTCGTGAATGGCAACCGTGCCGATGGCGATCAGACAAAACATGAGGAAAATCAGCATGACGTCCAGGTAGGCGAGTCTTCGTTTTAAAATCACGCAATAACTCCTATACGTTCATTTATTATTTCGTGCCCCGAGAGACTGAGCAAGATGGCTTGAAAGGAAATCTTATCATAACCAGCACGAGAGTAACAGTCTCGGGACGGTGCGCCGGGCATACACCCAGACCGCCCACCCGGCATATGGTATTCCATACTCTTCAAGGAAAGCGAGGCGCATTCCGATGGTAGGAGCGACTTACCGCTATTTTGCGCGCGGCAACACCGCCCGTGGCGATCATTCGTTATATTCCTCCGCGTTGCAGGAATTGAACACCCTCTACGTGCTGCAAGGATTTCCCGGTATGGGCAAGTCAACGATATTGCAGCACTTGTCCGCGCTAGCCTCCGGTCGCGGACTGGACGTGCAGGAATTCCACTCTTCCATGAACCCGGGCGAGCTGGATGGCTTGATCTTGACGGAATCGAAAGTCGGGTTCGTGGACGAGAGCGCCTGCGGGTCCGTAGATCTGCCGGGTACGGAGACGGTGAAGGTGGATATGCGGCCGGCGCTGGACAAGGATCGTATCGCCGGCATCGATCCGGCTGAGCTGGACGCGATGAACGACCGCTTGGCAGCGTCTTTGTCCCAGGCGTATGCGGCATTCGCTGCGGCGCTGCGCGTGCACGACGAATGGGAATCGTTCTATATCGAGAGCATGGACTTCCGCAAAGCGAACGAGTTGGCCCGGTCGCTGACCGAATCCTTCTTCCAGGGGCGGACGCCGGATAAGCGCGCGGCCGTCCGCCATCTGTTCCTCGGCGCGGCTACGCCGGTCGGGGCGATCGATTATATACAAAACCTCACAGCAGGTATGGAACGACGCATCTTCATCAAAGGACGGCCGGGATCGGGCAAATCCACCCTGCTCAAGCGGCTTGCGGCCGAGGCGGAAGCAAGCGGTATCGATGTCGACGTGTTCCACTGCGGATTCGATCCGAACTCGCTGGATATGCTCATCTTCCCGGAGCTTGGCCTTGCGCTGTTCGACAGCACAGCGCCGCACGAACATTATCCTAATCGCGACGGCGACGAGGTGCTCGACATGTATGCGCAGTTGATCGCCCCGGGCATCGACGAGCGGTATGCGAAGGAACTGTATGAGATCAAGCAGCGATATACGGCCAAGATGCAGGAGGCAACGGCTCTCCTCGCGGAAGCTCGCGCCTATGACGCGCAGATCAAAGCCGTCTACACGGCGGCAACGGATTTCTCCGTCATCGAAAGGCTGAGAGGAGAACTCGAGCAAGCGATCGATGGTGAATAGAAGAGAATCCCCCTGCGAGCGAGTTCGCTGCGCAGGGGGATTCTCGTACGCTTCAATCCGTCAGAACTTGCCCAGATAGGCTTCGATCTCCCACGGATGTACCTCTGCCGCGAAGCTATCCGCTTCGAGCGTCTTGACCGCCAAGTAATGCTCGAACGCTTGATCTCCCATCACGCCGCGCACCATCTCGCTGTCGCTCATATGCTCCAGCGCGGAATGTAAATCGCGCGGATAATAGCGAATATTGCAATGTCTGCGTTCGTCGGGCGTCATGTCGTAAATGTTGCCTTGCACTTCCGCAGCGGGCTTCAACGACGAGGCGATGCCGTCCAGTCCTGCCTTGAGCATGACCGCGAACAGCAGGTACGGATTGGCCGTCGGGTCCGGCGTCCGCATCTCGATGCGAGTTTGCTTTCCCCGAGCGCCCGGGATGCGGACCGATGCCGTGCGGTTGCTGCGGGACCAGGCGATATGCGTCGGCGCTTCGTACCCGCGGATGAGCCGCTTATAGGAATTGACCGTCGGGTTGGCGATGGCGGCGATCGCGTCGGTGTGTCGCAATAAGCCGCCGATATAGGCGATGGCGACATCGCTCAACCCGGTAGGCGTGCGCGGGTCGCAGAAGGCATTGTCCCCTGCGGCATTATTGAGCGATTGGTTGCAATGCAGCGCGTTGCCGTTGCGTCCCGCGAACGGCTTGGGGATGAACGAAGCGTGCATCCCGTTGCGGCTCGCCGTTATTTTCACAATCTGCTTGAACATCTGCCATTGATCGGCCACCTGGAGCGCATCGCCGAATCGGAAATTGATTTCATGCTGACCCGGTGCGACCTCGTGGTGCGCCGCTTCCATGGCGAAGCCTTGCTCATGCAGCGCAGATACGATGTCCATGCGTGTCTTCTCCCCGAGATCCAGCGGGAAAACGTCGCAATAGCCTCCGGAGTCGTGCTCGCGCAGAACAGGTTTGCCTTCTTCCAGCGGAAACAGGAAAAATTCGCCTTCCAATCCGATCTGGCATCCATATTCGAGCCGTTCAGCTTCCGCCAATACTTGTTTGAGCATGCTCCGCGTGCATCCCTGGGCCACCGTCCCGTCCAGGTTGCCGACATCGCTGAACATCGCCGCGACCGGTCCGCCTTCCTCTTCCGTTCGCCATTGCTGAACATGCAGCGTTGCCGGGTCGGGCCGCAGGACCAGGTCCGATTCGTGGACGCTGCCAAAGCCTTCGACCGAAGAACCGTCGATCATGATCCTGCCTTCCAGCAGCGTCTCCCATTCGTTCTCGTGGACAAGCATTTGTTTGCATGCGCCGAACAAGTCGGTGAATTGCACGGCGATGTACGTGATGCTCTGTTCCTTCAGTCCTCGTAACAACGACATGGACGATTCAATGGTCCGTTCGCCCGACTTCACACCGGATTGCATCGTTAACTGCATAATTCCTCCTCTTGTTTCCACACGATTTGTCAACATTCTAATGTCCAATTTTCAAACAATAAAGAGACCTCCGGGGGGGAGAGTCTCTCTCTTGTCGTACGGAGTGCGTCGCCCCCTCACCGCCGTGCCAAAGGCATGTCAGCCAGGCTGTTGACGGATACGACTTTGTCCGTTTTCTTCTGCGGTTTCTTCCAGTACTGCTCGTTGCCCGGCAAATCATCGAACCATGACGCGTCGTCCGGGCAATCCAGAATCATGAACTTGCCGTATTCGTTGTCGCGCGACTGATGGTATTTCAAGTAAGCTTTGCCGTTCTCGATGGCGAGAATTTCGATCTTGCCGGACGTATGGCTCATCGACAGCCGGACGCGCTTGCCGAGCCCCGACGTTCTCGACTTCGCCTGCTCGACGATGCGGTACACGTCCTTCAGCGGCAGAACGAACGATTTATTGCCCGCGACGGGGCGGTTTACGAAGAAATAATAAGGCGTCACGCCGGCCCAGCTCAGCTTGTCGAGCAGATCGCCGAGCACTTCCGGATCGTCGTTGATGCCCCGCAGCACCGGCGTCTGGTTGACGACGATCGCCCCGGCCTTGTGCAGCGCCTCGAAGCCGCGCATCGCCTCCGCCGTGATTTCCCGCGGATGGTTGATATGGGCCATCACGTAGATCCGCTTCTCCGGCGTCGAGAATTCCTTGATCGTCTCCAGCAAATATTCATCCTCGTAGATCCGCATCGGGTTGAACACCGGCAGCTTGGACCCGAGCCGGATGATGTTGACATGGTCGATGTCCCGCAGCCGCTCGAAGATCGTCCGCAGCTTCGGCGTCCCGAGGATGAGACTGTCGCCGCCGGTCAGCAGCACATTGTTGATCTCCGGATGCTCGGCGATGTATTGCAGGCCGGGTTCCACGTCGTTCACGGCTTCCTTCACGTCGTTGCGGAACAGCCGCTTGCGGAAGCAGTACCTGCAGTAGGCGCCGCAAACTTCGGAGACGATCAGCAGGGCAGTCGTATTGTATTTGTGCTGACAGCCCGGTACGACATAGTTCGTATCCTCGTCCGAGGCGTCCCAGCGGCCGTACTCCGACAATTCGTCCGTGTTCGGAATGACCAGCTTGCGGATCGGATCGGCCGGATCGTCCCAGTCGATCAGATTGAGGTAGTAATCGTTGACCCGGAAAACAAACTTGTCGGTAATGCGCTTCAGCTGCTCACGCTCCCGTTCGGGAATGTGGGCGACCCGGTCCAGATTCGTAATGTACTTCGGTTGCGCCATTCGCGTTCCTCCTTCGAAATGTGGAATCCAATATGTCGGAGGGTCTTCACGGATAAAGAAAAAGACCCGTTTACGGGTCAAAAGACAAGCAGAGACGATGGATTGCACGCGGTTCGTCTCTGCCCGAATAAGATGACCCATCCTTCGGCTGACGAGGTTAGCTGACGGGCTCGGGATAGATGGATTTCCCTATGGCTGATCTGCTGCGCGGCAGTCGGCCGATTCGCCCCAATGTTTGGTTCCCCCGTATTCCGGCAAACGCCGGAAATTAAGCCTTAATCCTGGCAATAACAATTGCAAAAAAGCAGATGAATATTGGATTGTTTCTTACTATAACAGATAACAAATCGACTGGCAACCTATAAATTATATAAAGATTGTTTGTAAATTTATTGTAAATGATGAGCGTAAATTGTCGAAATGGGAAACAAAAAAAGAACCCTTTCGGATTCTCTGCAAACGTGGATTTATCAGGTAAAATCGGAGCGAATGCGAGCGATTACGCCCGTCCGCTTCACACGGAAAAATCGGGTGAAGGTGCTACGTCCGGCTCGCTTCGCTGCTTGTTGATGAACTGCTCCGTCCGTTGGAAGACGGTGCCGTCGCCGACGACGATCAGAATGTCGTCTTCCCGGATAACGACGTGCGGACCCGGCGAAATGAAGACGTTTGTGCCGCGTCGCAGCGCGATGATCGTCGCGCCGGTGTTCTGCCAGAACTGCAGGTTGGCGATCGTCATGCCGGCAACGTGGGAATTCGCGTGCACTTTGATTTCCACGGGATTGTACGGCTTCAGGTTCTGCATCCGGTCGGACGCTTCGATAATCTCCGTCAGCAGCGCCTGGAACTTGCGGTCGATCTTGATCTTCTCCTGCAGCAGCTGCTGCAGATCCTGCTTCAAGGAATACGCGGATTTCAAATAATTGTGTTTCGTTATATAGTCGTACGCGTTGCGTTCGGATACGATGATGATCTCCTTGCCTTGCGACACCGAGACGATATTCTCGTCCTTCAACAGACCGATCGCTTTGCGGATCGTTTCGGGTGAGACATGGTACTGCCCCGCAAGCAGAGACCTCCCGGAAATTTTGCTGTTTACAGGGAACTCTCCGCTTACGATTCTTTGCGCGATATCCAGTGCAATGGACTTGTAGCCGGCTGCTTCCAACTCTGCCATGAGACGTTCTCTACCCCTTATCTGCGCATATGCCGATTCCCGTATCTAGGACAAGCATACGTCTTTCCCGCGGCAAAGTAAACTCCCGTCTGCTCGCGAATGGATTCGTCGTCCGGCCCAAGCGATTATACGCGGAAAACGTTGATTTTGGCATGCAGCGCGTCGGCCTGGTTTTCCAATTCTGTCGAAGCGGCGGCAAGCTCCTGCATGGCGGCTGTCTGCTCCTGAACGGAGGTGGAAACGAGCCCGATGCGCTCAACGATCCGGTCGGCCACACTGCCGACGTCTCTTGTTTTCACGATGGCGTTCTCTACCTGCGCCAATTGAATGGCGATGCCGCGCGCGATGTCGTCAACGGCTTCCGCGGTCCCCCTGACGGCCAGATCCATGCGGTCCAGCGCCTTCCGGGCAGTTTCCCCCTTCTCCGCTTCCAGACCCGCCAGCCGCTCTTGCGCCTTCGTCTTCTCGACGACGCCGGCAACGCCCGCCTCCATGCTCGCAATCAATTTGTCGATATGCTTAACCGCACCGGCGCTTTCTTCCGCCAGCTTGCGGATTTCTCCCGCCACGACGGCGAACCCTTGCCCGGCATCGCCCGCCCTGGCTGCTTCGATGGAAGCGTTCAGCGCAAGCAGGTGCGTCTGTTCGGCAATGCCGCCGACGACTTGCGATATCCCCCGAATGCGGCCGGCGTTCTCCCGCAGCTCGGACACGATGGCATGCGATTCGCGGCTGGTCCGCGCAAGTTCCGCCATGCCGTCGACCAGGGATCGGACAATCCCGCTGCTGTCCTCCAGCGTCGCCAGCATCTCGCGAGCGGCTATCTTCGACGATTCCGCCTGCTCACCGATATCGCCGGCCGCATGACGGATCGTCTGGACGGCCGACAGCGTCTCTTCGGCCGCTGCTGCCTGTTGCGAGGCTCCCTGGTAGATCGTATCGGTGGCACCGGCGATCCGTTCAATCTGGTTTGCCGCTTGCTCCATGCTGCCGCTCAATGCCGCCGCGTGACGGCGCGCAAACACCGAGTTTGAAGAAATATCGGCGATCATCTGCCTAAGGCCGGCGATCATCGTTTCGAATGAGCGGCTGAGCGCTTGAATTTCGTCTTGCGAAGCATGAGGAGGAATCGCGATCCTCAAATTTCCCGTAGCTGCCTCGTTCGCTGCAGCCGACAGCCGAAGCAGCGGTTTGATCAGCCATAATGCGCCCAGCCAGCCCAGTATGCCGGACCAAAGAACGCCGAGCAACAAGATGATCGAAATGTATGACCAATTGGCCATATGCGGCGCGATCCAATCCTTGACGACGAAAATAAACAGCGCGCTGCACCCGTATGTAACAACGGAAACGCTAACGATGCCCAACACGATTTTCCTGACCAATCCCGACATTCTCATCCGGCAGCACCTCGATCCCTTCGCTTGATGCCAGTTTACCGGACGAAAGTGGAATTGAATGTGAACTATATCACTTCTTCTATGGTATAATGGCCGTAATATATGTAGATATTCAGATATTTGAAAAGAGGTGCGTTCATGAATCGCGAGCTCCGGACACTGCAGACTTTCAAATCCGATTTCTTCAAAGCGCTGGCCCATCCGATGCGCATCCGGATCTTGGAAGTGCTGAGCGAGGGCGAGCGAACCGTCAACGAATTGCAAGGGATTCTGGGCAGCGAAGGCTCCGCCGTCTCGCAGCAATTGGCGATACTGCGCGGCAAGAACGTCGTATATGGCACGAAGGACGGAACGTCGGTCGTCTACTCGCTGCGCGATCCGCTCATCAAGGACTTGCTCCAGGTCGCCAAGCAAATATTCGACAATCATCTGGTTGACGCCATTTCTCTGCTGGAAAATATGCGGAAAGAATAAGGCGCGCCGAAAGCGGCTTTGCCACTTTTTCATGTCCTATATATTCAAATAATCATATATTCAAAGAAGAAGGAATTCAGACATGAAATGGACAGGCAGGTTTGCCAATTACACGTTGCATGATTTCAGACGCGATGCCATCGCAGGCCTGATCGTCGGCATTATCGCCATTCCTCTCGGGATGGCGTTTGCCATTGCCGCAGGCGTCAATCCGCAGTACGGCATCTATACGACGATCATCGCGGGATTCCTGATCTCCCTCTTCGGCGGTTCCAGATTTCAAATCGGCGGCCCTACCGGCGCCTTCGTGCCGATCCTGCTCGCCGTCGTGCTGCAGTACGGTTATGAAAATCTGTTAATCGCCGGCCTTCTTGCCGGGGCGATTCTCGTTCTGATGGGCGTCTTGCGGCTGGGCATTCTGATTCAATATATTCCGCGACCTGTAACGATCGGTTTTACCGCCGGGATAGCCGTAATTATTTTTAGCGGACAGATCGCCAATTTCCTGGGACTTAGCGGACTGGAGAAGCATGAACGATTCTTGCCCGGCATGCGCGAGATCGGCGAACATATCCAGTCGATTAATCTGTACAGCGTCATCACGGCCCTCGTATGCTTGGCCTGCTTGATCCTGACGCCGCGGCTGCTTCCCCGCGTTCCCGGCCCGCTAATCGGACTGGCTGTATCCAGCATCGTGTCGATCGCGTTCTTCCGCGGGCAAATCGACACGATCGGATCGGTGTACGGCTCCATTTCCGGATCGCTGCCGGGGGTTCATCTGCCCGAACTCTCTTGGGATTCCGTCCGAACGATGATCTATCCCGCCTTGGTTATCGCCATGCTTGGCGGCATCGAGTCCCTATTGTCGGCCGTTGTCGCCGACGGCATGACCGGCAGCCGCCACAACAGCAACCGGGAATTGATCGGACAAGGGGTCGCGAACATCGTCGCCCCTCTATTCGGCGGCATACCGGCCACCGGCGCCATCGCCCGGACCGCGACCAACATCCGCAGCGGCGCCGTCAGCCCGCTGTCCGGCATGTTCCATAGCGCATTCGTGCTGCTCGTGCTGCTATTGTTCGCGCCGCTGGCGTCCGACATTCCGCTGGCCGCCATAGCGCCGGTTCTGATGGTCGTGGCGTGGAACATGTGCGAGCGCAAGGAGTTTGCCCGCATCGCCGCAACCCGCACGGCCGATTCCATCGTGCTCGTCGCGACCTTCTTGCTGACCGTGCTGGTAGACTTGACGACCGCCGTGCAGATCGGGTTGCTGCTCGCTGCCGTTCTCTTCGTAAAGCGGATGAGCGAACTGCTTACCGTATCCAAGGTGCTGCCTGATTCGACATCCGGCGACGGAAAAGTGGCTGCGCATAACGTTCGCGAGGGTCGCGATTGCCCTCAGCTTGCGATCTATACGGTGGAAGGAGCGTTGTTTTTCGGGGCTGCGGCGTTGTTCGAGAAGTCCGTCATGCGCAGCATTCACGACCGGCCCGGCATACTGCTGCTGAGGCTTGGCCGGGTTTCTTTCCTGGATGCAACGGGAGAATCGACGCTGTCCGGCGTCGTGAAAGATGTACAGAAGCATGGAGGTATCGTGCTGATCTCCGGCATCCAGCCCCAGCCGCAAGAAGTGCTGCGGCGGACCGGACTGGACCGGAGAATCGGGGAAGATCGCTTCTTCGCCCATACGGGCGAAGCGATCCGTTATGCGATTGAACGGCTGGACCGGCAGAAGTGTCTGGGCTGCAAGCACTTCGCCTTCAGGGAGTGCAACAGCTTGTCGCGCGGCGAAAGCCTCGGTGGCATCGGTGCCGCTGACAACATTGACAGCATTGGCGGTCTTAGCGACGGCACCGCCGTCGGGTTAGGCGTCAGTGGGCAGGCGCGGCCTGGTCTACGTGCATCACATGGCTGCGATTCAGTCCGATGAAGACGACGGATGCAAGCACGAACGCTGCGCCTACGATAAACGGCACGTGCGGGTTGAACCATTCCGCGAGCTTGTTGGACAGGTACGGCGCGATGGCCCCGCCGATGAACCGCAGGAAGCTGTAAGCGGCCGAAGCCGTCGATCGCTCGACGGGCGCCGCGTTCATGACGCCGGTCGTGATCAAGGTGTTGTTGTTGCCGAGCAAGGCTCCGGCGACGATGACAGCTGCGATGACCACCCACTGCGTGTCCGTCCAGATGCCCATCGCGAGCAGCAGCAAGCCGAACAACGCGAGCATGACACACATCGATTTGACCGTACCGAATTTTTGCTGCAATCTGGGAGCCATGAATACCGACGTGAAGGCGAGCAAAAGCCCCCAACCGAGGAACACGTAACCGAGCCCGTGCTCATCCAGATGCATCACGAAGGGCGCGTAAGCAAGCAAGGCGAAAAAGCCGAAGTTGTACAAGCACGCCGTTACGCCGAATACGACGAGCGACCTGTGTTTCATGGCGCGAAACGGGTCCAGCAGCGATGTCTTGCGACGTTGCGCGCCGTGCGTACCCGAATTGGGCATCATAATGATGAGCGCAACAAACGCGATCGCCATCAGCCCGGCGACGCCGAGGAACGGCCCGCGCCAGGAGATGGCGCCGAGTTCCCCGCCAAGCAATGGCCCGACGGAAATGCCAAGGCCGATTGCCGCTTCGTAGAGAATAATCGCCTTCGTAACGCCGCTGTTCGACAGCGATACGATCGCCGCCAGCGCGGTCGCAACGAACAACGCATTGCCGAGGCCCCAGCCGGCACGAAGCCCGACCAGCTCCCATATGCCGCTGGAAAGTCCTCCGAGACCCGAGAACAAGGCGATGATCACGATTCCCGTGAGCAGCGTTCCTTTCGTCCCGAGCCGGCTGGAGATTGCGCCCGTCACCAGCATGGCCACAGCCATCACCGCATTGTAGCTCGTGAACAGCAGGCTGACTTCACTGGGCGTTGCCTTCATCTTCTCCGCGATTGCCGGCAGGATCGGATCAACCAGGCCAATTCCCATGAAAGCGATAATACCGGCAAAAAAGACGGCCCAGACCGCCCGAGGTTGTTTCCATATACTGTCGTTATCCTGCATGGATAATTTCACTCCTGTTTTGAGGTTAATTCGCGTTTGGCTTCCAGAATCCGATGCTGAAGCGTGACGACGTCTTGCCGGAATCTTGTCAGCTTCTCCATCTTCTGATCGATCAGCCTCATTTGGTCTGAGGCGATCCGCTCCATTTCCTCAAGCTTGTTCAGCTTCAGCGACCGGTCCTGCGCTTCGCGCGCGCCTTGCCGGCGCAACTGAAGCTCCTCGATGACAGAGACATATTCCTGTAATTCTTGCAGAGAAGCGCCGAGTACGTCCCGCGCCATTAAAATTTGCTTTAATCGCTCGACATGCTTGTCGCTGTACAGGCGGTATCTGCCTTCGCTGCGGTCCGGCGGAAACAACAGGCCGATCTCCTCGTAGTAGCGGATCGTGCGTTTCGTCAAGCCGCATGCGTTCGCGACTTCTTCGATTTTGTATTGATTCACGTCTTTCCTCCATTTCGATCATTCGAGTGCGAAAACATCACGAATTGAATCATACACCCGATATAACCTTAACGTCAACGTTAATGTTAAAACGCATCTTTATATATAAACTTTTAGAGCATAAAAATTAGATTGAAATCATTCTAATTTAAGAAGGAGTTTCGACGCTGGAGGTAGAATCCTTTACTTGAATGAACATTACGCAGAAGGAAGGTATGCAGAAGATGGAAGAAAAGAAAAAAATGACAACCGCCGCGGGAGCGCCAGTAGCCGACAATCAGAACGCGATGACGGCCGGACCCCGAGGCCCGATGCTGCTGCAAGACGTATGGTTTCTTGAGAAGCTCGCGCATTTCGACCGGGAAGTGATCCCGGAACGGAGAATGCATGCGAAAGGATCGGCTGCATACGGCACTTTCACGGTAACCCACGATATTACGAAGTACACGAAGGCAAAGATCTTCTCCGAAATCGGCAAGCAGACGCCGATGATCACCCGTTTCTCCACAGTCGCCGGAGAACGCGGCGCGGCAGATGCGGAGCGTGACATTCGCGGATTTGCAATGAAGTTTTACACGGAAGAAGGCAACTGGGACCTCGTCGGCAACAACACGCCGGTATTCTTCCTGCGGGACCCGCTCAAATTCCCGGACTTGAACCACGCCGTCAAACGCGATCCCCGCACGAATATGAGAAGCGCGCGGAACAACTGGGATTTCTGGAGCTCGCTGCCCGAGGCGCTGCACCAGGTCACGATCGTCATGAGCGACCGCGGCATTCCTGCCACGTATCGCCACATGCACGGATTCGGCAGCCATACGTTCAGCATGATCAACAGCAACAATGAGCGGTTCTGGGTCAAGTTCCACCTCCGCTCCAATCAAGGTATCCGCAACTTGACGGATGAGGAAGCCAAAGCGCTGGTCGGGCAAGACCGCGAGAGCCACCAGCGCGATTTGCTCGATAGCATCGACCGCGGCGACTTCCCGAGCTGGACGATGTACATTCAAGTCATGCCGGAAGCAGACGCGGCGAAGATGCCGTACAATCCCTTCGATCTGACGAAGGTATGGTACAAGAAGGATTATCCGCTGATCGAAGTCGGCAAGATGGAATTGAACCGCAATCCGGACAACTACTTCGCAGAAGTGGAACAAGTCGCGTTCAGCCCTGCGAACATCGTGCCGGGCATCGGCTTCTCTCCCGACAAAATGCTGCAAGGCCGCTTGTTCTCTTACGGAGACGCCCAGCGCTACCGGCTCGGCGTCAACCATCACCAAATTCCGGTCAATGCGCCCAAGTGTCCGTTTCACAACAGCTATCACCGGGACGGCCAGATGCGTGTGGACGGCAATCATGGCAGCACGCTCGCTTACGAGCCGAATAGCTACGGACAGTGGCAGGAGCAGCCGGATTTCCGCGAGCCTCCGCTTGCGCTCGACGGCGCAGCCGCGAACTGGAATTTCCGCGAGGATGACGACGACTATTACACGCAGCCGGGCATCTTGTTCCGCTCGATGAACGGAAACCAGCAGCAGGCGTTGTTCGAGAACACCGCCCGCGCCATGGGAGATGCTCCGGATGAGATCAAGCTGCGGCATATCCTTAACTGCTACAAAGCCGACCCCGCCTACGGACGCGGCGTGGCGTCCGCACTCGGCCTTGCATTCAACGAGTCGGATGAGGCGATCGGTTGACCGGTCGACATTCGTGGAAAAGCCCGCTGGAGCACACTCTCCGGCGGGCTTTATCTTGCAAACGCGCCAATACGCCCAAGCTTTTCGGAATTGTAAATACTGTGGGCGTAATCAAGGTCATGTTCGCGCTTGGATTCGTGCTCTCTTACTGCCCGCGTTTGCGATCCCTGCGGCTTCTTTCCTTCGCATCCGCCTCCAGCAGCCGGGCCATCCCTTGCGTGAATTCCTCATCCGTCTTCGCCTTGTCCACCATGGCGTCCGGGAAGCGAATCGTGCCGTATGTCCAGGTCTTCGCGGCTGCCTGATACTGAAAGCCTTCATGCACCATGTGCCTGCGGCGGGCGTCCAGCGCCGGACTCGATTCGGTTGTCCGCGATAGAGATGCCTCTTCGGATGAACGATCGATGCTCGAATCTTCGTACACGACAACGGGCGGCTTGTCCTTGGACAGCACCACCATTTTTTTGCCGGACAGCCAGGCCAAGTCGTATCGCATTCTCGGCGTGATGACATAGCATGCTTTTCCTTTGATCGTTTCCTTGCGCACCTCGTCGTACAAGGCTTTCCGCTTCCGGAAACCCTCGATTACCCGCTTGATCTGTTCCTTCTCCACGGCGATCGGCACGACTTCGTTGCCCGGCATGAACACGTCGCACATGACTTGCGTAAATAGGAACTCACCGTAAGCGGAATCGTATTCTCCGCTGAACTCCACGCTTATTTCCCGATTGTCGATCACTACGCTCCTACGCATGCATGGTCCCCCTCGAATCTTATGATTCCATTATAGCCTGAACCGCAGCCCGAATGTCGAAATCGGGCATGAAATAATTCGAGAATGTTTACGTGAATCGACAGACTTCCTATGATACATAATGTATCATACCTATCAATACACCCTTCATTCTTCTATCGAGGTGATTCCGTGAACCCTGCTGTCTCTGTTCATTCGCCGCAAAAAATGATGTACACCGATCCATCCACGGGGTTGCGGCTGGCAGACCGGCTGCACGAATGTCTGGCCGTTCTCCCTCCCGATCGGCCGATCGTCGTCGTATGTCTTGGGACGGATCGGTCCACAGGCGACTCTCTCGGTCCGATTGCCGGCTCCATCCTGCGCAGGAACTGGTCCATGAATTTCGAGCTGTTCGGTACGCTTGAAGAACCGGTGCACGCGATGAATTTGGCCGACACGCTGAAGCTGATCCAATTGAAATACAGCCGCCCTTTCGTGATCGGCGTAGACGCCTGTCTCGGCAAAACCGCCAGTGTCGGCAGCATCATCGTCGGCGACGGCCCGCTTCGCCCCGGCGCGGGCGTGAACAAGGAACTGCCGCCGGTAGGCGACATTCATATCTCCGGCGTAGTGAACGTCGGCGGGTTCATGGAGTATTTCGTCTTGCAAAATACGCGCCTTCACCTGGTCATGCGCATGGCCGAACTGATCGCGGAAGGCTTGCTTGCGGCGATAGAGCGGCGCGGCAAGCTGGAAACGGCATGCGATCTGGCGCCCGACGACGAATGGACGGCTCGCTAGATGAACTTGGACGGCGGCACGTTGTAATTTTTCTTGAATGCCTTTGAGAATGTATAGGCGTCCGCATAGCCCAGCAGCGCGGCAATCTCCTGCATCGTGTACGCCTTTTTGCTGTAGAGATAGTCCCGCGCCTTGATCATCTTCAATTGGTAGATGTATTGACCCGGAGTCACGCCAAGCGCCCGTTTGAAGTATGCGATGAAATACTTTTCCGACATGCCTGCCGCCTGGGCCAGCTGGCTGATCAGGACAGGTTCGTGCAGCCGATTGTGAATGGCGGCCAGCACTTCCCGGAGCACATCCAAGTGGTGAATGCGATTGCGCTTCGGATACGAATGGGGAAACAATCCGGCATAATGACCCTGGGCATGCTGCTGCAAAATTTTGGCGAGTATCTGTGTCAGAATCCCTTTCAATTCCAAACGTATCAATCCATCCCTCGCTTGCTTCCGATGGAACGTGCGGCTGAACAGCCTTCCTTCCGCTTCCAGGAGCCGCTCAGGCACGACGCCTGCCAGCGGAAAATCCCCCAGCAATCCGACCTGATCGCCGATTCCGAATTCGAAATGGACGTAAATAAACCGGCAATCTCCGTCTGCCGTGCGCGCCGTATACGGCATGCCGGGATAGAAGAACACCCAATCCCCCGGCCGTGCCAACAGTCGGGTCTCTGCCATCGTCACTTCGATGGTGCCGTTCTGCACCAGCCACAAATCGTAATCGGCATGCATGTTGTTTTCGATCCAGTCGTCCGGATGATCGGCTTCGTTGCAAGACAGCATGCGAACGGAGATGCTGTCCGACAGCACGTCAAAGATGTCGGTATTGTTCATGACGCCCTCCTATTCCTCATACTTTAAGTCAATTTTTCAAAAAAGCAATATGAAATCGCAATTAAGTCGTTGTGAAAAATCGTACTTTATGACATCCACTCCATACTTCACTGCATTCCAACATGCTCTCCCTTGGCCTATAATGGGCTCAAACTCGATGGGAGGCTGCGTTTAATGAAACCTGCAAACCTACAGAAACCGAAAGTAGTCGTACTCGGAGCGGGAAGCTTGTTCTTCGGACGCCAATCGATCTGGCAAATGGTGCATTCCGAATATCTCAATCAAGGAACGCTGGCGCTGGTGGACACTGATGAGGAAAGACTGAACAAGATGGTCACGCTCGCGCGGATGGTCGCTGCGGAGGCAGGGGTGCCGCTGGCCGTCGAAGGCTCGACGGATCGCAGGGACGTACTGCCGGGCGCCGACTTCGTCGTTCTCAGCTTCGCCGACAGCACCGTGAAGTACAGGGGAATCGACTGCGCGATCTCCGAGAAATACGGCATTCGCATGTGCTCCGGCGACACGATCGGACCGGGCGGCATCTTCCGGGCGATGCGGGAATTGCCGGTTATCATGGCTTGCGCGCGGGATATCGAAGCGATCTGCCCAGACGCTTGGGTGATCAATTATATCAACCCATCCACGGTGCACGGGATGGCCCTGACGCGATATGCCCCCAAGCTGAAGAGCTTCGCGCTGTGCGATTCGCACCACATGCCGCACAAGAAGATTCATTATGCGATTCGCGCCGGGATTGTCGCGGATGCAGCCGGATATACGGAAGAGATCGATCGCAAATTCGATTTTCGGATCGCGGGCGTCAATCATTTCACCTGGTTGCTGAAGGCGGTGTACGATGGGCAAGACGTCGCGCCGGCGATCGCCGAATCGCTGCGCAAGTCGGCCGAGACGGAAACGAATGGCGGCGATCAAGGCGCGAAAGCGATCTACAACGACGCGATCAGTTACGAGCTTTACGATGTTTTCGGCTATGTACCGACTTGCACCGGGCATACGAAAGAGTACGTCCGATTATGGCAGGGACTCGGCAAAACGAAGGAGCGAATACCGCCGCTTAGCATTTGGGAAACCGATGCGCGATATGCCCGGCATGAGGAGATGTGGCAGCAAGTGGACGACTTCGTCGCCGGCCGTACGCCGATCGCCGACTATATGAAGACATTCGGTCCCGACCACGCGACGGATATTATCGAGAATATGGTTGGCGGATTAGGCAAGAAGTTCTTCATCAACACGCTGAATCAAGGCGCGGTCACAAATATGAATGACGATGCGTTTCTCGAATTGTTGTGCGAGGTGTCGATGGACGGCGCTAGGCCGCTGCCCGTCGGCGACATGCCCCGCGGCATCCGCGGCATGCAGGAGCTCGTGCTGGACACGCACGAATTGACGGCCCAAGCCGTCGTAGTGGGTAGCCGTGAGCTCCTGCGCCGGGCGATGCTGACCGACCCGCTAGTTAGCTCGATCGGCGATGCGGACCGCATCATCGAGGAACTGCTCGCGCTGGAGAAGGATGTCATTCCCGCGCACTGGTATGCTTAGTACATTGTGCAGCAATTATCGACTCGCCCGGCGCCCGGAACACGAACAAATCACGCGTATCGCGAACGGCATTTTCAGGTGGCATAGCCGGCTGGCCGCCATGGAGAGTGACGAACGAAGTGCACTTATCGTGAACGGGCTAACGGAGCAGAAAGCCTTCACCGGCTTCGTCGTCCGGGTCCATGACGAATTGCAGGGATCCCGTGACGAACGGGCGGCACAAGATCTCCCACGGGGTTATTCGCATTGAAAACTCGTTTGCATCGATTGTCTGCCGGGCGGCTGCCCGGCAGATTACCGTACCTCCGTTCAATCCTTCCGCTGTGATTCCACCTGCCATTACGCCGATATCCCCTTCGCTCAGGAGTGTCATGATGGCGTGTAGAGCGCGGCTTCCAGGGGCCCGCAGCAGATTGCCATAGGCGTCGAATACGGCGATTCGCATGTGCCCGACTTGGCCGGTATCCCCCTCGCTCAGGACGATGCTCGATAGGGGTGACATCGCGCTTTGCGCGCAGCGAGCGACTTCCGTCAACTCCGAAATCCGATCGATTCGCATCGTCAGCCCGCTTCCTTGTACATTTATAATCGCATATCTCTCGCTACCTGATAGCACGATGTCCGCTGCCAACGACAGGTGTCCTGCCTGGACCGACCGGTCACGTTCCACAATCCTCGCTGGTCGATCGTCCGACAGGACGGTATATGTCATGGCATCTTCCTCACACTTGCGCACCCGGTAAAGACCGTTTCCGGTTTGAATGACCTTCTCGGCATGCCGAGTGCACCGACCAGGGCGAATGACACCGGCGATAAGACCTGATTCATCCATCGCAGCCGCAGCGCATATAGCATCCAGCCCATCCGCCCGGCAAGGTCCGTTCGCATCAAAGACGTGCAAGAAAACATCCGCCAGTCTGCCGACCGAGGGGGCGATTGCGCCGATACGCATGGCAGCATGGCCTCTGGGCTCCTGCTGAAGCCAACGGACCGGCGACGAATAGCCCCCTTGACCAACGCTGTCTTGCCATATAGCACGAGTCGATTCGGCAAGCGGGATTCCCTGGCTGATGCTTGTGGCGGGCATCTGCAGAACACGCAGCGGCCAGCCCGCGGCATGTACGTCAATGACGTGCGTCAAGCGATGAATATGCATGAAATTTGTGCCTCCTGTCGTATAGACTCAACTTCCGCCAACCTCCGCTCTCCAGGCCAAGTTAGGGCGATTTCCGCCTCTACTACCACCATCCGCCGCTCTCCAGGCTGAGTTAGGGCGATTTCCGACTCTACTACCACCATCCGCCGCTCTCCGGGCCGAGTTGTGTCGATTTCCGACGCCCTCCCCCCACCGACCGCCGCGCGCTCCGATCTTTCAATGGAACAGGAAGCCGCCATTCAGCGGGTCCTCCGCATGCGAGAACCAGGTGTGCATGCCCATGATTCGCGCAGAGCCTGCGATTTCCGTGATGACGCCAGCGTAATCACCGACTTTTACTTCCTCCAACACGCGTCCGGTGAAGCGCGAGCCGACGATGCTTTCATGCACGAACGTCTCTCCAACGCCAATTTCCCCGTGCGCATGGAGCGTGGCGAGCTTGGCCGAGGTTCCCGTCCCGCAAGGCGAGCGGTCGATGCCGCCGGGCGGCACGACGACGGTATTGCGCACATGCGCCGACGGATCGGCGGGATCGGTGTAAAACTCGACATGCGTAACGCCCTGGATGAACGGCGACTCCGGATGGATGACCCGGACAGCTGCGTTGACTGCGTGGCGAATGCGTACGGCCTTGTCCACGATTTCCTCCGCGCGGGACGGGAGGAGCGGCAGCCCGAACGGCCGGGCGTCTACGATCGCGTAAAAATTCCCGCCATAAGCGATATCGCCGCTCACTTCGCCAATCCCATCCACTTGCACCCGGAATCGTCCGTGCCAGTATGCGGGTATATTGCGGAATGCCACCAGCGCCGCCCTGCCGCGATGAACCGCGACTTCCGCGCGGACGAGTCCGGCCGGCGTATCCAATCGAATCGTCGTGATCGGTTCGCAGACCGACACCAGTCCGCATTCCACCAATGCGGTGCACAAGCCGATCGTATCGTGACCGCACATCGGCAAATAACCGCCTGTCTCGATATAGATGACGCCGACATCCGCCTCCGGATGGCAAGGCGCGACGAGGCACGCCCCGGACATGACTTCGTGGCCGCGCGGCTCGTACATGAGCAGGCGGCGGATGTCGTCATGGCGGGCTTGCATGTCGAGCATTTTGTCGGCCATTGTGTTTCCGTTCAGCAGAGGCATGCCGCTGACGATGCTCCGCGTCGGATTGCCTCCCGTATGCGTATCGATCGTGCGAAATACCCGATCGGGCTTCATGGCGCCCATCCTCCCCGTTCTTGAAATCGGTCGAGCCGCAGCGGCTCCCACGGAATGCACGTCGCTTCTTGACCGCTCATCAGCTCGCTCATCAGCTTCCCGGTTACGGCTGCCAGACTGATTCCATCGCCTTCATGGCCCGCCGCGATATAGAAGCCGGGCAGATCAATCGCGGCGGATACGATCGGCAAATGATCGGGCGTCCAAGGCCGCAGTCCCGCATATGTCCGTATCGCCAGCATATCTGACATCCCGGGGTAGAATCGGATCGCCCTGCGGGCCATGCAGGCGATGACCTCTGGACGAACCGCCATGTCGAAGTCCGCGAATTCCCGGCTGGAGCCGATCAGGAAATTTTGGCTCTCTGTCGGCTCGAATACGAGCGCGACGCCGTACTTCTCCGTCTCCGCATCGACCAGACGCTTGCCTCCGAACTTGGACATCAAGTATCCGAACTCCATCACTTTGCGCCGCCCGACCGATCTTCCCCGCGATGCGACGATCAAGTGGCCCTTGCGGGGGACGATCGGCAGCTCCAGTCCCAGCATTCGCCCGATCCGCGGCGCCCAGCATCCGGCCGCGTTGACGATTTTGCCGGCCAGCCAATCCCCCCGGTCGGTCTCGACGCGAAATCCGCCGCCCTCCACCCGCGTTATCGCCCGAACCGCCGTATGCACATGAATCGCCGCGCCCCATTTTCTAGCCCCGTCCGCCAGCGCATAGGTAAGCAAGTAAGGGTTCACCGTGGCATCCGATGCGCACTCCAGCCCGCCTGGCAGATCGTCGGCAAAATCGGGAGATTCCTGTCTCAAATCGGAGCGATCCAGCATTCGAAACGGCAAACCGAGCGCCGCTTGGCGGCTCACCCAACTGCGCGCGGCTTCCAGTTCCTCCTCCGTTTCGCAGACGAATATACTGCCGGGCGCTCGGTATTCGAACGGTTCTGGCAATTCACGAGCCCATTCCCGGACGATCTTCTGGCTCTCAATGGACATGAGGCTGTCGAAGCCCGGATCTTTGTCGATGACCAGAATATTGCCGTCGCAGCGGGACGACGTCCCCTGGGCGATCTCCCCCTGCTCCAGCACGGCGACCGACATGCCGGTACGGGCGGCGAAATAAGCGACCGACATGCCGATAATGCCGCCACCGATGATGATAAGTTCAGCCGAACAATTGTTGACGCCCATGCCTGACCTCCCTGAGTGCAGTTCTTTTGACAATGTGTAAAGTTTTATATACACATAAACAAAAACATGTAATAATTGTCTTACATATTAATGAAGGAGCGAATCCGATGTCTTCTCGGTTAATGCCCGGCGACCCTGATCACGAGCTCGCCAGCGATCCTTTTGGCGCCATGACCGGCACAAGCCGCCTATTCCGGCAAGCCGTAGCGCAAGCCCGCAAGCTTCGGGGAACGGCCGCGACCGTGCTGCTGACTGGCGAGACCGGAGTCGGCAAAGAAAACTTCGCACAGGCGATTCACCGCTGGCGCGAAGGCGCCGATGCGTCTATCGTGGCCCTCAATTGCGGTGCCATAGCCGGATCGCTCGTCGAGAGCGAACTGTTCGGCTACGAACGTGGCGCCTTCTCCGGCGCCGATCCGCGGGGCAAGCCGGGCAAGCTCGCCTTGGCGCAAGGCGGCACCCTATTCCTCGATGAGATCGGGGAACTGTCGCCGGACATGCAGGTCAAGCTGCTGCGCGTGCTGGAGGAACGGGCCTACTACCCGTTGGGCGGCACCCGGGCACTGGAGGCCGATTGCCGCTTCATCGCCGCGAGCAATCGGAACTTGGAATCGGAGATGCGCCAGGGCCGTTTCCGCGAGGACTTGTATTACCGGCTGAATGCGGTCGCGCTGGATATCCCGCCGCTGCGGCATCGGCGAGAGGACATTGCGCCGCTTGCGGACCGATTCCTGCGCGAATTCGCCGAGCGATACAATCGCCCGCTCCCCCGGCTCTCCGAGGTCCAGGCCGATGCGCTGCGCGTTTACGATTGGCCGGGAAATATCCGCGAGCTGCGCAATGCGGCGGAACGGCTCGTCGTGTTCTCGGAGGACGGCATCCCGGATTGGGACAGCTTGCCTGCCGCGATTCGGCGGATAGAGAAGCTGCCGATTGCCGCTGCCACCCGTGATGCCGTGCCTGGCGCCGAGCAAGGTGATTTCACGCACCTGCCCGAGTCGGGGACGCTCCCGGAATGGCTTGGCGAATACGAACGCCGGTTGATTCACGCGGCGATCCGCGAGTCGGGCGGCAACAAGCAAGCTGCCGCGCAGCGGCTCGGCATTTCCCGCGTCTCCCTGTACAACAAGCTGGGCAACCAACCCGATCGACCGGGGTCCAGCCACTGACACCGATTGGTTATAACCGTCTCAACTCGCGCGAAAATGCCGTCAAAACGTCCACCGTCCCATTTTCGTCCACGTACACATCGTCTTCGATCCGGACTCCGCCGACTCCCGGCACGTAGATGCCCGGCTCGACGGTGAAAATCATGCCGGCGAGCACCGGGTCCCGGTTGCGGCGGTGAATCGACGGCTCCTCGTGAATATTCAATCCGAGGCCGTGGCCGACCCGATGGATGAAATGCTCACCGTAGCCTTGCGCCTCGATATATTGCCGGGCAGCTTCATCGATATCGCTGAGCGGCGCACCTTGGCGAATAGCCGCGATTGCCCGCTCGTTCGCTGCCCGCACGGTCTCATAGAGGCGAACCCGTTCGCCGTTCGCGTCTCCGACCAGGAACGTTCTCGTCATGTCGGACAAGTAATGCCGGCAAACGACGCCCATATCGACGATCAGCAGGCCGCCTTCGAGAATCGGCTCTTCCGTCGTGTCCGCATGTGGCAGCGCGGTTCGGGCGCCGCTCACGACCGTCGGGCCAAACGCCGGTCCTTCTCCTCCGGCCGCGCGGATTTGCCGCACGATTTCCTCCGCCAGCTCCCGTTCCCGCATCCCGACGCGAAATGCGCCAAGCGCAGCCTCCAGCGCCCGGTCCGCAATCTGCGCCGCACGGCGAACGAGATCGGCTTCTTCCCGGGTTTTACTGGCCATCATCATTCGAATTGCCGGTCCGATATCCGCGAACGTCAGCCCGGGACAGATCGCCTTAATTCGCTCCGCCAAGTGCCAGCTCAACACCAACTTATCCACGCCGAAGCGTCCGGAGGAGGGGAACCGGCATGCTTGCCGCATGGCCTCCTGCGGAGGCGTCGCATCGTCTACGGTCCATATTCGCACGCTGGAGCTCGCTGCCGATTCCGCTTTCCCGGCATCCAATTGCGGCACGAACAGCACCGGTTCCTCCCCCTCCGCCACCCACAAGCCCAGGAACCTTTCCATCGGATCGGTCCAAAGTCCCGTGAAATAATACACGACGGCAGGAGCGGTCAGCAGCGCGGCCCCTATGCCTTGTACGGCCATCCGTTCGCGAAGCGCCGACATCCTCCGCTGAAAATCGCTCATGCGTCCACACCCCCATTTCCGCTGTCATCCAGAGTTCTAGCAAGAAAGATGCCAGCTTCGATCTAAGCTCTCAAAAAAGATTGGCACGATTGTTGCAGGTAGCTGGTGCAGGAGCTGATTGCAGCTGTCTGTAAAGAAGGAGGGCAATCCATGGATGACCGCGATTTGATCGTTTGCCGTTGCGAGGAAGTCACGTTGGCACGATTGGCGGAAACGTTCGCGTCGTACGGCTGCTCGTCGCGTGAAGCGAAATTGCGAACACGCGCCGGCATGGGAATATGCGGTGGGCGCACTTGCCGGCCGCTCATCGAGCAATTGACGGCGCTGCACGGCGGGCTTGAGCAAGATGCCCCGCTACCCTTGAAGGTCCAGCAGCCGGTTCGCCCCGTAACGTTCGGACAATGGGGGGCTTCTTCATGAAACCGGGACGCATCCGCGAGCATCCGATTCTGGGGCCGCTTGCCGCAAGTTCGGCGGAAATCTCTTTTACGTTTGACGGGGCGCCGTTCTCCGCCTTGCCGGGAGAGAGCATCGCTGCCGCGCTGCTGGCGGAAGGCGTTCGGCGGCTGCGAGACCACGAAGCGTCGGGCACGCCCCGGGGCATCTATTGCAATATCGGCCACTGTATGGAATGCAGGGTCACGGTAAACGGGATAACCGGCGTGCGCGCCTGCTTGACGCCCGTGGCGGAAGGAATGGACGTTCGTTCCGGCTGGCGGCTGCCTGCTCCGTTCGGGCACTCACCGGATAAGGAACAGGGGCGGGCGGAAGGAACGAAAGGTTGGACAAGGTGATGGCTCTTTGATTTGTTCGAGTATGTGCAGTTGCGGCCAGGAAAGGGAGCGGGTTTAGATGAGCGAACGGTTCGCTGCGGATATTCTCGTCGTCGGTGCGGGGCCGGCCGGTCTGTGCGCGGCTGCGGAGGCGGCGCAATGCGGATGGAAGGTGACCGTGCTGGATGAATACATGCGCCCGGGTGGGCGATTGCTGGGCCAGCTTCATCAGGAACGCGGCGGGAATTGGTGGAACGGCATTCGGGAGGCGGAGCGGCTGGCGGATTCGGCAAAAAAGGCTGGTGTCGAGGTGCGCACCGGCGTATCCGTAACCGGACTGGAGCAAGCGAGTGGTGCGGCGGACGGATGGGACGTGTGGACAGACGGCGGACGGTTTCGCGCTCGGCAATTGCTGTTGGCAACCGGAGCGGCGGAATCGGCCGTCCCTGTGCCGGGATGGACCTTGCCGGGCGTGATGTCGATCGGCGCTGCGCAAGTGATGACGAACGTGCAGCGCGTCAGGGTCGGCAATCGCGGCGTCGTCATCGGCATGAGCGTGCTGGCGATGGCGATTTTGTCGGAGCTGCGACTGGCCGGCATCGATATCGCTGCGGTCGTGCTTCCCCCGCGTCATCCGCTGTCCGGCGATGCGGCTGTTCCCGCGCAAGTGTTCGCTTCCCTGCTGCGATTCGCGCATTTGGCGCCGCGTCCGCTGTTTCGCATGGGGGCGCGGTTGGTCCAGCCATCCATCCTGCGTAAGCTTGCCATTGCAGGCTATCCCAAGCGAGGGTTGAAACTGATGGGAACCCCTCTGCAATTGCGACGGACGGCGTTGGAAATTATCGGCGACGGAGGCGTGGAAGGAGTGCGCGTGGCCGATGTGCAGCCGGATGGCAGCGCGATTCCCGGAAGCGAGCGCGTGGTGGAAGCCGACTTCGTCTGCATCGCGGGCGGATTATATCCACTCGCCGAACTGGCGGCAGTCGCCGGTTGTCCGTTCCGCTATGTCCCGCAATTAGGCGGCCATGTGCCGGAGCATGACGAACGGATGCGAACGCCGCTGCCCGGCTTGTTCGTCGCCGGCAACATCACGGGCGTCGAGAGCGCGAAAGTCGCGATGGCGCAAGGCCGTGTTGCCGGCTTGTCGATGGCTTTGGAGATGAACGGAGCGTATAGCGCAGCGTCCGTGGAAGGCAGACACGCTTCACGCAGCGCGGCGTACTTCGACGGCGAGAATGCTTCTCGTGGCGCGGCGCCGTTGGAGAGCGAGAATGCCTCTCGCGACGAGGCGTCCTTGGAAGAGAAGTTACAGAACGCGCTTGCGGCGGTCGACCATGCGAGACGCGAGGCGTTGATCCAGTTTCAGCCCGGCATCGCCGAGGCGCGGCAAGCGATGTATGCGGTGAACCGATAGCACGCCGCTCCGTCGCCACCTGAGCGAACGGGATATCGGCGTATGACGCATTCGTTTCACAAACACTAATCCCCGGAACATTCCATCGAGGAATGCCCGGGGATTTGTATTCATTCAAACCTGCCTAACAACGATCGCAACCCTCAATTCCCGAACACTTTCCACTGCTCGATCCCGGTCGAGAAGCCGGTCTTGGCCGTGATGTTCAGGCGGATGCGGCTCGTCGACACCGGCGTGAACGACGTTGTATTGTACTGATTGCCGAGCACGCCGAGCCCCGACGGATTCGCCACGTTCGTCCAGGCACTGCCATTCCAGTACTGAATCGAATAGGAAGCGGGCAAGTCGATGCCCTGGTCGTCGTCGAACCAGTACACGTCCACGCGCGAGATCGTCTTGCTCTGGGAGAAATCGTACTGCACCCACTGCGTCGTGCCCGGGTTGTCCCAGTTGCCGTACACCGGGTGGCCGCGGTCGTTCGAGCTGGCCGGCTCGTATTCGTCGTTCAGCCCGGTCAGGCTCTCCCATGCGGACACGAACGAGGTCGATGCCGTCCCTTGCGGCGCGATGTTCGTCGCGGTGGACGCCGCGTTCAACTGAATGTAATCCAGCTCGGCATAGCCGGTCGTCCCCTTGGTCAGGCGAATCGTGTTCGCCCCGGCGTTCAGGTGCACCTGCCGCGTGAGGCTGCCGAATTGTCCCCAGCCTGCCGTGGCCGGATAGCTCACCGTCTGCGCCGCGCCGCCGTTCACGCTCAGCGCGTGCGTCGATGCCGCGCCGGTACCGTTCGCGTAACGGATTTCCATCGCGAAGTCCCCGGCGGAAGGCGCCTGCACCGCGAATTGCACATAGCTGTCCGCATAATCGATCTGGCCGACATAGCGACCGCCGGATGCGCCGCTGCCCGTCACGATATTCGCGTGGTTGACCGTGGCGCTCTCCGCTTCATATAAGTTGGTGGTGCCCGACCCGCCGCCCAGCGAGATCGCGAAGCTCTTCGTCACCGGCGCGCTCATCGCGTCATAATCCCGCAGCTGCACGGTGAACGTATAGCTGTTCTGCGAAGCGGATGACGCGAGCGTCCCGGAGATCGTCCCGGTGAACCGGTCGAGCGTAAGTCCCGGCGGCAGCGAGCCGCCCGTCACCGTCCAATCGTAGAACGGCACGCCGCCCTTGGCCGCCAGCTTCTGGCTGTAGGCTTGCCCCTTCGTGCCCGCAGGCAGCGAAGCCGTCGTAATCGCAGGAGCCAGGAACGGCGTCAGGTTCTTGTTCA
>JAEWAQ010000058.1 GCA_023391635.1 Bacillota bacterium | reverse complement strand
GCTGTTCTACAACCGCAAACGAATTCATGGCAGCCTGGGATATATGTCGCCCAATCAATTTGAATCCTTGTATTACAAACGTGTAAGTTAAGCAATTTCGGGTGTCCACTTTCTTGACAGAAGTCCATGCAGAATGTACAGTTGATTTGCGGTCATTGGGCGAATCGTAGGGCGGTGCAGACAAACAGCTGTACGTTGTGCAGTTGTTTGTTCGTGGATCCCCCATGGATCCCTACGTCTCCCGCTAAGAGAACGTTGCTAAAATCATGTTATCATTCGCCTTCCATCTTGGCGTAACACAAAACATTGATCGAGTCGGCAGAAGGCGCTAACCTGGCGGAACCCAGTTGCGGCGGTTTAGCAATGTTACTTTAGGAGCAATCTACTAGATGCAGCAAAGCCGCCCTTTATTGGGACGTGCCTATGCAAGAAGAACCGCCCGCGGCGGTCCTTCTTGTTTATTCGCAAAGATTTTGTGCTATGTGCTCCACGCTTTCGGGATCATCTTCTTCTCCTGGCTTTTGGCTTGCCTGTCGACGTAGCGGAGGATGAAGGCACCTCCCGCTTCTGCGGAGTCGAAGTCGGTGCTGCAGCAGAAACTTGAGCCGTATCCGGCAGCATCGGATAGGGATGCTCCCGTACTTGCGGGATCGTCTTTTTGATCAGCTTCTCGATGTCCTTGAGATAGGGAAGCTCTTCGTGCTCGCAGAAGGAGATCGCTGTACCGCTGAGACCCGCCCGGCCGGTCCGGCCGATGCGATGCACGTAGGTCTCCGGAATATTAGGAAGATTGAAGTTGATGACGTGGGACAGCTCCTCGATGTCGATGCCCCTGGCCGCAATGTCGGTAGCCACGAGCACGCGCGTCGTGCCGTTCTTGAAATTGCCCAGAGCAGCTTGCCGCGCATTTTGGGACTTGTCTCCGTGAATGGCTTGCGCGGCGATGTTCGCTCTCGACAGTCCGCGCGCCACGCGATCCGCGCCGTGCTTCGTGCGGGTGAACACGAGCGCCGAAGCGATGGATTCGTCCTGCAGCAAGTACTGCAGCAGCTTCAGCTTATTCGGCTTATCGACGAGGTAGAGAGACTGCCGGATCCGGTCAACGGTCGAAGACACCGGGGTCACTTCCACCCTGACCGGATCCACCAACAGCGATTCCACCCACTTGGCGATTTCCGGCGGCATCGTCGCCGAGAAGAACAGCGTCTGCCGCTTGGCTGGCAGCTTGGCGATAATCTTCTTCATGTCGTTGATGAAGCCCATGTCCAGCATCCGGTCGGCCTCGTCCAATACAAGAATTTGCACGGAACGCAAGTCGGCGAGGTTCTGGTTCATCAAGTCGATCAGCCGGCCCGGCGTGGCGATAAGGATGTCCGTGCCGCGCGCCAACGACTGCTCCTGCGCTTGCTGCGAGACGCCGCCCACGATGACGGTGCTGCGCAAATCGGTGTACTGGCCGTACGCCCGAATGTTCTCGTGGATCTGGATCGCCAGTTCCCGGGTCGGCGTGAGAATCAATGCGCGTATGCGGCGCTGCCCCCCCGGCTTAACCGGCTGCTCGCTTAACCGCTGAATGATCGGCAGCGAGAACGCAGCCGTCTTGCCAGTACCTGTCTGAGCGCAGCCGAACAGATCCCTGCCGGCCAGCGCGGCAGGGATCGCTTGTTCCTGAATCGGTGTCGGTTGCGCGTAATTTTCTTTCTTCAGCGCCCGCAGAATCGGGGGAATGAGTTTCAAGTCTTGGAATGTCATAAGGACTCCTTTTAGGTTGAGGGATTGCTTTCGTGGCGTCAACATCACCTAGAAGGATCATAACATAACTTGAGGTTCCATTCAGCTTGAGTGTGTTAACGTGTTAATGAGTTACCCAACCAAACCGGGTAATTCTCCCTCGCACGAGCTCCGAGCGCTTAGTTACCCAACCAAACCGGGCAATTCTCCCTCACACGGACTCCGAGCGCCCAGTTACCCAACCAAACCGGGTAATTCTCCCTCAAACGGACTCCGAGCGACGAGTTACCCAACCAAACCGGGCAATTCTCCCTCAAACGGACTCCGAGCGCCAAGTTACCCAATCAGATCGGGTAACTTGGCGCTCGTATGAGGTACGATGAAGAGAAGTCGCAAGCACGAATTATCCAGAGCTCAGCTTACCTTCGGGAAATAACGAACTTCACCGCCAGAGGCCGGAACAGCCCACTTCACCTCTTCAGATCGCTGCCTGTCGTAATGCCGATGTCCTGAAAGTTCTCGACGGACGCCTTCTTCTCATAGAAATGGGTCGCATTCGCCTGGATCCCCTCGCGCGTATAGAAAGGATCGTCCGGCGCCAGCGGGAACGTCACTTTCTCGCCGGTGCTCGCCGATTTATAAATGCCCAGGATGAGCTCGAGTGTGGCACGCCCGCTGACTCCATCGATGAGAACAGGTTCCCGGGTCTCAATAGCATGCAACACATTGTCGATCTGGCCGGCATGACCTTCATACGCTACCTCGGGAAGGCTGTCGTACAACTGTTGAATCCGCTCCTCCAATACTTCGTTATGTTCGGGGAAGCCGTTCGATTTCGAGCTTGATGACTTCAGCTTCCAGGGAGCGGACACCCGCGCCGCCTTCCCTTGGAAGATCAACTGCTGTTCCTCCCCATGGTGAACGACCGAGCTCGTAATTTGCCCGAGTGCCCCCTGGGGAAATCGCACCATGGCAACGGACAAGTCCTCGACCTCCGCATTATCGTGCGAAGTATTGCTCATGAACGCTTGCAGTTCTGTCGGCCGTCCCATCATCCACAGCAGCGAGTCGATATGGTGGACCGCATGATTAAGGGTGCAGCCGCCGCCCTCCTTCTCCCACGTGCCGCGCCACCACAGATCGTAATAGCAATGGCCCCGCCACCAGTACGAGTCGACTTGCGCATGGACGATCGGACCGGCCAACCCGCTGTCCAGCACCGATTTCAGCTTCATCATCGGGTTTCGGAAACGGTTCTGGGCGACGACGGACAAAATTTTGCCGCTCTTACGGGCCGCTTCGTTCATCTCATCGCATTCCTGCAAGGAGGAAGCCATCGGCTTCTCGACTAGCACATGCTTGCCGGCGGTCAGGAAGTCGACCGAGATCGGCGCATGGGTATACGGCGGAGTGCATACGGACACCAGATCGATGTCGAGCGTGAGCAACTCCCGATAATCCGAAACGGCTATCGCCTTGGATAGCTTAAATCGATCGATGCGCGATTGCGCCTTGTCCGCATAGATGTCGGATATCGCCACGATTTCACAACGCTCCGGGAACCGCAGGTACGCCTCGATATGAGCCGCGCTGATCGCTCCGGATCCGATGATCGCCACTTTTAACATTCGCCCATTCCTCCCCGTTTAGCACAGCTATTATTCGATCCGAACGGCCGCTTCTTGCGCCTTCAAACACAACTCTGCGGCCTTGAACGCATGCTCTTGCGTCATCGCATCCTCCGTACGATGCAGGCAATCGAGAATCAGCTGGCCGAAGTAAGGGTATCCGACCTGATCTTTCACCTGGATGTGCTTCTCCCCGTCTCCATTAACCAGATAGAGGTGTCCGCCTTCGCGATCGCGTCCAATATCGACGTACTTCCTTAGCTCGATGTATCCCTCCGTACCCATGATGAGCGTTCTCCCATCTCCCCAGGTGCTGAGGCCGTCCGGCGTCAGCCAATCCACCCGGAAATAGAAAGTCGCTCCATTGTCGCCCACGAGCATCGCATCGCCGAAATCCTCCAGTTCCGGGTAGTTCTTGTGATGATAGTTCGCGACTTGCGACCGCACGATCGTCGCATCTTTCGCGCCGGAATACGTCAGGAATTGCTCGATCTGATGACTGCCGATATCGCACAGGATGCCGCCGTAATGCTCCCGCTCGAAGAACCAGCCCGGCCGGCTCGGCGCATTCAAGCGATGGGGCCCTAGTCCCAATACTTGCACCACACGCCCGATCGCGCCTTGCTTGATCAAGTCCCCGGCGTAGATCGCGCATTCGACATGCAATCTTTCGCTGTAGTAGACCATGTATTTCTTCCCGGTCGCTCTCACCGTTTCGCGGGCCTTCGCCAACTGTTCGAGCGTGGTGAACGGCGCCTTGTCCGTGAAATAATCTTTGCCCGCCGTCATGACGCGAAGTCCGAGCGCGCAGCGCTTGGAGGTGACGGCAGCGGCCGCAACCAGGCGGATGCCGGGGTCGGACAGGATCTCCTCTTCCGACGAGGCGGGGACGGCTTGCGGGAATTTGGTCAGGAATGACTGAAGCTTGGAGGGATCCGGTTCATAGACGGCGACAAGTTCTCCGCCCGCATCGATCAACCCTTGGCACATCCCGTAAATATGCCCGTGATCCAGCGCAATGGCGGCGAATCGAAACTCGCCCGGCCCGACGACCGGCTGCGGCTTCCCCTGCGGGGCGTAATTCATTCCATCTCGTGTGGACATGACTCCCGAATCTCCTTCATGATCAAATATTTCAGCTATCTCATCTCCCTCCATCTTAAACGGAAATCGCCTTCCTTTGTCCCCGAATATTGTGATAAAATGCGAATATCTTGCGGTATTGGCATCGAATTCGCAAGGGGGAGGAACGGACGATGAACTTCCACATCAGCGGCTTTGAATATGAGTATCGCAGAAGATCCGGCCGCCAGTTCTTCGAAGTGTTCCATGCGCACCCCCAGATGGAATTCACCTACGTCCACGAAGGGCAGGGCAATCTGATCATCGAGGGCAGGCACTATCCGATCTCGTCCAACACGTTGATGATTTTCCAGCCCTTCCAGCTCCACCGGGTTCAGGTCGACGTTGCGCCTGACGCGCCGTTCGTCCGAACGGTCATCCAATTCGAACCTGCCATATTAAAATCCTATTGGCCCAGCTTCCCCCTGCTGGAAAGCTTCCATCGCCGACTATTGGCACCCGGCGACGGCAGGCCGCTGTATGATATCCCTGAACCGGAGCTGCCGATCTCTCTGCTCAGGCCGTTCCACGATGCTTTGGCCGCCGGCTTTTCCCCGCAGGAACAGAGGGAAGAAGCCCACACCTTCCTTCTTCATTTTCTGCACCAACTGAAGCCGCTGTGGCAGAAGCCTGCGAGCAACGATTCCGCAGCTGAGTTCCCTGCCAATCGACATGGTCATCGATCCGAGGAAATCATGCAGTGGATCGAAGATCACTACCAGGAACCGTTCAAACTTGAACATATCGCCCGCGACCTTCACCTGTCCGCCTACCATCTCGCCCACTTGTTCAAGCAATCCACGGGATCCACCATTTTCGAGTATACGAGAGCGACAAGGCTGCGCCACGCCTCCATTCTGTTAATCCGGACGAACTTGCCCGTACCGGAAATCGGCACCAGGGTCGGCATTCCCGACCCCTCGTATTTCTGCAAAATATTTCGCGAACAGATGGGCAGCACACCGCACCAGTATCGGCTGCACGTCCAGAAACGCAAATAGCGAAAAAAAAGCATCGCGGCATCTCCACTCGAGATTGCGGTGCTTCATTTCAACCGTTCAACGCTCCTACTTCCTGACGGACAACTCCAACTGGACGATGCCGTTGTCGGCGTACAAGCCTCGGGAGATTCGACTCGGAGAAGCAAGAGAGAGGGGCATCGCGAAGGCGATCCCCTCTCTCTTGCTTGCTTGTCAATCCACTTCGAATTCCCACGCCGGATTCCATACGATCTCCCACAGATGCCCGTCCGGGTCCAGGAAGTGTCCCGAATACCCGCCCCAGAAAGCGTCATGCGCGGGATCCGTGACGACGGCCCCTGCTGTCCTCGCTTGCTCCATGATCCGGTCGACTTCTTCCTTGCTGCCTACGTTGTGTCCGATCGTCATTTCCGTGGAACTCGGAGCCGCGAGCGGAACCTTTGCTTCATGGGACAGATCCCGCCGATTCCAGATCGCCAGCTTGACCCCGGCTTGGAGATCGAAGAAGGCGACCGCCCCGTGATCGAATTCCTGGCCCACGATCCCCTGCGTCGGCAAGCCGAGCCCGTCCCGGTAAAATTTCAGCGATCTTTCCAAATCATCCACGCCAAGTGTGAGCACGGTAATGCGCGGCTTCATTCGATCACCTCTCTTAATGGATATGGGCTTATTGTCGCACAATCAGGCTCCGATTTCTTGTAAAAAACGGACAACCCGTCAGAACACCTGTCCCGGAGCAAGCCCGTACAATCGCTTGAACGTGTGGTTGAAATGCGATTGGTCATAGTAACCGTATTTGAAGGCGAGATCGGCTAATGAGCCGCGGCTGCCGCGATGCCTATCCATTAGAATCGACTGAAATCGAATCAGATCCATCATTTGTTTCGGGCTTACGCCCAATTCCGCCTTAAACACCCTCCTGACGGTCCTTTCGCTGTATCCGCAGCGTTCCGCCAAGGTTCGGACATCTATCGCTCCCCGGGCAGCGAAGAGGCAGGCCATAGAAGATCGCAGGAGCGGATCCGAGGACGAGGCGCGGCCGCTCTCGATTTTCGAAAAAATCGATTCGATGATCGCGATGATTTCCGCAACTCCGCTTGCCTCGCGGATTTCTTCGATGAGGAACTGCGCCTTGCTTCCCCATAGATCCGTTAGCTGGGCGCGATCCCCCTTCAACTCGGATACCGGATATCCGAATAGGGAGCGCGCTCGATCCGAATAGAAACGGATTCCGAACAGCGAAGTTTCGGCGTTCAGGCGCAACGCTTCGTAAGCGGTCATAATGCCGACCGCGAAAGCGCCTGCAGCATCGGTGGAAGCATGCAGGTCGAAAATAATGTCCACGCAGCAATCCGGTATGATCCGATGCGTGACGCCGATCTCCGAGGCGCGGCAACGTAACGTCCAATAGCAGGCGACATAAGACTCCCATCGCCTGCTTGGCCGATACTCGCGATATTGGTAGCCGGAATCGGACGGCTCCCGCCGAATGGCGGGCGGTTGTATCGGGTAGAATGCGTTCATCCCTGATCCCCACGCCTCTCCATCATATGTATTTGCATATTGGGGGCAGATCTGCAGGTCGCCTCCTGCGGAGTGCAGTTACGCAGCAGTATTTCCGGTTATCGCGGCGGCAGAAGCGGACGCAGCGCGTCCGCCCAATGCCGGTACCCTCGATCGGTCAAGTGGCAGAAGTCTGGCGCTGTCTCCTCCGACAGCGTGCCGTCCGACTCCAGCAACTGCGGGCCGATGTCGACGAACGTATAGCCGCGCTCTTCCGCCAGCTCCGCGTACCTGGCGTTGATCTCGCCGATCAGCTTGCGCCGAGGGTGATCCGGTTCACGCTCGCGGGGGAAGACGGCCATGACGACGATCTTGGCATTCGGAGCCTTCATCTCTACCCGGTCGCAAATCGCCCGCAGTCCCTCCGCGATCTCGCCGGCGGTATTCGCCCGCGCGTTCAGCGTCTCGCTCGTATTGTTCGTGCCGATCAGGATGATGACGACTTCGGGGTTTAGCCCGTCGAGTTCGCCGTGATCCAGCCGCCACAGCACGTTCTGCGTCCGATCCCAGCCGAAGCCCATATTGAGCACGCGATAAGGGGCGAACAAGGCGCGCCAGACGTCGCCGGACCCGTGTATCTGGGACTTCGGCTCCCCTCCCCAGAAGTGCGTGATCGAATCGCCGATCAGCACGATCTCCGGGTTGATCTCCGCTTGCATTTTCAATACCCGTTCATGCCTCTCCCACCAGTCGTAGCTGTCTTCCTCCAGTTTGGGAGCGGGAATGACCGCCGTATTGATCGCTTGCTGATTCTCCGTCATATTTGAGAAGACGCCTCCGTCCCGCTTGCGATTCCTAAATTCTAACGGACCCCACGGAGATTGTCGATTCACCCTATTTGAAATGGCGGATTATTTCGTGTCTTCCAATGTTATCGACGCCAGGCTGCCGTTCGTCGCGAATTCATCGGTGAACCGAATTTGCGCGGTCGCCGTCATCGTGCCTTCCGGGCCGGTGACGGTAACCGTCGGCGCTGAAGTGTAGCCTGCCCCGGCATTCGTAAGGACAAGGCCCGTCAATTTACCGTTCGCGATAACCGGTTTCGCTTCGGCAACGACATGCTGCCACAATTCTCCTCTGCTTTGGTTATAGCGATAATAGTTCGATACTTCGTCCAATCGTTCGTTCGTAATGCCGTGCGGGGCGAGTACTTCGAGCAGCGCCTTCTTGTTCTGTTCCGCTTCCTCGCGGCTCGGACCCCGATCCGGCCCGGCAGGGGTTACGCCGCTGAACGCGGTCCGGAATACTTCCTCCGATACGCCGAGCGCGGAGGCGATCAGGATAACCGGCCGGCCATGATCGACCGGGTTCGTCTCATAGCCGCCTGTGATCTTTACCGTGTATTCGCCAACGGTTGTCGTGCTGATGTTGTCGCTTGCCAGTCCTGCTGCCCCGCCGGGAGCGGTTTCCCGCGAACCGGACGGCCTGTTTGCACCTGTCGGAGTCCGCCCGGAAGGCGCCGACAATGCCGTACCTGTCGCGGATTCCGTTGGCTTCGGCGCTTGAGGCTTGCCTGTCCCGCCCGCCCCCGATACGCATGCCATGAGAAGGACGCTTGCCAATGCCACCGAGAGCACGATTGAAGCTTTTGCTGCCATACTTTTCTTGTTCATTTCGATCAACCCTTTCAAATTTGTCTTCCTTGCCTGAAAACATCGTACGTCGTTTTGGTGAAAAATGGGTGAAACGCACGCTTCTCTCCGATATAATGGAAACAAGACGAAGCGGACAGCGGGGAAAAGCGAATGAAAGTATTGCTTGCCGAAGACGACCTTCGGTTGGGAGAATTGACGGCGCATGTGTTGCGCAAAACAGGAGCGATCGTGGACTGGGTCACCACAGGCCGGGAAGCGTTCGACTACGCACAGGCTTCCGCCTATGATGTCCTCATCCTGGACTGGATGATGCCGGACGGCGACGGCTGCACGACCTGCCTTGAGCTGCGCCGCAACGGATATCGGGGAGCGATCCTGATGCTGACCGCCAAGGACGCCGTGACCGATCGCGTGCGCGGGCTGGATGCGGGAGCCGACGATTACGTCGTAAAGCCGTATGCCGTCGAGGAACTGCTCGCCAGGCTGCGAACGATGCAGCGCCGCAACTTTGCGCCCCTGCAGGATGAGACCGTGCACTATCGCCAGTGGCAGCTGCAGCGGACGAATCAGGAGGTCATTCGTGACGGAACAGCGGTGCAGTTGACGCCGCGCGAGTTTGGCGTGCTGGATTTGCTTATGCAAAACAAGGGGCGCACCCTGACGCGAGAGATCTTGCTCGATCGCGTATGGGGCCTGGAGGCGGACGTACATCTGAAGTCGATCGATGCGATCGTGAAGCTGATCCGCAAGAAGCTGAAGGACATCGACGCTCAGCACGTCATCCGCAGTGTCAGAGGGGTAGGCTACAAAATCGATGATTAGCGCTCCCGCTCCCTCGCGCATGCTGCCGGATGTATTCGTGCGGATGCGCCGACGCTTGACGTTGCAGTACAGCGGCCTGTTGATGCTGTTTCTCGGCATGTTCATCGTCGTGGTGTACGGGCTGCTTCACGCCTGGATATGGAACGGGCAACACGCGTCGCTGCGCGGGCTCGCGGATCGGGAAGCGAGGATTTTGCAGCAATGGATCGACGAGGAGCAATATCCGAAGCGGCTGCCTCCGAAGACGGTGGAGGACGCATTCGCCATCAGTGCCGACCAGTCGTTCTATTACTTGTTCATGGACGGAGCGCTGCGCTTCGGCGACGAGCTGCAGCCGGAGCTGCGCTCGCAGGCGTTAGCATTGATTAGCAATAACAACGTATTGACGGAAACAGACAAGATTGTCGGCGCCAGCTTGGCCACTTACGACGAACCGGCGTCAATCGGACAGGAGCGTGCGGTGAGCAATGAGCAAGCGGAGTTCCTGATGACGGGTCGACGCTTGATGTGGCAGGGCGATGTGATCGGGGAATTGTACATCGGCAAGCAAGTGAGCGAACAGCAGCGATTATTGCGCGATTTACTCCGGCTTCTGGTCGTACTGGCGGGCGTGTTCTTCGCATTGGTGCTATGGCTGAGCCATTATTTGTCCGGCCGGGCGATCAGGCAGGCTGCGCTGTCCTACGATCGCCAACGGCAATTCGCCGCAGATGCTTCCCATGAGCTGCGCACGCCGCTGGCGGTGCTGCAGACATCGCTGGACGCGCTGCAAATGGAAGAGCGTATCGCCGACCCGGAGCTGTCCTTCATCAAGCGCACAATCGAGGGGATGCGGGCAGAAGTCGCGTCGATGACGAAGATGATTGTCGGCTTATTAAGTCTGGCGCGCGCGGAGACTGGCACGATGGCTTTGCATAACGAGTCGTTCAACGTATCGGATGTCGCGGAGGCAGCCGTTCAGCCTTTGCAGGAGATGGCGCGGGACAAGCGCATTGACTTGCGCATCGACGCGCCGGCCGACTGGATCGTGCAGGGGGACAAGGAGCGGCTGAAGCAACTGATTGTGCTCCTTGCAGAAAATGCGTTGAAATATACGCCGGAGCAGGGGCGCGTCCGGGTCACGTTGTCCGAAGCGGCACAGCGGCGTTCCCGCCACATCGTCCTGACGGTGCAAGACAACGGTGTCGGCATCGCGCCCGAAGATTTGCCGCGTATTTTCGACCGCTTCTACCGTCAGGATCAAGCCAGACTGCGGTCGATCGCCGGACACGGCCTCGGGCTTGCGATCGCGCGGAGCCTTGTCGATGCCGTGAACGGCACGATCCGCGTCGACAGCCATCCCGGCGCCGGCACGACGTTCGAAGTGCGCTTGCCTCTGCGATAGAACCCCGCGCCCTTCGGCATTGCCAAAGATGTCTTCTCTGGCTTGCATCAATCGGGTTCTGTAGCTGTACCCAATGCTTGCGATCAACCTCCGGCCGCGAGCTGTTTGCTGCGCAGCTGCCCGCATGCGGCGTCAATGTCCGCGCCGTGCTCTACTCGTACGCTAACGCGGACGTCCCGCTTCTTCAACGTGTCGAAGAAGGCATCGATCGCCTCCTGCCGGCTCCGGCCGTACTGGCTATGTTCGTCCACCGGATTGTACGGGATCAGGTTCACTTGGATGAGCGAGCCCCTATCGCCGATCAGATCGGCCAGCTCCGCCGCATGCTCCGGTCGGTCGTTTACGTCCCGCAGCATGATGTATTCCAACGTTACCCGCCGCTTGAGCTTGGTCAGATAGTAATCCAGCGCCTGCATGAGCCGCTCGATCGGAATGGCGCGGTTGATCTTCATGATCCGTGTACGCAGCTCGTTGTTCGGCGCATGCAGCGAGATCGCGAGGTTGACGCCCGGATCGTCGTCGGCGAACTCTTCGATCTTGCCTGCGAGGCCGCTGGTCGACACCGTAATATGCCGCGGGCCGATCGCGAGCCCCTTCGCATGCTTCACTACCGCGAGGAAGTCCAGCAGATTCGCATAATTGTCGAACGGCTCCCCGATGCCCATCACGACGATATGGGTAACGCGCTCACCCCTGCCCGTCTGATCCAGGAACAGCTGAACCCGCATGATCTGCTCCACGATCTCTCCCGCGGAGAGGTCGCGGCTCTTGGCGCGCAGCCCGCTGGCGCAGAAGCTGCAGCCGATATTGCATCCCACCTGCGTCGTCACGCATACGGACAAACCGAACTTGTGCCGCATGAGCACGGTTTCGATCAGATTGCCGTCCTGCAGCCGAAACAGAAACTTGACCGTGCCATCGGCGGATTCCTGCTTCGTATGCTCGCTCATCGTCTCAAGCCGCCAATGCCCCGCCAGAAGCCCCCGGACTTCCTCGCGAACGCTTTTCATTTCCGCAAACTCCGTCGTCCGCTCCCTGTACAATTCTTCCCACACGCGCGCCGCGCGGGATTTCTTGTGCCCGTGTTCCGCCATCCATGCTGCAAGGCGATCGACGGTTACTCCATATATAGAAGGTTTGCCCATTGTCGATGTCCTCATTTCCATAACGTTACTGATGACATCATACCTCTATCGAGGGCAAACGACAACGCTGCCGCTCCTGGAGCTCGTGAATGGTTCCGATTCGCTTAATCGATCAATCCGATTTGCTGCATGCAAGCTCTTACGGCTTCCTTGGCTTGCGCATCCAGAACGCCCGCATAATCGGGGGCGAAGTTGCCTTTGAATCCGAGCAGGTTCATCGCATGGGAGAATCCCGGGAACACGCCGACGGCGACCAGTTGATCCCGCAGCCTCACGATATCGTTCAAGATCTGAGCCGCCTCCTCTCGATGAGCGGAAGACAGGGCAGCATATAGCCGCTTCGTCAGTGGAGCCGTGCAAGCGAACATGCCGTCCAACTGCTTGGTGATGCCGTACCCGTAGGCAATGTCGAATACGTCCAGCCCGCTAAACATGAGCTGGAAATCGCCATCCGCCGGTGCGGCCGGCGGCAAATGCGCCTTCTGCAGCATTCGCGACAGATTCAGGTCATTGGTCTTGATCCCGGCGATGTTGGGCACTTTCATGAGTTCCAGCAACGTCGCGGGCTCGATCCTCGTTTGCGTGACGGACGGCAAATCGTACAGGTATACAGGAAAGGGAGACGCTTGCGCGGTCGCGGTGAAAAACCGCAGCGCCTCGGACTGATTTAATTTGAAATAATAGGGCATGGTGGCTACGACGCCATCCAGCTTCAAACCTTCCAAGCCGCGAATCCGTTCCATCACCCGGCTGAAGCTATTATCCATAACTCCTGCGAATACCGGGCTTCTTCCCTTCGCCGCTTCCACCCCTGTGCGGGCGATCTTCACGAATTCGCTGTTTTTCACGGACGCCTGCTGTCCCATGGACCCCATCACCAAGAGCCCTGAAGCTCCTGCGCCAACTTGGTCCTCCACGTGCATATGAAAGCTTGCAACTACGAAATCCCCGTTGTCGTCCAGAGGTGTTCCCAACGCCGTGTAAAATCCTGCTCTCATGGTTATCCCATCCTTATCGTTATGATTCTAGTCGCCCGCTAGCGACAACAGGTCCGGACTTCGCCTATAGGCGAGCCGTAGCAAGGACATACAGCGGATCGCCTTTGCGGGTATAAGGAACTTCTCTCAGCATCATGACATGCCCCGCATGCTCGCTGATGACGGACTGCTGCTCCTGGCCATAACAATCGTAAATGCCTCCGATCCGCTCGCCCGCCTCCACCTGTTGCAGGAAACGGACAGCGGGCACAAAGAAACCGTCCAACCGGGCTGTCGCCGATCGGTCCAAATTACCGTCTCCCAAATAACGGTGCGTCGCTCCCGCGAACGGGGCGCTCAGCCAGCGCTGCGGCTCGGCCAACATGTTCAAATGCTGCAAGAGACGAAGCACGCCGTCGTAGTACAAACGCAGTTCGTCCTCGCGAATGCGCTGGCCGCCGTATCCTTCCGTATACAGCCAGGGAATGCCGAGTTCCTGCGCCGCGCTGATCGTTCTTCCCGGCGCGATGACGGAATGTCCCCAGATGGTGTTCATTCCGAATGCTTCCGCCGCCGTCCGGGATCGCCTTCCCGCTTCGCTATCGGGATCGTGGTAATACCCGACAAGCGGAGGCATGGCATAGTGCGTTCCGCCGCTATGCAAATCCAATAAAAAATCGGCGCGCGAAATAAACTTTTCCCTCAGCGTCCAGGCCAGCTTCCTTGTGTACGTCCCCTGAGGGTCGCCCGGAAATGCCCTGGCCAAATTCAACCCGTCCGCCGCGGATTCCCGCGTACCGTTCGCATATGCGGACTTATTGGCGATCGGAACCGCGACCAGCGTGCCGAGCACGTCGTTCGGCTTGATCGCACGCAGCAGCTCGATCAGCGCCCGTACGCCTTCATACTCGTCCCCGTGGACGGCGGCCAGCACGAGCAGCGTCGGGCCTTCCCGCTCCCCCTTGACCACGACGGCGGGGATCGCGCCCGCGTCCGGTTCGTCATCGCTGAAGCGGACGAGGTAATGGGCTTTGCTGCCCGCAGCCATGCTGCGGTAATCGAATTGTTCTGCGCATATCTGTCGAATGTTCGTCATCTGATCCTGCCTCCGCAAGCATGTTTGAATTACACGATATTCGGCGGGATTCTCAAGGATTCGAAGGTCGCGTTCACCTTGCGGACGACTTGATCCCCGCCTGTCCGTACAGGCGACAAATGTCCCGGGTACAACCCTTCGATGGCGTACTCCGCCAATATCCGCACGCTTTGCGACAGCCGGTAGAGGGAGAACTCCGGCGTTGGCAGCATCGCGATCCTGCCGCCATGGAAAACCAGATCGCTGCAGAACAACGCCTGCCATTGCTTCACGTAACAGCAAATCATATCGTCGCTGTGCCCCGGCGCGCTGATGAATTGCAAGGTGATCTCCCCCGCTTTCATCTCTTCCAGGTGCGAGACGGTCAGCGTGGGAACACAGCTCTCCAGCCGGTAATCCTCCGGATAGAGACCCGCCCTGCGGCTCTCCGGCAAATAGATCGCCGCCTCATCCCCGCTCCCGAGAATAGCGGCCGTCTGCGGCGAGCAGACGATGGCGGCGCCGGTCGAACGGCTCAGGCCCGCTGCACCGCCGGCATGGTCGGCGTGCGCGTGGGTGACGACGATGTGGGTAATACCGGCCGGATCGATGCCGTCCCGGCGAATCTCGCCGAGTATGCGCTCCGATTCCAGGCCGGAACCGCAATCTACGAGGACGAAGCCGTCGCCGGTATCGAGCAGATACACGTTGCAGTCGTATTCGTTGGTCAAGTTCATGCCGAGCGCTCCGCTGCCGACGAGACAGATCCGTTCGCCGAGCTTCATGGCCATCCCCTCCTTGTCTCCGGCCGAGGCTAGAGCACCACCGGCTGCCCGATCTCGCAGGAGCAGACGACAGCTTCCGCCACTTCCACCGCTTTCACCGCGTCATCCGGCAGCAAAATGTCCGATGCGGCGTTGCGTTCGACGCAATCGTAGAAATGACGCAGTTCCTCAAGCAGCGGCCCGGTCAGCTTCCCGTGCAGTTCACCCGAAGAGAACAACGGAGGCGCCAATGTCTCGCTCCGGCTCCACAGCACGGCGGATTGATCGGGCTCGCGCAGCTGATAGATGCCGCCATCCCCCACGATTTCCATGGCCGAATCCATGAAAGCAGGGGCTCCGTCCGGCAGGAGCCAATGGTTCTCCACGACACCGATCACTCCGTTCTCGAATTTCAGCATCGCCCAGACCAGGTCGGTATGCCCGTTCGCGTCTTTCCCCGACCGGGCGTACACTTCCGTTACGTTCGAGCTCGTGAACCAGCGGAACAAATCGATATCGTGAATGCCAAGCGTGAAGAAGGGGTGAGTGCGGCGGTACAGCGGAAAAAACTTATTCATATTGTTCCGGCGGGCATAGAGGGAGCGCACGGCCCCGAGCTTCCCTTGCCGGATAGCGTCCATCGCCAGGGCATAACGGACGTCGAACCGGCAGACGTGGCCGACCATAAGCAGGCCGTCGCTGGCGCCCGCCACGTCCCGAATATGGCAGGCGCCAGCGACGTCAAGCGCGAGCGGCTTCTCCACGAAGACGCTGCAGCCGTCTCTTAACGCCGCAACAGCCGGCTCGACATGCGCGTGTTCCGGCGTCAAGACGTGGATCGCGTCGAGCGATTCCCGTTCCAGCATTCGATTCCAATCGGTATAAAAGTTACAGCCGCGTGCGCGGGCAACCCGATCCGCCCTCTCCGCGTCGACGTCGCAAACGGCCGCAACCTCTACGTCCACGATTTGATCCAGACACCGCAGATGCAGCTCGGCAAAGCGGCCGAGACCGATCAACCCGGCTTTTATCCTCTTCACGGCCCATGCCCCCTCTCCTACAAAGTCGATATCAGTTCGTCCATGCCGAGCAGCGGAATTTCCGACTTGGCCCGCAGCATGGCCTGCCCTCTCTGAACGTCTTTATAGCCGGCGCCGGTCAGAATGCACACCGCACTTCCTCCCGGCGTCAGCCTGCCTTCGTCCAAAGCCCGCTTCACTCCGGCCAACGAGACGGCTGCAGCCGGTTCGCACCAGATTCCTTCCTCGGCCGCAAGCCGTTCCTGCCATGCCCACGCTTCTTCGTCGGACACCGCTACCGCGAAACCGCCATCTTCCTTCAACCCCTTCAGCACCAACTCCCCATCCGGCGGATTTGGCACCTGCAGCCCGGAAATCCCTGACGTCGAATCCCCCGGCGCAGGCCGGTCATCCCCAGCTTGCCATGCACGCGCAATGTTGGAGCAGCCCTCCGACTGGACCGCCGCCATCAAGGGCATCCGGCCGATCCATTGACGGTCGTGAAGCTCCTTGAAGCCTTTCCATATCCCCGTAAACAATCCACCGCCCCCGACCGGCGCGAAAACGGCATCCGGCAGCTTCTCTCCGAATTTCTCCAGCAGCTCGAACGCAATCGTCTTGACGGCTTCCATCGCAACGGGATTATAGCGGAAAGCGGTAATCATCACTTCCCGATCCAGGCTTTCCGCTTGTTCCTCGATGAAGCGGAACACACGGTCGCCGACTTCGGCGCTTGTCCCGAACCCTTTGACTTTGATGATCTGCGCATCATGCAAGGCCGCCTGCATCAATTTCGTCTCTGCGATCTGTTCGAGCACCAGCAGCGCATACGGCAATCCCGCCCTGGCCGCATAGGCGGCTGCGGACGCTCCCGCATTGCCGGAAGAGGTACCGATGCAGCCTACCCTGCCCCGTTGCAGCGCCCGGGAAACCCCCAATGCCGAGATACGGTCCTTGTACGAACCCGTCGGATTGCTGCCCTCCAGCTTGAAATACAGTGAGGACAGACCCAGCTCGGCGGCGATGCGGCGGCTGGCGATAAGCGGCGTTCCGCCTTCGCCCATCGTGATCTGGTGCTCCGTCCCCACTTCGGGCAAGAGGTCGGCATATCGCCATATGCCCTCTTTCTGCCGGTTTACGGCCGTCAGGAACTCTCTCATCCAGCTCGCTCCTATACAATCAGATGGTGTCTAATTTCAATACATAGTATGGTAATACCAATTTTAATGACGAAACATCCGTTTCGTCGCTATCTGGCATTCAGGTGAGCGTTCCCGTGTCCAGCAGATGCTCCTTCAATAACTGCTTGGCATCCTTCACCTGCTTGGCGGACAGCAAGCCGATGAGCTTGCGATGATCGGCGATCGTCCTGGCCCGGTCGGCTCCGGATTTCGCTTCTTCCGACGGCAGCCGGAGCTGCAGCATGGCGAAATAACGCGCAACGGTGGACGACAGCTGGTGGAACAGCTCGTTGCCGGTCAAGCGGATCAACTCGGCGTGGAAGTCGGCATCCATTCGCACGAACGTCCCTTCGTCAATCGCGGGCTCGGCCGAAGCCTTCACCATGGCTTCCAGCCTGCCGTAATCTTCGGGCACGGCTTGTTCGGCGATTTCCTCCATGGCCGCTTGCTCTAGCATGAGCCGGAAAGCAAGCAGTTTCTCCATCCCCATATCCGCCGAATCCCAGAAGGTCACGATCTGTTCGAAGAACGTATGCAAATTTTGCTCGGCCACGAAGATGCCTTTACCCTGAACTTTGACGATCAACTGCAGTGTCTCCAACCGGTTCAGCGCCTCGCGGACGACCGGCCGACTGACTTGCATCCGTTCGGCAAGCTCCCGTTCCGTCGGCAGCTGGTCTCCGGGCTTCAACCGGTTGTCAGCGATAAATTGTTTCAATTGGTCGCTGGCGATTTGACTTAACATTTTACGATCCAGGTTGTGTTCCGCTAGCATCATGCTCGTTTCCTTTCTATAAGGTCGTCTTCAGCGAATCGAGGTGCGCCTCCAATACCCGTCTCGCTCCCGGCGCGTCGCCTTGCTTCAATCGATCGTAAATTTCCCGATGCTCGTTCAGCGTCGTCTCGGTGCAAGGCTCCTCATGCGACTCCGGGAAAAATTCGGCCAGCATCTCGCTGAATTGCAGCATCGTCTCATTGCCGGTCGCCCGGAACAAGGCGCGGTGAAAAGCCAAATCTTCCTCCACGGCCGGCAACCGCTTTTTCACTTTGGCCTCCATCCGCTCCACCCAGCGCGCCATATCCCCGATGGCTTCGGAATCCCGATGGCCCACGGCCAGCTCCACGGCGCCAAGCTCCAATATTTTGCGGATTTCGAGAAGCTCCTTCAGCTTCCGCTTGTCGGTCTTCCATTGAAAGGTTACGTGCCGAGTAATATGCCGTAAACTTGGGTCGCTGACGTAGATGCCGTCTCCGGGTTTCAGGCGAACGACGCCGACGAGTTCCAGCGATTTCAAAGCTTCGCGTACGGCGGTCCGGCTCACTTGCAGCGATTCGACCCATTCCCTCTCGGACGGCAGCTTCTGGCCCGGGCGCAGCCGATGCTGCTCGATATGTCTCTTGATCGCCTCGCCGGCTTGCTCGACAAGCGTAGACTTGCGAATCGCCTTCATGCAGAATTCCTCCAAACGCCAACGAATCCATATAAAAGCAAGAAGCTTAAGAAGCGAATTTCGATAATTAATAATAGTATGGTAAAACCATGTTAAATCTACATTACTCCTCTGTCCGAACGATGTCAAACCGATTAAACAGGCCGCAGTTTGAATAAATTCCGGGCTAAGCATCACCACATTGTCGTCACATATACTTGTCGCGGCACCTTCTTGAATGCGTTCAGCATGATGGATCGCGCTCGCTCTCCGATTGACGGACCGTTCATCAGCACGGCGTTGTTCCGCATTTGCTCCACTGTTTCCGCGCCAACGACGAGACTGCCGATCTCCGGCATATCGCGCACGAAGGATACCGCCAATTGGGCGATGCTCATGCCTTCCTGCTCCGCCAATTCCCGTATCATCCTCAAAGGCTTGCGGGCCGCATCCCGGATCCGCTCAGGCAGCCGATCGTCATCCAGGAAAAACAATCCCTGCAAAAACACGCTGCGAGCAAACACCACCTTGCCCCTATCGGCAAAGCTGCGGAGCGCTCCGTTATGGATCAACCGTTGATCCAGCAAATTAATCGGGATTTGAATCGCCTCGTACAAATCGTCGCGAATAAACGGCCAGAAAACATCATACTGTTCGTCTGAATTCGAATCCAGGGATACGCCCGCCGCCTCGATCAAGCCGTCCTGCTTCAAACCGCGAAGGATGCGGGCCATCTCCTCGCCGCGGCCCCGCAGGTCTTCCGGTTGATGCAGCAGCAAGAGAGGGAGCTTCGCCATCCGCAGCCTGGACAGACAATCTTCCACTTCGGCGGTCACCTGTCTGCGAAGCTCCTCGCCGGCTAGTGGTGCCTGCGGGCTCAATTTGATTTTCGTGACGATCGTGGCGTCACTCGCCAAGACCGGCTCGGCTGCCATAAACTCGCCCAGTATCCGTTCTGAATCCCCATATATCTTGGCCGTATCGAAGCACGTAATCCCGCTTTCCAGTGCGGTGCGGACGATGCGGAAGCTTTCATCCATGGCGGGTTTGCCGCTCCGGTTGGCGATGCCGTATTCCATGGACAGCTGCGCCGTGCCCAGCGTCATCGGCGGGATGGACCTGCCCGACAGAGTCGTTCTCTTCATCGGATTCCTCTCCTTGTGCGTTCAGCGGACCGGGAGTCTCGTTTACGCATGGCTCAAATAATCCAACAATACCCGCGCCATAAACCGATGGCCGTGTTCATTCGGGTGAATTTCATCATTCATCCACACCCAGCGATCATGGGGAAATTCCGACAAATGCGCTTCCCAGGCAAGGTGAACATCGCAAAGCGGAATCTCGCGGGATGCCGCGATCTCCCTGATCGCATCGACGTATAACGGATAACTGCCGCGCATCCTCACGTTGTCCGGCAGATCGAAATTCAGCGGATTTTGCGTCATCAGGAGCACCTCGCTGCCCGATGCCGCGATCCGGCTTGCAATCGCCTCCAAGTTCCGTTGAAATGCCGGGAGCCCGTCCATCCCCCTGGTACTGTCGTTCATGCCCAGCATGACGACGACCAGGTCCGGCTTGAACCGCAGGGCATCCCGTTCGAGACGTTCCGCGACGTCCCCTGCCGTATTCCCGCTGATCCCGGTATTGAACACGAACACGCGATGGGGATATTTCCCCGTTAACTTCTCGTCCAGCATTCCGACATAGTTCAGATGGCCATGCAGATGGCGGTTCTGCTCCGTAATCGAATCGCCAATACATACGATCAGCGCCTTCTCTCCGTCGAGCAGCTTTCTCATCGTTCCTATCATGAAATCGGGCTCGCCTCCATTCATTTGGCCGTATACCCGCCATCCACGGGGATGTTCGCAGCCGTAATGTAGGATGATGCATCCGAAGCCAAAAATACGATAATGCCCATCAGATCCGTGTCGTTCGCCATCCGGCCCAGCATCGTGCGCTCTTCATAGCGGCGGACGAACCGCTCATCCGGGTCTCCGGACCGCAGGCCGCCAGGGCTGACGCAGTTGCATCGGACGGACCGCATGCCGTAATAACTCGCGACAAAGCGGGTGAAATTGATCATTCCGCCCTTGTGAAAGAAGTAGTCGGGAAGGCTGCTGCTCCAGTCCAAGCCCTCATACAAGGTGAGATCGACCCCGACCATCCCCTGAATCGAACCGATGTTCACGATCGAACCGCCGCCTTGTTTCGCCATCCGATCAGCCGCCGCTCGCGTCACGGCAAACAATCCCGTCGCGTTAACTTCCATGCTGCGAGCGAAATGCACGACCGGATCCTTCCATCCGTTCATCGTGCGCTCGACGGCATTGTTGACGAGGATATCCAAACTCCCGCTCTCTTCGGCCGCCTGCTCGATCGCCGTCAATACGGAGCGTTCGTCTCCGAGGTCCATTTCCAGCGCGCGGACCGCAACATTCTCTTCCCGGAAGCTTTCCTCGACCACGCGCAGCCGTTCCCGATTGCGTGAAGTCGTATATACGGTGGCGCCCGCTTCATGCAGAGCCCTGACGATTTGCCTTCCGTATAGCCCGGCGCCTCCGGTGACGAACGCCGTCTTGCCCCGCAGGGAAAACCGTTCCATGATCATGACCGACCCACCCTTCCTTGGCCGCTTCTCGAACGATATCCGCTATCGTCATGCTCTTTACGCATCCGACGGGCCACTCCCGGATTCCGTCATGCGAAGCTTGATCCAGCGAATGTTGCCGACTCCGCCCTCGACCGCCCAGAAACAAACGAATATTTCATTCGAATGCATCCGGATCAGCGATGGAGCGCCGAACTGCAAGGCGGTGAAATCCGCGGCCATGTTGCCCGAATGGGCGGTCAGCCCCGTGCGGCCGCTGCCCCATAGCGGATGCTCCGATTCGTTCACCGATTGATCGCCTTCGATCCGGGAAATATTGGCCCATAAGCCCGGCACATCCGTTCGGCGATAGACGGTCAACACCCGGCCGGGCGCAATTTCCATGATATTCAGCGTTTGCCCCTTCAACCCGCATGACCGCGGTTCCGTAAACGGGCTGTCGATGCCCGCCCCGCGGGTGATGGCGTAGTGATTGTCCCGATCCTTCCCCGCTTCCCGGTCATAGACCCAGGCTGCAGCCAGCACTCTGCCGTCGGCCAGTTCGACCATCTTGGACTCCCAGAAAATATCGATATCCCTGGCGTCCGCCATGACGTCGATGTAATCCGGCCAAGTCCTGCCCTGGTCTTCTGAACGGAACGCGACCATCTTCATGCCATTCGGGCAATAGCCGTCGAATCCCCTCCAGGTGCAGGTCGGCAATAGCCAGGTGCCGCCCTTCAACGGTACGATCGGAGAAGTCATTTCGAATGCCGGGCCGACGAGCGGCGGATTGATCGTCTGCGGATCGCTCCATGTGCGCCCCCCGTCAGACGACCGGAATAGCAACTGCTCAGTTTCGACGAAACCGAGATTATCCGGGTTGACGAAGCCGCAATCCGGCCGCGAACGGTCGTGGCGAATGACGTAGGCGATCACTTCTCCATCAGCGCCATGCGACAGCCGGCACGTATCCGAAGTGGCCCTATCCGGCGTGCCTGGATAGAGGCGGCCTTCATGCGCCCACGTGACGCCTTGGTCGAAAGAACGCGCCAGTTCCGTATGCAGGTCGGCGGATTCGAAAGCTTGGCCGACGGTAAACGATGCCAGCATCTCGCCGTTCGCCAATTGAAGCACCGAAGGAAAATAGGCATGCCGGGCGTACACGTGCGGCAGCGGGTTGCGGAAAATAAGGCCTGTATCGATGATTTCAATATGAATCGGTTGGGCCGTCTTGTCAGACATGGGTGAACTCCCTTTCAGCTATGGATGTCAAACGGAACATAATCATACTATGGTATTACCAATTATATAAATTCAACAATACCCCACCGCCCATAAGATGTCAATCGGGGCTTATCCTGTCCGAGCAACGAACAACAAAGCGGAACTGAAGCCGGGCAGGCCCCTGCTCGTATCGCGGGCCTGCCCGATGCTCTTCTTATCGTTTCCCTATATCTTCTGCCTGATCAGGGCTGCAAAGCCGGATCGGATTCCGGCAGCCTGGCTTCCGCCTTGTCGGGTACCGTCAGGCTCGCTTCCATCGGAAGCCGGCGGCAATTGCCTTTCGCTTCTTGCGGCGCCGATGGTCCGCTCCGCACCTGAACCGCAGGGCACACCTGCACGGTGGCCTGGCCGGCAGCATCCGTGCCGGGCACGACAGCCGTCACTTGGATGGATCCGGCATGATTCGGCGCCAGGAACAGGGCGGAGAACGCCCCGTCTTCGCCGGTTGCGATCGCTGCAGGATCGATCGTGCCGGCCGAAGCGGTCAGGCGGACCGTAATGCCCGCCAAGCCAACCCCCTCGGCATCGTAGACGGCGCCGGTCACCGTCGCTTGCTGGCCGAACGCGATCCGGTCGGCATCCATATGCAGTTGGATGCTGACGGGTACGGGCACCGCGGTCACCGTCACCGCGCTCGTCGCGGTCCATCCGCCGTCGACGGCCGTTGCCGTGATCTGCGCCAGGCCAGGCGAAATCGCGAAGACCCGTCCCGTTGCGTCTACAGTCGCCACTTCTTCATTGTCCGATGTCCATACCACGCGCTTATCGGTCGCATGCTCCGGCGTAAACGCGACAGCCAGGCGGTAATCTTCCCCTGCCTGCAGTTCCAATTCCGCCGGCGTCAATCCGATGCCGGTCGCCGCGATCAGTTTGGAGAAACGAATGTGGTCGATATACAGTTCATTCGTACCGGACACCCTGTCCAGCGGAATCGAGGCAATCTCGATCTGTTCCGGATTCGGGTCTGCGAAGCCCATCCCGGCATGCTCCGCGATCTTCGACCCATCCAGCCAGAGCGACACGGCCGATTCCCCGTCGTAACGAATCTCCCACGCGTGCAACTGGTCATCGCCAGGCATCTGGATCGGATAAGTGCCGACATTACGATAGGCCTGATCGCCGCGGAAAGTGACCTTGGCCTGGCCGGTAGCAGGGTCATACGAGTTGAACGCCAGCACGAACTTCGCTCCGTTCGCATTCACCCGGAACAGGATGCCGCGGTCCGGCAAATAATTGGCCGGGGTCATCAGATCGGCGAATCGCGCGGAGAATTCCATCTTCCAAGGCCCTGAACCGATCGCCAGCGGGCGAATCATCGAACCCCACTTGCCGCTCGAGCTTCCGTCGCCATAGATCAGGTATTGGCCCTCCGGCACCGGCTTCAGAGCCACTCCCTGCGGGTTCCCGAGCGTATTCGCGAAATCGGTCATGTACACGCCCGGCTGCGGCGCCGTCGCTCGCCAATTCGTGTCTTTCAAGCTGGCGGCATCGTCATTGAACAACAAGCTGCGCGGCGCCCCCTCGACGTAAACGCTGTTTTGCGTCCATTCGGCCGGATATGCGAACGCATGCCACTTCTTCACTTTCACCTTGTCGCCCAACAAACCGCGAATGACTTCGCCGTTCGCCGCCGTCCCGCGCCAGTTATTGAAAATATAGATGCCATCGTATCCGGCTTCATAGAACTGGTGCGCCCGCAGCAGATACTGCTGTTTGCTCACGTAATTGAAGCCGGAGGTAACCGGAATGCCGCGCTTCTGCAGTTCTTCCTCGATCTTGGTGATTTCGTGGCCGGACAACGTCCCTATGATGCCGCCATACAGCTTCACATTCGTCCCTTCCACCAAGTCGGCGAACTCATCGATATTGCGGAAGAAATCTTCATGGCCAATCGTGGACGGAATGAGAATGTCGATCAGACCGTCCGCGATCCAGGTTGGCAAATCGATCACCGCGACCGGATAATAAGGAACGCGCACCGCGATTTGCTTGCCTGGCAATGCCGTACGCAATTCGCGCAGGAAATCGGTCAGGATCGTCGCCGTCGACAGGCCCGCCGCTTCGCTGCCGAACAGGTCCGGATAGCGGTTGAAGTCAAGCTCCACGCCGGACACGACCTGCTGGCCCTGATCGTTCGTCGCGAAGGCGGCTTCCACCAGCACATCCTTGATGAATTGGCGGAATTCGGGATAGGCATAGCTCATTCGGAAGCTTTGGGAGCCGTCGCTCAATAGCTGCAAATACCCCTTGTTCGCAAACTCCTCATAGCGCGCCCCGTTCAAATAAGGATGTTCCCCTTGATTGTAGAAGGCGTTCATCCGCAAGGAGGCAAATCCGTTCATCCCGAGCTCTTCCGCCCGTCCGGCTACGAGCGCCAACGGATCTTTGCCGCTGTCGATCAACTGGTTTATCAGGTTCATTCCCACAATGTCATCGGACCGCATCAGCGCTTCCTGCTCGGGTGTCAGGTTCGCATAAGGCTTCAGTGCCGTCGGACTGTCGCGAATGATCATCATCGTGGCGCCCAGCGACCAATAGATCGATTCCACGTCCTGGCCGGCAAGCAGATCCACGGCATAATCCGTCAACTTCGTTTCGTCCGCATACAATCCCGAAGTAAAATCGCTGTAACCGTCGTTGTTGTAAACGACCCGCTTCCCGCCGCCGGTTGCGGATTCGTCCGCCTCCGCATAGAGAGCAATCTCCTCCAGGGTCAGCTCTTTGAGCTTCACGTAGGCGATCCGCGCCTGCTTCCCGCCCGCTGTCTTCAGGGTAACGGTTCCATCCTGAAACTCGGAAGCGAAGGCGAAGGCTTCCGCAATGGCCTTGTTGCCATAGGATGGACCGGAGCCGGATAAGCCGCCCCCGACCGTCACCGTCTGCTCCTGCGTACCGTCGCCGACGACGATCTGTTCGGTCCCCGTCACGTAGCCGACGTAAACGCCGAACCAGCCGTTCAGGTTGATCGGCAAGCTGAGCGTATGCGCAGCGCCGACATTCTCCAGGAAGACGCCGCCCTCCGCGGTTCCTTCATATTGATACGTGGCCGTCTCCCAGCCGGAGGTTCCCTTCTCGAACGCGGCGTTTGCCGTCTCGTCCCACACATCCGCCATGGCGGTGTACAGATAAGCCGCGCCGATCGTCGCCGCACCGCCTGCCGCTGTCGCTTGCTGTCCGGGCGCCAGCACGGCAGCCGTCGGATACACTTCGATATTCCGCGTATACGCCGTCAGTTCGTTGCCGTCGTGCAGCATTCGGATGGTCAATTCCATCCGTCCGGTCGCCGGCACGGCATCCAACCGAACGGATACGGCCGGCCCGGTCGCCGCTTGCAGCCCGCTGGCAATCAGGGTCCCGTCCTGCCGCAAGCTCGCTTCCACCTGCAGCGAACCATCCTGATAGGACAACGGGTTCGCGTCGAGAATGGAAACGACCGTCTCGATGCCGCTTGCTTGGGAGGAAGTCGGCAATACGGATACGCTCGTGATGACGGGAGCGAACCGCGCCCATTCCGGCAGCGTGTTTTTCACCAATCGGATGCGGTCGATGACGGCTTCCGTCGCGCCGGTTACCGCCCCGGTCGCATCGTTGTATAGGCGCGCCCGATCCGGACCGGCCTGGGCCAAGCCGAGCCCTTGCCAGCTGCCGAGTTTCACGCCATCGAGCGAAAGGATGATCTGTTGCTGATCGTAGGCGACGCCCCACCGGTGGATTTGCTGGGCGTCAGGCATCGTCAGCTGCACGGAATCGTAACTGCCATCGGCTTTCAGCAATCGCAATCGATCGCCATCCTGCCAGACGAACCGGTACAGCTTGCCGTCTGCGGCGATTTCCATGCCGAGCCCCTTGGCAGGATCGCCAACCGCGTCATCCAGCATGACCTCGGACTGGATCCGGGCATCGAACTCCAACGCCCATGGCGCGCCTCCGATCGCCACCTGCTTGGATAGCTGCATCGCTTGGCCGCTCCCCGCTGCCGCATAGGTCACATAGGTGCCTTCGGCTGCCGACTTCATGCCCGCAACGCTGCCGTTCGTCTTCCTGTAGTCCGTGAAATAAGCATTCGCCGCCGGGGCATCGACCTGCCAGTTCATCGCCGGGAACCCCGCCCCGTCATCGTCGATCAGGACATTCGGGTTGCCCATCACGGACTTGCTCAAACGGATATCCTCGAAGTAAACTTCATTCGCGCCGGCTTGCCAATCGAGCGGAGCATTGAAGATGTACATGCCGTCCGCGGCGTTTACCGTTCCCGCGATGTTCTCGAATCGAGCCAGAACGACGCCATCGACGCTGACCGATACGGCATTCACGCCATCGTAGGCAATCTTCCAGGAATGGAACAGGTCATCGCCCGGCATATTCACTTCCCTGACATCCACCGCGCTGCCGGACCCGACCTGGGCCACGATGCGATTGCCGGAGTTGAACGCGATCTTGTAGCGCTTCTCGTTGGCGCGGATGTCGAAGAACACGCCCCGCTCGGCCAGATAACGCGCAGGGGTCATCAACTGGCTGAATTTCGCCGAAAACCCAAGCTCCCATGCCCCCGCGCCTATAGGCACGCTTTGGCTGATGTAGCTATACTTGTTCAGATCGCTGGCCCGCTGATCGCCATAGAACAAATACTGTCCGGCAGGGACGGGCAGCATGGCCGCCCCGTTCGGGTTGCCGAGCGAACCGCCGGAGTCCGTGACATACACCCCGTCGATCGGAGCTTGAAAGCGGGTCCAGCCGGCATCCGCCAAGGAATCGGCGTCATCTTGCACATAGATGTCCGGATTGCCCTTGTAAAACTTGAAATGATCGAAATAAACTTCGTTCGTCCCGGCTTCCCAGTCCAGCGGCAAGTTGCCGATGACGATGCTGTCGTTGCGCCCGGACGCCGGCAGCGCGATGCCGGTGAAAGCGGCCACTTTGATTCCGTCCAGCTTGATCGATACCGTCTGCAATCCGTCGAAGGTGATTTCCCATTGATGGAAGGCATCGTCTTGCGGATACTCGATCTCCTTGTCCTGGAATGTCGTCCCATGGGTGTTGGTCAAGCCGTACAGTTTGTTCATCGAGTTGAAGGAGACCTGGTACCGCTTCTCATTGGCATAAACGATGAACAGAATGCCGCGCTCCGCCGGGTACTGCTTGGGCTTCACCAGGTCGACGATGCGGGCGGAGAACTCGAGTGTCCATGCGCCATCGCCGATCGCCACAGACTTGGTCATCATCGTATAGCGAACGCCGTCGCTGGCCGACTTGTCGCCGTAGAACAAATATTGGCCCGGATCGACCGGCTTCATCTCGATCAAGTTCGGGTTGCCGAGCGAATGGCTCGCATCCGTCGCATATACGCCGCTTTCGGGCGGCTGGCTTAACGACCAACCGGCCTGCTGCATATTGTCGGCATCATCCTCGAACAACGCCGGGAACGTGCCGAGGAGAGCGGGAGCGCCCGTCCCATCGGCAACGTTCGCATGAAGCGGCATGGTTCCAACCGGGAGAACAAGCCCTGCTGCCAACGCGGCGATCAACAACTTGCGGATAAACCCGATTTTCATGTTCAGCACCTCGTTCAAATGGAAAATGTGATCGAACTTCGCCTGACCATGCCGTTCCTGCGTCTGAACCCGCGGATGCTACCGATACTCGCCTTTTACGCCGTTTGCCTTCATCGATTCATTGACTTCCTGGATCAGCTTGTCGCCGCCCTTGTCTTTCCACTCCTGGACCATCTTGCCCCAATCGCTGATCGGCCGTTGTCCGAAGATCATCTTCGTCTGCTCTTCGTACAGGAACATATCCAGTTCCGAGCCTTTGGAAATATAAGTATCCGAGAAAATCTGGTAGATCGGGTTGATGAAATGCTTCGTGTTCTTGTGCATATTCTCCAGTTTTTCGGCCAGCTCTTTGACCACCGGCGATTTATACGTTTTGGAGTACTCGTTCGCGTCATCGCTCGGCGCCCACATGAGCCCGTCGATGTAGAAGTTGACCGGAGCCAGCCCCTTCTCCGCGCTTTCCGCCTTGACGGCGCCGTCCTCGACCTTATAGCCGGTTCCTTCATTGCCGTACATCCAGTCATAATCCGGATTGCTCTTGTTCCGTTCGTCGAGCGGATAGAACGTGCGGCCGAAGTCCAGAAACTCGAGTGCGCGATGCAGCTTGTCGGGATCTTTGGCCAGCTCAGCGCTCAACATCGTCATGCCATAGTACGCCTTATACGCCATGAATCCCTGTTCGCCGTCCGGAGCGACGAACGGCCCGATCGGTTCGATCTTCGCCCCCGGGTTGATCTTCAGCAGCTCGTTGTACGCCGCTTCATCCATCCCTCGCGGAGAGCCGATCCAGATCCCCGCTTTGCCGGAGAAGAAATCTTTGGTTGCTTGCGAAGCATTGACGACGGCGGAATTCGGCGTCAACGCCCCTTCCTTCTCCAGGCCGGCCAACCATTCGATATGCTCTTTGCGCGCATCGGAGATGAAGTTCGGGATGTAGTTGCCCGCCTCATCCTGATGGTACCAGGAGCGGAATTCCCAGTAGCCGCCCAATTCATAAGCCGGGTTGATGTATTCGGAAATCGCGATGCCGTAAGTATCCTGTTTGTTGTTGCCGTCGGGATCGTTCTTCGTGAAGGCGAGGGCCACTTCCTTCAGCTCTTCGTAGTTGGTCGGCATCTTCAGGCCGAGCTTGTCGAGCCAGTCTTGACGGATGATCGGCGACCCCAAATAAGAGGACGGGTAATAACGCGGAATCGCGTAGATTTTGCCGTCAAGCGTCATCGATTTCCATACGTAATCCGGAACGAGCTTTAACGTCGGGTACTGGTCGATATAATCGTTTAACGGCAAGAAGGCCCCTTGCTTGGCCCACTTGTAATAGTTGGCGATCGGACCTTCCATCGTCATGATGTCGGGCACCTCGCCGGAAGCGACGTTGGCGCTTAACTTCTGCATGTAATCGTTGATGACGACAAATTGCGGCTTGAAATCGATATTGAATTTTTCGTTGATCATATCCAATCCGCGGCCCGTTGCCGGCGGAATGGCGGCCGGGTATCGAAAGTCAATCGCGGTGATCGTAAATTTCTTGCTGCGGTCATGGCCGTCATTGCCGTTATCCGCGCTCGCCGAAGGCGAATTCGTTGCGGTCGGCTGCTCTCCGGCCGACGGGCTGCCGGCAGATGAGCCGGAATTGCCCGACCCGGAGGAACAAGCTGTCAGTACCAACAGAAAACAAACCACCGCGATGAACCATCCTTTATTTCGTTTCATCATGGACGTAATCCCCTCCTGAAGTTGATTGGCCTTGCAAAAATCGCCTTGCACCCTGTTCCCATTGTAATACGACTTATCCCTTGACCGATCCCAGCATCACCCCCTTGACGAAATGTTTTTGCAGAAACGGATAGACGATCAAGATCGGCAGCGTGGCGAGCAGCGTCGCGGCCATCTGCACCGTTTCCCCCGGCGGAGCGAATTCCCTGGGCATATTGAGCGCGGCCAGCGGTTCGTTCACGATCACGATCTGCCGGAGGATGACCTGTATAGGCCAGTCGGCCGGATCGTTCAAATACAAAATGCCCGTGAAATAATTGTTCCAATGCGTGACCGCATAGAATAAGCCGAACGCGGCCAATGCCGGTTTCGATAACGGAAGGATGATCTTCGCGAAAATATGCAAATCGTTCGCTCCGTCGATGATGGCCGCTTCGTTCAGCTCTTCCGGGATATGGAGGAAAAATTGGCGCATGACGACCAGGTTGAAGGAGCTGATCGCGACCGGAATGATGAGTGCCCAGATCGAATTGAGCAGGCCCGTCTCCTTCACCACGAGATAGGTCGGAATCATCCCGGCAGAGAACAACAAGGTAAACACGACCAGAAACATCATGATGCGTTGGCCGACGATCGGACGGGCGAGCATGTACGCGAACGTCGAGGTGAAGAGCAGGTTCACCAATGTCCCGATGACCGTGATTTCCGCCGTCACGAACAAGGAGCGAACGAACCGCGGAGAGGCCAGAATGTATTCGTACGCATCCAGAACGAACGATTTCGGGATGATCGTGAAGCCGTGCTGCAAATAATCCTTGTACGACGATACGGATATGGAAAGCACGTATAAAAAGGGAAACAACATGATGAGCGCAATCACGAACAATAACGAATAGTTGAACCCGTCGAACCAACCGATGCCTTTGTTTCGGCGACCAGCCTTCGTGCGCATGGACGGCCCTCTCCTTCCCGTTCCTCATCGCGAACTCAAAAGATACCGTCTTCTCCCCATTTCTTGGACAACAGGTTCGCCGTGCTGACCAAAATGAGTCCTACGATCCCTTTCAACAATCCGACCGCCGTCGCGAAGCTGAAATCGGACTGCTCGATTCCTTTGTAGTACACATAGGTATCCAACACGTTGCCGGACTCTTTGTTAAACGGATTGAGCATCAGGAAGATCTGCTCGAATCCGACATCGAGCACGCTGCCGAGCCGCAAGATAAGCAAGATGACGATCGTGCCGCGGATGGACGGCAGCGTGATGTGCCACGCCTGGCGCCATCGGTTCGCGCCATCCATCGTGGCCGCTTCGTACAACTGCTGATTGACGCCGGCGAGCGCCGCCAGGAAGATGATCGTTCCCCAGCCGGCCTCCTTCCATATGACCTGCAGCACGATCAACGGCCTGAACAGCACCGGGTCGGTTAGGAACGGCACCGGGGACATGCCGAACAGGCTCTTTAACGCCCCGTTCACCAGACCGTTGCCCTGCAAGAAGAAGACGAAGATGCCGACCACGACAACCCAGGATAGAAAATGCGGCAAATAGATCACCGTTTGAACGACCCTCTTGAACATCCGATGACGTACCTCATTCAATGTCAGCGCCAGCACGATCGGGATCGGGAAAGCGAATACGATTTGCAAAAAGGAAATGACGAGCGTATTCCACAACACGTTCATTACTTCCGGCTCCGCGAAGATCGCGCGAAAATGCCGCATCCCGACCCAAGGGCTGTCGAAAAAACCGAGAAACGGGCTGTAATCCTTAAAGCCGATCACAAGGCCGAGCATCGGGACGAATCGGTAAATCAAATAATACAATAAGCCCGGAACCCCGATCATGAGCAACAGCCAATCCTTACGCAACCGTCTGGCTACCATCCGTGCTGCACCTCCTTCCATCGTTTCTACTATTCTCCCAGCAGAATGGCAACCTCGCTTACACGTGGCGTACTGCCGCTGTTGATCGCCCCCAGCGCCAACCGGTGCTGGACCCACTTGCCGGACGGGAGGCTGGCGGCGATTTCGCCGCCCTGCTCGAACCAGCTGCCCGCGCCGTCCGGCCCTTCCCAGGGAGCGTCATTCAATTCCGACTCGCCGGAAGCGGTTCGGATTTGCGCCTTCACCCACGTTTTCGCCGGGATTTCCGCTACCCATGAGATGCCGGCGACTCGTGCGTTTTCCGGCAGTTCGATCGGTCTTGATTCGTAGAACTCTTCGTCTCCGCGATCGGCGATATTGCCGACATCCGAGTGGGTCATCCCGTGCGGGCCGACGGTCGGAAGCTTGGTTACCCGGCGATCGGTAAACCCGTCGGGGCCGTTCCACCACACATACGACATGCCGGGATGGTTGCCGTGCGTCTTGTGATTGGCGACTGCTAAGTCGATGGATCCGTCTTCGTTGAAATCGGCGGCTAACGCTCCGGCAGCCGAATGATGCGGCAGGGCCGTCCGGTTGAACTCGGAATAGAGGCCGCCCGGACTGCCCCAGTAGATGAAGGAGTCGATGTCCCGGCTCCGCAAGCCATGGTAACAGGCGACGAAGATGTCCAATATGCCGTCGTTGTTGAAGTCGGCGATCGCGATATCCGCCGCGAAGCTGGCCGGAAGCTGCGTTCGGCGATCGCCCGAGAAGCCTTCCGGGCCGCCCCAGTAAATATAAACGAAGGTGCTGTACGGATCGGCGGGATCGTCGCCCTTGTACCCGCCGACGATCAGATCCAGCCAGCCATTGCCGTTCAGGTCGGCCGCCCGCGAAGAGATGGTCGGGCCGGTATGCAGCAAGGTCGCCCGGCTCGTATCGAACCCATCGGGGCCGCCCCACAAAATGATCGTCTTGCCGGAGGGGCCGCATTCGGGAATCACGAGATCCAGCCAGCCATCGCGGTCGAAATCGGCCAACGTCATGAACCGCGGATTGTCGAAGACGATCCCCTCGATGTCCAGCTTGATCCGTTTCGGCTCATCCGCAAACCCCCGCTCGGACCCGTAGAAGATGAGCAATTCGTTGTTGCTGAATCCTGCGGCGAGCAGGTCCAGGTACCCGTCCCTGTTCAGATCCGCGCAGCAAGAGCTCATGTTGTATCTAGTGGGCAATTCCACCCGACGGTCCGGGGAAAATCCCTCCGGGCCGCCATAGTAGAGGTAGGAGCCTCTGTCGAGATGCAGCGCGTTTTCATTGCTGTTCACCACGAGCAGGTCGACGTGCCCGTCATCGTTGAAATCGCAAGCTCGCACTTCCGTCGCGGCCCAGCCCGGCAACGATTCTCTGCGTTCCGGCGAGAACCCGTCGGGCCCGCCCAAATAGATAGAAGACGATACGTTGCCTAATATCCGGTTGGAGAGATGGTTCAGGAACACGAGCTGCGGCGGCTTCCCGGCCGAACCGCGGGTGATGAACGCATCCAAGGCACAGTGGGTTTCCAGCCGGACCGGCGTCTGGTCGAAGCCTGCCTGGGTCCCCCTGTAGAGCAAGGAATGATGGCTGTACCACTCCTCCGTCTTGTCCTGACAGAAGACGATATCCTCGCAGCCGCCTTCTTCGCCGCTTAGCCGGCCGATGATCACATCGTTGGCGCCGTTCGTCGGGACGGCAGTCCGCCATTCGTTCGCGTAACCGCCCTGCCCGTCCCAGTAAATCCAGGATCGCTGCCCGCCCCGTTCGTCGGTCTGCCGCGAAGCCAGCACGATATCCTGCCCGCCGTTTCCCCGGATGTCTCCCACGGCCGCGCTCATCGCCTCCCCGCTGTCCAGAACAAGCGGTTCCCCGGCTTCGCGGTTCGCGCCGAACGGAATGAACAACGACCGTTCACCCTTGCATACGAACAGATGCGGACGGCCATGCAGCGCGACGACCTTCAACCGGGGCCTCGCCGGCACGGCGTATACGAACAGCGATCCGCCTCCCGCGCCGCTTGCCGCCTGATCGATCCCGGCCCCGATCGGGCCTTCCCCGGACAAGCCCTTGTCCAGCTTCGTCCGTCTGTCCGCGCGAATCCCGTCCGGGCCTCCCCAATACACCGCGATCGACCGGTCGCTGGAGCGGGTGACCAGGTCGGCGTACCCGTCGCCGTCCAGATCGGCGGACACGATGGACTCCAGATCGTGCGGCAGGTCGACATCCGTATAACCGCCCGAAGCAAAGCCATGCTCTCCTTGGTAAAAAATCCGCAGCCTCTCCCGGCTGATCAGCGCGATGTCGGGCCTGCCGTCGCCGTTGAAATCCCCGATCTCCACGTCTTTGGAGGAGGGAGCCCACAGCTTCAGCATCCGCTTGGCGCTGAAGCCTTCGGCCGATCCATAATAGATTTGCGCATACACCTCGTTGGATACGCCGTCATACTGATTGGCAATGACCAGATCATCGTAGCCGTCGCCATTGAGGTCCCCCATCGCGGCGGCATAGCCGCCGTCGGTGGGCAATTCCAGACGTTCCTGGCTGACCGCGGGCTCCCGATAGATGTATACCGGAACCCTAGTATCGTCATCATGCGAGTTGGCGAACGGCAGATCGATATATCCGTCGCCGTTGACATCGAAGTGATGGATGCGCTGAATCGTTCCGGCGCGGGATACGTACAGGTTCTGCCCCGCTTGGCCGAACGTTCCCCGGCGGAACGCCTCGAACCCGGATTCCCGGATGGCGTTCGTTTTTCCGATGCGGCCTAACGTCATGTCGTTCATTCCCCTTCATAGATCGATCTGTCCTGAGACGACGCGCCATCATGGCCCCTATTCCACGATCGAAGATATTTTTTCCGGTTTGCCGGTTTTGAGAGATTGAAACGCTTGCAGCACCATCAAGGTCGAATACAAGCCGTCAATATGGTCGATCGGCGGCGGAGCATCCTGGACCAGGCAAGCTTCGAACGCCCGGTTCTCTTCCAGGAATCCGGATTCCGTCCCTTCGTAAACGACCGGCTCGCGGCCTTCTTCCGCATAGGTCAGCCGGGTCAACCGGTCGGATAGCGTAATCGATTTGCGTTCGGCGAAAATCTGCATGAAAAATTTGCTCGTAAACGGCGGACAGCTGCAATCTCCTTGAATTAAAGTACCGGCGACGCCGTTGTCGAAGCGGAACACGGCTGTCAAATTATCGACGACTCCGCTCTCCTGATAATAATTTCCTCCCGCCGCATACACTTCCGTCGGATTGCCTCCCGCGATAAACCGCAGCACGTCCGTGGAATGGCAGCCTTGGCTCAGGACGTTCCCTCCGCCCTTCACCGGATCGTTGGGCCACGTGCCCGTCCCCCATCGATCGTCCATCATTTGCATAACCACCATCACCGGTTCGGGAATCAACGATTTGGCTTTCAGAAGCATATCGTAATAGCGCATTTTATACGCCGTGAACAATTTCTTCCCGGTCGCCTTGACCGCTTCGCCGATCCGCACGCAGTCCTCGACCGTCATTGCCATCGGCTTTTCCACCAACACATGCTTGCCGGCCCCGAGCGCCCGGATGCACAATTCCGCATGGGTATCGTGTTGGGTCGTAATATAGAGCACGTCGATGTCCGGATCGGCGAGCAGTTCCTCCACTTCGGACGTCGCTATTCTGCCCCCGAACTGCTCCAGCAGTTTTTGGGCGCTCGGAAGATGGATGTCGCAGTAAGCGTACGGTTTCATATGCTCCAGTTCCTTGATGCACGCCGCATGCGTCCTGCCGAGCATTCCGCAGCCGATTATGCCGACTTTGAATTCACGCACTGCACTCAACCCTCTTTGTTCGATTTTTGTTTGCGATAGGCGGCGGCGAATGCCGCGCCGTCGAATCCGCGATCGTCCAGCGGAATATCCCGGACATGGACGCGTACGCCCCCGAGCTCTTTGGACCGCTTGGCCGCAAGAGCCGACAGTTCGGGCGCGATCAACGCCTCCGGCGGGATGGACGCCGGCGATTCGCCGCTTAGGATCGGCAGCGCGTGCTCGATCAAGGCTTGATAGAGCTTGCCGCTGTCCACTTGAATCTGGTGCACGCCCCGGCCGGTCACCACGGATGCATGGAAAGGCAGATAGGAATCGGCCTTGCCGATGCTGACGATGCCCCGTCTTCCGTCGGCCCATTCCAATTCGAATTGATCCTGCAAGGAAGTGCCCAAATACCGGGCGCTTGCAAACCCGCTGCCCAGCAGGCCGTGAAGCAGCGCATAGCCATGGATCCCGTAATTGAACTCGTCCACTCCGCAGCCGGTTATCCCGTACACCCAGCTCGCGGACGATCCGTGCAGCTCCGACCATTCCCGCGCCTCGTAGCAGACCCGCAAGGAGGAACCGCCCGCGATTCGGGCGCCGTCTTTCGCGAAATCCGCGATTCGGAGCAAGTCCCGGATGTTCCCCGCCATCGGCTTATCGATCAATATCCCTTTGTCGGCGGACAGGAACGGCAGCGCCTGCCCTACATGCAAGTCCCAGTTGCACCCGCAGATCAGGGCCACGTCGACATGTTCGGCCATATTCTCCAGACTTTCCGCCACAATGCGGATCCCGTGCTGTCCGGCAAATGCTTCCGCATAGCCTGCCGGGTATATCGTGCCGCTGTCGTACACGGCGGTCACCTCATGTCCCATCGATCGGATGATCGGAACGAATTCCCCGGGATGGGAAGTATCCAGGTCCACAATCCCGAACTTCAACCGGGTCATGGCTGCCCCTCCTTCCCGTAAGTCGACTTATCCGTAACCGAGCTTCCGTCGCCATGCAGAAGCGCGCCTCCGCTGCAAGCATAGAACCGCTCCGACAGTTCGAACGAGCCTTGCCGGGCTTGGGTCCACGAAGCGCCCCTCATCGGGTGTTCGGAACGCATTTCTGCCCACCGCTTGTAGTTTTGGGCGCCGTTCGTTTCCGTCAACCCCCCGCGGAACCCGGGCAGCGGCGCCAAATGGCCGGAGAGAAGCTTGGTCCAATCGACGAGCACGGGGCTGGCGGTCAGGTCGGCGCAGAAACAAGGGGCCTGATGCTCGGCAGCCAATCTGGCGATTTGCAGACTGAAGCTCATCGTCTTGGCGACCGGCTTCAGGGCGAATGCCCGATAGCCCTGCTGCAGGCAGATCAGCGCATCCTGTTCGCTATGCACGCGTTCATCCGCCGCGAACCGAACGGGAATGTCGCGCAAATCTTCCTGATTGGTTTCGGGCAGCGGTTCCTCGAATAAGACAAGCCGGTCCCATGCTCCGATCGATTGAGCGTGTTCGAGCAGCCGCAGCAACCGTTCTTTCCTGTCGTATCTTCCATTCGCGTCCAAGTAATAAACAATGGAGTTGTCCGCATGGCCCTGCGCCTCGTATCGGTTGGCCAGCTCGTGAATCTGGGCAAGCCGGGCCTGATCCCATTCCAGCATCTTCACGGGATCGCCGTCGCCTTCGGGGTCCGAGCCGAGCTTGATCTTGAGCACGAAGTACCCGGCTTCCAGCAGCTTGGCGATCTCGCCGCCGGTCATGCCGTACGGAATGACCGGAATGCTGGCCGTCGCGGAATGCCGATGCGGCAATCCGCCTTTCCAGGGATCGGGCACCAGACGGAACAAGGAAACTTCTCCGCAGGATTGCGCATAGAGGGACCAAGCCGCATGGTCGATGCAGGTCACGGCGTTTAGCACGAACGTGCGGCTGATTCGATCATGGCCGAGCCGGTCGGCCGCATGCCGGTAAACGATCGGAACGAGTTGGTCCATCAGATCGAGCGGGTGCTTGAATTCCAGTTCCGCAGCCGCGGTTAACGCATATCGCGTCAGCCGTTCCATCCAGTCGTTGCTTTCGGTCTCGCCCAACCGCGCGAACATGGCCGCGTCGCACCAAAGCGGGCTTTGAACGCCCATGCCGACAGCCGAACGGCCCGACTCGTCCTGAAGATGTACGTGCGGTTGCCATAACTCCCGCACAAATCTGCCTTTGAAACCGAACGGCGTCATCAGCGGTTCCCGACGCGTCCGGTAATGATGCTGCACGATACGCATGTCACTCGCTGCGCAATCGACGGTTAACCATGCGCGCTTCACCTCTTCCATCATGGCTCCTGTTCCCATCTCGGCTCGCATTTCGGATTCACGGCATCAGCATAAGACTTGTTGAAATACAGCGCAATTTTCATTTGAGCAGGCCGCCCGTTTATAAAGAACAATAACGTTGCGCAAAAGAAAAAACCCGCGATATCGCCGTAGCGACGCGGGTTTCAAGTGATGGTTCGAAGGGGAATGCAAGCAGCGGGCATGCATCTTATCGGGATTTCTTCCGGTAATGACCGGGAGGCTCGTTCGTCATCTGTTTGAAGATCCGGGTGAAATTTTGGACGGAGGCGTAGCGCAAACGTTCCGCGATTTCCCGAATCGGCATTTCGGTATGGGTAAGCCATTCCTTCGCTTTCTCGATCCGGCAGCGCAGGACATAGTCGCTGAACGACTCGTTGCGCTCTTCGCGGAACAACCGGCTTAACTGCGGGGGCGTCATCCCGAACGTATCGGCCACTAGCTGCAAGCTCAGGTCCGTGTCGTAATGCAAGTGAATATATTGCAGCACCTGCTGGACCAGCTTCGTTCGTTTCGGCAGGTTCGCGTCTTGCAGCGCATTCATGACGAGCGGAAATACCGTCTCCGCGAACCAACGCTCCGTCTCGGCCAGCGATGACATGGCCAGCAATTGCTTGTACAGCTCCTTCGTATCCAATTCCCCGCTGCCATCGCTCCATTCGCGCACGAGCCGGTCGAATTCCCCGATCAGATAAGCGAACGTGCCCAGCACGGATTCGGCATTATGCATCTGTTGCGGCATCGCTTCGATCAGCGCCGACAAAATGGCCTTCGCTTCGGCATCGTCCCCCTTCGCCATCGCCGCCAAAATTTGCTTCTTCAGTTCGATCAGCGAATGCCCCGAAGTCCCGAGCGGCATTCTGACGGATTCGTGCCCGATCAATTGCTCGCTGCCGAGCAGCATCCGGTAACCGATCAGATCGGACGCCTCCTGATACGCCTCGCTGATTCCGGTGTAGTCCCGACATGCCTGACTGAGCGCCACGGTAACCGACAGGCGGAAGTAGTTCTGAATATTGCTCCGGAATTCCATCGCCTTCCGGCGCACGGTCTCATCCGCCCGCTCGCTGGCGTCTTTCGTGCCGATCAGCACGGCAACCTGGTTCGGCAGCGGGGATACCGTCACGCAGGAAAGCTCGCTCTCGCACAATTCCTCCAACATTTTGCGCTGGGCATAGATCATCAGGGAACGGTCGTTTTCCTTGTACTTTTGCTTGAATCGGGCGAAATCGTCCATTTCCACAAGGCATACATAGAAACGCGAACCTTTCAACAGCAAGCCGTAACGTTCCGTCTTGTCGCGAATTTCGTTCTCGGACATCTCGCCTCTCACCAGTTGAAGGAAAATCGAATCCCGAAGATACGGCAGCTGTTCGCGGAATTCCCCCTGCAATTTCTGCTGCATCCGCTGGATGGGGGAATACAGCCGATTCGAACCGAAGAGCGCCAACAACACGGCCAAGCCCACGAGCGAGCCCGCCAGGCCGAGCGTGAATCGGCGCACTCCCCCCGCCTTCTTGGTCAACTCCTTGTAAGGCGTAATCGCGATATACGACCAGTCGTTAAAGGATGAACGGACCGAAGCGACGAGATAATCGTCGCCATTCATGGATACTTTGCCGGCTTCTTCCGCAGAGGCTCCCCCCGAACCGGCTTCGGCCGTCGGCTTCCGAATCATGAACGGTTCCGACGTTGCCGAGATCCGCGATCCGATCTCCGCCGCATTCTGGCTGAATACGACCGTGCCCTGTTCATCCGCAATCAGAATTTTTCCGTTATGGCCCAATTCGACCTGCTCCAGTATCCCAATCAGCTGAGAGGGATCTATATGGAAGACGAGAATACCATCCGGGCGGTCCGAATAAAAGGCGGGGACAGGGCGTACGATGAGCAGTTCATGCATGCGTTGACCGGCTTCCGGCGGTACGACGACCGTCGAATCGAACCGGAAGCCGACCGAATTCAGCAGGTCGCGATAAGGAAAATCGGTCAAATCGACAAAACCGTAGCGTGTTGAGTACACTTGCTCTTCATGCATGTATACCAACGATACGTCGAAATGGATTTCCTGCGTGCTGCGGGTTTTTCTGATCACGTCGATCGCGCCGAACGTATAGCCCAAATCTTTGCTGATCGGGCCGATTTCGACCGACTTCTCGACAATGCTGTTGCTGGCAATTTGAAAGGATGTGCGGTCCATGCTTTTCATAAACTGATCGAATTGATTCTGAATTTGGCGCAGGACCATCAGATGGTTGCGGTCGACTTCCTGTTGCACGATCGATGCCGCATTCGTCGAGGAGAACATGCCGAGCACCAACACGGGAATGACGCTGAGCAACAAGACGATGAGCGTCAGGCGGCGTTTATAGGATAGGTTTCTCAAACCGTGCGAATCCCGTGTCTGACGATTCATGCGTTCACCCTCCGTGAGAGCGGTTCCAAACTATTCTCCAAAACCATGCCCGACAAGCGGCTGTCGGATAGGGATGCTTGGGGAGTCGGCGCTGCTGAATTGCTCCCATTATAGCATGCGGGTAATTGGACCTCCACGAAATGCGGATGGCATCCATTGGCCGTATGCCGCCGGCTAACGACGTTAATAATAGTATGGTATTACCAATATGACTATAACGTACTCTACCCTACGAGCTCTGTCAACCCGAATCCGGTTTTCCCGCATTCCCGTTTCCGCTTCCGATATTCCGTTTCAGCTGCCGCGCTCCCGTTCGTCCAGCGGATAGATCGGCCTGCGGACGCGGCGATATTCGAAATGCCGGAGATTCGCGCTGCAGCAGCCTGGTGAGTCGACGTGAATGACGCGTTTGGCGAACGAACCGAAGGCAGTCTGCCAGGCGATGGCCGACTTGGCGACGATGATCTTGAAATCATCCGGCCAAAGGCCGACGCTGCGAACATGCCCCAAATCCCAAGGTGCCGTCCGCTTCTCGGTCAACACGATCGTCAGCATCCCGCACGAGAGAACCGCCGTCTTTCCCATATCCGCCTGTTGGCCGGTCATGTAGGGGCCGACATGGCGATAACGGCCGTCGAACAGCAAGCGGATCTTTCCCTTCACGGATACCGGGCTGCCGTGGAGCTCGTCGCTCTTGCCACCGATCTCTCCTTCGAACTCGGCGCCGACTCCCAGTCGAAACGCTAGCGCAACGGCTTCCTCGTCCCGGATAACGATGAGGGCAGGCCGAGCGACATTCGTCAAACGCGCAAGCAAATGCGTGGCGTCGGCCGGCGCTCCTCCTCCGACATTGTCCGATCCTTCCGCGAGAATGACAGGCCCGAAGGGCTCCGCCAGCGCCGCCGCGACTGCTTCTTCTGGCGGCAAGTGCACGACCCCGAAGGTCTCTCTCAGGCGTACCGCCGTCTCCGCCAATTCCGCCGCATAGCGGTCGGCCAACTCCGGGGCGTCATCCGTCGTGACGACGAACGACATACCGGCATCCTCAACATCGCTGTAGGGAAACCCTCCAGCCACCGTTACATTCAGAACGCGGGCATCGCCCGATTCGATCTCGAACGCCCGGTCCATCAACGCCTTCATGCTGCCTTCGGCCGTCATCATCGCCTGCGGGACGACCAGCATGCCGGTGTGCGCATAGGAACGCGAAGGCGAGACTTCACCGCGAATACGCCGGACGAGCAGATCGAAAGCCTCAATCACCCTTTCATACATATCTACATGGGGGTATGTATCATAGCCGACTATGATGTCCGCCAGCCGCGCCATTTCCCGGCTGATGTTGGCATGCAGGTCGATTGTCATCGCGATCGGAAATTCGCGGCCGAACCGCGCCCGCAGCCTGGTTAAGCATTCCCCTTCGAAATCTTCGTATTGTTCGGCTACCATCGCTCCGTGCATAATCAGCACAAGACCGGATGCGCCAGGGTCGACCGAACGCACAACATCATCAATTAAGGCATCGGCCGCCGCTGCCTCAACCATGCCGCTCGGCGTCGCGGCCGCATACAAGCCGGGCACCAGTTCGGCCCCTTGACGAAGCGCGGCATCGATCACCCCGCCCATCGAAGTGCGGGTCCCGCCGTAACGCTGCCGGAACGCCTCGAGGCCTTCGGTCCTTTCGTCCGCAAACTGCGCGAGAACCGTACGCCCGGGCGCGAACGTATTCGTTTCATGATAAATCCCCGCAACGGCGATCCGGAGTGTCATGCCTGCTCACCGCGTTTCGCAAGCGCGTAAGCGACGACGTCGATCTCGATCAAGTAATCGCCGATGCCGCTCTGCACGGAAGTGCGTGTCGGAAACGGGCGCTTCATGATTTGCTCATACGTCCGGTTATAACCCGGGAAATCCTCCGAGTGCGACAAATACGCATTCACCTTGATCACATGATCGAGCGTCAATCCGGCTTCGTTCAATATCGCTTCGATATTCCGCAGACACCGCTCGGTCTGCTCCTCGATCTTGCCTCCCACCACTTGGCGGGTTTGCGGGTCGACGCCGACTTGGCCGGACACGTACACGAAATCGCCCGCGCGCAAAGCTTGGGAGAATGGCAACGGGAACGACGGCGCGCGTTCGGTATGGATGAGCTGAGACATTTGAGGCGCCCCTTTCACTTTGTTTTATTAGTGGAAACATTGGTTTTATAAAGCAAAACATAACATAATGATTGAACGATGTAAACATCGAGAGGCTGCGACAGCCAATCGCAAAATGCCGCTCGATTTGTTACAATAGCGTAATAATGCACGAGAGGTGAGAGTTTGCCCTGCAAACTCCCTATTTAAAGGAGTCAGGTGATTGGACATGGCATATATCAGCACGCGGGGGCAAGTGGCCCCCATCGGGTTCATCGACGCGGTGCTCATGGGGCTGGCCGACGACGGCGGCTTGCTCGTACCGCAGCGCATTCCGCAGGTGGCCGCGGACACGCTCCGCCAGTGGCAGAAGTTGTCTTACCAGGACCTCGCGCTCGAGGTGTTCTCGCTCTATGTGGGCGACGAGATTCCGCGTGCCGATCTGAAGCGGCTCGTGGACGACAGCTACGGAACGTTCCGCGATCCCGGCGTCACGCCGGTGCGCCCGCTGCGTGACGGGCTGCATGTGCTGGAGCTGTTCCACGGCCCGACGTTCGCCTTCAAGGACGTGGCTCTGCAGTTCCTGGGCAATCTCTATGCTTACATTTCGCGGAAAAAGGATTCAATCATCCACATTCTCGGGGCGACGAGCGGAGACACAGGAGCTTCGGCAATCGAGGGCGTGCGCGGCAAGGAAGGCATCCGCATCTGCATCCTGCACCCGAACGGCAAAGTCAGCAAAGTGCAGGAGCTGCAAATGACGACGGTCGGCGACGACAACGTGCTGAACCTTGCGGTGGAAGGCACCTTCGACGACTGCCAGCGCATGATCAAGGAGCTGTTCGCGGACGTCGAGTTCAAGCGGCGTTATCATCTGCGGGCGATCAATTCGATTAACATCGCGCGCATTCTCGCGCAGACGGTGTACTACTTCTACGCCTACTTCCGGCTTGCGGAGCAAGGGATCGTCCCGACGGCGGCAGCAGGCCAAGCGGTCAACTTCAGCGTGCCGACGGGCAATTTCGGCGATATCTTCGCGGGCTATCTGGCGAAGCGCATGGGGTTGCCGATCGGCAAGCTCGTGCTGGCGACCAATGAGAACAACATCCTGGAGCGGTTCGTGAACGAAGGCGTGTATGAGCCGGGCGAATTCCGCGGCACGTATAGCCCGTCGATGGATATTCAGGTGGCGAGCAACTTCGAGCGGTACCTCTACTATCTCTATGGAGAGGATGCAGGGGCGACGGCCGCGGTGATGGCGCAGTTCAAGGCAGAAGGCCGGCTGAGCGTACCCGCCGACAAGCTGCGGCAGGTGCAGGCCGACTTCGCCGCCTACAGCGTCCGCAATGAGGAATGCCTGGACACGATCAGCGAGTATCACGAACAGCACGGCTACCTGCTCGACCCGCACACGGCGTGCGGCGTGGCGGCGGCAGACCGGCTCGCATACGCGGACGAGGCCACCGTAGCGCTGTCAACTGCCCACCCGGCCAAGTTCGACGAAGCGATCCGGCTGCGCGGCATCCGGCAGGAGTACCCGCCGCAGATCGCCGCGCTGTTCGACAAGCCGCAATCCCGGACCGTTGTTGGCGGCGAGACAGCCGAAATCAAGGCGCAACTGGAGCAGTTCTTCTGAAGCATACCGCAATTCACCAAAAAGGACCGTCAGGGCACCCTGACAGTCCTTTTTGGTGAATTGGCGCGGCTGAGGTGAGATTAGTGCCTCTGCGACACAATTTCTGATGTTACGACAACAAAGGCACCTCGTAAGAGGACTCGCGAGGTGCCCTTGTTTGCCCGAAATCCCCGGAAATCGCCCCATTCGATCGCGATTCCGCCTATTCCTTGTCGCCGATTGCCTCCATCACTTTATCCGTTAACACACGGACGACTTGCTCGCGAATGCGGGCTCCCTCCGCCGGATCGTACTCGCTCGGCTTGCCGTTGATTCCGCCCGATTCGGGCTCTACAGCGAAGCGCGATCGCACTTTATGCCAAGGCTTCTTGAAGCTGTAGTCCTTGATCCGGTCGGCATGGACGGGCGACCCGACCGCATGCGCCACCTCCGTCTCGCCCTTGTCCGCATGATGAATGCCGGTTACTCCTGCATCCGACCACCAATTCCAGCAAGCGGGCTTGAAGTCGGGATACTTCTCCCACACCTTGTAGAAGCCCAACTCGCAGCCGAGCTTATTGGCTCCGTGCCCGCTGAGGAAGATCACTTTCTTGAAGCCGTGATAGATGAACAACTCGCTTATATCCTGCACGACGAGAGCCAACGTCTCCGCCCTTACCCCCACCGTACCGGGATATTCCTTCATCTCGTCCGCGAAACCATAATGGATGGCCGGCGCGAGAATCGCGCCCGATGCTTCCGCCACCCTGCGGGAGAAATAAACCGCCGTATCCATGTCGAGTCCGAGCGTCAGATGCGGTCCGTGCGCCTCCACCAGCCCGACCGGCACGATGACCGGCAGCTGTCTGTCGATGCCCCGGATGCTCTCGCTCGTCAGTCGGATCCACTCGATCATCCTACATCCTCCCCGTTCTGACTGTCGTATAACACGGCGCCCATCGCCACAAGCCGGTTCTGGACAAGCCCGATATCCACCTCGCGAGGCATGACCTTCTGATCGAGCGCCGTCGAAGCTGCCATTCCCGCCGCTTGCCCCATCGCCATGCACTGCGCCATGCTGCGGCAGGAAGCATGCGCCTCATGCGTCGCCGAGAAGCAGCGCCCGGCCACGAGCAGCCCGTCGATCTGCTGCGGCACCAGCGTCCGGTAAGGAATATCATACGCTGCGCCTTCGGCAAGCAGCTCCCAATGCGTCCCTTTCCCTCCGCGGTGGTCCTCGATCGGAGCGCCGCATTGCCCGATCGCATCGTCGAACTTGCGAATCTCCACTACATCTTCTTTCGTGAGCCGGTATTCCCCGTAAATTCTCCTCGTCTCGCGAATCCCCGTCTGCACGCTCAAGTTGATCAGAGCGGCTTGCTCGTATCCTGGCACCTTGTCTCGAAGGAATCGGATATACTCTCTCGCTTGCCTGCGGCCTTTGATTTCCGCCTGTGTCAGCGAGACGGGATCGCAAGGATCGTAGCCGTCCATCTTCGTCATGATCGCCAGCATGACGCCAGGGATCGGTGTCACGTGGATCGAACCTTCCTCGCGGGGAAGCTGATACAAGCCGCTCGCATTGGCCTCCCGCATGAGGCGCTCCAACTCTTTCTTCGGCAGCGCCGTCGCCTGGGCGTAATCGACATGAGCCAAGCGGAATGTCGTCGTCAGCGTCTGCGCCGGGCTGAGCTCTCCCGCTTTCTCGAATGCCGCTCCCGCTCGCCAAGCGACATCCGCATCGCCGGAAGCATCGATGACGACATCGGCCTCGATTTTCATCAGCCCTTGCTTGCCGTCGACGATCACCCCGGCAACCCGGTTGCCTTCCATCAGGACATCCGTGCAGAACGAATGGTAGAGCACCCGTACGCCCGCTTCCACCGCCATGTCCTCCCATACGCACTTCAACAGCTCCGGATCGTAGGTAATGCCGATGCCGAGATAGCCGAAGGAATTTCCCCGCTTCATTGCCGCTTTCTCCGCATAGAGACGCTTCAGCATATCGTCCGGCACGCCGCCGACAATTTTGCGGCTTCGTTCTCCAGGCGTGTAGAACCCATAGAATGTATCCAGCACCCCGGTGCTGATGCCGCCCGGGAATCCGTACCTTTCCACGAGCGTAACAAGCTTGCCTGTTCTCGCTGCGGCTATGGCAGCCGTAATGCCGGCCGATCCTGCGCCTACAACTACGATATCGGTCTTCCAGAGCAGCGGAACATCCTTGATGACGATCTGCATCGTCGTCCCCTCCTTGCCTTCATCATGCTTGCCTTGGCAGCGATTAGATGTTCTTATAACGGCGTTTTGTCTCCGAATAGTAGAGATCGATCGTCTCGTTCACGCTCGTATCGCCTTTGAAATGCATGCTCGGCAGCACGATCGGCTTGTACCCGCGCTCCAGGAGCTTCTCTGCGGTCATCGCGTTCAGCGTCTGTACGATCGTGACGGCTGCGAGCGATGAGCCGGGGCTGACCGGTGCATCCAATCCGTCGATGTGAATCATCGCATCGCCGGGCGGCGTGCAGTTATCGATTACGACATCGGCAATCTCGCAGAGGCGCTTACCCGAGCTATGACGTGACTCTGTCGCCATCTGATGCTCCACCGAGGTGACCGCGATCACTTTCAGCCCGCGCTTCTTGGCGCCCAGGGCCATGTCGACGACAACGCCGTTAATGCCGGTGCTCGAAAAGCAGACGATGACGTCGTGCGGACCAAAGTCGAAGTTGACGAGAATTTGCTCGGCGAACCCTTCCAGTCTCTCCAGATGCTGATTTTGCCGCAGCCCATTAAGCCCCACCACCGCAGAATAGTTGACCAACGACTGCTCGATCAGCGGATGAAAGCCGACCATGCTGCCGATGCGCGGGAACGTCTCATAGACGCCGATCCCCGAATGGCCGTTGCCGTACAGATGAACCAGCCCGTCATTCGCGATGGCGTTCGCGTACAGCTCGGCCGCTTGCTCCAGCTTCTCTGCCTGTGTAGCTTCAATCTTGTCGATCAGCTTTCTCGCTTCGTCCATAAACCGCATTTTGCGCATGTCATTCTCTCCCTTGATATTGTCGATTGAATATAACATTATAATCTTATAAAGCAAAATAGACCCTCTCCTACTGCACCGTCCAGCCGCCATCGACGGCCAACACTTGGCCGGTGACAAAAGCCGCTTCGTCGGAGGCCAGATAGACCGCCGCCATCGCCACATCTTCTGCGTCGCCCAGTTCCCCGAGCGGCTGCATCCGACGGACGAACGCCATCGCATCTTCCATCCCGGATACTTTCTCCGTCGCCTTCGTCGCCATCAGCCCCGGAGCCAGCGCGTTGGCCCGGATGCCGAATTTGGCATAATAAGCCGCGATCGATCGCGTCAATCCGATAATGCCCGCCTTTGTCGTCTGATAAGCATGGCTAACGAAGGTATCCTGGCAGCCGACCAATCCCAATACGGAGGACATGTTGACGATGGCGCCGCTGCCCTGCTCCAGCATAAGCGGCAAGCCGTACTTGCAGCACATGAAGGTGCCGCGCAGGTTGGTCCCGGCGATCAGGTCCCACGCCTCTTCCGAGCAAGCATCCACAGGACCGTCTCCGAGCGACCTTCCGGTCACGCCCGCATTGTTCACCAGTATATCAAGGCGTCCGTAACGGCTTTTTACCTCTGCGAACATCTGTCGAATCTCTTCCGTCCGGGAGATGTCGGCAGCAATCGCGGCAGCCTGCCCGCCTTCACGGACGATATCGGCAGCGGTTCGTTCCGCGTCGTCCGCATGGCGGTCCGCAACCAACACCTCCGCGCCTTGGCGCGCATACGCACGGGCAATGCCGCCGCCCAAGCCGCTGCCCGCTCCCGTTACGAGCGCCAACTTCCCCCGCAGTCTCATTCATCTGTCACCTCCCTGCGATTGCAGGATGATCTGATACTGATACCGATCGGCCCGCGAAGTCAGATACACGACTTCAAACGGCGTACGGTCGGGGAGGAACGACAAACGGGTAACGAACAAGACAGGCGAATATGGCGCGATCTTCAGCTCTTCCGCCTCATGCTCCGAAGCTTCGCGCGCTTCGACGTTCTCGTGCGCCTCCGCAATCGACAACCGGTATTCACGCTCCAAATACCGGTACAGCGACTCTTCCTGGAAGCCCCCTTCGACAAAGCCGGGCACGCGCTTCTCCACCAGATAGTTGATCATGATGCACATCGGCTCGTCGTTCGCATAACGCAGCCGCTTCAACCTCACGACCCGCTCATCGCCGGAAATGCCCAGCATCTGCGCGATCTTCCTCGGAGGCGCTGCCAGATCGAGCTCGGTCTTCACGGTCTGCGGCGTAAATCCCCGCTCTTTCATCTGCTGAGTCCAACTCGTAACGGATGTCAGGCTGTGCGTGATCTTCGGGCTCTGGACGAATGTGCCGCGTCCCTGCTGTCTGACGACGAGCCCTTCCTCTACGAGCGCATTCATGGCGAGTCGAACCGTCATTCTGCTGACGCCGAACATGCGCTCGAATTCCGATTCGGTCGGGAGCAGGCTATTCGGCTCGTACTTGCTCTCGATCAGCTGGATCAGCTTCTCCTTCAACTGGTGATACAAGGGAACAGGACTCGACTTGTCCAGCTTCATTCGGTCAACTCCTTGCTTCAGGATGGCAACAGCGCGTACAGGTCTTTCAGTCTTGGATACAACTTCAGGTAGATGGCATGCTGCTCCTTATACATGGGGCGCACCGCCTCGCGCGGCTCGTAGGTTCTCCCGCCCAGAAGCAGGGGCGCTGCAAGATCTTCGGCCCGCTGGCCGGTCAAAGCGGCCAGCGCCAGCATCGCGTTGCCCAGCGGCGCACCCGCCGACGAATCCGCCGTGCCCGCTACCCGGACAGGCTTGCCGGTAATATCGGCGATCGCCTGGCACCATAGCTCGCTTCTCGTTGGGCCGCCCACGGCGTTCAGTTCTTCAACCTCGCCGGCAACCATCTCGGCATACTTGAGGTTGTGCGCGATCGCATGCGCCGCCCCCTCCATCACCGAGCGTGCCATGTCCTGACGCGTATGATGCAGCTTCAGTCCGAAGAACACGCCCGCCGCCTTCTCGTCCAGTATCGGATGCAGCTCGCCGGACAAGTACGGCAGGAACAACAAGCCTCCCGCGCCGGGATTCGTACGGCGGCAATCTTCCATCACGGCCTGCAATACCTCGCCGTCAGACGAGAAACGTTCCGAGTAATCGCGATACCATTCCCGGATCAACCACTGCATCCCGCCGCCGCAGGTGCTCATCGAGCCGCTAAGCAAGCTTCTTCCTTCCAGCACGTGAGGGAAGCCGAGAATTTCCGGACGGACGGCGAACCTGTCCGTGCAGACGCCGACGGTCCCCTGCGTCCCCAGGGACAGGTAGGCTTGCCTGGGAGAAACTACTCCCATCGACAACGCCGCAGAGCTTGTGTCCTCGCCGCCGCCCAGCACTACGGCATGCTCCGGCAATCCGGTCTCCTGCGCCGCCCTGCGGGTCACGCGACCGATCGGCTCGCCGCACGCCGCAAGCGGCGGGAACTTCTCGGCGTCGAGTCCCATCGACCCAATAATCGCGCTCGACCACTGTCCGCCGCTCCTCCGGTCGTAGGCCATGCCGATTCCGCCATCGGAGACGTTCATCGCTTTGCGGCCCGTTAATCGATAGTTAATGTACGAAGCAGGCGACAGAAAGCAAGGCATGCGTTCATAGACGGAAGGTTCATTCTCCTTCAACCATAGCAGCTTGGGCTCGAAGTTGAAAGCCCCCACGCTGTTGCCGTTGATCTCCAGAATCCGGTCGCCGGCGGATTGCCGGATTGCTGCCGTCTGCGGGCTGCAGCGCGTGTCCAGCGAACTGATGGCAGGCCGCAGAACTTCTCCGGCTTCGTCTACCGCAACCAGCGAGCAGCCATGCCCGCTAACCGCGATGGCCTCGATCCGGTCAAGCGGGTAACCCTGCCTCCCGAAGCTTGCGATCACGTCGCACACCGCCCGCCACCAGTCAAGCGGGTCCTGCTCCACTCCCCCATCTCCGAGGTATCGCATGGCGTACGAGGCTGCGGATGCAGCCACAACTTCCGGCTTATCGCCGCTCATCAGGACCGCCTTCGTATTGGTCGTTCCGATATCGATCCCCAGCACCAGCATGCGGCCCGGCCTCCTCCATCTCGGAGTTCTTCCATCTATGATTTAAAATTCATTATAACATTATAATCTAATATTGCAATTCAACGCAACGGAAGGCGAGGCCGCAGCGCGATGCGCAACCCCACCTTCCAGCAACCTGTTATTGACCCAGGCTGGACGCCAATTCGTCGTATTCCTTCTTGTAGTAATCGAACACTTCAGCGGCGCCCTTGGAATTATAGGCATCCAGGAAGTCCTTCTTGGCCTTCTCGTAGGCGTCATCCGTCTTCTGATAGATCACCTTGGCGATATTGGCAACCAGGTAAGCATCCAATTGCTCCTTCTTCGCCTGGATATCAGACCCCGGCTCCGGGTTGACCGCGTTCATCAAGGACGTGTCGAACTTATAGTTCGGAATATTCGTGAACGCCTCGTTGACCGAGTCGTATCCGAAGTGCTGCATGAAGTCCAATTGTACGGGCAGCGCCGTCTTCTTCAAGGTTGCCGGTATATTCGCGAAGTCTACGGGCACGCCATCCGGGTCTTCTTGCGGCGTGAAGCGAGACAAATGGTAGTACTTGCCGGCGCCCGTCTTCAGATAATGATTCGGATCGGTCTGCCTGGCTTGGATCTCTTCATCTTTCAACATAGGCACTCCGTCGACCACATCGTACTGTTTGCCTTCCACGCCGTTCAGAAGCAGCTTCGCGCCTTCGTACGTGTACAAGTAATTAATGAATTTCATCGCGGCTTCCGGATGCTTGCTGTTTTTCGGAATGAACATTTGGAACTGATCGCCGCTGGAGAACTCTTGCACGATATAGATATTGTCTTTGTTGTTATCGATCAGGAACGGCACGAACCCCTTCTCTGGTTGCCCGTCTGCAATGAACTGGTTATCTACGCCCGCGAGCGACCAATAAGCAGTAGAAGCGAAGTATCTGCCCGTCTTGTACTTCTCGGAGATCGCGTTGAACTTCAGCGTGGCCGATTCCGGGTCCAGAATTCCTCTTTGATAAGCGGTGTTATAAAATTTCATCGACTCCCAGAAGATGCTGTCTGGATCGGATACGCGAGGCGTGATCTTCTTGTTGCTCATATCATAATACCAGTCGTTGTAGTTGGCTTGGACCATGCCCCTCATATTGGCCGTCGCCTTGTCGATCATCAGTTGGCCCCAATCGTCCGACAAGTTCAGTCCCAGACCGTAATTTTTCTTGTCGAGTTTGTTCGTCGGTTCCAGCTTCATCATGCTCTCCAGCACATTCAGCAGATCGTCCAGCGTATCCAGCTTCGGATCGTTCAATTGCTTGTACAAATCCCAGCGCAAATTCCAGGCATTCTGGTTGATTAGCGGCGCGTAGTCGTTCCCGCCTACCTTGCCGGGCAAATAGTATAAGCTGTGCGTGTCGTCGGAATTCATCTTTTTGTACAGCGCCAGAGCGTCTCCCGCATTCTTCTGGATGTCCGGCCCGTACTGCGCCACCAGATCGTCGAGCGGCATCGCTTGCCCGGAGTTGTATACCTTATCGCGATCGGTCAGTGCGTTGAAGATCACGATGTCCGGCAGATCCCTGCCCGCCAGCATGACCGCAAGCTTCTGCGAAGCATCCGTTACATTCAGGTTCGCCGTGAAGTCGAGCTTCACGTTCGTACGTTTCTGCAATTCAACCATGACGTCGTCATTCTGAAACGGCTCTGTCACCGCTCCGCTTCCCCCGAAGATCGTCAGAGTGACAGGCTCCTCCGCAGGAGCAGAGGGACTTCCCGAAGCACCCTTCGGCGAGCTCGACGTTTCGCCCCCGCTATTATTCGAGCTGCTGCTGCAACCGATCACGGCTGCCAACAAGATCAAAGCGAGTGCGATCAATAGACCTTTCTTCATATGAACCCTCCTGATAAGATCTTTATATCAAGGGCTGTCGCCCGCGATATCGATACCATCGATGCCTGGAGCCGACCTGATTTCAGCCTTTCACCGCTCCGAGCATGATGCCTTTCAGAAAATATCGCTGCATGAACGGATACACCAGCAGAATCGGCAAGGTCGCCACGAAGGTGATCGTCATCTGCACGGAAGTCGGCGTCAGCACGATGGCGTGCTGGGACATGCTGGCACTGGTCACCATCGACATCGCCGCATTCTGTTGATTCACGTAGGCGTAGAGCAGCAATTGCAGCGTCTGCAGCCCCGGTGTCGGCGCCAAATATAAATTGTCCACCCAAGTGTTCCATTGATTCACGGCATTGAAGATCGCCACGGTGGCCAGCACCGGCGTGCACAAGGGCAAGATGATCTTCCACAGCGTCTGAAAGGCGGTGGACCCATCCACCATGGCGGACTCCTCCATCTCCTTGGGGATATCCTCCATGTAGGTTTTAATCAAGATGACGTAGAAGGCGAGAACGACGCTGGGCAAGATGTAGACCAGGAAATTGTTATACAATCCGTACTCTTTCATGGTCAGGTACAAGGGAATGATCCCGGGGCTGATATACATGGTGACGATCACGGTGCCGTACATCAATTTGCGGCCGGGCAGGAACGGCTTGCTGATGCCATAGGAGAATATCGTGCAGCCGATGAGCGTAGCAATCGTTCCCAGCACGGTTCTCGAAGCCGAGATGAAGAATGCCCACAAAATGTTCTGTTCCTGAAACAGCTGACGATAGTTGTCCAGGCTGAACCCTCGCGGCAGCAGGTATACGCCCCGCAGCGCTTCCGTCGGGTCGCTGATCGAGTAGATGAAGATATAATAGAACGGATAGAAGGTTAACAGTCCGAACAGGCCCAGAACGACCACATTCAATACATCGAACGCCCGCTCTCCCGGCTTGAGCCGAATGTGTTGCATGACAAGCCTCTCCTTTCTTTACATGATGGAATGCCCGGTTGCCAATTTGGAAAAGCGGTTCGCCGCAAAGAGCAAAGTGATGCTGACGAACGATTTGAAAATGCCTGCAGCGGTCGCATAGGAGAAATTAAGCTGCGTAAGTCCGATCCGATAGGTGTACGTGTCGATCACCTCGATCCGATCATGAACGAGCGCATTATGAAACACGTAATATTGGTCGAATCCGATATTGAGCATATTGCCGATATTGATCAACAGCAGAATGGTGAAGGTCGGCATGATTCCCGGCACGGTAATGTGCAGCGCTTGCTGCCAGCGATTCGCGCCATCCACCTCTGCCGCCTGATATTGCTCCTGATCGATGCCGGTAATGGCCGCGATATAGATGATCGCCGTCCAGCCGGCTGTCTTCCATAAGGTGGCGAAGGTCATCATCCACCAGGAGTATCTCGCGTCAGCCAGCAGGTTCGTCGGCTCGCCGATCCAATGAAGCGTGCTGTACAGCAGCTTGTTCAAGGCGCCGTCATCGATGGAGAAGAACGCGAAGAACACGGAATATACGATAATCCAGGACGTAAAGTGCGGAAAAGAAGTTACCGTCTGGACGATCCTGGAATACCAGCGCTTGCGAACATTCGTAATCATGATCGCCAGTATGACCGGCAGCGGCGTCAGCATCAATTGCAGAAAGCTGAGAACGAGCGTATTGCGCAGCACCAACCGGAAATCGGAAGTGCTGTCGAACAATTGGCGGAAATACTTGAGTCCGGCGAATGGAGAATCGACAATGCTCCTGCCCGGCGAATAATCCACAAAAGCGAGCACCCATCCCCATAGAGGAACGTAATTGAACAGCACAACCAATAAAAAGAATGGAACCGTCATGATCAGATAGGGGTAATATTGTTTTCTCGCCATTCGATAGTTCCTTTCTTTCTCTTTGCCGATGGTTCCGGCTCTTATGGCTAAATTATAAAACGAAGCTCCGCCTGCAACATTCCACGTAATAAAGATAGGCATTGGATAAACTATAGAAAGGCTTGGTTTGGCGCTCTCAAAATCGTACAATAATAGTAGTAGTAAAAAGTCTGACTCAGGAGAGGATCCGATGGTTGAACCGCACGTACCTATTCCGGCTGACTTCGGTCCATTCTTCTGGGATGTCCATATCGATCAATTGGAACTGACCCGACACCAACGCTTTATTATTGAACGCCTCCTGAACGAAGGGGATCATCATACGCTTCATTGGCTGTTTGAAACCTATTCGGAGGCTGATATTAGGCAGACTGTTCAGATAAGCCGCAACTTGTCCAGGAAAACAGCAAGGTACTGGCAATATTATTTCAACCTCAAGGAGGAGGAAATGCGTTGTTTTGGAACGTCATCGATCATGCCAGGCAGTCCGTTCTAAAGCAAATCCTCGAGTCCCCTCCCGTACCTGATTGTTATCTTGCCGGCGGCACCGCACTGGCTCTCTTGCTTGGCCATCGTGAATCGATCGATTTCGACTGGTTTACATCTGATCACTTTTCTCCCGATCAAATTGAAAATACCTTGGCTGGCCAAGGAAACCTCCTCGTTACAGAGGCGAAGCCGGGTACTTTTCACGGCATTTTCGAAGGCGTTCAAGTTACCTGGCTCCATTATGCGAGTCCTCTGCTTGAATCGGTCATCACTTCCATTGAAATACCCGGTTTGCGTATCGCTTCCCTAACAGACATTGGGACCATGAAATTGATTGCAGCCAGCGCGGGGCCAGAAAAGATTTCATCGATCTATACGAACTCGAGCGCAACGGCGTCACGATTATATCCTTGCTGCAATGTCTGTCGAGCAAGTTTCCACAGCGCACGATCAACTACTATCACATTGTCAAAAGCCTGGTTTATTTCGACGATGCAGAACAAGAGCCTATGCCCCGGATGCTTCGGCCGCTTGAATGGCAAACGGTGAAGAACTATTTCCTGAGCCTGCAAAAAGAGCTGTTAAACAGCATTTAGAGACTGTCGAATTATAGTGGATCGGGCCAAACAACCTGTGCAGGCAGCGTAACGGAACCCAGAAGCCTTAATCGGCTGTACACGGTGTTTTGGAATAGCTAACGGAACGACAGGCCTTTATCAGCGACAAACGTTGCCAAAATCACTGTAAAACCGCGGAATAACGGCCCTAGGTTCCGTTGAAATCCAGAGCGAACCCTCTTCACCGGATAAAGGCTCTGTGTTCCGTTGCGATGGATGGCTATGCGAAAGAGCGACGCTTCGTGCGGAATGCATTCAATCGGGTCATCCGCAGGAAGAAAAAGCGACATGAGCCCTCTACGCCGCAGCAAGTGGCGAATTGGGTTGGGTAACTCGGCGCTCGGAGCCCCTGCGAGCCGGAAATGCCCGGTTTGGTTGGGCCGGGAAGCAAAATTAAACGGCCTAAGCCCCATGGAGTACAGGACAAAGGCCGCTTAATGAGTTTTATTTATTATACTGCCCAAGAAATATGAATCAACGTCAGGGTAACAGGCGGATCGGCAGAACTGCCTCGTAGCCGTCCTCGTGCTCGTATCGGTCGGCGGCGGCGTTGTACACGGACAGCCCGAGCTTGCCCTCATGCGGGTAAAAGTCGGCGATCCGGTACCTGCCCGCTCCTCCGAGCGGTTCCAGCTGCCAGTTTTGAAAAACCTGCGCTACGGATTGTCCGGCCGCTCCCCGATCCACCCGTGCGCTCACATGCCCGGGCACATGATGGCCGGAAAATACGGCGACCAGGTTGGGATGTTTGCATAACGACTTTTCCCACATCGCTTGCCCGTCATTGCCGTCCCGCGAACCGCAATAGCTCGTCGGGTGCAGCTCGTCCGCTGCCGTGACCCGATGCCCGCGCGGGTGCAGGTAGCTATGCGTCACGATCACCACATTGCAATCCGCATGGGCTGCCATCACGTGATCCGCCCACTCCAGTACCTCGTCGCGGGGGCCGAACTCAAGACTCAGGACGAGCAGCGAACAGCGCGGTTCCCTGATGAGCAGGTAGGCGTTCTCCGCACGCCCTTCCTCATAGACGCCGCCGAACCACGTCTTTCCGGCATAGTTCCCGATGCCGAAATAACGGTTGAACATGGTACTTGATCGATCGAGCGCCACCAGGTTGTCGTAATCGTGATTGCCTATCGCAAACAGGCAGGGCACGCCCGATTGCATGATCGGGCCAAGCGCGCCGTATGCCGTTCGATATTGCGTCTCGTCGTCCGCTCCGTTATCCACGAGGTCGCCCACATGCAGCACCGCCTTGACCGGAAGCTCCCTGATGCGGTTTGCGACGCTGCTCCCCAACCGTCGATACAACTCCGGATGCGCAAGCGCCATGCCTTGCGTATCGGGAATCACGATGATGCTGAAGAAGTCCGCGGAAGGTTTCACCTGCATGCTCCCTCCAACCACTCGTTTATTTTACAGGCAACGCCGTGATCCTCGTTGGATAAGGCGACTGACTGCACGCGTGCCCGAATCCGGGCGGGGGCATTGCCCATCGCCACCCCGATGCCGACGGAAGTCAGCATCTCCAGGTCGTTGTCGCTGTCTCCGAACGCGGCCGTATGGTCCGGCCGAATCCCTTGCTGCGCAAGCAGCACTTGCAAAGCGAGCCATTTGGACGCCGTCCGGGGAACAATCTCGACATAACCCGGGCCGGCATATACATTCACAGACGATTGCCACTGCATATCGCCGGTCGGCTGAAACCACGCGGAACCGTCTTCCAGGAACACTTCCATCTTCGTAATCTCATGCTGCAAACGATCGCTGTAGTCTCCCACATAGCGCGGCGGCGTGGCGTAAAGATCGGTCCACCTGCTCACCAACTCGTCTTCGATCATGCAATAGTAATCCGACAGATGAAAAGACAGAATATTGCGCGACCTGCCCCGCAAGTCTGCCAGAATTGCTCGCGAATGAAGCGGCGAGATCGTCTGATGGACCCGCACATGATCTTGCGCGCAGTCATAAATAATGGCGCCATTGGCGCAAATCATCGGCGTATCCAGTCCAAGCTTGCGATGATAGTGCCGGCATGCCCTCGGCAGTCTGCCTGTCGCGATATAGACGGCGATTCCCCGATCTCTTAATCGCCGCACGGCTTCGACGGTTTCCTGCGCGATGGTCAGATCGCTTCGCAGAATGGTCCCGTCCAAATCCAGAACAACGGCTTCGATTTCATTCCCGTTCAGCGTTATCGTCTCTCCCTTCAGGCTTTGGTTTGAAACTGTTGTCGATATTGCGAAGGGCGTTGGCCGATCGTTTTTTTGAAGGCTTTGCTAAAATGCTTTTCATCCGCGAATCCGAGACGCTCGGACACTTCGGAAATTTTCAGCTCGGTGCCGGTCAGCAATTCACAGGCATAAGCCATTCGCTTCCGATTCATATAATCCTTTATGCTGACACCGTAGTGAACCCTGAACAGGCGGGACAAGTAATCCGGCGTATAGTGCACATCGTCCGACAGCGTCTTCAGGTTCAGCGTTACATACTCATGTTCGTCAATCGCTTTTTTGATATGGACGAGCAGCTCGGACTGTTTCCCGGCATTCCTGGCGCGCATGCGTGTCTGAAGACGGTGCAGGCCAGCGACCAGCTTCTCCTTCAACGCTTCCAGATCGAAGACGCCCTTCAGGCTTTGCCAGACAGGCAGAGCGAATGGCTCGTCCGCTCCGCCAGTGACCATCGTATCCGGGTGCCCGTGAAGCATTTGCTCCCATAGAGACCGCAATTCCTGCTCCCATAACCTTAATTGTTTTCTTTGCAGCACACCGCTGCCGATCACAGCTTGAATCAGGTTGGCAGCATAGTCTTCCAGTCCGGCGAGATCGCCGAAGCCAAGAATGAGCCCTAACCGGCTCTTTTCCGACATCAGGGAGACTAGGGAGTTCTCCCCGGCATCTTCCAGGCGATAGACCGCAGAGGCGGGCGAGAGCAAGTTGACTGAGTGGGCCATATGCTCGGTCTGCTGATACAGAGCTGAGAATCGGTCAGGAAAGACCGAAGGCTCGCTGACATAAGCGCAGGCCGGCGCTTGCAGCCGTGCCCGGATGAAGCGGACAATCTCTTCCGCCCAGCACCATGCTTGCCCGACATCCTCCACAATCAGCACAATAATGCCTTCTTTTCTTAAGTTGCGAAAAGCGATGGCTCCATCGGGCGCGCCTATCATTTCGTTGGCTGCGTTAAGCACGGCGTAATACAACAGATCCTGCCGGTCGCCGAACCGGTCGCTCAACCCTTCAGCCCGCAAGTCCACGTGCAGGGCGACGAGACAATAAGCCGTCCCGCGATCGAAGCCGAGCATCTCCTGTATTTGTTGCGAATGCTGTCGCAGCATAACGTCGCGATACACGCATTGCGTGAGCAGCGAATCCCGGTAATGGTCCTGCGTTTCGTGCAATCGCTGCTGGTTGACGGCCGCCCGGTTGCTCCGGCGCTGTTCTTCCTGCAATTCCTCGATCGCCCGGGCCAGACAATGATTCAATTCCTGTTCGTCAACCGGCTTCATGAGGTAGTCGAAGCTTCCTCCCTGAATGGCGCTTCGCATGTATTGAAAATGGTCATACGCGCTGATGACAATCATCTTGTGCGGGTAAGCGCAATTTTCCATTGCTTTCAACAAGGAAGTCCCGTCGGTTTCGGGCATTTGCATATCCGTCAAGATGATCGCCGGCCTGTGCCGCTCGATCAGGCGCAAGGCTTCGTCGACGCTGCCCGCTTCCAGCAATGCGGTAATGCCCAGTTCCGCCACGTTCAGCATCTTCTTCAACAGCGTTCGAACATGCCGCTCATCATCCACGATCAGCATCTTCATGACCCTGCGCCCTCCTCGCTGCCGTCCGGCAAAGATATCGCCGGGAAGCTTAGCATCACATCAAGGCCTCCGTCCCGATTGTTGGCCAGCTCGTATTGGAAGTCGTCCCCATAGATCAACCGGAAACGCTGCAAAATGTTCAGCAAGCCGATCTCGCTGTCCTGACGAGTGGAAGGCGAACGCATCGCCTCGCCGATGCTGTCGATCTTCGCCTGCGTCATGCCGCACCCGTTATCGGAAACCGTCAATATCGCCCGATCTCCCCGGATCGTCCCCGTTATTCGCAGCATCCCTTGCTTGTGATGCTTGTGAAATGCATGCTTGAAATAATTTTCAACCAGGGGCTGGATCGACATTTTGGGTACCGAACAATGGAGCACTGACGGGTCCAGATCGAAATACACGGTCAAATCGCTCTCGAACCTGTGCTGCTGCAGCTCCAGATAGGCGCGCACATGCGCCATCTCGCGCTCGAGCGTCACGCTGGTTTCCGTCTGATCCATGCTGAATCGCAGCATGCGGGACAAGGAGGCGACGAGCCGGTACGCCTTCTTATCCTGTGAATCGTACACCACCCCTGCAATGGATTGCAGCGCGTTATGGAGAAAGTGCGGGTTGATCTGCGCCTGGAGTGCCTTCAGCTCATTGATCTTGTTGCGCAGCTTCAACTCGTACTCCGTCCGGATCAGGTGCTTGATCTGCCGCATCATCGCATTGAATTCGTTGCCCAGCACGCCAATCTCGTCCTGGCCCAGATAGCTGAGCTCGTCCTCCATGGCGCCCGCTTTAATTTTTCGAATATGGCGAACAAGCCGCCGAATCGGCGATACGATGCGCACCGATACGAGCACAACCGTGATCAGCACAAGGGAGAAGGTAGCCAGGATGAGGCCTGCTTGCACTTTCATCACATTCCTGCCGTCTTGCATCATCGCATCGATCGACGTTTTCTTGACGAGAATGAGCCCGCCGAGGTGATCGCCGAGCCTCCTGTAGTGGATCAGGCTTCTGGCGCCTTCGCGCTCCCATTCCATATGGCCGTTCCCGTCCGGCCTGTCTTTGATTTCCCCGAACAAGCCGGATTCGCGATCCGCCTGCGTGTCGGAGGTATAGACGACTTCCCCCTGATTGTTCAGGACGTAAACATCGCTCTCGCCCGGGGTGAACAGATTTTCACTCAGTTGCTTAAGCAGTTGCCTGTCAAGCTCGATGGAGAGGAAGCCGATGAACGTTTTTTGAGGCGAATAAATATAGGCCCGCTGAAAATAAACGGTCGGCGATGCCGCAGGGGCCAGCCCAGGCTCGGGACGGATATGAACGTAATAGGGATTGTCCATCGCCTCCAAGAACAAGCGCATGTACGAATCGCGTTGTTCTTGCGCGCCAATGCGGATCGCGCTCATCCTCGAGATATGAAATTCTTGATTGGACGCCAGGCTGTAGAGCTTGACCGACCGGAACGAATCGCTCGCGTGCAAGATCGTCTGCAAGGTCTCATCCATTCGGCTCAGCTTTTCGAAATTCAGATCCGGGATGCCGGTACGAATGAAATCCATCATCCGGACTTTGCCGTAAGGCAGCAGACTGCTTTGGCTGACTTGCTCCAGATACAAGGCGAACAACAAGCTGGCGTTCGACAGCAAGTCGGAATTGGCGTGAACCGCGCTGCGATACACATTCTGCTTCGTTTGGAAATAGGTCGCCATCAGGGACAGCGAGAACGGGATGATCGTCACGATCATCAGCGCCAGAACCATCTTGTTGCGAATGCTGGATCGAATGAACCTCATGGCGGCCTTCCTCCGGGTGGCAGTATGCGCGGCAGACAGACGGCGAATCGGCTCCGCCGGCAGCGGGGGCTGTCCGGCGAAACCGATCAGGTTACGGCTGGCTCAGATCGGACCACACCGCGTCCAGTTTTTCCAGCATTGTATCATAATTGTATTGGTTCGCAATATAGCCTTGCTTGATGCTGAAAAATTCCTGAAACGCGCCATTGGGCCAGAGCGAGAAGGTCCATGGAATCGTGCGGTTGTCCTGGGAATAATCCAGCACGATTTGTCCCAACTCTCCCGGATCTTTCATGTTGATGTGGCTGAATGTCGGGAGAAACCTGAACTCCTCCGTAAAATAGCGCTGGCCCGTCTCCGATGAAACCAACCAGTTCAGGAACGTCTTGGCTTCCTCGATGTGCTTCGATTCATTGTTGATGACGAAGGCGAAGGAAGCTGCCGTCGGCAGCCGGTTCATCTGCCCGGCATCGTCATTGATCGGCACAGGGAACATGCCCATATGCAGATCCGGGTTGGACTTGTTGATCGTCGGCTCGATCCAGTATCCTTGGTGAATGATGGCAACCTCGCCCTTGGCGAACATGCTGAGCACGGAATTATAATCGGCGGTGACCGGATTGGGATTCCCGTATTCCAACGTGAGCTGGAGAAACTGCTCATAGTCTTTGAAAATCGAATTGCCTGCGATAGTAGCGGTTTTGTCTCTAAGCGATGCCATGAATTGAATGGGATCCGGCTGTTGGGCAAAGGCGACATTGAATTGCTGCTGCCCCAGCACCCATGCTTCGCCGTAAGCATTGCCGAAAGGCGTTACGCCGATGGCCTGCAGCTTCTCTGCGGCTTCGCGCAGTTGGGACAACGTGTGAGGCTCCTCGGTAATACCCGCTTGCTTGAACAACTCCTTGTTGTAAACAAGACCGTATCCGGACATCGTGTAAGGCATGCCGAGCAGCTTGCCGTCGCGGGAGAACGTCTCCAGGGCGAAGGGGAACGCCTCCTTGACCCACGGTTCGTTCGACAGGTCCGTCAATCGATCCTTGTAGAGCTCCATCATGCTGGGACCGTCGACGACGAAGATGTCCGGGCCCATGCCGGCGCCGAATCTGGTTTGCAAATTGGTATGCCAGTCGGCCCCGCCGCCTATGATGTCGGAGTCGACAATAATGCCGGGATGCTCCCGCTCGAATTCGCGCGACATCGCTTCCCATTGTTCGGCCACTTCAATCTTGTAATGAAAAACTTGCAGCTTGGCGCTGTCCGCAGAGCTTGCAGGCTGGCTTGCCTGCCCATCCTTCGCGCCGTTTCCTTCCGTATTGCTCGCGCTCCCGCCGCCGCAAGCGGTCAACAGGACCATCAAGATGACCGATGTTAGCAGTCCGTATTTTTTTCTGCCGTTCATTGCCGTTTCCTCCCTTGGGTCGAATTCAGTTGTCCGATTCATGCACGCGGTTTACCCTTTAATGGAGCCGGACATCACCCCCTTGATCATATACTTCTGCGTGAAGAGGAAGAAGACCAGCATCGGCATGAGCGACATGACCAGCATCGGCAGCGCCATGTCCCATCTTCGCTCGTATTGGGAGAAGAACGAGAACGTCGCGATCGGAATGGTGTGAAGCTCCTTGCTCCGCAGCATCAACAGCGGCATCAGAAAGTCGTTCCAGATGTGCAGCCCGTTCAGGATCAGCACCGTCGCCGTGACCGGCTTCAACAAAGGAAATACGATTCTCCAGTACAAAGTGTGCGTCGTGCATCCGTCGATATACCCCGCTTCCTCCACTTCGGCCGGGATGGACTTGACGAAGCCGCTGAACAGAAAGACGCTTAGCGATATGCAGAAGCCAAAGTACATGAATACAAGTCCTGCGATGCTGTCCATCAGGCCAAGCCGCTTGCCTACTTCGACCAGTGGCAGCATGATCGACTGGAACGGGATGATCATGGCGGACACGAACAGGAGAAACAGCATATGGCTCCATCGGCCCGGATAACGCGTCAGGCGCCATGCCGCCATGGAGGCGATCACGACCAGTCCGGCAAGGGACAGCACAGTAATGAGCGTCGAATTGAGCAGCACCCTGGGAAAGTTGGTCGCGACCCATGCCTTGGCGTAATTTTCCCACGAAATGCGGTCAGGCCAGCCGATCGTATCGAGCATAATTTGATCGAAGCTTTTGAAGGAATTGATCGCGATCAGGTAGAACGGGTACAAGAACAACAGCGCCAGCAGCAGGAGCAGCAGTTCCAGCAACAGCAATCTGGCGGGGAAGCGCCGCAGGACGGTCACAGGCTCACCTCCCTTTTTCTCGTGAACATCACTTGCGCAAGCGACAGCAAGGCAACGGCGACGAAGAAGAGGAAAGCCTTCGCGCTGCCAAGCCCGAACCTGTTCTTCTGGAACGCTTCGGCATAAATATTGTGCGCTACCATCTGCGTGGAGTTGAACGGACCGCCATTGGTCAACGCCAGATTGAGATCGAACACCTTGAACGCGATGGACAGCGACAGAAACAGGCAGATGGTGAACGCCGGCACGACAAGCGGCAGCACAATACGGAACAGCGATTGCATGTACGATGTGCCGTCGATCTTGGCCGCTTCCAGGATCGACGGGTCCAGCCCTTGCAGCGCCGTGACGTAAATAATCATCAAATAACCGGTGATGAGCCAGCCGTACACGATGATCATCGCCCAGAAGCCCGTTGACGAGGTGCCGAGCCATTGCAGGCCGAACAATCCGATCCCGGTCTGTTCGCCGATGTCGGCGAATACGTTGGTGAAAATAAATCGCCATATAAATCCCAGCAAGATCCCGCCCAGCACGTTCGGCACGAAGAAGGAAGCGCGCAGCAGGCTTACCGTCTTGAGCGCCTGCGTCAGTCCCAGCGCCAGCACGAAGGCCAGCAGGTTGGTCAGCACCAGGGAAACGGCGGTGAACTGCAGCGTAAACTTGAACGAGTTGAAGAACTGAACGTCTTCCGTAAAGATTCGGATGTAATTGTCCCAGCCGACCCAGCTTTTCTCGCCGCTGATGCCGTTCCAGGACGTAAGCGAGTAGTATCCCCCCATGGCAAAAGGAACCATGATCACAACCAGCAAACAGATTATTGCGGGGCCTACCATATAGAGATGGTACCCCCATTCGCGCCATTGTTGCCGCATCCGCATCGACTCACCCCCTTCCTTATGAATCGTATCCGATTCCCGCGAGGGAACACACACGCAAATCCGCTCAGAAAAGTGTCAAAACCCGCAATGCGGGTTTGCTGCCGTGCGGTGTGGGTTTGCTGCCGTGCGGTGAGAGCCTGCTGTTGTGTGGTGCAGGTTTGCTGTCGTGCGGTGCGAGTCTGCTGCCGTGCGGCGTGGGAGGAGAGGGGCATGGTTGTGCGATGCAGGCGATTGCCCGGGACAGCAAAAGCCCGCCTCGGGCCGGACGGCCAAAGACGGGCTGGAAGTTGGATTTATTTCGAGGATGCGCAACAGGGCGGCCTCTTCTTCAGAAATACAAGCAAAGCGTCCTCGATCGCCGTCATTTCCCGGTTTCGCGGTATTTGCCCGGCGTCATGCCTTTGATGAGCTTAAAATGGCGGTAGAAATGATCGACATACTTATAACCGACCCGCTCCGAAATTTCAGACGCCGAAAGATCGGTCTGCTCGAGCATCCTGCAAGCATGCGTGATGCGGACTTGATTCAAGTAATCGTTAAAATAATAGTCGGTTTCCTTCTTGAACAGCTGCCCGAAATAGACAGCGTTATAATGAAACAGCCGCGCCATTCCCTTCAAATTCAGATCGTTCTTGTAGTGGCTGTCCACGTATTCCACGGCTGCGCGAATCCGCTTCTCGGGATCGCCGAGCCCCCGCCGCCGATACTCCGCCATCTGCAGCGCTTCCAGGCACGATTCCTGAATTTGCTCGATCCCCGTCACGGCGGAGCCTACACCTACAGAGGCAGGCTCTTTCACATAGCGTTGAATGGCATCCGCCATACGGTCGGCAAGACGAAAAAGATCGCCGTCCGCTTCGTGGTCGGCTGCGGATTCAACCGCCAGACAGCCGTAGCACCTCTCCGAAATTTCGAATAAATAGCCGCGGCTGCCGATCAATTCTCCAATGACATTCTCGATGGCAAATCGCTTCAACGCGAGCTCTTCGCCGGATACAGACAGGATTTCATCATAGCGATCCACGGAGATGGCGATCATGCGATAGACATCCGTATTTCGCAGCTCTACCCCGACCGCTGCCGCCGCTTCATAAGGCTTCGCGGTTAATTCACCGCGAATCAACTTGCCGAACAAGGCGTTTTTCATCGTCTTGACGACTTGCCGATTTTCCAGCTTAAGCTGCACGGAATGCGACAGCTTCCTGTACAGCTGCCCCAGAATACCCATCAGCTCCTCGGGATCGACCGGCTTCAGAATGTAATCCACGACACCGTACTTCATCGCTTCCTTCGCATAAGTAAACTGATTGTACCCGCTTAAGATCAAGACCGCGATATCCGGATACTTCCGTTGAATTTGTCTGGACAGCTCGATTCCGTCCTTATGCGGCATTTTGACATCCGTAATGACAAGGTCGGGCGGTTGCCGCGCAATCAAGCTTAGCGCTTCATCGCCGTCTGCCGCTTCGCCAATGATGACGAAACCGGCCGTTTCCCAGGAAATGATCGTTCGCAGCCCTTTGCGAATTTGCGGTTCGTCGTCCACGATAATGGCTCTAAACATCCTGTTCACCTAATTTCGTCTTGCTGTCGTAAATGATAGGCAGCTTGATCCGTACTCGCGTCCCCTCCGAATCGCTCTCCAGGTGAATGCCGCAGCTATCGCCGAAATGCAGCACGAGACGATCATGGACGTTCTTCAGCCCGATGCTGCCGCTCTTCTTCATATCATGAGATAGAAGCTCTTCCTGTATGCGGCGAAGCGTTGCAGGGGCAAAGCCGATTCCGTTGTCCTCTACCCGGATTTCCATCCTGTCGGGGCCGTCAGCCTGTACGGCTACTTGAATCATCCCATCTCTGGATATCTCCTCGATCCCGTGCTTCACGGCATTTTCCACGATCGGCTGCAGCGTAAGCTTGGGAATGTACGCATTCTCCAGTTCCTTCGGGAGCGAGATGACGTAATTCAGCTTGTCCGCGAATCGATACTTCTGAATGCTCAAATATTCTTTCGCCAGCTCGATCTCTTCCCGCAGAGTAATGAACTCGCCTTGCCAATTCAACATGCTGCGGAACAGCTTGGACAGGTTGAGCACGATGACAGACGTCTCCGTATCGCCCTTGTTATGCAATCCCATCCGAATCGATTCCAACGTATTGAACAGAAAGTGAGGATTGATCTGACTTTGCAGCGCGTACAGCTCCGCTTCCTGCTTCTTGATCGTAATGTCCTTCAGCTTCAGGTTCACTTCATAATTCTCGTAGTGGGATTGCTGCAAGCTTTCGATCATCACGTTGAAGTTCTTCGTCAAAGCCCCGATCTCGTCGGATGATCCTTTATCCTCCAGTTTGGCCAAGTTTCCGTTCTTCACGACCTGCATCTGCTTGACCAAAGCTTTCACCCGCGAAGTAATTCGATCGAGCGTCAGCATCGATATGCCGAACGAGAGCAGCAGCCCTGCCGCGATCACGATCAGCCCCAAATTGCGGATCTGCCGTTCCTCGTTGATGAGCCGGTCCAGCGGAATGAGGGTGTACAACCGCCAATCCGGATAGAAGCTGGCGTTACCGATCTTCTCCACCAGCACCTTGTACGATCGGCCTGTTGCCTGATCCTGAATGTCGAACGAGGTTTCCGCTTCCGGTCTGGAGAAGAGCTCATCGTTCGACGCGAGATTCTCATAATCGGTCGTATTGGCCGTAATGATGCGGCCCTCCGGATCGACGATGAAGGTCATGCTCTCGCTCTCGCCGCGTTCCATGATTAATGAATGCAGGCGATTCACCGATATTTGAACAGAGAGGACCGCAGACAGCATCCCGTTGCTGTTGGACATGCTCCTGGCCAGGTAGATGATATTGTCGTTCCTTCCCCAGACCAGATCTCCCTTGCCGGCAATGGCTTCCTTGTAGACCTTCAGGCTCTGAATTTCCGGATCGGCATGAATGAACGTCTCCAGGTCCTGGAGCAGCGTGGTGTTCAAGAAATAAATGCGCAGCTTGGCCGACGTCTCTTTATAGTTGAAATCGTAGAACGTGACGGGCTTCAAATAGAGCGAGTAAGCGTCGATGCTCTCCAGTTCGTCTTTGTACACCCGCTCCGGGTTCAAGTAGTTGTTCAACGTCTGGTCGAAGCTTAAGCGATTGACGATATCGATATACTCATTCAACAAGGTTTGAATGTTCGTCGCCGCCTGCCGCGAGCTGTCTTGCGTGATATTCGTCGTCTGTTCGATAATTTTGCTGCCCGATACGGACAAAATAATTTGACCCGTCACCAACAGCGGAATGAAGATGGTCAGAAAATAGAGCAGCAGCAATTTCGTTTTCAGCTTGAATTGGGGCTTTCTTATCCGCATCTGCCAGCCACCCCCCGCTATCCCATTGTATACTGACAGTCGGCATATTTCGAACACGGCGATGGCAGGACCGTTCGAAGCGATCCGATCTAAACGAAAACCTGGGGAGCGGCGGGGATTCCGTTCATTCCCGCTATGCTCCACTCCGGCATATTGCCCCAAGCGTAACGGACAGCGGTCGGCTGCGGCACTTGCTTGCAGGAAACTTCGACCGCAATGCCATCCGAGCTCCCCGCGAACCGCGCTTCTGCCGGATAATAGATCCCGTCGGCGCCGCAAACTTCAAACCCGCTTAGGCAGCCGTCCGTAACCGTAGGCGGCTCCCCGCGCGGATCGAATCGCAGCCATGCCGAATGTCCGTGATACTCCGCAACCGGAAGGAAACGCGGGCCTTCGAAGCGGACGGGCTCCCCGTAAGCCACGCATCTTGCGGCAAGCGTCAGCCGTTCCGCTACCGTGCGCTTATCGACCGGGTGAATATCGCCGCACTCTCCGCAATCGAGCGTCGCGATCAGCGCCGTATTCGGCGTTCGAGCGACTGTCTCCTGCTGCGCTTCACGGATGAGCGACCACCCGTCGCCATTCGGATCCAGCTGCGGCTCGTATCCGGGCAGCTGTACGATGAGGAACGGCAGCGACGGATCGCGCCAATCCTCGCGCCAACCCGCGATCAAACCTTCCAGCAAATGCCGGTAGAGCGAGGCTTCCGACGGCCTCATCGCATGATTTTCGCCCTGGTACCACAGCACGCCCCGAATGGAATAAGGAATAATCGTGCACAGCATCGTATCATACAGCCCGCACGGCCTCTCGGGATGCTTCGGACCGTAAGGCTGATCCGGCCATACGAGAGGATGGTCGGTCACCCATTTCCGATAGCCGGACAGCCCCAGCTCCCGGACTTTGCGCTCAATGTCTCCCCGCTCGGCGATCAAACGATGCATGGCTTCGATATATCGGTCATGCGCCTGCTCATAGACCGTAAGATCAAGCTTCTCCTCATATAGGCGATAATTCGCGAGCAGCGGCCGCAGCATCGGGTCCTGCTCCAGATGACGCTCGCTCATCCAGGCTTGTGCCGGCGTCGCGCCCCAGTTGCAGCTGATGATGCCGACAGGTACGTCGAGCGCCGGACGGAGGATGTCCGCAAAGTGAAAGCCGATCGCGGAGAATGACAACGCCGTCTCCGGCGCGCAAGTCTGCCAGGCGGCATCGCTGGACATTGTGCCAATAAAGTCCCAGCCCGGCACCTGCGCGTTCGGAAACGGCCTGCGCGGTACGGTGAAGAAGCGAATGCCGGGATCGCAAGCACGGGACGACGCCTGCACGCCTCCTTCGGTGACGAGCAGCGGCTGCACCATGTTGGATTGGCCCGCCGCCAGCCATACTTCTCCGACCAATACGTCCCGAATCCGTATGGCTGCTGCCGCCACATCGCAGCGTACCTCCAAGTGATAGGGTCCGCCCGCTTCCATAGGCGCAAGATCAACCCGCCACTCCCTATGCCGGACAACCGTCCGGGCGGATTGCCCGACCAATCCGACGCTTACCTGCCCGCCTTCCGGTCCGGTTCCCCACACGGCGAGCGGTTTGCCCCGCTGCAGCACCATCCCGTCCGTAAACAGCGGAGCTATCGCCAATCGCGTTTCGGCGCTCGTCTCCATCTTATACCCGCAACTCTTTGCTGTGGATCTTGGAGATCGGGCCATCCGTTTGACCAGGCGCATCCCATTCCACATCGATGACTTGAACTTCACGGTTCGCGCCGTTGTACACCATCAATTGGCCGCGAGCATCGGAGGTTCCGTGCACGTTCAGGCTTAGCGTATCATCATCCATCGCTTCCTCATAAGAGTGGATGCGGTCGTCCGCATACACGACCTGCTTCAGGCATTCGTTACGCTCCTGGAACCAGTAAGCGCGAACGCCGGTTGTCTGGATCCGTTCGTCTACTTCAAGACCGTTCGCACGCAATTCCGCCCCATCAAACAAGCCGATAAAATGATATTGAAACTGGCCTTCGTCGCTGAGCGTAATGTCCTGCACCAAATACCGCTTATGCTCGCTCAACCATCTCACGGGCTGGGAGAAGCTCGAGAAGGCGTCGTTTCGTTCGTCGAGTACGATCATCAGTGCCTGCGATCGATCCTGGCTTCTGAACATCCAGGAATGGATATCGGTGTCGTCGTTCACGGTGCCTATGCTGGCGCGGGGAATCGGCAAGACGATCTCATTCAGCACAGATTTGATTCGGGCATTGTTCCGCCATTCGTTGAACCGCTTCAAGCGATAGCGGGTCGGGGCGTCGAATTCGCCCGGATCGTCATAAATGCTAATATGCCTGCCCGCCAGGAACGAATAGAACTGGGCGACCGTCCCTCGCCAAGTGCGAGTGTTCCAGAAGTCCAGCATCCCTTCGGAAGGGAACAGGCCGAAATAGCCAAACAAGTTGCGAACCGGATGATAGTGATCGTAATTTTTGTCATCCTTCTGATAAGTTCGAACCCCGCCCCAGAACAACCCCGCAATTCCGTTATCCGGCAGATGCATTAGGCCGACGGATTGGTCCGTGACGACGGGGTTCTCCAGCTCGCAGGTCGTCTGCATCAGGAATGAAGGATATTGATGCGCGATATGATTCATATAGGATCGGACCCCCAGCCATTTGCGGTAGACGGAGTCCGAAGGATGACTGTACGCGGTAGGCGTGTCCGTCTTCCAGAGTTCGCCCAGATCGATCTGCTGCCAGCTGCTCAAGTATTGCCCGATCAGCACTTCTTCCATCTGTCGCCGCTTGAAATCGATTTGAGCCGGATCGGCCAAGTCCCTGCCGAGCCCCCATTCGTCTCCCGTCAACGCGAACCAATAGCCGATCCCGAGGCCTTGTTCCCGGATCCATGCGGCGAACTTCGGCAAATCCTGCGATAACGCGGCCACAACGTCCGTATCGTCCCGGGTCGGGGTATTCCACAAGTCATCGATGAGCAGCTTGTCGAACCCCATCTCGACCAGCGCCGGCACCATCACGTCGCGATAATAAGCTTCCGTGCGCTTGGCCCGGAAGAACCAGTCGTTCACGCTCAATATTCGGGAAGGGTCATGGAACTTGTACCGCCGGCGCAGATGCTTGGCCGCGGCGAGCCGTGCGTCCCATACATCTCCTTGGAACACCTCGATGTTAACCGCCAAATATTCGAGCTCTTCATTCGGCCGGATAACCGCCTGCAGCGCGAGCGGATCGGTGGAAACCTTGACCGTCTCGCCATCCTCCCACAGATCGATCTTCAGGAAAGGATGGGCGGAAGTCCCCGTATACGCCCCGGGCTGCAGGGAGGTGCTGTAGTTGTTTTCCGGCGTCAGCACCCATCCGTCGCCCGTATCGTATACGACCACCGCGTTTCGCTTGCCGTTCGCAAGCTTCCCCCTCGTCATCTTCCACGTCAGGCTGTTTTCTACATAATGGATGTCACAAGGGCGGTTGGCAAGCTTCCAGCCCATCAGGTCCGATTCGGAGATTCGCAGGCATTCGTCCCCGAGGTTCTTCAACCAGCATTGCATTCTGATGCCCGCATCTTCATCGTAGATTTGAAAGACAGCTCTGACTTGCATTCGGCGCCCCTGTGTTCGGGTTAAGGTGAGGACCAGTTCTTCGCCCCATGTCCGTCCATATTGCTCGATGGCATGCTCGGCCGCTTCCCCCAATGTCCAGCCGCCGTCATCCGAATAGAAGTCCGTGCCTTCGCAATCGAAATAGAATAAATACCCGGGATCGTCCGAATTCACATAATCGGCGTCTGCAAGCTTGTTGACGAAGCTCACCAGCTTGATCGAACCGCTCTCGAACGTCAGGATGGCCTTCAATGCGCCGTTCTCCAGCACCCAGGAATAACCGTTTCGCGTAATCGTTGCCCGTTCACACACCTGTTTCATTTTCAAAACCACCCTCTCTTCCCAAGTCATACGCGGTGCCGTTCAAGCGCGCCTTGGCTTCTCCGTCATGCCATTCGTTGCCGGATATCTCCGTGTTCATAACGGCCTGAAGTTCTATCGCATATTCCATTGTCCGATGCATGGGATAGCTGCCGCTCCGCCTGACGATATTGTTCTTGAATATAAAGCCGTCGATGGAATGCCCGTACACAAGCCCCCTATCGAAGGTGCGGAATTCATTGTTCTCGATGCGAATATTCCGATGGTAGCACGCCGCGTTAAGGTCCGGCCGTTCGATCTCGGGATCGATATCGATCACGGCCCTCCCCCAATCCGGGCAGCAGTAATTGCAATCCAGGAACGTGTTGTGACGAATTGTCACATCCCGCACCGCCCCCGATTCATACCACGAATTCGCGTCTCCCGATATTTTGATCCCCGCTCCCGGCGCGCTGATTACGTTATGCTCGAGCAGCACCTTGCCCGGTGTCGTGATCAGGAATCCTCTCGCCCGGTTGGCTCTCACCTCGCAATGGCGCACCGTCAGGTCGGCAACCCAGGTCAGGTTCTCGATCACATCGCCTACCTTTACGCCGCTCGGAAGCTTGTCTACGGTAACGATGCTATAGTCGCCGCTGATCGGTTCCACCGTCTGCACGGAAGCCGTCGCAAATCCGAGCAAGGAATCGTGACGCACGAACTGGATGAGGTCGCCGGCAGCCACGATTTCGACGCCCTTCTGCATCCCATGGACAAGCTTGAGCAAGAAGGTGTCCGGAGCGATCAGGTCCGTGATCTGCCCATAGATCCCATGGACATTGCACGGATCGTCCAGCTGGTTCTCGAACAAGCAGTGGGTCATCTCAATCAGGCCGCGGCAGTTGGTGAAATGGGTCGCATCTGCCGTAGCCGTTACGACGCGGCTTGTGCCCGGTCGCAGCTTAACGTCCAGGGCTTGCAATTGAATATTCGTGCAGCGCTGCGCCACCAGCCCCATCCCTGGCGCATGGTGAATGGCCACCTGTTCGATCCGGGCGTCCGTGCAGTCCTTCAGGAAGATGCCGGGATTCTCTCTTCTCCCGAACCGCATCGCAATCACGTTGCCCACACGGGGACGATGCTTCAGCTCTCCCCCGACCCGGATGCGGCCGGGCCCGATCTCTTGAAGCGTCAGCTTCTTGAAGGCCCTCCAGCTGATCCGGTCCCCGCTCTGATAGGCATGCGCCTTCGTCACGGGATCGATGTCGTCGAACCCCCACACCGCCTCTTGCCTGCCGCCGAACGTAAAGATCAATTGGCCCTTGATCAATCGGTATTCGACGTCATCCGGCAGTTGCAAATCGAAAGAATCCGATCTCGCCTCCACAACGACGCCTTGCTCGAACATCGGCCGATCCCAGTCTATCGTGAAGTTCTTCAACGTCACATGGTCGGCATTCTCCAGCATGAACGGAATCATCGGGCCGTGAAAAATAAAATCCGAGCCCTGACCGTCAATGGTCAAGCCGCGGAAGTTAAAGAGGGGAAAGGCAATCCGGCGCAGGCCGCCCTCGTCGTGATTGGAAATATAAGCATGCCGTTCCAGCGCTTTGTCCGGCCGGAAATGGTATGTCGATTTCGGAAACGACAATACGGCGCAGTCGCTCTCTCTGCACCGTTTCAAGGCTTGATATACGGCAAAAGTATCATCGCGGATCTCTTCCGACTGTTGCAAAAACGGTTCCATGCTCAGCAGCACAATAATCGCCTTCTTCCTATAATGCTTATCCGATTCGGATTCATTATAGGAAGAGGCACTCGCGCACGCATTCCATAAATTTAATACGTATCTTAGTAAAAATAAAGAACCGTCGCAGTCCGGCCGCGAATTACAGCGGGACGAGCTTGATCATGCGGTAACCGCCGGAGAAGAGGGCACGGGTGACATACTGATATCGCCCCGGCGCGAACTCGTCCTTGTGCGAGAAATGGACATGCCCGCAGAAGATCGCCAGCAGGTTATCGTATTCGCCGCCGGTGACCATCGTATGGAAATCCTCCGTGCTCGCATCCGCATCCCGGACGCCCCAATTTTTCTGTACATCGGGCGACCATCCCTGCGCGGCCATCATGATCGGGGCGCCCCAGACGTCCGTTACAGCTTCGACCAACGAAGGAACATACAGCGGAATATGCATAAACAACAAGCAAGGAGAGCCGTCGGCCAATTGCTCGCGCACGAAAGCCAATTGCTCGGCGGCAATCTGGTAGTTGCTGTTATCCACCGCGATGAGCTTGACGCCCTTGATGTTCAATACTTGGCAGGCCGGATTATGATTCGTCAGCTCTGCGAATCGGGGATAGTATCGTTCCCTGGTCTCGTCGTTCCAGGCGAGATGGCGATAATGCCAGTCGTGATTCCCCAAGGTGAACAAATAAGGGGAGTCCAGCGTCTTCAAGGATTGACCCAGCGCCTCCAGATTGGCATAAGACGGGTACAGCATCATATCGCCGGTGAGTACCGAAGCGTCTACTTTCCGGAAATTCGCCATCCGGAGCAGGCTGTCTACCCTGTACGTCTGCGAGACCCCGCCATGCAGATCATAATCGTTCTTGTGCAGAAGGAGCCCCTCGTTAAAGCGCAGATGCTGCTCCAGCACCTCCTTGCCTTCGCGGTCGTCCACCTCGATCAGATGGGCGTCGGTCGCGTGCATGAGCGATACCGGCTCGCGCAGCCCTTCGACCTGAATGAGGGTTTCTTCCAGATTCCCTGTCTCCGTAAAATAGGCTTTCATCGTATCCCTTCCCTCCATCTTCACTTGTATGACTCTGCACACATACGGCTACGGACGCAAGGTTATGCCGAATTTTCCCGATAAAGCTCCAGCAAGTCCGCCAACCGATCGACGGCAAGGTCCGGCATTAGACCGGTTCGCCCTTCTTCATCTTCGGCAATGCGTTGATTCATGCCCGCTCCGCGAATCCAGACCGTTCGCATGCCGGCACGCGTGCCTCCGGCTATGTCCGTCAGCAAATTATCGCCGATCATGACGCACCTTTGCGCCCGAACGTCGTACTTGCGCATGCCGTACTCGTACATATAGGTCCCAGGTTTACCGACGTAATTCATGGGTTGGCCCAGGATAGCTTCAACCGCTGCAGTCAAGGCGCCGGTCTCGGGGATTCTCCGGCCGTGTCGGCCGGGATGGAACGCATCCGGATTGGCCGCAATGACGCGTGCCCCCGCTCCTGCCAGATCGACGACTCGCTGCAGCTTGTCGAAGGTAAACCCGGTATCTCTGCCGATCACGACAGCATCCGTCCGGCCTGCCGCCTCCCCGTCCACCACTTCATGTCCGCATTGCCGGATAGCGTGCACCAGGCTCTCAGAGCCGACAACTGTCACCGTCTGACGGCCGTATCGTTCCAACAGATAGGCTCCCGTCAGTTCCGTTGCGGTGAAGATCTCATCCGCCGCGATTCGGACATTCATGTGGAGCAATTTCCGTTCAATTTCCGCAGCCGTCTGGCGCGAGTTGTTGGTGATGACACCGATCCGTTTTCCGTCCTTGCGCAGTAATCTCAACAACTCCCCGGCGCCCGAGGCCGGCTGGTCCTGATGATAGACGCATCCATCCAGATCGAAGAAATAGACGTCCGCGTCTCTCAAATTCATGCTTTCACTGTTCATTTCCCGCTTCTCCATGTTCCTCCTCCTGCGTAGTGGGTTTCCTGCCGACAGCCGCGACGAAAAACAGAAAAGAGAAAGTTCTTCACCAGGGTGCGCAAACGCATCCCGCGTGTGAAGAGCTTTCTCTCATTCGCCGCTCTTATGCAAACAGGTCTTCCATCTATATATGGCAAATACATTGCAAGATCATCTTAACTTCTGCGGACAAAGGTGTCAATGCATCTCCTGCATCTCGGCAGGACAATCGCTTTCGGATAGGCAAGCTTCGGAATGGGAAGCCGCTTGGGCCTGTTCTGGAAAATGTTCATAATAGAGTGAACGCGCCTGTCTGGTTTCCTGGGGAACGTCGAATGCGGAGCGTCCCTCCTACCCTCGAGTAGTTATGTGTGATTCTTCGTACAAGATTGGCGGTGGAGACGCACTTTGAACCTGTTTTGTACGATTTTTCATACACTACCCGCATTTTGAACTTGGAACATACCTCGTTTATGCGATTTTTCATACAGAACGGAACTGGGGGAGTTGAATTGCACTATTTTATGTGAACTTTCACACAAAATAGACAGAGTCAGTCGGAGTCGTGTAAACAGTGGATAGTACCCCAGAAGCCAGCAGTATTGGTCCAACCAGCCGACGCTCACGCACCCTGCCCTGTGCATCCCGGGCAAATGATTCTACAGATCCGCGAACGTCAACGACCACAGCTCGGGCGCGCTGACGGACAGCGAAGTCGCGCCGGCTTGCAGAATCCCGGCAGCTTCTTCCCGGGTCTCGATCAAGCCGCTGGCGATCACGGGAATATTCGCAAATTCGTCTGCAAATCGCGACACAACCTTGCCTACGATGCCCGGCATGAGTTCGATCGCGTCCGGACGAACGGATCGGGTCAAATTTAAACCGTTCGCCAGCGCCTGCGAATCCAGCACGAACAGATGCAGGATGGCGAACAACCCGACGTTCCCGGCTTCCTTGATCAGATGGCTCTTCGGCGTAATGATGCCGTCCGCCCCCATATATTCGGCAACGAATGGCAGTACTTCCTTATCCGTGCTGGACAGTCCGCGCACCAGATCCAGATGGACGAATGCCCCTTTCCCCGCATCCGAAGTCTCCCGCACGGACCGGATCACGTCCTGCACGTTCCCGCCCATGAAGAACAGGTTATCCACGTTGCTCTTAAGCGCTCTTTCCGTCTCGCGGGGATGACGCACGGCGGCGATGATCGGCTTGCCTCCGATTCGATGCAACAATGACACCCCGGGATCGCTCCTTCCCGCCGCAGTGGACAGCAGCTTATATGTCTATTAGCATACCTTAGCGCATGATTGCAGGTAACTGTTTGCCGGCCGTATTTCGCGCGTTAGCCATTTAAATTGAACGCACGCTGAGTTTATTCGCTCTAAGCTGCGACTTGCTCCAATGCTGATCTATATTTTGGATGAACCCGGGACGGACGACTTTAGCTCGTTGGAGCAATTGTTCATTATCTTCAATTCGCAGGTAAATACCTTCCATCGGGCCGTTATGAAGGGCGGATTGGGTTGTATTTAAGAAATCAATCACGTTATTAGGCTCTATTCGTCGTTTCCCCAGGAAGGGCACTTCATAAATACCCGTATCTTTTAATTTTTCATGCCTTCGCTCCCTGCATAAAAACCGCTTCTGTTCCAGATCGTAAATATCGAATGCCAGAAACCAATCGGGCAACTGGTCGTAATAAATCGAGTGTACCGCATAACACCATTCACCGAACAATATGCAATGGGGATACAGCAGATCGAATAACTCATCCTGATGTGCACGAATCCAGCTATTCAGGTGCTTGAACTGCAAACTCGAGGAATCCGTAATAAAATGACCGCGATTTTGCACTTGAATATTTCCATCTTCGGATAGGGAGAACCCTACATTGGCGCCGTCAACCTTTTCCTCTACTACGACGGGCTGGGAATAAAATTGATCGCGAACTTCCGCCGACAACAGCTTATCTTGACGATCGAGGCTTCCATGAATGTCTAGTAGATGATAAGTATGCGGGAATTTGATAAATTCCTTCATTCTATGTGATCTCCCGTACAAAGTTGATGGACTTCGATCCGATGCTTAAGAAGATCCGCGCGCGCTTTCTCCCAATCCGAATCGGTAGCATTATAAATCGGAGACGTTGAACCGTGCGCCAAATATAAGGCTATCCATTTTCTGTCATTGGGTTCGAACGGAATCGTTGTGCCGTCGGGCTCTTTCTGGTTGATGACGATTCCTCCGGGAATAACTGCACCGGCACTATCGTAACAAAGAGCAACTGGAGTGATGAGCCATTGATTGAAAAAATGCCCCCAAAACAGATCGTGAGCATAGTCCCCTTCTCTCAGGTTTCTTCTTAATTCGCCCAAAACAGAGTTTCCCGGGGGGTTGTCTTCCGTATCTATTACGACCGAAGCCCCTGTTTGTCTCAGCATCTCCAGAAATTCTAGACACGCCCGCATGCAACTATCGTTGCAGGTCGCATTGCCGGAAGCCGCCATCCATACGTTGGTATCGATAATATAGTCGCTCACAACGGCCATTCCTCCGGCTGATCCTTGTGCTTATCCGATTTGGATTTCAAGAATGCCTTCATGATGGCCTCGCGATCGGAAACGGTATCTCCAAAGAAATGGGGGGGCCAATTCAGGATACGGCCGGATGAATCCAGTTGAAGCTCGGAAATTTCCGATTGAGCGGTCTCTCTCCGGCTAATGAACAGTTTTACATCTTCTTCGGACAGCTCCCAAATTGTACGTTCGGCCACCCTGCGTTGCAGGCGTGTCAACAAATGCTCGCTATGTGTCTCAACGATGAATTGAATGTTCCGCTCCTGTGCAACTTCATAGAAAAATTCCGCCAATACAGCTTGAACCGAAGGATGCAGATGCAATTCCGGTTGTTCCAAAATGATAATGGATCCCATCGGAACAAAGTATGCGAGAACGATAATCGGCAGTACCTGCGAAACGCCGACCCCTACATCTGCAACGTTAGCCGGAATATGATAATCGGATACTTTCAATTCCACTTTATATTGTCGGCCGCTGATAGGTTTAACCTCGAATGAATCTGCAAGCTTCATCCTTTTTAACCATTTGTCCGTTTCCACAATGATATCCGAGATTGCAGCTTTGTCCGACTTATTCAGTGCTTTTCGCTCGAACATATTGGCCAAAATGGCTTGTATGGCGGTTTCTCCGCTTCTGCCGACTCCGGCAGGCGCAGAACCTGCCCATTTGTATTCTCGTTCCGGAAATACCCGCAAGGGCCCAAGATAATACATTCTGCCAGCCAATTGCTCTACTGCCAAGCTCAATTCGTTCAGATTGGGAAATCTCTGTGTAGCAGGAGGAGGAAAACCGTAGCATTTATTGGGCGTGAGTTCCCTGGTCGAGCCTAATTCCGATATGGCTTCATCGTTAACCTTTAGGCCATATCCACCTTTAGGATTTCGGGTCAGGCTGGCTTTTGCCCACTTTCCTCCAAAGTCTCCTTCCAACCCCACCTCAGTTTGGGCTACGCGTATGGAATTGGAGATATATTTAAAAGTGACATCGATAAAGGCGGATTTTCCCTTGAAAGGGAAGAGCGGAATCTCCCAATCTATTCTCATTGACAGCGGCAGCTTCACATCGTGGCCGTAGATGAAATCATTGTAAAGACCCAGCTCCACAAGGTCTTCTTTAGTCCCCAAATTCAACGGCTGAGCCCGATCGTAGCTTTCCGCAGTCTGCTTTAAAAGTAAAAGCAATTGAATAAGAGATGTTTTGCCTGAACTGTTCTCGCCGAAAAGCAAGGTGACCTTACCCATTCGAGAGATATCGAGGTTCTTCCACGATTTAAAATTTTTAACGTGAATTTCTTTTATCACAGACACACCTCCAATTATTAGCATTTTAACACATCTCACTGTGATTACGCAGTGAATCGGATACGATTACTAATCATTCTATCCATCTATTGTTTCCATAACAGCCATAGCATCTTTTATAACCGTTCAGCCCGCGTCAACCGGATCACACTCAGCAAATCGACCCTCTCTTGCGTCCGCTCGTGGTACAGCCAGCGATCCTCCACGTGATCCACGAATAACACGCCGTTCAAATGGTCGATCTCGTGCTGCATGCAGCGGGCGAGGTAGCCCTGGCCTTCAATCGTGATCGGCTCCCCCGCCCGATCGAAGGTCTTCACCGTCACGCGGTCGGCCCGCTTCACCTGCCCGTAATAACCAGGGTAGGACAGACACCCTTCAGTGCCGGTCTGTTCCCCGCTCGTCTCCACGATTTCCGGATTGATCAGCTCGATCAGCCCTTCGCCGCAATCCATGACGATCAGCCTGCGCATGTAGCCGACCTGCGGGGCAGCCAAGCCGGCCCTGCCTTCGGCAGCGTACAGCGTTGCGGCCAGATCGTCCAGCATCTTGTTCGTTCGCGCGCTGTTCAGTTCGGCAGGCTTGGCAACTTTGCGCAGGATCGGATCGCCAAACGGTAATATCGTCTTCACGCCCATCGCTTATGCTCCCCTCTCGGAACGCGGAGGCGTATGCACCCACAGCTCGCTCGGCGAACAGGCCAATGCCGTGCACAGCGCATCCAGCGTATCGGCTTTCATCTGCTTCGGTTGACCGGTCAACAGCGCGCTGATCGATGCGGCCGACAACCGGTATCCGGCACGCTCCTGCAGTACACGAGCAAGCGCCGCGCCGGTCCAAATCCCTCTCTCTGCCATCACTTGCCTCAACATCCAAGTAAGCATACAGTACACCTCACATTTGGGTTGGTTTAAGCTCATACCTTAATTATTTAGGCAGTACCTGAAATTATTATGACACAACATTTCGAATCATGCCAAGATGTCACCACGTGATATAATGAACGGGTCAAAAGCACGCAAGGGGATAACGATCGATGGCGAAAGATGAACCGCACATGCAACTGAAACAAACCGGCGCAAGGCGCAACGTGGGCATCTTCGCGCATGTCGACGCCGGTAAAACGACGACGACCGAGCACCTGCTCTACGCCAGCGGACGCATTCGTGCATTGGGCAGCGTGGATCGCGGCACGGCGCAGACCGACTGGCTCGACGTGGAACGGGCACGCGGTATATCGGTGCGGGCAGCCGCCACGGCGCTTCAATGGAAGGGTATATCGGTCAACTTGATCGATACGCCGGGACATGTCGACTTCCTGTCCGAAGTCGAGCGGGCGCTGCGCGTCATGGACGGCGCCGTGCTGATCGTGTCTGCGGCGGAAGGCGTGCAGGCTCAGACGGAGGTCGTCTGGCACGCATTGCGCAAGCTGAATATCCCTACGATCATCTATATTAACAAAATGGATCGTATCGGCGCGGATACCGGACGAGCTCTGGCGGACATTCGCCGATACTTGACCGCGCAGGCGGTACCTGTGCAGCTGGCGATCGGCGAAGGCGATTCATTTCGAGGCGCCGTCGACCTGTGGGCGGACGTCGAATCGGATCCTGCAGCCTTGGCGGACCGACATCAGGCTGCGCGTACCGAATTGATCGAATCGCTGGCGCAGACGGAAGAGGCGCTACTGGAACGATATCTGGCGGAAGGGATGCCGCAAGACGCCGAGGAACTGGTAGCTTGGCGGCAGGCAGCCGGTCGTCTGGCATGCCGATGCGAGCTGTTCCCCGTGTTGTTCGGCTCTTCCAGCCAAGGAATCGGCATTACGGCACTGATGGACGGGATCGTGGATTATTTGCCGGCGCCGGTCGGCGATGCAAGGCACGAACGGCTGTCCGGCGTCGTCTTCAAGATAGAACGGGACAAAGCGATGGGACGGATGGCTTACGTGCGGCTGTACCAGGGGACTATTCGCAACCGGGACACCGTGCGGAATGCGACGCAAGACTTCGATGAGAAGGTGACGCAAGTCCGCAAAATCGACGGCCGCAAGTCGGAGGACGTCGGAGTGCTCGAAGCCGGAGACATCGCGGCGGTATGCGGCCTGCAGCAAGCGCGGATCGGCGACGTGATCGGCCATCCGGACGCGGTGCCGCCGGCAGCGCACCTGGCCGTGCCGCTGCTCACCGTGCAGGCGCATTGGGCCAGCGAACAAGATTATCCGCAAGTCGTAGCCGCGCTGCAAGAGCTGGCGGACGAGGATCCTCTGCTCGACTTGCAATGGCTGCAGGAAGAAAGGGAATTGCACCTGAAAGTGATGGGACCGATCCAGCTCGAGGTGCTGTCACAACTGCTCGATGAACGATTTGGCTTGCAAGTGACCTTCGGACAACCTTCGGTCATATACAAAGAAACACTGCGCGGCGAAGGCGAAGGCTATGTCGCTTACACGATGCCGAAGCCCTGCTGGGCCATTCTGCGATTTCGGATGGAACCGCTGCCCCGAGGCGCCGGCCTGCAATACGAAGCCCGCGTGAGGGCAGAAGACTTGCTCCCGCAGTATCAGAACGAAGTGGCCCGGCGCGTGCCGGATGCGCTGAAGCAGGGGATATACGGCTGGGAAGTCGTGGACTTGCGGATCACGCTGATAGAAGGGGAGCATCACGTCTGGCATACGCATCCGCTGGACTTCGCGGTCGCGACGCCGATGGGCATTATGGACGGCTTGAACCGGATCGGCACGAAGCTGCTGGAGCCGATGCTGCAGTTCCGCTTGACCGTGCCGGAGGAATTCGGCGGCAAAGTCATGAACGACCTGATCCTCATGCGCGCCGCCTTCGAAGCGCCATCCCTGCAGGGCGACCGCATGACCATTCAAGGCCGCGTGCCAGTCGCCACTTCGTTGGACTACTCCGTCAAGCTGGGGTCGATGACGAAAGGCCGAGCAACGCTGGCCACCTTCTTCGACGGGTACGAGGAATGTCCTACGGACGTGCAGGCAGAACGGCCGCGGCGCGGCGTCAATCCGCTGGATACGGCCAAGTATATTCTCAGCGTGAGGAACGCATTGTCGTCATCATAAGAGGTTCCACGAACCGATTCGCGTCCGCCTCAAGCCAGACGTCGATCGGGGGCCGCGTTTGGGCAGTTGGTTCTTTGATTATGCCCGTATCGGTAGACGATAAGAATCATATCCGGTATATTGATAGTCAAGCTGGCAAATCGTCCATTCATGATCAGAGGAGCGGGAATTCGATGAATGAGAAAGTATTGCTTATATTGGTTGACGGGATGCGTCCGGACAGCTTGGCGGCATGCGGGCATCCTCAGATCGAGGTGATGAAGCAGTTGGGCAGCTCTACCTTGACCGCGCGCACGGTAATGCCCAGCATCACGCTTCCTTGCCACATGTCCTTGTTCCACAGTGTCCCGCCCGCGCGGCACGGCATTCTCGAGAACACCTATACGACGCAAGTCCGGCCGATTGCCGGCTTATTCGAACAACTGCATGCGCATGGCAAAACCTGCGCCATGTTCCACAATTGGTCGGAGCTGCAGGACTTGGCCAGACCGGGCTCGCTTGCTTACAGCTGCTTTATCTCTGGCGGCATCTATGGACATGAAGAATCCAACTGCCTGTTAACGGACCAAGCCCTCGCCTATCTCACAGCGCACAGCCCTGATTTTATCTTCCTGTACCTGGGGGCCGTCGATGAGATCGGACACAAGTATGGCTGGATGTCTCCCGAATATATTCAGTCCGTCTATCATTCCTGGTCATCCATAGAGAAGATGGCCCGCGCCCTTCCGCAAGGGTATTCGATGATCGTTCTTTCGGACCACGGCGGGCACGACCGCGGCCACGGCACGGATATGCCGGAGGATATGACCATTCCTCTATTCATGCAGGGCAAGCCGTTCGAACCCGGGGGCAGGATCGAACACGCCAATATTATCGATATCGCTCCGACAGTTGCCCATATCACAGGTGTTCCCGCCAATCGCGATTGGGAGGGCAAAGCCCTGATTTGACCGACTAATGCTTGACCGATCCTGCCCAGAAGCCGCCGCGAATCAGACTCGGTTCGTGGAAAATGACGAACGCCTTCGCGTCAAGCTCGATGATGCGGTCGTAGAGCTGCTTCTGGTTTTTGCGCTTGGTCAGAATCTCCATCACAAGACGATCGCCGTCCCTGCCGGAGCCGAGCCAGGATGTCACGCCGTATCCCGCCTCGCGCAGCACCGCAGCGAGCCTTGGCTCCGGATTGTTGGTGATCACCTTCAAGGTAACATAACCGAGCGCCAGCTTCTGCTCGATCCACGAGCCGACAAGCACGCCCAGCGCATAGCCGATCGCGTAGGCCGCCAGACTGGCGACTTGATCCAGGTGGGACAACACCATATTCAGACCCAGCACGTAGATCGTTACTTCCGCCGTGCTGATGAGCGCAGCGATGTACTTTTGCCCTTTGAGCGTCAGAATCATGCGCAAGGTGAACGCCGACACGTACACGATCTGAATGACGAAGATGAGGGCCAGGATCTTGAACACAAGACGCACGCTCCTTCTTCTCCAGACTTCTTGTTTCATTTTACCACAACCATCCGGCCCGAACCCCTCATATGCCTCACCTGAGCAAAACGGAGCACTCAGCAAATCCGCCTCGTCTGCCGAAATAATGAAGTATGAGAACGAAAAGAAAAGTACTCCTCCTGCTGGGAGTTTTCATCGTTGTACTGACTTCCGTCCGCCTGGGATGGATCGCTCTGCAAGCGACGCCTGACCACCCCCCTGCCCTCCGCGGAGTCATGGATTTGCGCGGTTGGAATTTCGAAGATAGCCGCCCGATTCGTCTGGACGGAGAATGGGAATTCTACCCCGATCAATTGATTACAGAGGGCCCTGCCCAAGAACAAGTCGCAGCTTCCCCGGCGAACGCAACCGAGGCAAGCTTCATTCAGGTGCCCGGAAAATGGCGAACGAGCTTGCCCGGCCGCACGAACATCGGCTACGGTACTTACCGGCTGCGCATTCTCGTCGATCCGGACCGCGATCTCACCCTTGCCGTTCGGCCAATGGAGATCGCTGCGTCATCGGCCATATACGTAAACGGACGATTGTTGGGTCAATCCGGCCAGCCGGCAAGCGACTCCTCCTCCTACACTGCCGACAGGAAAGTTTTCACCTCCTCGTTCTCGAACGATCGCGGCGAGATTGACCTGGTTATTCAAGTCGCCAATTTCCACAACGCCCGCAAAGGCGGAATCATCGATACGCTGCTGCTGGGCAGCGTGCAAGCGATAGATCGGTTCTCCGACTTCTCGAAAGGGATGCAATTGCTGCTCTGCACGGTCCTGCTCATTCATGCCGTATACGCCATCCTGCTCTACTTCATCGGCACCCGTCAGCGGCTGCTTATCCTGTTCGCGGCGCTGAACCTGTTCACCTTGCTGATGAGTTTGCTGTCCGACGAAAGGCTGCTGCTAAGCGGGGCGCCGATCGATTACGCTTGGAGTATTAGGCTGAATTATTTATCCATGAACGGCATCTATATCACGCTGGCTTTCTTCGCCTCCTCGCTGCTGCCCGGCTTCATCTCGCGGCGGGAGATGCGCTGGTTCGGCGTACTTAGCGGCGCTGCCGCGATATTCGCCTTCTTCCCGGCCTCGATCATCACATCGTTAGGTTATTTGTTAGGAGTGTCGGGGATATGGGCCGGCCTGATTACGTTCCGATCCTTCCTGCGTGCTACGCTGAAGGGTGAACAGGATTCATACTACCTGCTGATCGGGGCGACCGCCGTTACGGTCAACATCCTGTGGAGCCTCCTTAAGTATCAGCAGCTGTTCGAAATCTACTTTTACCCGATCGACCTGACCGTCGCTTTCCTGGCATTCGCCGCTTACTGGTTTAAGCGCTATTTCCGCACGGCTTCTCAGACAAGTCAACTCGCGCTCAAGCTGCAGCAAGCGGATAAGAGGAAAGATGAATTTCTGGCCAATACGTCGCACGAGCTGCGCAATCCGTTGCATGGCATCCTGAACATCGCCCAGTCGGTTCTCGAAAACGGGAAGTCCGAGCTCAGCGGCCAGAACGCGAAGGATATGACGCTGCTTATCACGGTGGCCAGGCGGATGTCGTACATGCTGAACGATCTGCTCGACCTGAATCGGCTCAGGGAGCACGGCATTCAGCTTCACCGCAGCGAATTCCGCATCCAGGCTGTTGCCTCCGGCGTGCTGGACATGATTCGCTATATGGAAGGAAAGAAGCAGGTCCGGCTCGCAAGCGAGATTCCAGACGAGTTCCCTGCGATCGCGGGTGACGAGAATCGCATCATTCAAGTGGTGTTCAACCTGCTGCATAATGCGGTGAAATATACGCACGAAGGCAGCGTCACAATCCGGGCGATACAGTCGGGCGGAGTGGCGCGCATCGAAGTGGCGGATACGGGGATCGGCATGGACGAGGAGACGGCTCGCAGAGTGTTCCAGCCGTATGAACAAGGAGCTCCCGAATCGATCGACGCGGGCGGCGGCATCGGACTGGGCCTCAGCATCAGCAGGCAGCTTGTCGAACTGCACGGGAGCCGGCTGGAAGTCGCGTCCGCTCCCGGCCGTGGCTCCGTCTTCTCGTTCACGCTGCCGCTGGCTTCACATGCCGAACTGCCTGTGGAACCCGGCGGGCCGTCGCACTGGCTGATGCACGGCGCCGCAGCCGAGATCGCCGCTTCAGGCTGGACGGAGAACGATTCGGCTGCGGCTGCTGCCGAGACGAAGACGATGAACCGTCACGAGCAATCTTCCGGACGTGATCGGCTGCGAATATTGGCCGTGGACGACGACCCGGTCAATCGGAGCGTGCTCGCCGGCTTGCTGGCATCGGAGCAATATGAACTGTCGACCGCTTCCGGAGGCGAAGAGGCGCTCGCGCTGCTCGGCGCGCAGACATGGGATCTCGTCATCTCCGATGTCATGATGCCGCAGATGTCCGGCTATGCGCTGACCCGGTGCATCCGCGAGCGGTTCTCGCTCTCCGAACTGCCGATCCTGCTGCTCACGGCGCGCAGTCGGCCCGAGGACATCCAGGCGGGCTTCCTGGCGGGGGCGAACGATTACGTGACGAAGCCCGTGGAGGCGGCGGAGCTGCTGGCGCGCGTCGGCGCCTTGACCGCGCTTCGCGCGTCCGCGCGGGAGCAGACCCGGATGGAAGCCGCCCTGCTGCAGGCGCAGATCCAGCCGCATTTTCTGTTCAATACGCTCAACTCCATCGCCGCGCTCAGCGAGGAGGACAATCCGGCCGACATGCGCGAATTGCTGGTGGCGTTCGGCGACTATTTGCGCCGGAGCTTCGATGCGGCCAACGTCGAGAAGCTCGTACCGCTGGCGCACGAACTTGACCTTGTCAGCTCCTATTTGTTCATCGAGAAGACCCGTTTCGCGCATCGGCTGAACATTGTTTGGGAAGTGGACCCGGACATCGCGGCGGTCATCCCGCCGCTGACAATCCAACCGCTCGTGGAGAATGCCGTCCGGCACGGCCTGCACCGGCGGTCCGGCGGCGGCACGGTGCGCATCCGCATCGCCGATCGCGGGGACTGCATCGAAGTAGCCATCAGCGACGACGGTGCGGGAATGGACGAAGCGAAACGCGCCAATCTGCTCAATTTGCCGACGGAGTCCCGAGGCGGCATCGGCTTGCGCAATACGGAGCGCAGACTGAGACAGCGCTACGGCAGCGGCCTGCATATCGAGAGCAGCCCGGGCGCAGGCACGACGGTCAGCTTCAGAGCGCCCAAGTGACGGATCGGCTTGCCAAGCAAGGATTGCTGCGGCAAGCTGATTCATTTTAACTAATATCTTTAAAAAATAAACAAAATAGGAACATAGGTTCGTTGTTTCTCGCAGTACATTTTTCGCATATATGTGCTACTGCCTTTGCTCATGCCGACAATCAGCTTCTCAGCACTCATTCTGCCTTATAAGTCAGAGGCTCACTCCTCATGCCATAAGCATTTTCAGCGAAGACTTTTACGATACAGCCCCGCGGAGCGTTGACTGCGAGAGTGACGGAGTCATAAGTCGGATAACTCCAATAATTATTTACCTTATAAACATGATCAATTTCATTCCCGTTCTCGTCAAAAACGATGGCTCTGTAAAGGAAGATGATATTGCCATCGACGCTTTCGGCTGCAGGAACGGTGATATAACGCCTGCTGCCCGGATCCGGGAAAGCCGGTGCCGAAGAGGCAGCTTTCTGCTTTTCGGGGGAATACTGCCTTATTGCAGCGTTTGCGGGCTCTTGGATGACATATTCGCACAGCAGAGCCTCGCTGTAAACATCATAGCCGCGCAAACGCACTTCATTCTGAGCGCTGACTTCAACAATCCAGGCTTGACCTGTTTTCTCGTAATGATCCGGATGGACGCTTTTTTTACCGTCAACGGTAAACTCCATATATTTGATAGCGCCGGTGCCAACCGCCGTGAAGCTTCCCTGCCATATGGATCTGGGGTCGTTTATGGGATAATGGGAGTGACCGGAAAAGTGGATGATCTGAGGATATTCCTCAAAGACCGATTTCAAGTCGCCTACTCCCCACTCATTATCGCCGCTGCCATAGACGGTGCCGGACACATGTTCATGATGGGTAACGAAAATCGGCTTCTCCGGGTCATCTGCAACAGCTTTGTCCAACTGCTCCTTAACCCAGCTTATCTGCTTGGGGTCATAGTATCGGTAGTTGCTGTCGGGTGATACGGAAATTCCGATAAAATGATAGCCGTTGATAACATAATGCCAGTCCGTGTCAAGCCCCGTGAGAGATGAAAAATACGAAAGAGCCCCTCTGCCCATCGTTCCCCAACAGTCGTGATTTCTGGCCAGGATGGCAAGCAGCTCGGTCTCATCCTTTAACGCTGAATCGATGATGCTCTTGAATGCGATATACTGAGACTCATCGCCGGTGTCGGTAATATCGCCGCAGAACATAACGGCATCCAGCGACTTGTATACGGAATCGCTTCGGGCATCGCTGTAGCCGAGGGATATCGCCTTCTGGATACGGCTGCATCCGACATCTGCGAAAGTTTTAATGTGAGAGTCGCTCATGACAAGGAAACGCACCACAGGCGCAAAATCGCTCGTATCATCCGGAGCGCTGAAAGTGTTCAGTGGGGCGATCATTTCCATGCAATGGGTAAGATCCGAAACGGTTAGCGATCTATTTGACTCCATTCCAGGATAACCTGCTTTCCGTTTAATAAATTTGAACTGCTTCAAATGTTAGCCCTAACCCGGCAAAACCCGGTTACAGCATCTCAACTCCCGCGCATGCTGGCTCCAATCTGGTTTCGGCATCATGGCGGACAGATTGTAGCATTAATCCAGGAGCTATCTACTAAGGGAGGTGAAGCGGCGCTTGATCTATCCGTTCCCCGGTGTCCATGCGGATCCACGTCTCAAACACGCGGCTGCCCTCGGTGAGCTTAATGATTCGCGCTCCTCGATGCTCTCCGTTATAAGGGCGGTTGTTAAAGGTGTTATAGCCGGTCACCTTTCCGTACACAAGCCGGATACCGAAAAGATCGCCCCAGTAATCGTTCTCGTGATCGTGGCCAACGAATGTGCCGATCACATCGCCCCGTTCCAGCATAGCGGCGAACAGGCCCGAATTGACGGATGGGCAGCAAACATTTTCATTCTTCGTTCCGTAGCAGGGAAAATGATTCCACACCGCCTCGTATTCCGGAAGCGGGATATGGAAGAAAGCCAGAGAGGGAACCGTCCGTCCGCAAGCCTTCTCAAGCTCCTTGGATCGTTCCCTGTACCACTGAACCTGCTCCGGCCTAATCCAATCATAGCCCTTATACGGCAAAAGCCCGTCCACCATCTCCCCCAGCGAGTCGATCATATAAAGCGCGGCGGCACATTCCGTGCCGTCCGATCCGGCAACGGTCAGCACATAATTGCCCAAGCCCGGCAAATAATCGGGGCCCCGCTCGGTTAAACAGAGCGGGAAGCTCATCTGCACCCGCATCAGTTCCTCGCGGGTCACCTTATACTCGGCATCGTGATTGCCGTAAACGGCCGCCCATGGAATGCCATGCTCCTCGTTCACCCGCACCGCATCGGCAAATGCCTCCATTGCCTTGCCTTCGCACCGACCGCTCTGGATGATGTCGCCCGTCAGAACGACCAAATCCGGCGTTTCCGCCAACAAGACGGCTTCCATCAATTCCCGTGTCCGCATATCCATTTCGCTTCCTGTTTTCCAATGAAGATCGGTAAACTGTACGATCGTAAAGCTATGGTCGCTGCGAAATTGCAGTTTCTTGTTCATGTTGCACCTCTGTTCACTCTTTGATCGAGCCGAGCATCGTTCCCGAAATGAAATACTTCTGCAGCCACGGATAGACGATGATAATCGGGAATATGGCAAAGATGATGGTAGCGGCCTTCGTGCTTTCCGGGAGAAGCGGAGCTTGCATTTCCGTCAATCTTTCCGCCATGTTCTGATCGACCGACATGCTGTTGGCGACGATTTGATACAGCTTCAATTGCAGCGGATACAAATCCGGATCCGTAATGTAAAACAGCGAGTCGGTAAACCCGTTCCAGCGACTGACCGCATAAAATAAGCTTAGCGTCACGAGCGCGGGAATCGTGAGCGGAAGAATGATCCGCACCAGCATTTTGAACGCGGATGCGCCGTCTATTTCCGCCGCCTCCTCCAGTCCCTGCGGAATCGAGCGGATAAACGACATCAGAATGATCATATAGAACGGGCTAATGAGCGAAGGCAGAATGAGCGCCCACATCGTATCGAGCAGGTGCAGTTCTTTGACCAGCAAGTATTCCGGAATGATACCGCCGCCGAAATACATGGTCGGTATAATGAAGTAGATGAAAAACTTCCTTCCCTTCAACCCGCGCTTGGTCAGCGGATAGGCAGCCAAGATCGTCATCAGCATACACAAGGCCGTGAAAGTGACCGTCAATGTGATGGTAAATAGGAGCGAGCGATACAGACTGGCATCCTTCAATATCTCCTTATACGCTTCGGTGTTGAATTCTTGCGGAAATATCGTGACATGCCCTGATAATATTTCGGAGCTGGAACTGACCGACAGGGCGAGAATATGCAGCAACGGCGCTACGCAGATTACAGCCAGAAGAGTGAGAAGCGTGAGATTAATCGGCACAAACAATCGCGCCACGTCTGTTTTGGTTCTCATTGCAGGACCTCCTTTCGAAAAAAATCGTACGTTTACATGATGCCTTGGCCGGCATTTTTCTTGGAAATCGCATTGGCGCTAAGCAGAAAAACGAGCGCGATAACCGACTGGAACAAGCCGACAGCCGTCGCGATGGAGAATTCCCCTGTTTGCAGACCGATCTTGTACACGAATGTGCTAAGCACCTCGGAAAAATCGCTAACCATCGCATTGCCTAGAATATAGGGCCGTTCGAAGCCGATCCTTGGCATTTCTCCAATCGCGAGAATGAACAATATAATGATGGTAGGGCGAATGCCCGGCAGCGTGATATGCCACATTCGCCTCATTCTTCCGGCGCCATCGGTCTCGGCCGCTTCATAAAGCTCCTTGTTGATGCCGGTCAATGCGGCCAAATAAATAATCGTTCCCCAGCCTACGCTCTGCCATACCCCCGCAGCCAGATAGGTGAACAACCACCAATATTTATTCGTCAAGAAGGGGATCGAGTCGTATCCTGCGTTATTCAGCATCTGATTGATAATGCCGGTGTTGGTTGCAAATATTTGCAAGAATAATCCGCCGATGATCACCCACGAAACGAAGTGCGGAAAGTACATGACCGTCTGGAACACTTTCTTGGTCCGCCTCTGCCGAACTTCGTTCAGCAAAAGGGCAAGAATAATCGGCGCCGGAAACGAGACGAGGAGATCAAGCAAGTTCAACAGGAAGGTGTTCCTGAAGGCGGTCATGAACGTATGCATGGAAAAAACAGTACGGAACGTTTCGAGTCCGTTCCATGGGCTGGTCCACATGCCTTGGAAGATGTTGTAGTCTTTAAACGCGATAATGATACCGTACATGGGCCCATACTTGAACAAACCAAAGAAGACAATGGGAAGAGCGAGCATCGCGTAATATTGCCAGAATCTTCTGAAATATGAGCCTGCGCTCATTCGTAATTCCTCCTGTAAGCTGCACGGTCCGTGGCAACCTCCACGGACCGTGCAGCTTTCATTGTTGCAACAAATGATCGGATTACTTCTTCATAGCCGCATAAGCCGCGACTCTCTCTTTCTGAACTTCTTCCCCGCCGCTTGCCATATATTGCTTAAGCATATCGTCATAGGTTTTGTCGAAATCGGCCGGTTTGGCCAGCATCGACTTGACCAGCAGTTCCTCGTACTTGCCCTTAAGCATTTGGGCGTATTTCGTTTCGGCTGCGATCGGCTTCGGGAAATAATGTACCGTTACGGCATCCGTCAAGGAATACTCAAAAGCTTTCATCGCATATTCGATAAGATCCGGAGGATAGCTTGCGCCGAGAGATTTGACATTCGACTGCTGCTGGCCAAAATCAAGACCGTTCGTCACAATCAATATGTCTGAAGAGTTGACGATTTTCTCCTCAGGACTAAGATCCTGCTTGAGCTTAACCGGAATGCCGTCTTTCATTTCATATGCCTTGCCCTCCGGGCCATCGAATGTGTAATGGAGCATGACAGGCATCTGAGCCAGCCAGTTCAAATATTGCACAGCCTCCGCTGCAGCTTTGCTCGTTTTCGGCACCATGATGTACATGCCCGTCGGAGGATTAAGCTCTTTAACGCGTTTGCCTTTATCGTTCGTGAACGGATTGGCCGGAACAACGAACCCGCCGGGGACATTCTTCGCCAGCGTAACTTGTAGCCCGCCTTCGGGATCTTCGTAGCTTTGGGCGGCTTGTTCGCTGTATAGGCCGACTTTCCCGGTCGATACGCCTTGTTTGCGCACTTTCTGATCCTTGTCAAGTCCGAAGTCCGGGCTGATCAGCCCTTCATGGTACCATTGATTTAACGTCCGAACAACGTCCTTGTGCCCGTCCATCAGAATCGGAAATTCTTGCAGACCGAGTCTTTGCATGCCGGTGTAATACTGCTCTTCAGTCGGATCCTTGATGAGTGCCATTACCAGCGGAATGTATTCATCCGGGTGCAGCGCAAGACCGAGCGGAATCGTTCCCTGACCGCCGAGCTGATTGTCGCGGAACGCTTTCAATGCTTCATAAGTTTGCTCTGTCGTTTCCGGAATCGGAAGTTTCAATTTGTCGAGCCAGTCCTTGCGAACCATATAGGACGTGATGCCCGTAAATGCCCGTTTGGCCGGAATGGCAAGCTGCTTGCCGTCCCACTGGCCATAAGGCAGCGATTCGCCCAGATAGGACTTGATATTCGGCCCATATTGTTCGATTAAGTCGGTGAGGTCCATGAGTCCGCCTTGCTCCATATATTTATGGGCGAGCGCCTCGTCATACGTGAAGACGATATCCGGGGCATCGGAGCTGGCCATTAATACATTCAGCTTATCGACTTCCTGACTTCGCGGAACCGGAACGTATTGCAGCGTAATGTTGTTCGGATCTCCAAATTCTTTCTGAGCAAATCTGGTTCCGGCCTGATCATTGACTGCCATTCCGGCGGGAAAAGATTTGCCGCGGTCGAACTGCTCAATCCGGAGAGTGCTCTTTTGCTTCGGTGTAGCGGATGCACTGGGAGCGGATGACGCACCGGGCGCGGATGATGCAGAAGATGGACCGGCCTGCTGACTGTTTCCGCAGCCAACCGTTACGAGCGCCAAGACGGTTCCAAGCACGACTGCTTGTAAGCCTTTTCTTTTTAACTTCAACTTGATCTTCCCCTTCTGAAAGTATTGTCCGACAACCGCATTTCCGTGGCGGCAAGTTCGAGACTTCTCTTGTTATAACCTCGCCAAGGGCAAGCGAGCAATCTACAAGATTCCGTCACCCAACCATCCTTCAGAACGGGATGTCGGAAAGCATACAACCGAATTCAGCAGCCAAACGTTTTGGCAGATATCCGTTAGCGACGTATGAATCTCAGCTGTTGTCGGGCCCTTCAGCAACCGGGTAACCCATATATTTCCGATAATCGCTCGGGGTAACGCCGGTCGCCCGCTTGAAGGCGCGGCCGAACGAAATCGGATGGAGATAGCCGACCTTAACGGCGATATCGTTGATCGCTTCCTCGGTATCGAGCAGCATCCGTTTGGCATGCTCCATCCGCAGATTAATCAGAAAATCTACGAACGTCATGCCGAACTGCTGCTTAAAGAGTTGGCTGGAATATTTCCCGTTGATATGAAATTTTTCGCCGATGTGATCCAAAGACAAATCCGGAGAAGCATAATTATCTTCGATGTATGTCCGGATATCGGAGAGCAGCTGACGGTTCCCTTTCGCCTGCCGGTAATCGATGCAGAACGCGAGCAGACGTTTCAATTTGGCCGATAGAGGCGGCAGCATCGCCTCGAGCGTCTCGAACTCCGTAATCCCGGCTATATCCGCTTGCGCAGACTGCCAATACTCCCTGATCTCGTCGGGCATGGTGTCTATCATACGTTGAAGCGAGCGATGCAAAAAGACAAACACATGTCGTATCTCATCATCCGGCAGCAAATCGATTTGCAATTGGCGGAAAAATTCGTCAAGCCGCACTTCCCAATCCGTTTTCAACATGCGAAACTCGTCGACGATAGAGCTGATTTTGGCGTAATATTTTGATAAATCACCACTTTGCTGCTCTCTTAGTTCGTCATACTGGATCAAACGATTCATTCCCAAAGAGCATTTATATTTGAGAGCGAGAGCCGCATGAGCGTAGGAGGCGGGAATTTCCCGCCACGAATCCGCCTTGCTTCCGATTCCGATCGTGACGGAAAACTTCAAGTAAAAAGCGACCCATGTGCGAAACTTCTCCCATACCTCCTGATCCTCCCGGTGGGGAGAATGTCCCATGAGCAGCACCGAAAGCCGGTTAACTTCTATCCACTCCGGCCAAATTGCGTAACGATGACGATCGAATAACTCCTGCAATATGTTCGTCAGCGCAAATCGCAGCAAATTTTGATCCTGCGTGGTATATTTGGCCTGAAATTCCCGAAAATCGTCAATTTCCACAATCACGGCAAGAACAGGCAAGGTTTCGGCAGATTGTTCCGGCAAGCCAATATTGAATTTCGAAAGATTTGCCCGCCATTCGGATTCGGCAAAGGATTGATCGCCGGCTATCAGTTCCATGAAAAACTGCTTGCGGCGTACAAGGTGATCTTTAGAGATCTGCTGCTCATAGGAGATATTCTGATCGACGACATTTTCAAACACGGTGCCAATATAAGCGAATTCGTCCTGTTCGTTTCCTTTCGACTCATACTTTCCAACCCAAGTCTGCATCTGTCCCAGGATTTGTTCGATGGGGCGATAGTTTTTTCTCGTGATATATACGAGGTAGATAAGGCTCGATAGTATGGTGACAACGCCAAGGGCTATCCAGCCTCGGGAGATGGCATGCATCCATTCGAAAAACAAGCCGTCGGCGATCCCGCTCTCGAATTGCATGCTGGCATAGGGCAAATCGATTCGTGTGAATATGTCTTGCCGGCCAGTCAGGTTTTTACCAAATGGACGCATCAGCGTTTGATCGCCGCTGTGTATATACATAAACATAATATCCGGGTTAATCATGTCGCTCGCGATGGAAAGAAGCGAATCCAGCGAAACGTTGACGACGACAACGCCCAGACTGCCGAGCGGAATCGGTGCTTTTTTCACAATGGAAATGACTTTCTTATTTTTTTCCCCGTTCGGATATTCCGGATAATCCCGCGCTTCGGACCAATGATCCTCCGGTTCCGACCGAATCGATTGCGACATGAACTCGTGATCCGAAAAAAACGGCAGCAGTTGATATTGATCCTGCGTAAGGACGGAATTGTCGCTTGCCCTATAAAGACTGATGGAATAAATGACGGGAATATCTTTCATGATTTTTCGTATTTCGTTGGATGCCTCATAGTTGATCAAACGGGAATCGGATGAAGGGGAAGGCTCGAAAAAATCTTGAAAGGCTTGGTTGCCCTCAAGCTGCACCAACACAACCCGTTCGGCTTCTCTAAGAGAGCGCTCGATAGAATCGGAGACAAAGGTGGCAGCCACGCTGTTTGCCTTCTTGGCTCCCTGGTAGGAAACCTCGCTGATCACAAGAAAGGATAAGATGAGGATAATGGCAATCGTTGCGTATAATACTTTTGCATAGGAAAACAGCATTCTCTTGAACCATCTTTTCTTCAAGCAGAACCCTCCCGCGTTGACCGTCATTGAAGGCAAATACAATTATACTTGAATTTATCACACGATTATTCTCTCAAAATTTACAAATGATCAACTGAATATTTGCCTCTGAACGAATGAATTTCTTTCTATAATATCAAAATAACTGACATCATCGGATATGAGCAATGCATGTATATGTTTACCATTATTTTCTCCTCAAATGTATCGCCTCAAAAATATAACCGGACACCGCTTTATTGCAGTGTCCGGCGTGTCTCTCGTTATTGGGAATCCGGCCATATCAGACAGGCCGTAAGCGCGGCCGTCCAATGATAGTCCCGAATCGCATCGTATTTGTTCCGTATATCGTACGGCATCCGCCGTGGGCCCTTGCGATCGCAAGCGACCGGGGGAAGCTCGTCTTTGGAATCGTAATATTCGAACGTGACGCCGTATCGTTCATAATAAGTGTGGACCAGTTCCACCGTACGCTCCTGCAGGAAATCAGCTTCTTCATGACGCTGATGCTTTCTAAGTCCGAGAATAATCAAATAATTCAAATTGATCCATACCGGACCTCTCCACATATCGGTCGACCATGTCGGATCCGAGATCGCGATGCTGGGCAGAGGATATTTCGTATCAAAATGCCTCTTGTCCTTCATCAAGTCGACCAGTCGATCTATTTGCTCCTCGCGAATGCCGTCAAGCAGCAAGGGAAGAAAGCCGCTGACAGCCTTTACCTTGGAAAAAGTTCGATCGAACTTGCGGTCGTAGAAAAAGCCGTCTTCATTGTCCCACAAGGTATCTAATATCCGGCGCTCCATCGCCTGAGCCGACTTTTCCCAGAAAAGGGCCTTATCCGCAATCCCCAACTCTAGGCAGATTGCCGCCGTACTAGCCATGTCCTGGGCCATAAACACGTTAAAATCGACAGCGTCCAGCTTGCACGCCTCGTCGAACCGGCTGGAATTGTCCATCCCCGATTCGCCGGAGCGACAATGGACATCTCCTTCGATCTCCCATTCCAAGAGCCCGTTCCCGTTCGAATCGCGATGATTCAAATTCCATTGCAAGTACGCTTCCAATCGCGGCAATGCTTGTTCCAACAAAGACTTTTGCTTGAGGTATTGATAGTTTTGCCAAACTCCCCATGCCATAATAGGAGGCTGCGTAATGGAAGAACGACGGCCGTGCACGGTAACCAGATGGGGCAGCATACCGTCATCCAACTGAGATTCCAGCATGTTTGCCAAACACTCCCATGCAATGGAAGGGGATAGCTTATTCATGGCAAGGGAGTGAACTACGGTATCCCAAAGCCACATATCTTTATGTGGTACGCGATCCGGCGTGGACCAATAGCGCTTATGCGCTCCTTCCGGCGCCATCGTATTGACCTTCATGACACTGACGCATTTGTGCAGCAGCTCGGTGCGCCCAGTCGACGCCAATTGCGGTACGAGAGCGTGAATTTGCAATCGGCTCTCAATCGCACGGTCGATGTCGGACCGAATTCCCTCATGCGCGCGTTGGCAGGCTTCCTCGACCGAGTTTCCGAAAGCCAGAGCGAACCGGTTGTGCGCCTTGTGCAGGACGACGGCATCCCCCTTCGCTTGATCGAACGAGATTTGGAAGCCGTCCTTGCACATGACGCTGTCCGCATGGCCGCCTTCCTCGACAAGCCCGCTCTCTTCCGCCGCCGAGCTTTCGCCGATGATCGTATGCCATGCGGTAAAGACAAGCTTTGTCTCGCTTTCGCCGTCTTCGAAAACACAAACATCGCCTGTGACGAATCGGAGCTTGGCCTCTTCCCGCAAAGGGACAAACAGCTTCCTGCGCAGCGGGGTGTGAACCAGCAGGGATAGACGCTCTTTTCCCCATGTTCCAACGAACTCCGAGCGTGCACTAGTCTCCCCGTCCCAACCGGAATAAGCAAAAATGCCTCCTTCCCCAAGCACCCGTGGCAATAATTTACGGTCTACTGCAGTCATTGCAACCCCCTCCTTTGTTTCTCATTTTGACTGAAACGAGGTATATTAAATATAGAAGCTTATGCTCTAAAGTTATAATATTTTGCTCGTTTCTATAGATGTTGCCATGGAGGGGGAACGCAATCAAATGACTGAACAATCGATGCTTAAACAAGAACCTTACGATTCGCTCATGTTTCCGTTGCGAATGACCGTTCAGGAAGGCAAACACGAGCTCGTCACTCCGCATTGGCACAAAGATCAGGTAGAGTTTATTCAGGTGCTCCGCGGTCGCGTAACGGCTCGAATCGAGAGCAGCGAGTTCCAAGCGGCGGAAGGAGACTTCTTCCTTATACGCCCTTACGCTACTCACGCCGTCGTCGATAACTGCGATGGCGACGCTGCGATCAGGGGACTTGTCTTTGACCGCGATCTTCCGTACCGCTTCATGGACGAGGCCGTCCGCCCCCTATTCGCTCTATACCTCTCGCAGATGGAGGGCGAATGTTTCTTTCCCGCAAGTCATCCGATCTTGCCGCGATTGTCCGAAGGCATCGATCGAATCCACCGGGAATATACGCAGCAGGATATCGGCTTCCGCGAGAGCGCCATTTGTTATCTGTCCGCGATGATGATAGCGCTTGTCCGAAGTTATAAAATTTTGCTCAATGAAGAAGTCGAACGCCGAGACAAGCAAGCGTATCGGAGATTAGGGCCGGTATTGGACTACATTGAGGCCAATTATCATCGCAAGATTTACTCGGACGAACTTGCCCGGATCGCCAACATCAGCCTTTTCCACTTTTCAAGATTGTTTAAAAAGACAGTCGGAATTCCGATACATGCCTATATCAATTCGTATCGGATTCGAAGGGCTAAAGACCTGCTGCTGAAAACCGAGCTGTCCATCACGGAGATCGCCGAGATGACCGGGTTCTGCAACGTTAACTACTTCGATACCCTGTTTAAACGCGCTACCGGGTTTACGCCGAGAGAAATCCGGAACTCTTCAGGAGACTAACCGATCGGAACCCGTTTTTCTAAATCCCCTTCCACGCCGCCGAAATTCCCGGTTTGTTCAATGCCATTGACCGAGAGATGCCCTTCCCAGGACATGTGAAGACTGCCGTACTTCCGGTCTGCAATGGATACTTCGCAGGGAGAGAAGACCTTCATTTCCATGGCGCATACGTCATCCATGAACTGCTCGAAGGAGCCGCTCTCCCCTCGATCCGACGCCCGCAAGAGCCATACGTTATCGTATCCTTCCGAGCGCAGCTCCCGGTCTCTGTCGGGACCGGTTCGCATAAGCTCAAGTCCGTTCCGTGCGTATACGGCGATATAAGCGCCGTTTTTCTCGGCGAAATGCCATCCTCCTGCCTGCCCGGTACGGTCAAACTCTGCAACCGGAAAATAGGCGTGAGTAAAATCGACGCTATGATGATGATCGATTCGATACATCAATATGCTTAACCCTTTGTATTGAGCCACTTTAGGCAGGCAGCCGTTTCCGGCCCAGAAGCTGGGGCGACCTGTTCCGAAACAATTGCGCTCACCGGGATGATTGACCCATACTTGCGCTTCCGGCGTAAAGAAGGCTTCCACGACATGCTCTTGATAGCCCGGGAGGCCGGGGCGGTAATTATAGATCGAGGACATCGCATATCCGGTTCTTTTGTACATGTACAGCTTTGCGTATCCGTCTTTGCCCTGCTCATTCTTAAAAATGAGTTCTTCATTTTCGGCGACTTTCAAGTAGGGCTCATACGATTTGGGCGGCGCATAATCCGTCAGGCACAAAATAACGCTGCGTGCGTAAGGATTCATAGTGCCAACCCCGTAGCCGATCCAGCATAGGGAAGTCGTTCCGGCGGTATAATGCCCTTTGATTTCTTTCTCGTACGACCGTCCGAAGGTGGCGGCGACGAAGCCATTATGTGAGTTGATTGCAATATAGCGATAGAGCAAGTCCATCGCTTGCTTCGCCAAATCGCGAAGCTTGTCGGATTCGGCCAAATCGTAAATATGCAACAGCCCGGCGGCGTCGATCGGAATATAGGCGCTCGAATTCCATTCCGCCAATCCTTCGGCAAAGAAGCGCTCGAACCATTGGGTCAACCGTTGTTCGCCCTTATGTCTATGGATCAAGCCACTCTCTCCGCTGTTTGTAAATATTTCCTCGGGAAACAGTTGGCCAGCGAATAATTCACATGCATGGAAGGTCAGGGCGTGATTTTCGCTGAAAAACCACATGACATCATCTCCGGGCTCGTCAATCCAGTAGCGGTAATTCAGAACGCAGCTTTTGAGCTCCTCCCAGAAGCCGGGCTCGAACAGTTCCGTATGACGGTATTCCTTCCATAGCTTGAACAAGCCGATCATCTCGAAATCGCTGCAGTCTCTGCGCTCGTTGATCCCCCGAATCCCGTTCCTGATCAGCGCTTTAGCCGTGCTGATATCGCGTCCGGTTGCGATTTGCGCGATCGCCTTGGGAACGCCCGATTTTCCATGATCGACAATGAAGGACAAAGCTTGCCGTTTACGCTCTTCGATCGTATCCGCCCGAATTTCCCCGTATGTCTTCGGAAACAGCTGCAGCGCAGCAAGCTTCGAAATGTGGACTGAACCGACCTTCGTCTGGAGGCGCATGACCGTGAAATCCATTGCGAAGCCCGACACATCCCCCAGATTTATTTCGGCGGCGCCTTGTTCAAGCACCTCGACCTTGTTCACGTTCCCGTGCATGACGGAGAGGCTAAGCCGCTCATTCAGAGGATTCGTCATCATCAGCTTCACATCGCCGGAAGTTACAACATCCTTCGGAAAATAGGCATCCTCCAGTGCCCGTTCCACCGCTTTTACGTCTTCCGCCGAGGTGTCCGGGTCCAGCGGAACCCGAATTCGCACGACTTCAGGCCCTTCATATTCGATATTGAAATAATACCGCGTGTCCCGTTCCGCCAAGTCCTCGCAGCATACGACCAATTCATTCAAGCCTGCCTGAAGCTCCACCGTCAGTTCCGTCTCCTGCTCGACGTTGCGTGTAAACGGGGTAAAATCGGTCATCAAATGGCCGTTCAGCCATAAGGTCAACCCTCCGGAAGTTCTCAAAACCAGTTTGGCCTGATGTGCGGACGAAGCGACGACGCCGGTGACGGCATAAGAACACAAGTGTGTCGGAACGAACCAGAACCCCGACCACTCTACACGCGGGTTCCCCCAAGGAAAGTATACTTCCCAAGACTTCTCCTGGCCTCGCAGCGCCAGCGTGGAGCCCGGAAGCGCCTGCCCGACATCGATCTTAGCCGGCACGCGGCTTCTGCGGTTCGTTACGAACTCCTTACGGCAAGGATTTTCATGGGCAGAGAACCCTTTGATAAGCCAGTCGTTGATGTCGCCCTCCATCGTCATAGGAACGAACTTCATCTTCGTTTCGAAGATGCCGCTGGCGAGCCACCGGTTAATGACGGTTCTCTTCAATCTCATAGGCTCGTATTGCAATCCGCTTGTCATGTTCCCTCACCCTTTCATTACCGAATTAATGATGCCATTTACGAATGTTATAAACCCGCCAGCGGCAGGTGGGCAATCAACAAGATTCAGGCGCCCAACCTTACTGCATACAACCAGATTCAGTATCCAAACATTTCGGCAGATTATAGCCCATAGTTTGCGTTAATCGCCTAGAACATGAAGATGGCTTTTTCGCAAGACGCGCAAGAAACGGATCGGCTTGCCGAGCGTGGATCGCTACGGCAAGCCGATTGATTTTACGAATATTTGTCCAGCAATTCGCCCAGCTTGGCGCGGATGGCTGCTATTAATTCCGCCGGCTCCTTCAATTCCGCTTCGCTGCCCAGCCCGATGAAAAAATCCGCATAGAATGAAATATCCCCCCGCGACACGTCCCGATCGATCGTCCCGCTCCCATCTTCGCGCACCGTCAGCATCGGCGCCAGCCACAGCTCGGATTCGCACCGCTGCACGCCGGCCCGGCTGAGCTCTGCGCGTAGGTGGACGGGCTCCCTCGGTTCCGCCGCTTCGCGCCTGCTCAGACGAACCTCTCCGAGATCGAGCGGCACTCTATCCGATGGCGCAGCCACGCGAATGCGGTCGCACCGAAACACTCGGTACCCTTGCCTCAGGAAGCAATAAGCGTTGCAATACCAGAACCCATTGTGAGCGTAGATGCACACCGGCTGAATGTCACGGCACCCGCCCCCTTCCTCCTGCGACCGGTATTCGATGCTCAGCACCTTCCGGAACACAGCCGCGTCCAGAAGCGTCGCCAGACACGGCGCATCTCCTCTCCTGGCAGGCGTTATAAAATCGACCCGGTCCTTCATGCGGTCGATCCGTTCCTTCACGTCTTGCGGTATATATTGATAGAACTTCCGCAGAGCCGATGCGGATTCGGCCTCGAACGGCAGCGAAGCGTAATGCCGCAGGGCATGCACCGCGAAGAACATCGCCGCCGCTTCCTCCTCCGTGAACGCGATCGGCGGCAACACCCGCTCCCGCACCACCTGATAACCCCCGTGCGGTCCGACCTCCGAATAGAGCGGCACCCCGAGTTCGCTGAGTTCCTGCAGGTCCCTTAAAATCGTGCGCGTAGAAACGCCGAATTCATCGGCCAGCTCCTGCGCTTTGAACCGCCGCTTGCGGTTGACCGTCATCATAAGCTCCATCAATCGCTTGGATTTGGATATACGGATCAGCCCCTTTTTCCCCGACATTTCATTTGGTTTATGACAAAACGTGTCACTATTGTAGATTAGGATAGGAGATGAAAGCAACCTAAACCGCCGGGAGTGATTGATCTTGCGCAGCTATACGATGCTGTTCTTCCTCATTATGTTCATGATCGGGACCGATACGTTCCTGATTGCGCCGCTGCTTCCTACCTTGCAAGCCGAATTCGGCGTCTCCACGGCGAGCGCCGGGTGGATGCTTGGAGCGTACACGCTCGGCTCCGCCGTCTTCGCCTTGATCGCGGGTCCGTTGTCCGACGGATGGAACCGCAGGATCGTCCTGTTCTGCGGCTTGCTCGCCTTCTCTGTATCGACCGCCCTGTGCGGGTTCGCGGACAGCTTCTGGACGATGTGCCTGTTCCGCTTCCTTGCCGGCGTCAGCGCAGCGTTCACGGCACCGCAGGTGTGGGCATCCATCCCCGCCGTCTTGCCGCCCGCTCGCATCTCCAAAGCGATGGGCGTCGCCTTCGCGGGGCTGGCCGCCGCCCAGGCGCTCGGCGTACCGATCGGCAGTTGGCTTGCGGTCGCGCATTGGTCCGTCCCGTTCTGGACGATCGGCACCGCCGCACTGCTGCTGGCGGTCGCCGCTTACGCGTCGCTGCCTGACATCAGACCGACCGCGCTTAGCGACTCCGACGCCACCGCCAGGCAACGTACTTCAATCCTTCGCCGCTATGCTCCGCTGGCCGCCAGCGGTAAAGCGCGCAGCGGCTTTCTCGCCTACTTCCTGCTGCACCTGGGGAGCGGTACTGCGTTCGCCTTCGTCGGCAAGTGGATGGCCGACGTATTCGCGCTGCCCGTCGGGCAGCTCGGCACGGTCATGATGTTCCTCGGGTTCGGTACGCTGCTGGGCAGCTTCGTTAGCGCCGCAGCCGTTCGCATGCTGAACCGTACCCGAGCAATCACGATCGGGATGCTGGTGTTGGCGGCAATGTACGCATTGGTGCCACGTGTGCTGAATCTGCCGGTTGCGACGATCAGCTTCCTGATCATGTTCGCGGTGCTCGGCATCCTCTTCCCGGTGTTGATGGAGGCGCTCACTTCGCTGAACGCTTCCATCCGGGGGACGATCTCCAGTCTGGCGAACGCGACGATGAACGGCGCGAATACACTCGGCGCCTGGTGCGCCGGCTTGCTCTATGTCCAGTTCGGCGGCTATCCGTCCATCGGTATCTTCACAGCGGTCTGTCTGCTGCTATCGCTCGGAACGCTCCGGCTGGGCGGTCTCGCGGGAAGCGATGCTGACCGCGAGACCCGGGTGAAAGCAGGGACGTAACGACAAAGTCGGGGCGGCTCTCACGATTTCGTGGAGCAGCCCCGACTTTGACAACACGGACCCTATTCGGACGCAATAAACCCCTTCACCAACTCATCCATCACCCGGCTGGTGCGAATGGTCGATTCGCCCGTGCTGGGGCAGACGCCTTGGCCGAGCAGGTCGTTCACGATCGTCTGGATCAGCGGCTGCTGAATATGGGCGGGGGCTTCGAACGGGAATTCCCGCGTTTCGCCGCTCGCGGTTTCGAGCCGGATCGGCTCTTGGCCGAACGTCGAGAACACCAGCTTGCCGGCCGAACCTACGATCTCGTTGCGATCCTCGCGTCCGAACGCGGAGAAGCACCAGGTACCCGTTCCGTGCACGCCGCTCGCGAACCGGTAGACGCCGGTCACGATATCTTCGACCGCAGGAAATTGTCCGTGCTGGTTCGAGGCGATTCCCTTCGCCTCGGCGATCGGCCCGAGCAGAAAGTCCAACAGGTCGAGCGTATGACTGGCCAGGTCGAAGAACAACCCGCCGCCTGACAACTCGGGCTGTAGCCGCCAAGGAACGCTGCCGTCTTCGACGGCTTGTGGAGCTGGCTGGTATTGGATTGTCGACACGAAGCGGACTTCGCCGATCGCTCCGTCTTCGAGCAATTCCTTCACCTTGAGGAAGCGCGGCAACGCCCGCCGGTAATAGGCGACATAGAGCGGCACCCCGGCTTCGCGGCAGGCGGCGATCATCTGCTCGCATTCCGCCGCATTACGCGCCATCGGCTTCTCTACATACACCGGCTTGCCCGCCTTCGCAGCGGCCAGCGTGTAGGCCAGATGAGAGCCAGGCGGCGTCGCGACGTACACCGCGTCGACCTCCGGATCCTCGATCAATGTCTGGGCATCGTCGTACCAACGCGGCACCCCGTGCCTGAGCGCATAATCTTGCGCCAGCTCGCCGCTGCGCCGCATGACGGCCACGAGCTCCGAATGCTCCGCCTTCTGAAACCCCGGGCCGCTCTTCACCTCTGTCACGTTCCCGCAGCCGATAATGCCGAACCGAATCTTTGCCCCCATTTCCCGCCTCACCGACCCTTGACCGTCCGTGCAGCCGTATCCCATGCCGCGATCACCTTGTCGCACCATGCGTCGAACGCAGGGTCTTCCGTCTGGCATTCCGGATGCGAGAGGATGTAGGCGATCGTCCGCTTCATGCCTTGATCCAGACGCGTCGTCGCGACGAAGTCGGGCACGAGCCGCTTCAGCTTGCTGTTGTCGAACACGACCGAATGCGCCTTGTCCCCCAGCAGACCGCCGCGGTAGTCCACTTCATCGCTGCACGCTGCCAGAAACTCCGAAGAGACATGAACGGCGTTCAGCTTCACGCCCAAGGCATCGGCTATGATTTCATAGATTTGGTTCCAGGTCACGGACTCGTCGGACGTAATATGCACGGATTCGCCGATCGCGTGGATATTGCCCATCAAACCGATGAATCCTTTGGCAAAATCGCTGTTATGCGTCATCGTCCACAAGGAGGTACCGTCGCCGTGAATGATGACGGGCTTGCCTTCCAGCATGCGCCTGGCCGCTTGCCAGCTGCCCTTGGCGCCATGCACGCCGAGCGGGATGGAACGATCGCCGTACGTGTGGCTGGGCCTGACGATCGTAATCGGGAAGCCTTGCTCGCGGTACTGCTTCATCAGATATTCTTCACAGGCAATCTTGTTGCGGGAGTATTCCCAGTACGGATTCGACAACGGCGTGCTCTCCGTGATGCGATAGTCGGACAGCGGTTTCTGGTAAGCCGATGCGGAACTGATGAATAGGTACTGCTTCGCGCTGCCCGCGAAGAGCCGGTAATCCCGCTCGACATGCTCCGTGCGGAAAGCGATGAAGTCGGCGACGACGTCGAAGGTCATGCCCCTCGTCAGCGCCTTCACTTGCTCTTCGTCGTTGATGTCCCCTTGCAGAATATGTACGCCCTCCGGCAGATTGTCGTTGCGGTTCCCCCGGTTCAACAGATACAACTCGCATCCCTGTGCCGCCAGCTGCTCGGTAATCGCAGTGCTGATCGTTCCCGTGCCGCCGATGAACAATACTTTCATTCTGGTCCGCCTCCATTCCGATTTAGGCATGATAACTTTGCCGTTTCCCCTAATGATAGCGGTTCGATGCGAATATGGAAAGAAGCATACCGGATGCTGGCAGGGAGATATTAGGAAAGACGTCCGTGATTCGCTTTACTTATATGGAAATGGGAGATGGCGATATTGACTTTGCTTACTTTAGTTGAGAAACACTATTTTCTATAGTATAATGGCGTGAAATGAAAGGAGAGGACCAATGAGATGACCCATACGAAGGGTGTAAATATGGAAATTGGCATCAGTACGTTCCTGGAAGCGACGCCGGACCCGGCGACAGGGGCGGCGGTCAGCCACGCGGAGCGGCTGCGCCGCGCAGTGGAGGAGATCGAGTTGGCCGACCAGGTCGGACTCGATGTGTACGGCGTCGGCGAGCATCACCGGGCGGACTACGCAGGCTCTGCGCCCGCCGTGGTGCTGGCAGCCGGAGCTGCCGTGAGCAAGCGGATCCGGCTGACAAGCGCGGTAACGGTGCTGTCGTCGGATGACCCTGTCCGCGTCTATCAAGCATTTTCCACGCTCGACGGCATATCTGGCGGCCGGGCGGAAATCATGGCGGGCAGAGGCTCGTTCATCGAGTCGTTTCCGTTGTTCGGCTATAGCCTGGACGATTATGACGAACTGTTCGAAGAGAAGCTGGAACTGCTGCTGGCCATCCGCGCTTCGGAGAAGGTCACCTGGCGCGGCGGTCATCGGCCGGCGATTGCGGGGCTGGACGTCTACCCCCGCTCCGAGCAAGACCCGCTGCCGGTATGGATCGCCAGCGGGGGCAATCCAGAGTCGGCCGTGCGCGCCGGCGCCTTGGGATTGCCGATCGCCTTCGCCATTATCGGCGGCATGCCGGAGCGGTTCGCCCCGCTCGTCGCCCTCTATAAGCAGGCAGCCGCACAAGCCGGGCACGATCCCGCGCATCTGCAGATCGCGACGCATTCCCACGGCTTCGTCGCCGACACGACCGAGCAGGCCGCGTCGTCATTCTTCCCGTCGATGCAGGCGCAGATGAACGTGATCGGCCGCGAGCGGGGATGGCCGCCGTATACGCGCGCCTCGTTCGACGATGCCCGCAGCCTGCGGGGCTCGCTCTACGTCGGCGATCCGGAATTCGTCGCGGAGAAGATCGTGCTGCTGCGCCGCAATCTGGGCGTTGACCGGTTCTTCTTGCATGTCAACGTAGGTACGATGCCGCACCGCGAGGTGCTGCGCGCGATCGAGCTGCTCGGCACGCGCGTGGCGCCGCTCGTGCGCAAGGAGCTGGCACGGCTGGAGGGGTAAGTCGCCTTGGATACCCCTCCACGGAGAACATGTATCGCTCGCGTAGTCGTCTTGCACGATCACAATGGATGACAGATCGCCTCCATAAGCATGGCCCTGACAAGCTCCGCATCGACTGCCAAACTTACTTCCACAGGGGAAGTTTCTGCATGCGTAACCGGGACGGTAACTCCACGGGTAAGCCGCCCTGTGTTCTCTACCTGCAGCGCCATGGATTGGGTCTTATAGATCGATTTGTCGAAACTCCATACGATGGGAGCGATATCGAACATCACCGGGCCCGGCTTCGACTTCTTATAAGGCCGCCACATGTCGATGCACGCAGACAAGTATTGGCATACCGGAGTCGGCGTTCGCCTGATCCGGTCGCAATCTTGTTCGGATACCACGACTTGCCTGGTCACATCCCAGGTGCCGAGAAACATCGGGATGCCGCTGGTCAATACGATTTCGGCTGCAGTCGGGTCCCATGTCACGTTATGCTCGGCCCGATACACGTTCACCTCGCCCCCCATGCTCGCAATCCAGCTTATTTTACTTGCGATCTCAGGGTCCTTGCGCAAGGCGACAGCCACGTTCGTAAGCGGACCGAGCGTGACGATCCCGATATCGCCGGCATGCCGTCGTACGGTCTCGATAATAAGCGTAACCGCGTCATGACAGAACTCGGCCTGCCGCATCCGCGGCGAATAATGGTTCAGCACGTAACCGCCATTATCCGTCATGACCGCGTATTCCTCATCTGAATACGAACGCAAAGGCAACTCTACCCCGGCGCCGATGGGGATGTGCGTCATGTCCATCGTCTCGAGCAATCCCCACACGATGTCCGCGCGCTTGCGGGCGCCGAACGTGGCGGTCGTGATCGCCTTGACGTCCAGCTCGGGCCGCCGCAAGGCGAAGGCGATCGCCAGAATATCGTCAATGTCGTCGCCGGGATCGGTATCGATCAGAATGTTCGTCTTCATCGTCTACCACTCCGCGACCGAGCCGTCGCGATGCCGCCACACCGGATTTCTCCAGCGATGCCCCGTCTCGGCTGCCCGCTTGACGTATTCTTCGTTGATTTCGATGCCGAGACCCGGCCCGCTTGGGATTTGCACGAATCCGTCCTTGTATTGGAATACAGACGCATCGGCCAAATAATCCAGCAGATCGCTGCCCTGATTGTAATGGATGCCCAAGCTTTGCTCTTGAATGAACGCATTGTGGCTCGTAGCATCGACTTGCAAACAAGCGGCCAGCGCAATCGGACCGAGCGGGCAATGCGGGGCGAACGCCACGTCATAGGCTTCCGCCATCGCCGCGATCTTCTTGCATTCGGTAATGCCGCCGGCATGCGATAGATCGGGCTGCACGATATCCACGCAGCCGTCCGCCAATATCTCCTTGAAGTCCCAACGCGAGAACATCCGCTCGCCCGTCGCAATCGGGATGCTGCTATACCGCGCCAGTTCCTTCAGCGCTTCATTGTTTTGCGGCAGCACCGGTTCTTCTACGAACATCGGGTGATAAGGCTCGAGTTCCTTGATCAGCACTTTGGCCATCGGTTTATGGACACGTCCGTGAAAATCCAGCGCAATCCCGAAGTCGCTGCCCAGCGCCTGCCTTGCAACGGCGACGCGTGCGAGCGCGTCCTCCACCTTCTTGAAGGAATCGATGTAGCCCAGCTCTTCGGTCACGTTCATCTTGATCGCTTGAAATCCGTTCGCCTTGGCGGCAAGCGCCGCGGTCTCGATATCGGCGGGACGATCGCCGGCAATCCAGGAATATACCTGCATCCGATCACGGCAAGCCCCACCCATCAATTGATAGATCGGCGCTCCGAAAAACTTGCCCTTGATGTCCCAAAGCGCCTGGTCAATGCCGGAGATCGCGCTCATCAGCACCGGCCCGCCTCGATAGAAGCCGGCGCGATACAGCACTTGCCAAATATCCTCGATGCGCGACGGGTCTTGCCCGATCAAATAATCTTCCATCTCGTGAACGGCTGCTTTGACCGTCTCGGCTTTGCCTTCCACGATCGGTTCGCCCCAACCGCTAATTCCTTCGTCCGTCTCGATTTTCAAAAACAACCAGCGAGGCGGCACCACATAAGTCGACATTTTCGTAATTTTCATGCCATATCCTCCTCATCGAATCCGTTCGATCCGCCGGGTCAGCCTTTCAACGCCCCGCTCGTCAGCCCGGAAATAATATGCTTCTGTAACAGCAGGTAAAAGACGATCGCGGGGATCAAAACGATCATCATGATCGTCAACATGATCGACCAATCGTTCGAGAATTCCCCTACACCCTTATAAATCTCCAGTACGAGCGTGATCCGCTTCTTCGAATGCAAGAACAAGTAAGGCATCGTGAAGTCGTTCCAGATCCACATCGTTTCAAAAATGACGATTGTCGTCGTAATCGGCTTCAGGAGCGGAAACACGATCCGCCAGAATGACCGCCAGGGCGTACATCCGTCGATGTACGCGGCTTCCTCCAACTCCAGTGGCACGGATCTGATAAACCCTTGATAGAGGAAAAACGCGAATACGCAATTGGCCGAATAAATCAGCACGATGCCGCCGATCGTATTGACCAGGTTCATATTCTGCATAACCAGAAACAGCGGAACGAGCGCCGTCTGAATCGGCACCATGAAACCGATCATAAAGTAGACCAATACGAGCTTCATCGAGAAGTGTTTGATGCGGGCCACCGGATAAGCCGCCATTGCCCCCATGAACACGATGCCGATCAGCGACAGGACGGTAATCGTCACGCTGTTCGTGAAAGAAACGGAAAGCGTCATCTTGTCGAAGGCGCGCACGTAGTTGTCCAGGTACAACCGGCTCGGCAGCGCAATCGGGTTGAAGCCTGCTTCCTGAGCGGTTTTCAGCGTATTGACGATCAGAATATAGAATGGAAACAAGTATACCGCGCATAAAGACAACATGAGGAGAGCGCCGATCATCTTCCAGATCGGGCGTCTACCCCGCTTGACGGCAAACGCGCTCATTGCATCTTCTCCTCCCTTCTTTTGAGGAGGCTGAACTGCAAAATCGCCACAACCAGAATGATCAGTACGAATACGATAGACAGCGCGGAAGCTTTGCCGATCATTCGGTCGAATACGCCAGTCTCGATAATGATCTGGGTCAGCATTGTGGTCGAATACCCCGGACCGCCTTTCGTTAAGGCGAACGGCAACTCGAATATTTTCAAGCTGTCGATCATGATCAACGTAACGCTGATCGACACCGCCGGAGCAAGCAGCGGGAACGTGATGAATCGGAACTTCTGCCACCCGTTCACCCCGTCGATCATGGCCGCTTCATAATAATCCTTCGGGATCATCTGCAAATTGGCCAAATAAATGCAGGCATGCCAGCCCGCCGATTTCCATACCGATACCGCGATGAGCGAGCCCATCGCCAGATGGGGACCAGCCAGCCAAGCTACGGAGTCGAACCCGAACAGCTGCAGCACCCGGTTCAATACGCCGCTGTCGGTCGGATCGAATATAAATAGCCACAGGTAACCGATAATGAGCACGCTGGGCACCGAAGGAAAAAAGAAGCTGACCCGCTGCAAGCTGCGCAGAGGAATGCTTGAGTTCAATACGAGCGCAATCGGAATAGCAAGCAAGGTAACCAGCAGCGGGTTGAAGACGCCGAATACGACCGTGTTGCGAATGGATTGCACGATGGAGTTGTCTTGAAAGAGCGAGATATAATTGTTCCATCCGACGAAATCGTAAGTTTGGGAAAATCCGTTCCAGTTCGTAAACGAATAGCGAAAGCTAAGGCCCAGCGGAACGATACGGACGATCGTGAAGACGATGAAAGCCGGCAGCAGGAAGATCACATAGGTCCACATGTACTTGCGGTTTAGAAACATACGCGTTCACCTTCCTTGAGAAGACAAGGCCGATCCGAGATCGGATCGGCCCATATCCGGTTCGTACATATGACATGAGGCTTACGGTCAAGTTATCTCGATTGTTCCTGCAGCTTCTTGTCCAAGTTCGCCGGAACGTCAGCCGGCTGGATCGCACCGGACAGCACGTCCTGCACGCCTTTCTTCAGTTCGTTCAAGAGAGAGCTGGAGTATTCGCCGAAAGCGAATTGCGGGAGATACAGATTCACCGCGCCGCTCTCGTACATCGTTCTGATGTCGTCGAATACCGGGTCGATCTCGTATTCGACGCCCGGAATGCCGAGCAGGAAACCGGTCATCTTCTGGTACAGCTTCAAGCCTTCATCGGATGCCAGGAAATCCAGGAACAGCAGCGCTTCTTCGGAATGTTTCGTCCCGGCGCTCACCGCGACGCCTACGTTGACGCCGCCGTACAGATGCGTCGTGCCTTCCTTGTTGCCGACCATCGGGAACACGCCGGCGTTAATGTCCGGATTGATCTTCTTGATTTCCATCAGATGGCCCAGGTGACCCGCAAGCATGGCGGCCTTGCCTGTCGCGAATTCGTTGAAAAATTGCTGACCGCCGACGCCAAGCAAATCTTTGGACAAGTAACCGGTCTGGATCAGGTCGCGATGCCATTGCTCGATCGGCGCTTTCCACCCGTCCATGTACGTCTTTTCGCCGCTTAACACTTGCTTGTCGTAATCGGGGTTGGCGCTGACGACATCGTTCATGACCAAGCTGTTCAGCGACGTCCACAGCCAGTCGCTTCTTTCGATGATCGGACGGATATCCTTCGCTTGCAGCTTGGCCAGAATGTCCGTGAATTCCGCCCACGTCTTCGGAGGCTCGACGCCGATCTCGGCGAAAATATCCTTGTTGTAGATGAATCCGCCCGCCCAGGCATCCGGCGAGAAGGCATAAATTTTGCCGTCTTTCGTATAGACGTCTTTGTTGGAATCGCTCAGCTTGCCGAAGAAAGGCTGATTCGTAATATCCATCGCGTAACCGTTATTGATCATTTCGTAACGGTTCTCGGCCGACAGGTAGAACAGGTCCGGCGCTTCATTGGCAATAGCCAGCACCTTCAATTTCTCTACATAATCGAAAACCGGCGGTACGAACTGCAAATCGATCTTGATGTTCGGATGCTTCGCTTGGAAAGCATCGAGAATCGGCTTCATGCTCTCTTCGTTGTACCAGGACAGAAACGATAACGTCACGTCTTTCTTCGGCGCCTCGGACGAGCCCGCGGGCGCGCTGGCATTGCCCGGATTGGAGCCTTTGTCATCTTTGGCGCTGTTTCCGCATCCTGCCAATACGACCGCTGCGGCGATCATCAGGATCAGAACATGCAGCATCCCCTTCTTCAATCTGATGCACTCCTTTTGTTGTAGTATCCTCTTGCAATTCCTATCGTAAAGGATGGCACCGCACGTCTAAATGCGTTGTTCTATCAACTTTTGCGCTTTTGACTCCCGATTGCCGATCGGCGCAGCAACTCCAGCCGGAAAGCCGTCGGCCAGGCAACGAGCCATTGCGAGACGCCGAAAAACCGCCCCCGGCTCGTATGCCATCTCGTCTGGCAGATGCCCTCGTCCTGTCCTCCCGCCGGCCGCTTCTTGTCCCATACCGACAGGTTGCCGTCCGAGATGAATGCCGTCGCATTGCCCCAGATCGCCTCCGCCCGCCCGGCCCATTGCGGATTGCCGGTCAACTCGCCCAGCTTGTACAATGCCGGCACGAATGCCAGCCCGTAATGATCGATATGATGGTGCTGGGTCGACACGGACGTGCCGCCGAACGAATCGTAACGGTGCGCCTTTAGCGCGCTTTCTTCCGGGAAGCGAATGGAATAATGCCATTGCCAGGTAGCCGCGTACCATGCAGCCAACTCCGCCCATTCCAGATAGGCGGATTCTGCGGTGATCTCGTGCAGCAGCAAGCCGCCGCGCAGCAGCGGAATGGCGGATTCCTTGTCGATGCAATAGGTGTCGAGGGCGCCGGCGGTTGAATAACCGCTGGCTTCAAATTCCCGGATATAGAACGCAAAGCCCGATACCGCGCTATCCAAGTATTCGCGTTTACCCGTCAGACGGTAGGCATGCAGCAGCGGCTCGATAAGAAACGCGCCGATCGTCCCTTCGGGATCGAGGCACACCCCTTCGTTGTTCCAGCTCTTGCCCCAACGTCCGCTTTCCTGTTGAGCGTCCACGGCAAAATCACAAATGCGCAGAGCGATTTCCCGATATCGGGGCCTCGATTCGCCGCAGCGGTTAACCAGGTCGTAAGCTTCGAAAAATTGCAGCGCGGCGGTCCCGAGGTTGCAAGCATCGTTCACTTCAACTTCCGTATCCGAACGCTTGCCGATCAGATGGTCGAATCGAACCCGGAACAGACCGTTTGGCAGCGGCGCATGCTCTGCCCAGCAGTCCAGCGCGGCGAGCCCCATATCGAGGGAACCTCGGTCACCGCTCAGCTTATAATCATGGATTAACGAGACCGCCAATGAAGCGTTCTGTCCGACCCAACCGATCTCGTACGGCGCATCGAGCTTCTGCGCCCAGCGCTCGCCGTCCCAATACAAGCCCCATGTAAACCCGCGAAAAAACCGATCTTCCACCCACAGGCCGTTCTTCACGAACTGAATGCCCAATTCCCAGATGCGTTCCGGCGTATGCCAGGCGTCATAAACGTGCGCATGCTTCCTCCAGGCGAAATCCAGCAATTTCGTATAGGAGAATTTCGGTTTGACGACCGGGCTCACGACGAGATAACCCGTCAATACGACGGCTTCGCCGTCCTCGATCAGCCATTGTTCTTCATAGGGCGGTTCGTAATGATCCCGTGCGGCATACAGCAGCGGCCCCTCCGCTTCCGGCCACACCAAGCGATGAACCGCGCTGCTTGCGTCTTGGCGAAGAGAACAGGAAAATCCGGGCGCTGCCGCTTCCGTCGCGTCTCCGAACAGAGCGACGGTAAATCCTCCCCCTTCGGAATAGGTTGCGCCAGGCACGGCAACGCGATGACTGGCGAACGTCCAGCTTTCCCCGTCTTTGGCGAACCCTTTGGGCTCGAGCCCTCGGCCCCATGCATTGCCGTTGTACGACACGGCAGGAATCATCCCGTACTCGGGTGCGCACGCCGTCGCAAACTCCATCGATATATGCCGAACCTCTCTCGGATACGGACCGGCGAATACGAGCTCCCGCGTCCACTTAAACACGCCATCTTCCACCCGGGTAATGTCGTCCGTCGCGGAAACCCCTGCAGCGGCGATCGGCAGAACGGTTCCAATCTTCGTCGTACCGCAGTAAAGCGTGAGCAAGCCGTCCGCTTGCAACCATCGATACTTGTCGTTCGGATCTTGCATGATCTCCAGCGTCCCCCTCGTCAGCTGTTATTCGCAGGCTCTTCCGCAGATTAACAGAGCGCGTTTCCGTTCAAAATGCGCAAAGATATGAATTGTTGCTGCATTTCACTTTGAGGGGGCTTTAGCCGGCAGACATGTCCGCTTATCAATTCGCATGGACTTTACGGTATTGCGATGTCGTCATGCCCTCGACTTTGGCGAAAATTCGGCTGAAGTGATATTCGCTGTTATACCCGATGCTTCTGGCTATCTCGTAGTTCGTATGATTCGTTTGCCGCAACTGCCTCTTGGCTTCTTCCATTCGCAATCGGATGACATAATCCCAGAAGTTATCTCCGGTTTGTTCTTTAAACAATCGGGAAAAGTGATTCCGGCTCAAACCGACATGCTCCGAAACTTGCTGGATCGACAAGTCTTCTTCGTGATAGTGGAGCAGCGCGAATTGTTTCGCTTTGCGCACCACCGCGAAATTGCGGTTGCTATGCAGAAGTTCATTAATGATTCCGCCTGCCTGCATCGTGGCCTGGAGCATGAATTTCTTCAATGCCGCGAACGAATCGAATTGGCGGATATAGGCTTCCGTGAAGGGAGCCAGCCATTGTTCGCCACTCCGGCAATCCATGCGTCCGAATATTTGTTGGAACAAATGAAGAATACGCATGCATAAACGGTGCAAATCGGAGGCCATCAAACGATGTTCACGATAATGCTCGAACGCTTGTTCAAGGTGCTCGATCGCCTTCGGGAATTTGCCCGCTTGCAGCTCTTCGCCGAGTTGCCACTCCAATTTTCCCAGATCGTGCCCGATCAGAGCGGCATGTTCGTACGTCGGATGGTAGAGGATAATGCCATCTTTCTCCTCATAGAAATGTAGGGATAAGGCATATTCGGATTGCAAGACGGCAGCTCTGATCTCCGCCAGCGACAGAAACGGTTGACTTACTCCGCACACGAACGAATGTCCGCCGCCGAGGCGCAAGCTTTCACGCTGAACGCGCAGCCTGTCCGAGATTCTCGGCCATTCGATCTGCGAACGGTCCGTGCGGGAATAAAACAGCAGCAACGATTCCCGTTCGCCCTTGCTTAACAGAAGGAAGTCCGAATGCACGGCAGCCGCGAAAGCTTCCTGCTCCGGCTGCTCGGCATCGAACCTCGCATGTACGGCAATATAGCCGACGATCCCATGGTCCTGAGCCAGCTTCTTCAGTTCCTCGTTGCCGCGATCGTCCGGCTGATCGACCGTCAAATAATGCCGAAGCCGTTGTGCGAGATGATCTTTCCTTTTGCGGGTTGCGCTTTTCTGAATCGTCTCCAGCATCCCGATCAGCTTTCGCTCGTTGATCGGCTTTAACAAGTACGCATCGATTCCAAATTCAATGGCTTGCTGCGCGTACTCAAATTCGCCGTATGCGCTCAATATGATGATTCGCGCATCCGGCCGCTTCTCCTTGATTTTCCTGATCATGTCGATGCCGCTCATCACGGGCATGCGAATGTCGATAATAGCCAGATCGGGCAGCGTCCGCTCGTACAGCTCCAACCCTTCTTTGCCGTCCAGGGCCGTACCTGCAATTTCAAATCCGTAATCGCGCCACTCGATCACTTTTTGCATCAAGGCCAAATTCGACTCTTCATCGTCGACAAGAATGACCTGCAGCATATTCATTCCCTCCAAGTCGGTCTTAGATGTCAATGCTGGAAAGGTAGGTCAATGCGGACCTCTGTCCATTCTCCTTCAGAACTGTCCAAGAAAATGCCATGCTCGCTTCCGAACTTCAGCTTGATTCGCTCATTGACATTGGATAATCCGATTCCGGACTTGTCCGAAGCCTTGGACGATTCCTTCGGCTCCGCCGGCGCCTGCCCGGACAGTTGCTGCTGCAGCATCTTCAGGCTGGACGCAGCCATTCCCTGGCCATTGTCACGAATGACAATGGAAAACCGATCGTCATCCCCGTCTGCGGTGATCAAGATTGTACCGCTTCTACTCATATTTTCAAAACCATGGATGATGCAGTTCTCTACGATGGGCTGCAGAACCAGCTTGGGCATCGTACAAGTCAGCCATCGATCGGCCACTTGAATCTCATACTGCAATTTCCCCTTGAATCGTCGGCTATAGATCTCCAAGTAGTATCGCACATAGTTTAATTCCTCTTCCAGGCTTACCGGCGCATCCAGATTGTACATCGGATATCGGAGCATTTCCCCCAATGAAGTGACGATCGCGCTGACCTCCCGGTTGTTGCCGAACACCGCTTCCGCCTTCACAAGCTGAAGGGTATTGTACAGAAAATGCGGATTGATCCGGCTTTGCAGCTCTTTCAATTCCGCTTCTCTCTGCTTCAGATTGGAGACATATACGTCCTGGATCAGCGTGTTGATTTCCATGACCATGTGTTCGAATTTTTGCCCGATAATCGCGATTTCGCCTTTGCCATAATCTGTTTTCTTCGCATTGAAATCAAGAGACTGCACATTCTTCATGCGTTCGAAAAGTCGTTTGATCGGACGAGTAATTTGAATGGAGATCAGATAGGAAATAATGACGACCAACACAATGCTGCCTGCGAGGAGCGAATAGACGATTTGCCGAATTTCCCGAGCGGATTCCGTAACGGTATCATAAGGAACCGAACTGACCAAGTACCAGCCGGTCACTTTGGATTGCGCGTACATGATCAGGTCCGTTTGTTCGCCTTTTCGAAACAGGAAAGAGCCCGAGCCTTCACGGTTCAGATTGATATTTTCCATAAATGAACGATCCAAGCGGCTGCCCGCTTTCGCGGACTCGGGATGGAAGATCACTTCTCCTTCGTTGTCCACCATATAGATGACGCCGCCGTTGCTTTGGGACAACGGTTCGAAGATGTCTTTAAACTGCTTTAGATCGAGATTGCAGATGACATAGCCCAGATCTTGCAGATTCTCGCGAACGTTCAATACCGCAGATACGACCGTCTGATTTTTTAAGGTCCCCAGGTAGTAATCGCTCTTGTATGTTTTGACGAAGCTGATGCCTTGTTCGTTCTCCGCAATGATCTCTCTTAGCCATTCGGAATTAAAAAAATCGTAATTCATCGCGATTTCGTCCGCAGTATTGATATTATAGGAAAACCCGTTTCGTCCGACCAAAATAATATCTTGAATGTAAGATTTGAATAAATTGATATTTCTCGTGTAATCCTCCAAACTTCTCTTCATCGCCACACGTTCGGGCCAATTCGCTTCGGTATACGTCCGTAAGGAACGCAGGACCGTGGAGTTTCGAGCCATCATGATCATCGGAGTTTTAACATCCGTGAAATAATAATCCACATTGACCATTGTCTGATCCATTATTTTCTGATTGTCTATAATAATTCGTTCTTCCAGGTTCCGAGCAACGTATCGATACGTTATCGCGCCTACCAGGATCATCATCACGATGAATAAGAGTGAGAAACTGATAATCATTTTATTCGAAGTCGTGTGAAATTTGCCCCATTGCTTGCTAAACATGATGTTCGCCATTGCAAATTCGTCTCCCGATTGTTCGAATATTTAAACTCCGTTCAATATACCATGGACAAATCCTGCTTGCCAGGCGCCAACGCTTACAAATAAAGGGAGACACGTACTTGGCAGTGGGATACTGTAAATAAAAGACGACTTCGTCGCCCCCTAAGGAACGACAAAGTCGTCTTTCGAAACTTTCGCACATTCAATGGATCTTGGCGTAACCAGTCAGTGCCCCATCGAGACCGCGACCTGCTGCTCCGGATGCCCCTGTTCATCGCCCGGCTGCAGCTTCGGCTTGCGCAGAACAAGCGACAGCACGGCACCGGCAATGGCGAGATACGCACCGAAGATGAACGTGTCTCCGAACGCGGAGGCCATGGACGGAAGCGGATTGTCCGGCGAAGCAGCAATCGACGCATGGTGCGTCAACCGCGAAGCATAATAGCCCGAAAGCCCGGCAACCGCGAACGACACGACGACTTGCTGCGCTGCCGTCGTAAGCGCCGTAACCCGGCTCACGAGACGCAGCGGCGCCGCCTTCAAAATATGCGTATTGATCGGCATCATCGACAGCCCCATCCCGGCGCCGATAATCGCCAGCGAAGCCATCACGAGGACCGAGCTTGTCTCAGTCGTGACTCCGCCGAGCATGAACAATCCGCCACCGATCGCCAATAGGCCTACAATCGCAAGCCATCTGGCGCCGATCTTGTCGAACAGCTTGCCGCCGATCGGCATGAACAGGCCGGACATCAGCACTTGAGGAAGGCTCATCAATCCTGATTCCATCGGCGAGAAGCCCTTCACCATTTGCAGATACATCGGCACAAACAGGAACGAACCGAACATCGCCATGGCGGACAGCCAGGAGATGATGATCCCCCGCGTGAAATCGGAAGAAGCGAATACGCGCAATTCCAGCAGCGGCTGCTTATGCCGCAGCTCGACGAACATGAACAGCGCGAGCGAGACGCCGCCTATGATCAACCACGTAATGGTCTGCGAAGATCCCCAGTCTTTACCGCCCTCGCTGACCGCGTAAGCCAGTGAAGCGAACGTGATCGGCGCGAGAATCATGCCGAACTTGTCAAGCTTCGGAACGGCCTTCTGTTCCACTTTCGGCAAATACTTGATACCGACCAGAACCGCGATGATGCCGATCGGCAGGTTGATCAGGAAGATCCAATGCCAGGTCGCATATTCGACAAGGAAGCCGGACAGCGTCGGCCCGATCGCCGGGGCGAGCATCATCGGCACGCCGAGCACGCCCATAATGGAGCCCTGTTTGTCAGGCGGTGCCAGCTTGAAGATAATCGCCATCCCGATCGGCGATACCATGCCGCCGCCGAGGCCCTGAATGACCCGGTACAGGACTAGCTGCTCCGGCGTCTGGGCGAGCGAGCAGAGTATGGAACCCAGAGTGAACAATACGATCGTGATCAGGAAGATCTGCTTGGCGCCGAACCGGTCGGTCAGCCATCCGGCGAGTGGAATGACTGCCGACAAAGCCAGCGTGTACGCGGTGATCGACCATTGCATCATCGTAACTGTCGAATCGAAATAGTGGATCAAATTCGGCATTGCCACATTGATGACCGTGCTGTCGAGAATAACCATGATCATGCCCACCACGACGGCCATGACGGGGCCGATGATGGACCGGATCGAGAACGGCTGCTCCGGCCCTTGGGCGGAAGCGGCCGGAGGTGTTGCGGATTTCGTAGACATAAGCTCTCCTTTGCTTGTGATCGATGCCCCTCCGTTAAGGACACAGTACATCGATTCAGATTATCAGGGGCATGTTACCAGCCGAATATGAACGGAATATGAACGGATGCCCACTCAGCTTCCGCATTATATCACAGGAGCGACTCCGGCGACTTCTTCTCGATTGCGAAATTAGAGCGGCAGATCCCGTCTGCGGAACAGCACGATAGACAGCCCATACGTCACGACGCCGACCGTCGCAAGTACGACGACAGGCCATGTCAAATCCGCGCCGCCCCTGACGATTGCGCCCGGATCGTACAAGGAGAAGAGCGTGGCACGGCGGATCCAGTCGATCTGCTCGCTGAACTTGCCCAGCAAATCCATGCTGAAGAAGAGAAACACGATCAGGCCCGAGATGCCGCGCGCCTTCTTCTCGTCGTTCGCAAGCGTCGAGACGAGGAACGTGATGCCGCCGACCGCGAAGAAGAGCAGGAACACCATGACGTTCAATTGAACATACCGGTCAATATGGAATTCGTATTCGCCGCCAAGGAACCAAGCTTTGCCGATAAAGCCGGCGATCGTCGTCAGGGCCATGATCAGCAGCAGTCCTGTCGTCATGACTGCCGCCTGGGTGAACGCGACTTTCCCTCTCGTCGTCGGTGTGGATAGCAAATAAGCCATGGAACCCTGGTCCACCAATTTGGCCATCAGCTGCGTCGACAGCTGCACGCACATGACGGCCAGGATCAGCAGCAGAATCAATCCGTAGTACTCGGCCGAGATGAACGCTTCCGCGCTGCCGAACCCGCTCAGGCCGAACGCTCTGCCGACGCCTTCCGGCATGGACGCGACCAATTGGTCGATGGCGCCCGCATTTTGCGCAATGCCGGGATACAGCCAGAACATCAACAGTATATAGAAGGCGGAGCCAATCGCGAAATTCATGAAGCCCTGGAGATTGACCTTCACCATCTGTTTGTACAAAACGGCGTTCATTGCGCGGCCCCCTTGCGATCGTAATAATTCATAAAGATGTCTTCGAGGTTCTGCGTGAAAATGTCGATGTTGCGCACCCGATATTTCGCCGTTTCCGTCGCGAACTTGTCGTAGTTGCCCTGAACGGCCACCCGTACTCGTTCCCCATCGTGCGAATCGATCTGCAGTCCGGATGATGCGCGGAACGACTCGGCATCCATCGGATCCCAGAACGTTATTTCGAACAGCTTCCGCTGCATGGACTGCAATTCGTGAATGTCCTTGACCGCGATGATGGCGCCATCCTTGATGATCGCGGCCCGGTCGCACGTCCGCTCGATCTCCGGGAAGCTGTGCGACGACATCAGGAACGTCTTGCCTCGCGCCTTCTCCTCCAGCACCAGTTCGATGAACACTTTTTGCATAAGCGGATCAAGGCCCGATGTCGGTTCGTCCAGGACGATCACTTCGGGATCATGCATGAACGCGGCGACGATGCCGACCTTCTGTTTCATCCCCTTGGACATCTTGCGAATCGGCGTATTCGCGTCGAATTGCAACCGTTCGATCAACCGGTCGCGCTTGGTTCGGTCCTTCATCCGCTGCATGTCGGCCATGAAATCGAGAAACGTCTTGCCCGTCATCCCCTCGATAAAGGAAATCTCTCCCGGCAAATATCCGACATACGCCTGCACCTTCCCCTGCTCCCTCCACGTATCCAACCCGCGAATCGTCACCGAACCCGCTTCCGGCTTCATGAAGCCCATGATATGCCGGATCGTCGTCGACTTGCCCGCGCCGTTCGGGCCCAGGAAGCCGAACACTTCACCCCGGTTCACAGTGAACGAGACATCGAAAATCCCGCGCCCGTTCGAAAACTTCTTGGTCAGATGATCCACGGTCAGCATCGGAACACCCCTATCCGAATAATTATGAAATATTAACTTAATTGAATTTCATATGTTATAATAATCCTGCATTTTGATCGCGTCAATACATTTATGAAATATTATCTATGTAATATTTCATTATTTCTGCGCATAATCTAGTAAGTCGAGGAGGAATCTTCGTTGAACGGGTTTGAGAAGAGGGCCCAGCGGATTAAGGAAACGATCACGCAGACTGCTCTGGAAATGCTGCGTACGACCGAGCTCAGCGGCATACGCATCGCCGATATTGCCCGGAAAGCCCGCGTGTCGCAGGTGACGATCTATAACTATTTCGGAAGCAAGGAAGCGCTGTTGAGGGAAGTGCTGATCGCCACGATGGACCGATACGTGCGCGAATTTGAGGCATATATGAATGAAGGTCATCCTCTGAAAGAAAAGATCGAGTATATCATGCTCCAGAAGAAGAGGGCGTTGCATGAGCTGCCGCCCGCCACGCTGCGGGAATTGTTCGCAAGCGACGCCGAGCTGGCCGCTTATTTCGACAAGCAAACCCGGGAGAAATCGCTGCCCTTGACGATTCGCATTATAGAAGAAGGGAAGCGTAGCGGGGAAATTGCCGAGGATGTGTCGGTGGAGAGCGTCCTTACCTTTATAAAACTCATCACGGACCATTACCCGTCTGCACTGGAGATGCTCGGGCAGAGCGATGACATGGACCGCTTCCTTGAAGACATGATCCGCTTGCTCTTCTACGGCATCTGCGGAAAGTCGCCGCAAGGCATTGAGGACACGGGCAGGAATGCTTAAGATGGAATAGAGACTCAGATGAAGGAGGCGGCGAACGATGAATCGACTTTGCCCATTCGAAGAAGTTGGAAGACTTCCGTTGCCCGGGGATAACGTTGCCATTGCGACTCGGCTGCTCGTGGCCGGCACTGCGATCGCATTCGAAAATCAAGTCCTGACATTGGATTGTACCGTGATGGAGGGCCATCGTTTTGCCGTGAAACCCATCGCGCAGGGGGAAGCTCTGTTGTCCTGGGAGCTGCCTTTCGGCGAAGCGCTCCGTCCGATTCAACCCGGTCAGTATGTGATCAACCGGCATGTGCTCGAGGAACTGAAGGTTCGTTCTGTCGGCTTCTCTCTCCCGGATCGGCCGAATTTCGAAGAGCGGGAGAAACCCTACGTCATCGATGGAATGCAATTTCGACCGGCACCCGAGCTGCCTCGATATGCGGATACGCGCACGTTCGAAGGGTATCGGCGCAGTCCGGCCCGCGGCGTCGGAACACGCAATTATGTCGTTCTGCTCGGCACGACCTCGCGCACGGGCAGTTACGTCAAGCAGTTGGCCGAGCGATTGCAGGGCGAGCTGCACCGCTATCCGAATATCGACGGGATCGTCCCAGCGGCGCATACCGAAGGAGGGGCCGACCGGCTTAACAACCGGGAACTGCTGCTCCGCACGTTGGCCGGGTTCATGGTCAACCCGAATGTAGGAGCGGTGCTGGCGGTGGACTACGGCGACGAACCGGTAACGAACCGGATATTGGAAGCCTATATGCGCCGGCACCTGTATCCACTGGACGAGGTGATGCACCGGTTCTTGTCCATTCGAAGCGGGTTTGCGGATGGTCTTGCTCAAGGGGAGAAGATCGTCAGCGAATGGCTGCCGGCCGTCAACGCGTTCCAGCGAACGGCCGAGTCGATCCGCCATCTGAAGATCGGCCTTCAATGCGGCGGCTCGGACGCCTTCTCCGGCATCTCGGCCAACCCGCTCTTGGGCTGGGTAGCCCGTGAACTCACGCGTTACGGAGGCTCCGCCAATCTGGCCGAGACAGATGAACTCATCGGCGCCGAGCCCTATGTTCTGGAGAAGGTTCGCGATTTGGCCACCGCACACAAGTTTCTGCGGTTCATCGCGGATTTCAAGGAACGCACGGCTTGGCATGGCGCAAGCGCCGAAGGGAATCCTTCCGGAGGCAATAAGTATCGCGGACTCTATAATATCTTCCTCAAGTCCATCGGCGCCGCCCAGAAGAAAGACCCGGAGAGCCGTCTTGATTATGCGATCGATTACGGAGAGCCTATGAAGGATTCCGGCTATTATTTCATGGACAGTCCGGGCAACGATCTGGAAAGCATCGCCGGACAAGCGGCTTCCGGCTGCAATCTGATTTTCTTCGCGACGGGCAACGGCTCGATCACGAACTTCCCGTTCATACCGACGATCAAAGTCGTCACGACCACCCGCCGCTTTGAACTTTTGCACAAGGAGATGGACGTGAACGCGGGGCAGTATCTGGAAGGCGTGTCCATGGATGAGCTCGGCGCCCGAACGCTCGAGTTGACCGTACGGATCGCTTCCGGCCAGCGCAGCGCAGGGGAGAAGGCCGGCCATTCGCAAGTGCAGATCTGGAGAGATTGGCGGCAAACCGACGACAGTCTTGTTAAGAGCGGGCCGCAATCCTTCGTACCGACGGGGGCGCCGATTCCCGTGAAGACCGATGCGGCGCCAAGCCCGATCCGATTCGCCTTCAAGCGCGTCGATGATCGCCTCGTCAGCGACCAGTTGGGATTGATCTTGCCTACGAGCCTTTGCGCCGGGCAGGTTGCCAATCGGATCGCATCGCGGCTGAACGACCGCAAGCTCGGCCAGCCCCATGCGCTCACGCGATTCGCGGCATTGGCGCATACGGAAGGCTGCGGCAATTCGGGCGGAGATGCGGAACGGATGCAAGTACGCTCCATGGTCGGCTATGCCCGTCATCCGTTAGTCCGTTACTGCCTGCTGCTGGAACACGGATGCGAGAAAACCCACAACGATTACATGCGTCATCAATTGGAGGAAATGGGCGAAGACGTCGGCCGCCTGGGCTATGCCAGCATTCAGTTGGACGGCGGGATCGACAAAGCAATCGAGAAGGCGGAAGCCTGGTTCGCCGCGCGATTGACGGTAAGCGATCCTGCCGCGCAGACGGACGTCGGGCTGGAAGCGTTGCGGATCGGAATCATGTGCGATGACGCCGTGTCCGCAGCGGCGGGCGAACAATTGGCGAAGCTGACGAAGATGATCGTCGGGGCGGGAGGGTCGGTCGTCGTTCCCGAGAATGGCGAACTGCTTGCAACGCCGGCCTATTCCGATTGCCTGCTCATCTCGTCAGCCGTTCCGCCGTCGCTGGCATATGGCGAACATGCACGCAAGGCCGGGTTCCACGTCATGGAGACGCCGACTCGGCACTGGGTGGAGACGATGACGGGACTTGCGGCAACGGGAGTGGAGTTGATTCTGGCGCTGGCGGGCGACCGTCCGATGCAGACGCACCCGCTCGTGCCCGTGCTGTTCCTGGCGGAGCCGGGCATAAGTCCGACCTATGCGGACGATATGGATCTGATGCTGACCGGCAGCCCTGCCGAATGGACGGACCGGATTCTGGAGCGATGCAAGCAGGTGATCGAGCATGATTACGTCCCCCGCCTCTACGAGCGAGGGAACGTGGATTTCCAGTTCACCCGCGGACTGTTCGGGGTGTCACTGTAAGGCAACGGTTGCTGCGCGATGATCGCGACCGACACCATCCGGTAGAACGAAACGGACACCACAGTCGCTATTTGCGACAAATTGGCCTTTTCCAAGATCTATCGGACACTACAGACCTTATTTCGCCTGAATCAAGTGAATTCGTAGGCATTTACCGATTATAAGCGCACCTGTGTCCGTTGAAATGAGCAACCATTCTATTTCTCTGAAATAACGTCTGTCCTGACTGTTACAGCATCCTATCGCGGCTCAGCCAATCATTTGCACGGTGCTGAAATCGTGATCCTGCAGAATTTATGGATCGCTGTACTTGGTGCGCCAGGGTTACTCTTTATGAGTCCCCTGGCGCACTGCCTTCACCTCATACATGTTGACCGTCGTACTCTTCACGAAAGCCGGCGGCTCCTGTCCCCGACGATCCCGGTGGCCTTGAATATGCTCGGGGCTCTTCTCCCAATTTTTCCACGCTTCCTCCGATTCCCAGCGGATCATAACGACGACTTCCTCCTCGTCCTTCTTCCGCTTGTTCACCATCACGCTGATATCGATCAGCCCTTCGCGGCCGTCCACCAGCCCCGGCTTGCTGAAGCGCTCGACGGCTTGGTCCGCATGCCCGGCTTCGACGACTATGGTCCTCGTTTGGATCAACATCGCAGCTTCGCCTCCATTAAACATAATGTACAAGTGCTTATAGTAAGTGTAGATGATAACGATTCTCATTGTCAATTGAGACAGGAGGAAACGTTATCGGTTACGAAGATGTTACTGGCGGCAGTGGCAATTGGAGCGGAGATTGTTGCTGCGGTTACGGAATGGAAGTTGTCGCTTCGGTGATGGATTGGTGATTGTTGCTTCGGTTACGGAATGGAAGTTATCGCTTCGGTGACGGATTGGTGATTGTTGCTTCGATGATGGAGCGGAGATTGTTGCTGCGGTGACGAAGAGCTGTGAAATGTGGAGCATTTATCGATTTAGCGAAATCGCATAGGGCCGGAGCTCGACCGCGGCTTCCGTATGCGCGAAAATCTGCCTTGCTTCTGCTTCCAGAAGCGGCAGATCGCCGGGCTTGTATCGGGAACTGAAATGGGTGAGGAACAGCCGCTCCGCTTGGGCATCGCGGGCGATTGCAGCTGCTTGGAGCGTGGTGGAATGCCCGTATTCCCCGGCTTTGTCCGCCAAGTCCTTGCCGAAGGTTGCCTCGTGGATGAGAACGTCCGCGCCCTCGGCCAGTTTCCGTGCGCCGATGCAGGGCCGGGTGTCGCCGAGCACGGTCACGACGCGGCCGCCATGCGGTTCGCCGACTGCTTCCGCGGCACGAACGAGACGCCCGTCCGGCAACGCCACGTCTTCGCCGGCCTTCAATTTTCCGTATGCGGGGCCAGGCGCGAGACCCATCTCGCTCAACCATTGCACGTTCAACGCACCTGCACGGGGCAGCTCGGTCACCCGATAGCCGAAGCAGGCGATCCGGTGATCGAGTGCGGCCGCTTCCACTTTCATGACCGTATCTTCGCAGACGATCCCTTCGCCGACTTCGTGCCATTGTACCGGATAACCCAAGTGCGTCTCCGAGATCCGCAGGGCCGTCTCCGCCAACTCACGCAAACCCGGTGGGCCATAGATCTCCAGCGGCTCGGTCGCGCCAAGCGAAGCCCGGCTGCTCAGCAGACCGGGAATGCCGAAGATATGATCGCCGTGCAGATGGGTCACGAACAGCTTGCGCAGCCGAGTCAGCTTCAGCGGCGTCCGGAGCAGCTGATGCTGGGTACCTTCCCCGCAATCGAACATCCATAACGATCCGCCCATACGGGACAGCCGCAGCACGACGGACGTTACGTTTCTTTCACGGATCGGCATGCCTGCGCTTGTACCCAAGAACCACAGCTCCACCCTTACGCATCCTCCCGATCGTTACCCCCGATTATTCACACTATACGTCCAAAGCATCGGCAGCTTATTCATCCAGTTTGATCAAATCATGATTAGACTAATCATGATTTGATCAAAGCTGCGAGTTAGGCGACGTCTATCGACGCAAACCGTCATGGACGACTCATCTGCCGCCGCCTTGACCGAAGCGGCCACCCTGCCCGCCGGGTCCTCCCATCATGCCGCTTCTGGCTTTGGTGACTCCCGATTCGTTGAGCCAAGTGTTGATGGCGGAAATCTCGAATGACACCACCTTCGCCCCGTCCTGAACGCTGCCGTCCTTGTAAAGCCCGTTTGTCGCGGTACCCGTCGACGTACCGCCCGAGTAGAGGGTATACGTGCCGCCCTTCGTCAGCTCGGGGGAGCTGATATACAACGATTGGTAGCTTTTCGTCGGCGCGAACGCGACGATCGACTGGCCGTCCGCATCTTGCAAGCTGACGAGCGTGCCTGCTTGCTGGGCCTGCGTATACGTCATCATAACGCCATATTGCGTCGACGTATCGGAAGCGGCTTGCGCCATCCCTGCGCTGCCGGCTGCGACGAGGAACCCGCCGGTCATGATGAAGGTGCCGTCATAGTCCAGAGGGCCATTACCGTTTACAGTCGGACCGTTCACAATGACGGTACCGCCTGACATTTCGATCGATCCGTTCGCATCCAGGCCGTCACCCTGAGCATCTACCGATAGATAGCCGCCGCTGATAACCAATTTATTGCCCGATGCGGTTGCAGAGAATGGATTGCCGCCGCCACCGGGTGCAGACGCCCCGTCGGGAACCGCTCCATCAGGCACTACCATGTCCGGTGCGGCTCCGTTAGGCATGGCTCTGTTAGTCATTGCCTCATCCAATGCGGCTCCGTCGGACATGGCACCCCCCGGGGCTATTCCACCGGGCGCTGTCCGACCAGAGGCAGCCCCGTCCGGCATTGCTCCGCCTGGAGCTGCTCCGCCCGGATTACCGTTGCCCGTACCGCCGCTCGCACCGTCGCCTGCTCGTCAGCCTGGCCATGCTCGTCCTGATTTATTTCATCAGCCGCTTCTTCGCCAATCGTTCGATCCGGCCCGTCCGCGAAGCGTTCGAGAAGCAGAAACAGTTCATCGCCGACGCTTCTCATGAACTGAAGACTCCGCTGGCAGTCATCCAGACCCATGCAGATGTCCTGCTCTCCAGCAGCGAAGACACGATCGCGAGCCAGGCCAAGTGGCTGCATCGGATCAAGTCGGAGACGGACCGCATGAAGACGCTGACCGGCGACCTGCTCTACCTGACCGAGATGGACGATGCCCACAACGTTCCCGTGAAATTCTCGTTCAATATGAGCGAAGCAGTGTTCAGCGTCATTCTGACGATGGAAGCGGTCCTGTTCGAGAAAAATATCGCGTTCCAATACGATGTCGAGCCCGACTTGCATGTCCTAGGCAACGTCGAACAGATCAAGCAGGTCGTCATGATCCTGCTGGACAACGGCATCAAGTACACGAATCCGAACGGCGAGATCAACGTCAATTTCAAGAAGAAGCATCACGATGTCGTCCTCACCGTAGCCAACACCGGACCGGGCATCGCGCCGGAACATCTCGAACACATCTTCGACCGCTTCTACCGCGCCGACCCTTCCCGCTCGCGCAAGCTCGGCGGCTACGGGCTGGGCCTGGCGATCGCGAAGTCGATCGTCGAGCAGCACGTGGGCCGGATCACCACGAAGAGCGTGCCAGGCGAGTGGACGACGTTTCAGGTGCAGCTGCCGATCTCCAGGACGCCTTAACGTTCGCGCTGCGACGGCTTATTCGAAGGGAGTTAGGTAGTTTTGGTTCATAAATCCGCGACAGTAGGTGGGTTCGAAGGAAGTTAGGTAGTTTTGGTTCGCAACTCCGCGCCATTAGGTGGGTTCGAAGGGGTTTAGGTAGTTTCGGTTCACAACTCCGCCCCAGATGGTAGGTTCCGCGGAAGCTAGGTAGCCTCGGTTCACAACCCCGCCCCAGGTGGCAGGTTGAACAGGAGTTCAGGGACATTGCGGCGAGAGTGCGAACACAAAAGAACCAAAGAACGAGAGCCCGTCAACACGGCCCTCGTTCTTTGGTTTCGTTCTCGCGCACCGCAACATGCATCACGCCCGAAATCGCGTCTGCAGCCGTCCGAGCACGATGTCGGCCAGGATGGCCAGCATCGCGGCGGGGATCGCGCCGGCGAATATTTTCACATTGTTGCGCATGTTCAGCCCGGAATAGATCTCGCGCCCAAGGCCGTCGCCCCCGATGAGCGGAGCCAGCGTCGCCACACCGATGGCGATCACGGCCGCGACGCGCAGGCCCGCCATCAGGAAGGGCAGCGACAGCGGCAGCTGCACCTTCGTCAGCAATTGCAACGCACTCATGCCGACGCCTCTGCCGGCATCCGTGATCCCCTTGTCTACCTGCTTCAATCCTACGTACGTATGCCGTATGACCGGCAGCAACGAGTAGAGGAACAAGCCGACGACGATCGTCTTGAAGCCGAGTCCAAGCACGATCATGAGCAGCGCGAGCAGCGCCAGGCTGGGCAGCACCTGAACGACGTTGGCCGTCGCCAGAATGATCTGCGCAAGCCGCTCATTGCGAGCGCTGACGATCCCAAGCGGAATGCCGACGACCAGCGCCAGCCCCAAGCCGCACAGCACCATGACGATATGGCCCCACGTCAGGCTGAGCAGGTGCTGCCAATTGTTTTGTAAATAAGCAAGCAGCTCCACTTCTTATCGCATCCTTTCTGCAGCCGCGCCTTCCAGTTTAAGCGAACGGGACAGCTGCCAAATTTCTCAAAATACCAACCTTATGAGTTTCGCTCACTACCGATATGCTGATATTTCTCGAAAAACGGCATCGTCCTTATGGAACGGCGAAGCCGCTTCATCTTATTTCAACAAACCTAGCTCCTTCAAGAACTCGGCGGCGACTTCCTGCGGACTGCGCTTGTTCACGTCCACCTCGTAGTTCAGCCCGGTCATCGTCGCAGCATCAATTTTGCCAACCAACAATTCCACGACATCGTTCAATTCCGGATACTTCTCGAGCGTGTCCTTCCGAACGACCGGCGAAGCATCATACGGCGGGAAGAACTGCTTGTCGTCCTCCAGTGTCTGCAAGTTGTATTCCTTAATGCCAGGATCGGTCGTGTAAGCGAGCACTACGTCAACTTCCTTGTCAGCCACAGCCTTGTAGACAAGCGAAATCTCCATCGGGAACGTCTTATCGAACGAGAAGCCGTAAGCTTCCGTGAACGCTTTGTAGCCGTCGTTGTCCCGCTCCAGCCACGTTGTATCTACGCCAATCTTCATGGCTTTGGCCAGATCCTTGAGATCGGACACCTTCGTCAAATTGTTCTCGTCCGCGATTTCCTTCCGTACCGTAAACGCGTAGGTATTCTCGAAGCCGTAACCGTCGAACCACTTGAATCCATGGCTCTTGTCGAAGCCTTCCTGCGCCTGCTTCAGCACTTCCGCACGGTCCTTCGTGTCCTCGATATCGAAGTAGCCGTTGAAAATTTCACCCGTGTACAAAGTCGCCATTTGAATATCGTTGCTCTTCATCGACTTGATGACGATCGGACTGGCGGCGAGGTCCGGCACGATCTCCACCTTCACGTCGGTGCGGTCCTCGATCAGCGCCTTGTACATCTCGGCCAGTATTTTCGGTTCGGAATACGTCTGCGCTCCGATCTTGATCGAGCCGGACGCCCCCTTGCCGCCTTCCTTATCCCCACATGCAGCGGCGAATACCGACAACAACAGCACCATAGCGACGATGATTATCCCCTTTTTTCTCATAACTTCCTCCTGTATGATGGCTAAATTTTTAAATGAATGAAGCATCCAGCGACGTTCTCGCCTTGCGGGAGAATCGCTTCTCCACCATGCCCAGCACGCGGTCGGCCAGCAACGCCAGCACGATGGCACACACCGCCCCGCATACGATCAATTCCGTCTTGTTGACGCCGATGCCGGAGACGATCAACTGCCCCAGCCCTCCGGCTCCGATCAAGGCGGCAAGAGTCGTCCAACTGATGATGTACACCGTTGTCAGGCGAATGCCCGACATAATGTACGGGAAAGCGAGCGGGAACTGGATCTGCATTAGCCGCTGCGCCTTACTGTATCCCATGCCTTTGGCCGATTCCAGAATGGCGGGATCGACGGACTGAAATCCGGCATACGTGCTGCGAAGGATCGGCAGCAGGGAATACAGGAACAGGGCGAAGATTGCGGGCCGCATGCCGATGCCCATCAGCGGAATCAGCACGGTGAGCAGAGCCAGGCTGGGAATGGTCTGAAACAAGTTCGCGACGGAAAAGACGGCGGTATGCAGCAGCTTTTTCCGATTGCCGGACAAATAGATGCCGAGCGGTACCGCCAGCGCCACTCCCAGCAGGATCGAGACGACGGAGATGATGAGATGCTCCCGCGCAGCCGCGAGCAGATCCGGGTAGCGGTCCCACAGGAAGTCGGCATAATCAGCCCACATGCGCTCTCACCCCCTCTTCCCGGTCCGGTTTCTCGCGTTCTGCCGACTTGGCATCTATCGCGAATGGGCGAGTGCTCGTTCGGGAATCCTCATTTGCATCTGAGTCTGGTTCTGCATCCGTAAATACTTCAGCCATGTGTTTCACTACGGAACCCCGCGTAATCAGGCCGACGAATTCCCGATCGCCCCGAACGACCGGCAAATTGGATAATTGATGCGTGCTCATCAGTTGGAGCGCGGCGGACAGCGGCGTATCCGCGCTGACCACGTGTTCGATCGGCCTCATCACGTCGGCGACCGTCTTGCTCTCATCCCCGTATTGGTCAAGCACGCGGTAGATCGATACCGAGCCGATCAGCCGCTTGCCCTTGTCGACGATCAGAAGCGAATCGACACGCTTCTTCTCCATCATCTTCATCGCTTCTGCCAGCCCGCGCGTCGGCAGGGCGGTAGCCGGGGAATCGACCATCACGTCGCCGACCGTCGGCAGGCTGTCCGGGAGACCGCCATTGTCCGCCTGCAGCCGCTTCTTGCCGATGAAGCTCTTGACGAAATCGTTCGCCGGATGGCGCAAGATCCGCTCGGGCGATCCCGCCTGCACGACTTCCCCGCCGTTCATCAGAATGATCGTATCGGCCAGCTTGATCGCTTCATCCATGTCGTGTGTGACGAAGACGATCGTCTTCTTCAGCTCCTGCTGCAGCCGAATCAGTTCATCCTGCAACTGCTCGCGGCTGATCGGATCGAGCGCGCTGAACGGCTCATCCATCAGGATAACGGAGGGCTCCGCCGCCAGCGCGCGGATGACGCCGATCCGCTGCTGCTGGCCTCCGCTTAGCTCGGAAGGGTACCGGCTGCGGTAGATTTGCGGATCGAGACCGACTATGGATAGCAATTCGTCGACTTTGGCCGCAATGCGGGCTTTATCCCACTTCAGCAGACGCGGGACGACGCCGACATTCTTCGCGATGTTCATGTGCGGAAACAAGCCGATATGCTGGATGACGTAACCGATCTTCCTGCGCAGCGCGACCGGATCGATCGTCGCGATATCCTGTCCGTCGATCCGGATGCTGCCGGAGCTCGGCGCGATCAAGCGGTTGATCAGCTTCATCGTCGTCGTCTTGCCGCAGCCGCTCGGGCCGATCAGGACGGTAATTTCGCCTTCCTTCATTTCGAGATTCAGATTGCTCAGCACCCGGTGTCCGTCGTCGTAAACCTTGCTCACATCGGTAAATCGAATCATATTCTGCCTCACTCCTAACGAGTCTGGATAAATGCAAATAACAAGTAAAAACGACTTCGGCGTCCTCTTAGGGCAGAGAATGTCGTTTTTATCGAAGATCATTCAGAAATGAATAGGCGTGAATCTTATAAATTCTGAATGATCAAAAAGAGACGGCGATTGACGTCTTGGCTTAAGGGGCAGCGGTTGTTGAAGCGGCGACAATACTGCCAAGACACGCAGCATCGTCTTCCTGACGGCATAAGGAAATGTAGGACCGAATGGCGATCTTGAACGAGATCGCGCGATATGCATTCGCAGGTGCGAGGGATCGTACCGGACGGTTCAGTCCGGCCGACGGCGGATATGCGGATGGGTCAGGAGGCACTGCGCGGCTTATTCGCTGTTAGCTCGATTGGACGTTTCTTGGATGTTTAATACTATAACAAACATTCTCCAAACTGACAACCCATTTTTTATTTATAAGTTGTATGTAATTATATGTTATTTGTTGCGAAATGGACTTGATACTTTAGAAATCGTCGTAAATAAAAGTTTCCCGGAGAAAAGTATCCTGCGCTGGATACTTTTCTCCGGGAACTGTCATTCGAATATGTCTATACGCGTGGTTTGCCCGCTCACGCCCGCGTCCACATCCGCTTCGATGCGGCGGCCGATCCGGCCAATAAAGCGGCGATCAGCAAGCAGGTGATTACAAGCGGCAGCCAGATGCCGGACCCGGCTTGATCCTGCATCAGAATGCCGCTGGCTTCGGCGGACAAGCGGCTCGGGCTCCATCGCATGGCATCGCCGAGCAAGGAAGCGGCTAGCGACAACACAGCCGCAATCGCGAGCGACAGGAAAGCGACTCCCCCCGGCGATTTCAGCAAACAGCTCAGGAGCAGGACGAGCGAATTGACGAAGAGTATCCATAGCACAAATACCAAATAGCTGACCGCAACCTTGGAGAACGGAGTCGTCTCGAAGAGCAGGTTCGTATAATACCAGGTGCCGAGCTGTCCAAGTCCGATCGAAGCCAGCGTAAGCACCGTCATGCCGGACCACTTCGCCAGGATGTAGCTGGTATGCGATACCGGCTTCACCAGCACCATGATCGCCGAGCCGGACTGCCGTTCGGACGCGACGATGCCCATGAAGGCCAGAGCGAGCACGAGCAGGCCCAGCGTGTTGTACTGCGACAGGGACTTTGCCAGATTCTCTCCTGCGGTCGGTATGGGGATCAGCTTCGCCGCTTCCTCGGACACGCCGCCGGCTTGCAGAATTTCGGGCATGTAATACGAGGTGATCGGGTTCATGATGCCCAGCGCCAGGAAGACGAGAGGAATCCACAGCCACTTGTAATTGCGGGCGCTCTCGAGCATCTCTTTACGGAATAACAAGTACCAGGTTCTCATGCTTGCACCGCCTTCATGAACAGATCCTCCAGCGTCGTCTGGCCGATTTCGAACCGCTCCAGCTCCATCCCCTGCTCAGCCATCTCACTCAGTAATGCTCGCCTGGCTTCCGAAATATCGGTTACTTGCAGTTCGATCTCGCCCGGAGCGGTTTCTTTTGCATCCATGACGAATGGCCGGTCCGGCAAGCTTCGCACCCAATTCCCGCTCGAGCCTCCGCCGATCTTGATTCGAATCAGGGCTTGCTGGCGCTCACGCATCAATTGCCTCAAATCTCCTTCCACGACGATACGGCCCTGGTTCATGATCAGCACGTCGTCGCTGATTTCTTCGGCATCGTGCAGCACGTGCGTGGAGAAGAGTATGGTCGTCTCCCGCTTCATCTCCTCCAGCAGGCTCATCACTTCACGGCGGCCTTGCGGATCGAGCGCGGATACCGGCTCGTCCAGGATCAGCAGCTTGGGACGGTGAATGATCGCCTGCGCCAAGCCCAGACGCTGCTTCATGCCGCCGGAGTACCCGCCGATTTTGCGCTTGGCTGCGGCAGCCAGCCCTACGCGCTCCAGCAGCTCGCTTGACCGGTCGGCCGCCGCTTTCGTCGACATACGGGCAAGCTTGGCGGTCAACATCAGAAATTCCTTGCCGCTCATCCAGTTGAAGAAGGCAGGATATTGCGGCAGATAGCCGATCGAATCCCGCAAATCCCCATGGTCCGGCCGCTCCTGAAACCGGATGCTGCCGGACGTCGGCGCGAGCAGGCCGGACAGCATCTTGAGCGTCGTCGTCTTGCCGGCACCATTCGGGCCGAGCAGCGCCGTACAGCGGCCGGGCGCGATTCGAAGCGAGATCCCGTCTACCGCGGCGTTGCTGCCGAACCGCTTGGTCAATCCGCTAACCTCGAGCAGGCTCACGCGTCGTTTCTCCTTCCGACAGTGAAGTAGACAATCGAACCGACGAGACTTCCGAGGATCACGATGAACACCCACATCAGCTTCGGTCCTCTCGTTGCCTGTGCGTCCCTTCTGACCAGATCGATCAGCGCAATGACCATTAGAATTAACTGGATCACGATGAGCGGCAATACGACTCCCCAATTCAAATCATCCATCTGCAAGACCTCCTAGATATTAATGTAAATTATGTATAGCTACTAAACCGACGATGAAAACGACAATGCCCGTCACGCCTACGAACAGGCTGGAACGGCCGACCGAGCGAGCAGCCAGACGCACCGCGATCGCGTTCAATCCGCTGTGCAGCGGAATCAGCAGCACGACCGCCCACGGCTGGAAAGCGACGATCAGCGTGCAGCCGATATGGAATGCCGACGCCCAGATGCGTTCCAGGATGCCCCACAGCGGGCTCGCATGCGTTGTGCTTTGCGCGGCGAGCATTTGCTTGGCTTGCATCGCTTTCTCGTCCGTTCGATTCACAAGCGACGCAATCAGGATGACATTCACCATCGTGAACACGACTTCCACCGCGGCCCAGCCTTGACCGACAGAGACGGCCCATCCGGCAGCGGACGAGGTCAGAGCCAGCAGAATCAATCTTACGCTCTCTTCCAACACGCCCGAGCTGGCCACGATGATTTTCTTGCCCTTCTCCTGCGGCATCTTCATCACAAGCGCACTGATCGGCCCCCGCAGCAGCAAAGCGATCGTCCATCCGAGCGCGCCTAGGCCGAACGCTTTCCAGTCCATGGAATAACCCGCTGCCTGAAACCCGATCCAGAAGAGCAAGGGAACGACCACATGCAGAGGCAGCATGCGGATCGCCCGCTTCGCCGCCTGCTCCAATTCCTCTTGATGAGTCTGCTGCTGTTCCGTTATCGGCTCCATTCGTGTTGCGATCTCCTTTTTTCATTCACTCATTTATTATTATCATTATTGGTAATGATAATACCGTGCTAATCTGTTGTCAAGCATCATTTGAATGGGTGATGCAGCTTCCACCTTTGATAGTCAGATCGCAATTGGGGAATCCCCGTGGATAAGAACATCGCAACTTAGCGTGCACGCTTCGATCAGCTGATTCTAACGGACAAGAGAGACGTTATTCCGCCATTCTGATTTCATATTGCATTCTAACGGACATGGGCGCGCTTATGGGCCGGAATGAAGGGAATGTGGGCAAGTTTGGCGGGCAATAAGGTCCTGCAGGTCCGTTAGCGTTTGCGACACGCCAATTTTGCACGAATAGCGGCCGTGGCGTCCGTTAGCGTTTTGCAATGTGCAGTTGCGACTGCGGCGGCTGTTAGCGTTTTGCGATGTGCAGTTGCGACTGCGGCGGCTGTTAGCGTTTTGCGATGTGTGCAATTGCGGCTGTGGCGTCCGTTAGCGTTTTGCGATGTGCAGTTGCAGTTACGGCTGCGGCGTCCGTTAACGTTTTTGCGATGCGCAGTTACGGCTGTGGCGGCTGTTGAAGCCTTCGATTGAGGTCAATGGGCCGCTTGGGTGAACGTCGAGTCGTTATAACCGTTCTATCCGTGCCATGACATGGCCACGACTTCCTTACCCTTGCCCGTTCTCGTCCGGTCGTTCCTTCTCCTCGCATTCGAAACAGATGACCGATTTGTCCTCTAGCACGATGCCGGTGAAAAATCCGTCATTGCAGTAAACCTCGCAACCGCAAACCTTGCAATGTCCTACCAGTTCCCGCATCCCGATCGCCTCCTTGCTGCTATTGTACCGCAAATAGCGAACGACGGGAGCGAGATTTCTTCATTTGCCCGGCGATTCGGGCTTGCCTTCCGGATGCGCGATCGTCGAGATCAGCCTCCTGCGCCGACCATCGCCGGGCCCATTGTCTGCATATTTCTTAAATATATCCCGGATCGCGTACAACATCTCCAGGTTCTCTTCCCGGGTTAAGTACAGCGGCACCTGCCGATAGCTGACGCCATCCCGGACGAGGTCAATGTCGGGTTGCTGTACGTAACGGCCGTATTCCCCGATGAGGTGAGCCGCGAAGTTGATAAAATAGGTGAGATGGTCTTCGGCCGTCGCGTGCTGAAGGTCCTCTTGCGTCAAGATGGCCGCGTGCTCGGGGAGCATGTACACTTTCTCCGTCGCCCCGCGGTTCTGCCGTTCGTCCGCCACGACGAGGATGCCGGCATCCTTCAGCTTCCGGACATGTCGGTACAGCGTCGCTTGGGGAATATCCGGCATCTCCTCTTGCAACTGGTAAGGCGTCATCTGCTTCCTGCTGACCAGGCACTGGATAATGCGCATGCGCACCGGATGCAGAATGACTTCCGCCTTCTTCTCGGACACGTGGTCTCCCTCCTTGCTCCCGTTCTATGAATGCCATGCGAATACCGTATGACACCGTCAAATGTTATCAGTTTCAATAATGATAATATGATTCATGCCATCCATTGTCAACTCACGCCCCAACGTGTGCTCTCTTCACCACCCCAGCTTCACCAGTTGATCGTCGGAGCCGAACGTTGCCGCATTATACAGAATCAGCGCTTCGTCGGCGTTGATTTCAGCAGCATACTGTTTCATACCCATGTTCAAATAGCGCAGATCGACCATGTAGATCTTGTTGTAATGTTGGGCGAGAAACGGAACCATCGCGTGCGCATACGAGTCCTTAATGAGCAACAGCGTCCGGTCCGGAGCCTCCGGCGTCTCGATCGCCGTGAGCGCGTGATTGCCGCCGAGAAATACGGGATATTGGTCCCGCTCGTTCAGCTTCGCCCAATCGTACAGCGAATCCAGCTCCGTACCGTCGTCCAGATGTGTCACCTTGTGGCGGTAACTCGTCTCCTTCGGAATCCAGATTTCGATCTCGTCCGGCTTGACGTGCCGGAACTTGCTCTTCGCCGACAAGGTTCCGTAAAATTCGTTCGACACTTTCTCGATCCGGAATGCGTCCTGAGCAAACGGGACAACCCCTGCCTGCCGCGCATATGCCTGATAAGCATAATAGGCTCCAAGCGTCGTCCAATGGTGATCCGTCCGGTAGTAAATAGACTGGTCTCGATGCGACCGCAACGTCTCGTATACATCCACGCCTGCCGCCGCATTCCCAAGCAAGCCGTACGCTTGCTGTATATAAGCTTGCTGCTCGGGCGAGGGTGCGAACGCAGGCAACTTCTCGGACAGAATCGCCGCCGAATTCGGAGCCAGCAGGAACCGCACCGGGATCCCGACCGCTTCGGCGAAAGACCGCACGTAAGACATCTGCTCGTTCAACGGAATCGACGGCTCCGGAAGCTTCTGCAGCAAATATCCGTCCTTGCCGGCATAGACCTCGTTATTCTCCTTTTTGTTCAGGCTCACTTCCATCCAGGCCTTCATCGTCACCCAACGATCGCGCAGCGGGAACTGGTCGGCCGCATACCGTTCCATCGCCCTCCCGAATTCGCCTGACCGGATCCCCTCCCAGGTGATCGCGGGGAACGCCGCCAAATAGCGGTTCTCCATGCTCGAGAATGGCTTGGCGGGAAGCAGCAGCATGGAGCTGCCTAGCCCGACGAAGAGCAGTCCGACCAATCCCAGATACAGCTTGTTCAGCTTGCCGCTCATTGCCGCACCCCCAGTCTGCTCAGTAAGGTCAAAATCGGAAGTATAAGAAAGGATTGTAGGTCGAATCGACCAAATAAGCGATGGACAGGAGCAGAATCGCCATGCACGCCGCCGCCATTGTACCATCGTAAAGCCGCCCGCGTACGGGGATCTTCATTTTCATCGCGATCCCCTTCCACACCGGCAGGCTCCCGATGACGCACAGGATGAGCACGCCGCCATAGGAGGTCAATCCGTACAACGTCTGCGCATCGTATCCCCCGCCCCGCAGCCCGATCAACGCGCAGAAATAATCGCCCATCGCGCCCGGCGATTCCACGGCGAACAACACCCATCCCAGCAGAATGAGCGTGCTGGCATACAGATGCCGGATGAATCGGGGAGCCCGCCGCAGCCACGCCAAGACGAACCCCTTCTCGGCAGCCAGTACGACCGCGAAATACAACCCCCACCACACGAAGTTCCAGCTCGCGCCATGCCATAAGCCGGTGAGCAGCCAGACGACGAAGATGTTGCGGAACAGCTTCCACCGGCCGACCCGATTGCCGCCCAGCGGGATATACACGTATTCGCGGAACCAGGAGCCGAGCGTCATATGCCAGCGCCGCCAAAATTCGGTGATGCTCTGTGAGATATACGGATAGTTGAAGTTGATCGGAAACTGGAAGCCGAACATCCGGCCGAGTCCCCGCGCCATGTCGGAATAGCCGCTGAAGTCGAAATAAATCTGCATGGCGAAAGCGACCAGTCCCAACCACGCCGTGCCGGCCGTCAATTCGGAAGCCGGCATCGCATGAATCTCGTCCCAGAGCGCCCCGATGTTGTTAGCCAGCAGCACCTTCTTGCCGAGCCCGATCAGAAACAATCGACTGCCTTCAACGAGATGCCCGCTGGTGATGGTGCGATGCCGATTGAGGTCCGCCTCGATCTCCCGATACCGGACGATAGGGCCGGCGATTAATTGGGGGAACAAGGCGACGAAGCAGCCGAACCGGATGAAGCTTCGCTGCGCGGTTACTTCTCTGCGGTAGACGTCAATCGTATAGGACAGCGTCTGGAACGTGTAGAAGGAGATGCCGATCGGCAGCGGCGGGTCCCAGTCCGGCAGCGGGATCCCGGTCAGCGCCTCCAGGCTTCGAGCCAGGAAAGCGTAGTATTTGAAGAAGCCCAGAACGCCCAAATTGACAACGATGGAGCCGATGAGCAGCAGTCTGCGCTTGCCCGGGCTGTTCCCGGTTCGCTCAAGCAGCAGCCCGATCGCGTAATCCGTCACGGTGGACACGAGCATGAGCGCGACGTATACAGGCTCTCCCCACGCGTAGAAGACCAAGCTCATGAGGAACAAAATCAGGTTTTTCAGCTTGCGGGGAGAACATGCGTATAGCAACAGGGTGAGCGGCAGGAAGAAGAACAGGAACAACAAGCTGCTGAAAACCATCCGTTCCTGCTCCTTCCGCTGCCGTCATTTGTGAAGTTAGCTTGCTGAATTTAAATCCTTTTTCGCCGTTTGGTCCCCCAAGTAGAACGGCCTCGTCGTCCTCCGGAATTGAGAATGTCGCTTATATCGGAGACGGTTCTTTTATCTACGCCGCGAGTGCTTTTATTTTGCGAAGAAACTTTCGAAGATCTCCTTGACCTTCTCCTGATCCTGCGTGATCGAGAACAGGACGAAGTCGCCGCTGCGCAAAATTTGATAATTCTTCGATGCCTCGTATTGATCCTGCAAATATTGCTCGAACGTCTTCTGAATCGCCTTCGCGCGTTTCTCCATCGCAGCCTTGACCTCTTCGTACTGATCGTCTGACTTCAGCTTCACGACCGCGATCTCCGTCGACTTAATATTCATCATTGCCGGCATGAACATGCTGTCCGCGTATGCAGAGGCGTCGAGCCCGTACATGTCCTTGACGCCTTGCGCATCCAGAGTGAGCAGCGAACCCATATCGATGTCGCTCGTCAGCTTCGTCGTAATGTCGGACGCCTTCAACTCATCCGGATTAGGCGCCGGATCGGCGGACGGCTGGGACGGGGTTGGCGACTCCGGGGACGAGGCGGACGGCGGTGGCGTCGTCTGTCCCGACTCCGCGGATGGAGAACTGACGCCTGGTTGCGTGGCGGACGGCGCCGAAGCGCCCGAATTGTTGGCATTCGAAGCGTTGCTGCAGCCCGACAGAATCGCCAATGCGATCGCTGCCGCCGTCATCGTGTGAAACATCTTCTTGCTGTTGTACATTTGGTTTCTCTCCTTTTGTGCTTTCTCTCTATCTCTTTTGCTGACCTCCTAGACGAGAGATGGCCGCCGAATGTTTCAATGAAAAACTGCCCAGGAGCCACACGCTAACGCGGCTCTGGGCAGTTGACCGCTTGCAAGGCGGTCGGTTTCGACTATGAGATGGCATGTTCTTTCTCGCGTTTATTTCCGCCCTATCTGTTGATTTCGGATGCGGATTCCCGGTCCAGGAACAGGCGCCAATCGTTGTGCGTCTTCAAGATCGATGCCGGCACATCGGCGGTAATCTCCTCCTGCAGCGTCTGCTTGATCGCGTTCGCTTTGACGCGATAAGGCACGCAGGAGATGATCGTGGCGCTGTCGAGAATTTGCCGCACCGTCATCGTGATCGCCTGGCGGGGCACCTGTCCGAGCGATTCGAACCAGCCTTCGCGCACCTGCTGCGCTTTGCAAGCCTCATCCAGATCGACTACCTTGTAGGCCTCGGTCGTATCGAAATCGGCGGGCGGGTCGTTGAACGCGATATGGGCATTCTCGCCGATTCCGATCATGGACAAGTCGATGGGAGCGCGGCGGATTTCACGCGTCAGCTGCGCGATATGCGAGGCAATGTCGCCTTCTCCGTCGACCAGGTGAGCTTTGGCTCCGGACGCATACGAGAGAAATCGTTCCCGCAAATATTTGCGGAAGCTGGCCGGATGCGTATCGGGCAGATCGGCATACTCGTCAAGGTGAAACATCTCGACCTTGCTCCAATCCACGGCATGCGATGCCAGCGCCTCCAGAAAAGTAAACTGCGAGGCTCCCGTAGAGAGCACGATTCTTGCCGATCCGCGCTTGTTCACGCATTCGTTTATGATGTCTGCAGCTTGTTGTGCCGCAGCAGCGCCCAGTTCCTCCGCCGTTTCCGATATCGTCACATTCATTTTCGCGTACCCTCCATCTGCTTGTCCTTCTGTCATTTAGGGTCACCTTCCCTTTTATTGATGGATCCAATCGTGTAATTTGTTTACCGTATTGCGAATATCCGCAGTTTGTTGTTCGCCGCTGATTTCGCGTTCTATGATCAATTCGCCAGTATAGCCCATTTCCTGCAGCTTGCGGATAAATTCAGGAAAATTTACTTTACCTTCACCTGCGGGCACCTCTAACCCAAGTTGATCTCCATTGGTCGGATATAGTCCATCCTTGACATGAATATTTCGAACGTATTTTCCGAATACATCCAATGAATCTATGGGATTACCTTTTCCATATAAAATGAGATTAGCCGGATCCAGATTAATGCCAAGATTTAAGGTGCCTGCGCGTTCAATAGTTCTTAACATCACGATAGGAGTCTCCTGGCCTGTTTCTAACCAGAATTCAATTCCTTTCTGCCCACAATACTGAGCTACTTCTTTAATCGCATCCACAACCGGCTGGTATTGGGCATCCGTCATGTTTTCCGGAATAAACCCGCAGTGTGTAATGATTGCAGGGGCCCCGATCCAGGAGGCGAAATCAGCCCATTGTTTCAGCGCCTGTACCCGATCCGTACGATACTGAGCGGGTACAAGACCAAGTGTTTCAGGCCCATCGATAAAATTCCACACTCTAGGGCCAGGGACTCCTGCCCACACAGCACACACTCTAACGCCTGAGTCATTCGAATCTCGAACAACTTGTTTCGCCATTTCCTCCGTTGCAAACGTAATATCCCAGCTAGCCAGTTGACAAACTTTCAAACCAAAATGGCTAACATGTTCGAATAAATGCCCGCTTTTTGTCAGGTAGTTTATGACTCCAATTTCCATACCCATTTATTCCTCCTCGGCAAATCTGCAATGGTCGGTTGTGATCCAGCTACGATCACCCTAGTACATCCAGGCTTGAGGCTTTGGAAACGGCAGCGCCCTGCCCTCCGCAATTGAACGATTGGCCGTTACCCCAATCAACAATGATTCCGCCCCGGCCAGACTGCCGGCCTGCTGACTGAGCAGGTCGGCGACACCGCCCTCGAACAACGCCCGGCGGATCTTGGCATCCCCGCCACTGTGTCCTTGCGTCGGAACGGCAACTTCAATGTTTTTAACGGAACCATCTGCCTTAATAAGCTTGATCCAGTTGCTTCCCCCTGATGACATGTCGGCATTTCTATACAGATTCGACAGCTCCATCCGCCCTTGACTGCCATTAATGGTGCCGCGCCACCCCTCATACGGGCTGTAGGCGACAAGCGAATACGCGAGCAGAGCGCCGCTCTCATATTTGACGTTAACGGACATATTGTCATAAATGTCGATTCGGTCATCAAACACACAGCGATCGCGGATATAACCGTCCTCTTGTTCCGCCTGCAAGTAATATTGCGTCATGAACGAGTCTTTCATGATATCCATGTAAAACTCGCAGTTGTCTTTATATTCGCAAGTGAGACAACGTTCGCCCTTGCGCGTTCGATTATCGCCGTAGATGCGGCGGGTGCCAAACGCATGAATCTCCTCAGGTGCGCTATTCATCCACCAGTTCACAATATCGAAATGATGCGTCGATTTGTGTGCCAGCAGTCCGCCGCTGTTCTTCATCTCGGAGTGCCAACGGCGAAAATAATCGGCGCCATGGCTTCGGTCAAGGAACCATTCCAGTTGCATATGGTAGATGTCACCAATTGCGCCGTCCTGCAGCAATAGCTTCACTTGCTCAAAGTAAGGCGCGAAACGCAAGTTGAACGTTATTGTAACCCGCTTGCCGCTCTTCTTCTCGGCCTGCAAGATTTCGCGGCACTTGTCCTCATCGATCGTCATCGGCTTTTCGGATATGACATCGCACCCTGCATAAAGCGCTTGAACAATATAAGTATGGTGTGTGCAATCCGCAGTCGCAACCAGCACGACATCCGGCTTCACTTGCGTCAGCATAGCTTGAAAATCGTGATAGACGGGGATGCCGCCGCATTCCTTGCTCAGCAGCTTCGCCCGGGCAGGATTAATATCATAAACACCGGCAACCTTGATGCGGTCCTTCCATTCCGTTACCATCGGCTTGGCAAACATCTTCAATGCTCGATTGCCGGCTCCTGCGATGACATACGTTTTCACTTACCGTTCATCTCCTGCTCTTTAGCCATTAATCCTGCAGAGGTGATGCCCTGTACGAATTGAATCCCTTCCGGGTGTGTGACTTCGCGCTTCCAACCGCCTGATTCCCATTTCCACACAATGCGAATATCTCCATACGGAGTCGGAACGGTACCCGATGCTTGATGGAATACGTTCTTCACAGGCTCAACCCTGAAAGATTTGAACCCCGGTTCCACCGGCCGGATTCCCAGCACATAGGCGTAGTAGAAGTAAATCGGGATAGCTGACCAGCCGTGGCATAAGCTGCCCGCCAAGTTGAAGTCGGCGGCGCCTTTCTTCGTCTCCCAGAAGCTTGTCGCGCCGCGGTACAACATGCCGCCCCAATCCTCGGCTATCGAATCGAACACTGCAGTTGCATACTTGTCCGGCTCACCAAGCAATGCCATATATTTGAAGAAGGAATAACTTAGTGTTGCTGGTACGAATCCATTATCCAAATCAGCCAATCTTAACCTTAGACCGCCCGCCAACCGCTCCGGGCACACACCCGCGCACAACGCCAAAGCTTGCGTCAATTCCGCGTAATGTTTCTCTTGGCCGATACCCCGATAAGTGCGGTATGCACATTCATCGTCATCCCAAAAGTGCGCATGCAGCGCTTTTTTTACGGATTCTGCGGTAACAAGGTATTCCTTCGATTTTTCCTCGAACCCGTCGCAATGACTCGCCATTCTTCCAGCCGATTCCAACGCCATAACGAAGAACAAATTAAGCGGAGCATCGATGCGCAAATTCCCTTCTGGATCACGAGCCGACATACGCCAGTTGCTCATGCCGGGCGCCCAATCATAGAAGTGCCAGTATCTCGCATCTTCAGGCGGCGGCAGCAGCATATTGTCCAAACAGTCGATCTGTCCGTCGAGCATCCGACAAGCGATATCCAACATGGCGCGTGCCTGCTCAACATTACCGCTGTAGAGCAGATGCTCCTCCAACGCAATCATCCACAGGAAGCTGAACGACGGAATTGAGATCGGCACAGCCGATGGAGCGGTTAGCGGCAGGAAGTCATCCTCCTGTAACCCTTCGCCCAGCAACCGGAACGATGCAGCAGGAAATTCATATTCGCCGAAGCTGTAATACCCGCATAAAGCCTGGTTGCGGGCGTCCATCGCATACAACGCTTGCTCACGCCAAGGTGTATCCTCGTAATGCTCGTGCATGCAAAGATGGAGGGTTCGGACCGCAACCTTCTCTATCTGTTGATGCAACAAATCCGAGCACACAAATTCCCCTTTGAATGTAACCGGATACTCCACCGGCCTAAGTCCGGCATAATGCAAGATAAACTTATCCGTAACGCCACTGATGTGGACTTGTATATAACGACAGGCCCACCTCTTCCAATAATAAGTGAATGTCTGGCTGCCTTCTTTACAACGATAGCGTGCAGCGAAGTTCCTGCCGCGTGCAAACGAACGGACACGCAAGTCGTCCAGATGCTCGCCGTACGCAATATCGAGCATAACGCCTGACTCCGTTTCAAGCTCCAATTCAAGCCAACCGCATTCCTCTCTCCCAAGATCGATTACCAAATAAACACCGCTGCCCTCGTGAGCGAATTGCTCCGGATGTAAACGAAAGCCGTTCGGGGATGGAAATCCAGGCTCCTGCTGTCCCAAGATGATCTCCGGCAATCGATAGGACAAGTAATCCTGCTGCATGAGTTCGGCGATGTTCATACCTGAAGCCGCTTCATGCCGCAAGAACAAACCTTGGGAAACAATTGTCGCCTGGCATCTATCCTTGATCTCCAACTTGAGAATCGGTCGCGGATACCATCGACGGCGATCGCCGCAAGAACCGCGCCCAGATTCGCATCGCCGCCACTCCATCGTGTCCATGATATATTCGACTTGAAGCCAGGCGTCTTGCCTCGATGCGTCATATTCAAACGTAAAACCCATTTGCTGGGTACTCTTAGGGACAGGACCGCTTACATAGGCGGCAGACTTGCGGCAATACGTGTCGTCGCCGCTGCACACTGCGAATGACCCCGTAACCAACCGGTAGATCAAACCCGGATTTCCTTGAACATATTGAAAGCTGTTCTCTCCCTGGTAGTAGGCCAGGATGCATAACACATTCTTCCCGGGCCGCATCAAGTGTCCGACGTGCAAACAATCATAGGCTTTGTGCTCCGGGTAGTCGTCATATTGACCGGCGTCCGCGAATGCCCCGTTGATCCAGACCGCGTATTCCGAATCAACAGAAATGAATAGCGAGGCGGTCTCGTCGACATGTTCCAAAGTGAATTCGTGGCGAAACTCAACATACTGATTAACCTCGTCACGCCCGCCATCGTTCCAAACCCATAACGCCTGCGCGAATGGTTCCATGATTCGACACCTCGTGTCATCGTATATTTGCAAGTTGTTTCATCATACGCACGCGGCCTGTTATGCCGGAACGCTTGCAAACCCCCTCAAGCAGATTGACAGGGCTGTTCGCAGCGTCGATAGACAGAAGGTTGGTTCCGGCTTGCAAGGCAGAAGCGACATTCCAGGCATAAGGTTCTTCGAACCGCACGCCCAACCGAACGCCGTTACACGTCAAACTCGCCACATCGTCCACCCTGTCAAGGACAAGATAAATGCCAGCCGCCGATTCATCGTTCAACCACTCTGTTGGTATTTCGATCTCTTTCTCGTAGGTGAACGTACCGGAATAATGAGGGAAGCCGAGTTGATCCCAGGAATCAAGCGTATGAAGTTGACGAGATGATTCATCGTAGTCAAGCTCTCCTGGCGAAAAGCCTGCGGCATGTGAAAAGCCGACATGGAAATCGCCGTACAGTCGGAACGGCTCTTTCATTTGACCGCCATCGGGAAAATACACCTCGATCCAGTTCAAGCATCCGTGGCTATCTTCTTGTATATATGGCGTAATTTCGACTTCAAAATTGCAGGCATCAAAGCGGCGAACGGGAACAGGCGCGGGCACCTCCTCGCCGTTTACGCGGATCGTGCAGCGGCCTTCCCACGCCGATCGCTCATAAACCAGCGTTGTCTTGCGAGGCTTGCCTCGCGTATAGAATCGGGCAAAGCCCCAGAAGGGCGTTGAAATATCCGAGCCGTGCCGTTCGCACAAGTCGATCGCGGGAGCGTTCGTCACCGGCAGATGTTCAAGAATCGGGTCGCGATCCCAGAGATGCCAATGGTTCAGCAACAGAACGTTCTCGTCTTGCGGAGCGACCGTCCATTCGTTCGACAAGTCCGCAAGCAGAAGGAAGCCGGATGACTGTTCGTGCCGGTTGCCGAACGAAGTATCCGCGATTCGCTCGGTCCCCACTTGGTCTAAAAACCCTCCACTCTGGTCAATATCGACCATGAACGAGCCGTGCGGCGGCAATGTGAATGCGTACGATTGTCCCGGGTCGGACCCTCGCTTCACAACTCCCTGTTTCCACTCGTCTTGCGCATTGACGGCAAATAGCCGATCGGTTCCGTTATCCAGCCTTCTTTGATGAAGATAGACGCCGCTCAGCCGCTCACCTTCCCTATCCAGCCATTCGGTCTCCCGGGTCAGCTTGCTCTCCAACTGTTCGAGAATCGATTCGGGCGTTGTTTGGTTCGACCAGAACGTCCCGTACCCGGCAGCATTGTCGGCGGCGGCATCCGTGTCCCCTTGCGAGCGGATGATCGCCGGCTCTTCTCCAACCAACCATACGGGAAAGCCCGACGCCGCGAGCTCTCGGCAGCAGGCAACTACACGGCTCTCGAGATAGGTGCAATAAGGCAGCAGCAGCATATCATATGCCTCTGTCTCGCCGCATAAACGGCCGCCGCTCCATTTCATCTGCAGTAAAGTCTCTTCGTCGACAATGTCGAAATCCCATTGATGACTAAGCAACTGGTGTACAAGCTCCCCAAAACGGTGTCTTAGATGATCGATCTCGGCGTGCCGGTCGGGAAAGTAGGCGCTGAAGCAAGCTTGCGGGTAAAACAATAGCAAACTGCACTGATGGACGCCTTCCTTCAACTTGCCGGAAATGCCGGCTATATATTCGGACAGAACGGCAAAATAGGGCCAATGGCTCGATTGGTAAAACAAAGACGGCGGCGCTTCTTTCTTCCTGAGACCATCAATGGAATAAAACTGACCGTGGGTTACGATTTCGGTAACGCCCATCACAAATAACCAGTCGAGGGCGCGACGCATCTCTTTGAATCCGTACTCCCAGGAATTCGCGCCGAATGCCTCGGCAAGCACTTCCTTGCGACCGGTGTGATGGGCTGCCGAGCTTGCCAGCTTCGGTCCAAGATGAAGCAGCGGAAACTGGGCGCTTCCTGTGCGATCTGCGATCAGATCCGTCCCCGGAATATGAAATTCCTTCAGCATCGACAACAAATAAGGGACAGCCTTCGTCTGATGGACAGGATCTTCCTCCGGACTGATGTGCCCGGTGCTGGCAATGCCCTGTTCCTCGCACCAGCTTCGAATCGGCACGAGATACGACTCCTTGAACCGTTTGCCCAACGCATATCGGTAATCATGGCGGACCTGCGCCGTTTCGCTATCGATCGTGACGAATAAGTCGGCGAGACGGGACTCGAGGTCGTAACCGAACAGCGAATGAAAGTATTCCGGAAATCCGGCCGTCCAGGGAACGTCGCCGTATGCTTTAGGTTCGTCTGTAAACATACCCGGGATCACTTTGCCAAAATAGCGGCTGTATTGCTGCGCGTACTTCTCATGCGTCAGCTTCAGAAAATATCGCACCGCTTGCGGATTCAACAAATCCGCGTAGCTTCCCCATCGCCCGCCCTTGTACGACTGCTCTACGAACGCGCATACGAGCCACTTGCCCACAGGCAGGTCGCAATCCAGCCGAAATATCGGCCCGGATGCCGAACTGCGCCAATGGGCATGCCCGAAATCATGGTAAGGCGCATAATACGTGCCGTGGTGCAAGTATGCGGGGCTCCAGTCCGCGCGGATCAAGCCCGCACTCTCGGTCAGGTCGATCCGGTTCCGCGTTAAGCAACCGTCTGCCGTGTTGATCTCAATACCCTCTACGCATATGAGGCGCCCGACCGGGAAATCGAACCGGACTCTTCCCCCTGACACTTTCTCTGAATGAATCGTCAGCGAACGGGAGACGTACTCCGGGTGGTCGAACAGCACTTTCCCCCCAGCCGTGCCACTCGGATAAGGATCTTCGTCGTAAAGCCATGCCTGCAAGCCGATTTTTTCGCAATGTTCTATAATGACCTGCACATACTCCAACCATCGTTCGGACATGTACGGAATAAGCAAGCCGTCCCGGGGGTGAATAAACACCCCTCGGAACCCTTTCCTTTTCAACTCATCCAACTGCCATTTCAATTCATGCTCTTGCAGATCGTGATTAAGAAACCAGAACGACAAAGGACCGTTGTTCGCGGACATAGGCCTGCTCCCATCCGAACATGCTACCATGTTTCGTCGATGCGAACGCTTTGTTGTTCAATGAACGAGCGGTTCGCGGCAAGCGTGAATGCCAACGTTTTGGCAGCGTCTCCGTAACTGCTTAATACAGACTCCGATGAATTTGCGGCGATTGCCTGCACAAACTGTTTGTCCTGCTCGAAGTACGCATCCATCTTCGTCGTCTTCGTGACATTCTGGTTATCATCAACAATCGTAATTTGACTCCCGTTGCGGCTCAGGGCCAGGTAATAGTCAGGACCGAATATTTTGATTTCCGAACCGCTGTGGTGAGGCGAAAGACACGATTCCGTCAATGTTCCGACAGCCCCGTTCGCCATCGTAAAGGTTAAGGCTCCGCCATCATATATGGTGGCCTCCGGATTGATCTCCCGAATCGAATTTCGACCGAAACTCGCGTACACCTGAGTAAACTCGCCGACCAAATAGCGAACAAGATCGACCTGATGCGTCACCGCATCCACGAGAAATCCGCCCGACATCGACAGTTGATTCCACCACTTGGCCGGATGCGCCGTCCCGTACCGGTGAACTTGAACGAGGTGAACCCGCTTGCCCTGCAAATATTGCCTAGCCATCTGCACCGTGTCCAAATATCGCAAGCAATAACCTGCCGAATGAATCACGCCTGACTCGCGAATCGCCTGCTCCTTGCGCATGACTTCTTCCATCCGCAGCCCCAACGGTTTCTCGACGAGCATATGAATGCGACGGCTTGCCGCCAATTCCTCCAGTTGCCCTCTTGCGAATTGCGGCGAACAAATCACGACGGCATCGATGTTTTGGGGATCAAGGAGTTCTTCTGCGCTGGCAGCAATGGCAGCGCCTGTTCTTTCCGCGATCTTCGCCGCCTGATCCGTGCTGATGTCGAATACGCTTGCCACCTGTACATCGCTCATGTGCTCAAAGGCTTTCACGTGATGGGAAGCAATCCCGCCTGCGCCGATGATGCCAATTTTAATCGGACTCAACTTTTCTGACCGTCCTTCCCTGCGTATCAATAAGCCGCTTTCCCTATAGAGACAATTTCACCGATTTACCGCTTGCAATGGATTCGTCGATGGCAAAGCATGCTTCCATCGTCCGGAGCGCATCCTTCATATCGCACAAAGTTCCCGTGTTGCGGCGTATCGCGTTAACGAAATCTTCGATTTCCTGTGTGAAGGGATGATGAGACACATCCCCGCTGTCAGGCGATATCGTCGGAATTTCGGCATAATCCGTCTGGCCGGGGAGCTTATGGGTAAATAGTTGATTATTCATGATCGCGCCCTTCTCCCCAAGGATATGCACATTGAATTTATAAGGCGTCTTGCACTCCAGCGATGACGATAGTTTGCCGATTCCGCCGTTCTTCAGCTTGAAGATCGCAACCGCATTCGGATCGAATTCATAATCGGAATTCTTCCAGGTGCGGCAGCCGTAAGCGGTCACCTCCTCTATCTCTCCCGCGAAGAAGCGGATAGCATCGACCGCGTGACAGCCGGCGGAGAGGATGCTGCTGCCCCCGCTCTGCTTGGTCTTGCTCCATCGATATTGGCCGTATTGCGGGCCCACGTGGTGCCAATAATCCACATTCACCAGGAATGGCCGGCCGATTGCATCGTCTTGAATGAGCGCTCTCGTATTTTGAAAAGAGGGATTCCACCGAAGCACGAAGCTGGCAATCGTATGCACGGGCCACTTTTCGATTGCCTCCCGCATCGCCAGCAATTCCCCAGGATTCATGCACAACGGCTTTTCAATCACCATATGCTTGCCATTGCGCGCAGCGAGAACCACCTGCTCGCAGCGCGCATTGGGCGTAGAGCATAGAACAACCGCATCGACATTCGAATCTTCCACTGCGGCTTGATAGTCCGTGAACACTTTCGCATTCATTCGGTGCTCGGCAAGCTTGCGATGAGCGCGCTCCGCATTCTCGCTTACCACCGCATGCAGTTCCGCATCCTGAAGCGCGTCGATGGCCTTGATATACTCTCCGGCCACCCATCCCGTACCGACCACCGCAAACCTGATTGCACTCATTGTGAATCCTCCAGAACAACCATGACGTAAATTACGGATTCAATAGCTCGCCGACGAATAGATCATCGAACCATGCGATGCCATTCGTGTGCGTATTCGAACTCAAATAAACCTGCAAGTACTTCGACAAAGGCTCGGGCATGACTTCAAGCTCATAATAAGTCCATTCCGAATCCGGCGTCACGTTCTCCCACGTATATTTCACAGAGGTCACTTTGTTTTCCCTGATCTCCCGCAGCCCGATTTGCACAAGTCCGGTTGATGAATCATTTTTGACCCATCCCCGCAGCACATAGCGCTTCCCGGACTCGACGGGGATAAATCCGGCCGAGTTGATCACGTTATACGTATTCGTCCCTCCGTCAGGGATCAAGGAGACGGCATATTGTCCGCCATGAACCTCGCCGGTCCCCCAGCTCCCTTGACGCATCAGCCAGCCATCCGGGGAAGGCAGCTCGAAGCCCGGATTGTGCAGCAAATTATAGTTGAGCTGGACAGGGACAACCAGTGATTGCACGACGTTGCCATCCAGTAGGATTCGCAGACCTGCTTGATACTCTCCCTCCGTTGCGCCGTGCGGGATATATACGGAACCTGTCACGGTCGTTTGCTGATTGGCGGCCAAAGTGACCGATTCCGGCAATTGGAGCACGATGCCTGACGGAAGCGGATCCGATTCCAAACTGATTGGCAAAGGGCGGTCGACATAATTGATCAGCTTGACCTCGAGCGGATAATTTCCGGGCTTATTGGCTCGGATGACGCCCGGCTCCGCTTGCGCATGAAGCAAGTCCGTATACTTGTAGTAGACTGACTTTTCTACGGAGACCGGTACTCCCTTGTACTCGTAATCGATCTTCGCCGCCAGACGATATCGGCCTTCCGGGACAGGCGCGACGACTTGGAACGGGAACGCAAGCTCCGCCGACTCATTCTCTTCCAATTTCGTTACGGTCTGGTACATCGGCTCAAGCAAGAACGATTCAGGAAACGTTAATTCAACGCGGATATCGCTGATATGGCTGTTGGCTAGATGCTGAATGTCGATAGACAGCGTATTGATTTGCTGTTGCCCCGCGATCTGCCCGCCGGGAAGCTCCAGTTCGGCGCCTAATTGCGAACCGAGGATCGGACCGACAATTAGCTTGATCTGAGAAAGCGCGGCAAGCATGTTGGTTTGGGTTTCCTCGTTCGTCACATGATTGGCGTAATCGGCGAGTTGGCGAACGATCCTCAGCGCTTGCAGCGTATCCTTCGTGACAGCCTTCATATCAGGTACGGCAGCTTCCAACTCGTCCTGAATGGAACCGAGCGCTTCCTCCAGCTTCAGCAGCTTGGAAGCCCATGGCGAATCCGCTGAAAGCAAGCTCGCCGAATCGGCTGCATCCATCGCCCGCGAGGTCAAGGATGAATAGGGAATGATTCGATACATAAGCGCTTGCTCCGGGTTCAGCTGTACGTTCAGTACATTCGATTGCGAATCGATGGATATGCGGGAATCTCCATACAAGAGCTCGGCATGATAGCCCGTCACGCCCAGCGGTATCGTCACCTGCTTCGTCTCTTCGCTCGTGTTGACCGCCATCGCGTATAACGCGCCTTCATCGCTCCAAAGCGCCCAACGCCCTTCGTCGACACCGATTTCTCCGTCATCTACGCGCTCCGCTTCTGTCATAAGTCGGCCGATCACGGCAAGCTCGTTCTTCATCCCGACCAGCCCCGGCCACAGTGCAGAACTGCGCAGCTGGAAGCCGCCTGTTTCATTCAGAGAATAATAGGCCAGCCCTTGCGCGCCGTTAATAATGGATTGATAGGCCATGTTTCGTACCTCGCCGATGGTCGGCAAGTAAGGATGATTCGAATTGTACATCGCCTGAAGCACGGTCCATACCGGCTTTCCAACGCCTGCTGCCTGCTTGCCCAATGTCGTATGCTTGCCGATCAACGAGATGGGCTTATCCGGAAGCGGATACATGTCTGTCGCAAATATATCCGCCAATTTCGCCGTTGTGTCATACGCCCATTCCAGCGGTGCCTCAACCATATAAACCGGGTGCGCATCATCCAGCGATCGGATCAATCTGTACGCATCGATCAACTCTTCCTTCGTCTTGCCGTTGTGCAGCGGCTCATCCATGATCATCCAGGCCAACACGGCAGGATGATCATGGAACCTCGTTACGAACTCCGTCGTCATCGCTGCGTTCTCCTGCACCTTCATGCCATGGTACAGCGGCACCATGACGCGAAGTCCATTCTGCGCCGCAGCATCAAGCTCGTTCTGCAAAGTGTCGGCATTGTTCGTCCCGGTGCCTTGGACAACGTTAATGCCAGCCGCGCTTAGATAAGGATAGTCGACCAACCCGGCATGATAAGCGCCTACCGCGAAGAAAGGCTCTCCATCCTCCAAAAGCGTACCGTCTTCTGTAAGATTAGTTGGACGATCGTATCTGTAAATCAATTCTTCGGCCGTATCGATAACCGCGTTCGACGAGTCGAGCAATTGCACTTCTACGCGATAAGGCTCTGTCAAAGCCATCCCGGAAGGATCGAATGCGAATACGAACGGATCTTCGACGTCGACCATGGCGATGGCGGATTCAGCGAGCAGCGCGTTAGTAGCATCATGAACGATCCGAGCGTAGGCCCGTTTATCGTTCAACTGTCCGTCCAACGGGTCAAATACAGCGCGAACCTGCCCCTGGTCCTGATCGGAGTAATAAAATATTTGATCCGTCTTCATCTCGATCATCGGTTTATGCTGCTTAACGACGAAGGACGCATCGTCAAAATATACCTTTCCGGTCCCATACAGCCGCACATAAACCTTAACCAGCCCTGCTTCCGGCGGAGCGGTATTGTCCACCGCGAACGTCTGCCATTCTCCCGTCAACGAAGCGCTTGGCAAGATGAAAGTTCGATCGTAATCCAGGATATGATTTTCCGAAATGGCTTCCTGACCCCTGTAATATTCCAGCTTGAAGCCCGCTCCTTGGCCTTGCACGTTGGCGGCTTTCAACCATGCGGAAATTTCATAGGTCGCCCCTTCCTCAAAAGGTACAATCTGCGAGATCCAGGGATTCGTATTTTGCGATGTCTCGATCTTCATGCCATACGTTCCCGTGCGCGCGGCCTCAGTCGTCAGGGAAACCTCCGGGTTCCCCCAACCGCCGACCGAATTCCAGTGATCCGGGATAGACTGCGAATTCTGCTCGAAACCGCCGTTAAGCATCACATCGTCGCCAATGCCTGCCGCACTCGCGTCCGAGCCGCCTGACCCGATTGACAAGGCTGCTATCAGGATAGCCGCTGTCAGCCATTGGGCTCCTGTCCGTGCTACGCCCTTCCATATGCTGGTCTTCAACATATCCCATCCTCCAGATCCGAGATTTTGGGTTACCGATGAACCTTGGCATACCATTCACGCACGCGTTTCGTCACTTCTTCTCCGCCCGACTTATACCATTCCTTGACGAAATCATCGAACTTTTCGATCGGATATTCGCCGATTACGATCTTCGTCATCACTTCCTGGAACAGCGTGTGATTCTTAATGTCGGCATAACCGTCATATACATTCGCCGGCATACCGTCCCCGGCAATCGTTTTCGAGAGGCTCTGGTTGTCGAGCAGAATTTGATTCCGCTGATTCAGCATATTCTGTGTCGCTTCGTCAACACCGACGCTTTCCATCTGAAGCTGCAGCATCAAGCCATCCAGATCGAAGATGAAGTTGCCCACGATTTTGGCCGGGTTATTGTCGTAATCCAGCGGCAGGAATACCTTCTTGCCATCCACCACCTCATGGTCCACGCCTTCCACGCCATAGATGAACGCTTCGCTGTTCGCCGGATCATGAATCCAGTCCAGTATTTTCAGAACATTGATAATCGTTTGTTCGTCTTTATTGGCGATCACGAATTCAGGCCGGTTAATGCGTGTATGCGTTGTAAAGCCCTCGTACCCTTCCACCTTGGGGACAGGCATGGCGACCAAATGAACCTCCGGGTTGATCTTCCTGATCTGATCGATCGACCCCGTCGTATTTTTATTGATGTGGAACCAAGCGCCTACCCGGTCAGAGTTGATCTTCGCGGTCCAATCGGCGGCTTTATTCAGGAACGTCTCATTATCGAGTAGCTTCTTGTTATACATATCCCGCAGGTTAGCTATGGCAGCCCTCATATTGGAAGTCACGCCCGAATACGTGATTTCACCTTCGTAAATGTCCCACATGGGAAATCCTTCCCACATCGCAACGCCATACATACCGAACAGCACATCCATCCAGCGTCCGAATTCTCTTCCTGCGATCGGAATCTCGTCTTTCGGATCTCCATTTCCGTTCGCATCGTTATCCAGAAACGCTTGCAAGACGCTGTCAAACTGTTCTTTCGTCGTCGGAACATCCATACCCACGCGATCCAGCCAATCCTTCCGAATAAATGAGCCGTATCCCTGGTAGAGCTCCACTCTCGGAAGATAATAAATTCTCCCCTCGCCGGAAGGATCGGCAGTCCGTACGACATCCCATATTTCCTTGGGAATCCGCTCCCATATATGCGGCGCATATTTAGGCAGGTAGTCTGTCAGGTCCGCCAGCGCTCCTTGCTTGATCAGCGTTCCTTCAATACCTTGCCAGGGAACGAAGGCATCCGGAAGATCGTTGCTGGCGATTCTCGTATTCAATCGTTGAAGGTAGGAAGTTCCGCCTTCCCAGGGAACTAATGGCGAGTAATAGCCAACCCCCACATTGTCCACCATCCATTGGGAATAGGGCGAGTCTTTCGTCAGCGCTTTTTTGTAATTGCCGCTGTTGCCCCAAATCTCGACATACGGAATTTCTTTCGTTTCCTTTGTTTCCGCTGGTTGCGACGATGCAGCTTGCGTCCCCGGTTGATCTGGCGGCGCCGCGCTATCCTTGTTTCCATTCGTGCACCCCGCCAATAGCAAAACAACGGATAAAGACAGTAATACGAACATTTTCAACGCATTTCTCGAACGCACTTTCATTTTGCCTTTCCCCTCTCTTATCATTTGTATCGTAAACAGTTGGAACCAACTGAATACTTCCCGATTTACTTTACGGAACCCAACATGGCTCCTTTGACAAAGTGCTTCTGAAGAAAGGGATAGACAATTAAAATAGGGACGATGGCAAAAATAATGGTGGCGGATTCCAGTGTGGTATTGTTGTAAGGAAGCGCCTCGATTAAGCGATCGGTAGCCATATCCACGTTAACAATGTATTCCCTCAGCTTCAATTGAAGCGGGTACAAGGATTGATCCTCGATGAACATCAGAGGCGTCATGAACTGATTCCAAATGCCGACCGCATAGAAAATCCCCAACGTTGCCAACACGGCTTTGGAGCTGGGCAGCACGATGTTGAACAGCAATCGGAAGTATCCGCAACCTTCCATTTGCGCCGCTTCTTCCAACGCTCTCGGCAAGCCTTTGAAGAACGTTCTCATAATAATTAAGTTGAAGGCTGAAATGGCGAATGGAACAACGAGCACCCATACCGAGTTGTACAAGCCATATGTCCGAAGCGCCAAGAAATAGGGAATGATCGGATAACGGAATATCATCGTAACGACAACCATGATCATCAATATTTTCCCCAACTTGAATTCGTCCTTCGATAACGGATAGGCGAATAACGCAGTCATCAACAAGCAGAAACAGGTGCCGATTACGGTGGCGAACACGGTAACGAAGAACGATCTCCACAGTGCTTCCTGCTTCAAAATGTAGTGCCAGGAATCCCAGTTGAATTGCACCGGCCAAAAGTAAACCATCCCCGCATCCACCGGCGAAGGCCCGCTAAAACTCGTGGCCAATACTTTCACGAAGGGCATGAGCATCAGAATGGAGACAAGGCCCAGAACAATGGCGTTCGTATAACGAAATACGACATCGCCAAGCGAATCACGGACACGCAGCATTACCACAGCCCTCCGTCCTCTTGATACTTTCTGGCCAAATGATTAAAGAACAGGACAATGATAAACCCGATGCCCGACTGGAATAGTCCGATTGCGGTCGTCGAACTGTATTGCCCTTGAACGATGCCGACGCGGTACACATACGTATCGATTACGTCACCGACCGAGTAAGTCATCGGCGTCAACAGATTATAGATTTGATCGAAGCTGAGATCCAGGAAATTCCCCATGTTGATCAACATCAAGATCATGATCGTAGGCATGAGCAAGGGGAGGGTGATGTTGAACATTTGCCGCAACCGGTTCGCTCCATCCGCTGCTGCAGCTTCATATATTTCCGGATTGATCCCGCTGATGGCCGCAAGCAAAACAATCGTCCCCCAACCCGCTTCCTTCCAAATGCTTGTCAGCACAACAATCGTGCGGAAAAAAGATTCGCTCTGCATATACAATAGCGGTTCGTAGCCAAACCATCCGCGAAACGAATTTACGACACCCGAGATCGAAAGAAAATCAAAAGCCAGGGCCGATATAATGACCCACGAGAAGAAATGAGGAATGTAATAAATCGTCTGCACCGTTCTCTTGTAGGCCATCTGCCTAATCTCGTTGAATAACAGCGCGAGCACGATCGGAACGGGGAAGACAAAAACAATGTTATACAATCCGATAATCGCCGTGTTTTTCAAAACGCGCCAAAATTGCGAGTAAGCAAACAAGGATTCGAAATGTTGGAAACCTACAAACGGGCTCTCCCGTATGCCTTTAAATATCATGTAGTCCTGAAAGGCTATAATAATACCGCCCAAAGGAATGTACCGAAACATAATGAAAAAGATGATTCCGGGTAAAGCCATCAAGTAAAGCGCTTTATATTTGCGGAAATTTTGAATCCAGCCTTCTTTTTTGATCCGGGGGGATACGGCCGTTGTGCCGATTCGTGATGACTTGTTTGCCATTTGCATGTAAGCTGTTTCACCTCCAACCCTGATTGTTCAACGGCACCTTAGCGAACCGCCTCACTAAAAGTCTAGACCCCGAGCGACCCGATTGAAATACGACAATCTTTATCGTTTGGTAGGACATCCATTAGCAGTCGCCCGCTTCGGCCGCCCGCCGCCTTGTCATTCCCCGGCATCTCTCTTATACTAGGGCTACGTTTCGAGGAACGGAGAGAAAACCGATGCCGCTTAAACTATGGGAGCGCTTCCAGTCAGCCAGTTTCTTCAAAAAGCTATTCCTGTGCTTCCTGGTTTTGTGCATCCTGCCGCTGTTGCTCACCATCCATTTCTTATATTCGCAAGGAAGAACGACGATCCAGGCCGCGACCACGGATTTCATCCAGCTGTACGTATCGCAGTTGAATACGACGCTGAACAACTATTTGCTTCAGATTGACTATACGTCGCGCAGCATCTTCAGCGATTACGAGTTGATCGCCTATCTGCAAGGGGATACAGCCTATCCGACCGGGGAGCGAATCAAGAATAACCTGCTCGTCTCCAGGCAGCTCAATCGGTTTGCCGATCAATTGCCTTATGTGGAAGGCGTTCAGATCATTAGCAAATCCGGAAAGCTGTATTCGACCGGCAATGTTACGGAACGCGACGATTACCAAGCGCTGCTGGAGCAAAGATGGTTTCAGGATATCGTGCAAGCGGGCGGACAACTGGTCATCACCCCCTACTACGGCAAGACCACGATCAAAGAAAAGCAGTTCGACGTCTTTACCGCAGGCAGGCTCATTAAAGACCAGCAAGGCGAGATGGCAGGCGTCATCTTGTTCGAACTGTCTTCCGCCAGCCTGATTACGATCGACAACCGGCTGTTCGCGCTTCGCGATCAGTACGATGCCCGGATCCTCGTCCGCAACAAAGAGGAAGAGCTGCTGTTCGAGATGAATCCGGATTACGAATACCCTGCTCCTGCTCTCGCGGGGGAAGTCCGTCCCATCGCCCCGGCCCCCGAGCCGAACGGCTCCGTCTTAAGCATCGTCAACCGTTCCCCGGCTACCGGAATCAGCGTTACGGTGCATGTTCCGACCCGAAATCTGTACAAGAAGCTGGACGTTTACCGAAACTTGTCGATCTTAATTACCTTGCTGGTGCTGGCCGTCATCATCCCCGCGTCCATCTGGATCAGCTATCAGATCACGAAGCCGATCCAACGGTTAATCTTCAACATGAAGCATGTGGAACAAGGCTATTACCGCCCGATCCTGGAGGCTTCACGATCCGACGAACTGGGAACCTTGACCATGCACTATAATCAGATGATCGTGAAGATCAAGCATCTGATCGAAGACGTGCTGACCGCCCGGATCAAGCACAATGAAGCCCGATTCCTCGCCTTGCAGAACCAGATTAATCCGCACTGGCTGAACAATACGCTGGAATCGATCCGCATGGAGGCGCAGCTGAGCCAAGCGCCGGAAGTCGCCAGGATGATCCAATCGCTCGGCAGGCTGTTCCGGATGGCGTTGAACAAGTCGAACCGCACGAATCGGATCCGCGACGAGATCGAATATGTCCGGACTTACGTCGATCTGCAGAACATCCGCTTCGACAATCGCTTCCATCTCCATGTCAAGCTGGATGAGCCGATGCCGGATGTCCATTTTCCCAAGATGATCTTTCAGCCGCTCGTCGAGAACAGCATCGTACACGGCTTTCTGAGGCATGACCGCGACTACCGGATCGTCATCGAAGGCTGTTACGAACGCGGCGAGGAAGGGGATCGATGCACGATAACCATCCGGGATGATGGCGAAGGCATGGCAGAGGAACGGCTGGAGCAAATCCGAAAAGATTGGCTGTTCCGAGGCAGCGAACCGGATGGCTCTGAATCGCTGGGGCTGCGAAACATCATGGAGCGTCTGCAGCTGCAATATGGCAACGACTTGCACATGGATATGAGCTCCTCTCCGGGGCAAGGGACGGCCATCTCCTTCGCCTTCCCCGTCCTTAATCAGCCTGACCTGAGCGAGAAAGGAGTCCTGCCGGATGTATAAAGTGCTGCTGGTGGACGACGAGAACAGAATTACGCGCGGATTGCGGCAAATCATCCCCTGGGAGAAATTGAACTGCGTCGTAGCCGGCACGGCCTATAATGGCGAAGCGGGTCTGCAGTTGGCGGAGGAGTTGAAGCCGGACATCCTGATTACCGATATCCATATGCCCTATATGGACGGACTCGAAATGATCGCCCTGCTCAAGCCCCGTCATCGCGCGATGAAATACATCATTTTAAGCGGCTACTCGGACTTCAAGTACGCGCAGCGCGGCATCCAGCTCGGCGTCGACAATTACGTGCTGAAGCCTGTCGATGAGCGTGAGCTTGAGAGCAGCATTCGCAAAGCGATAAGCGATATCGAAGAGGAGCGTCACGCCGGCGATCCGCTCGCGAGCACGCAGCCGCAGGAATCCGCGCCGGACATGCAAGCGCAACATCCATCCGGCATCCTCCGGAAAATACAAGCTTATATCGACGAACATTACGCCGACAACCTGACGCTCGTCTCCTTGGCCGACGCCTTCTATCTGAACCCCAGCTATCTAAGCCAGTTGTTCATGAAGAAAACAAACGCGACCTTCCTCCAGCACTTGACGGACGTGCGGATCCGGAAAGCCGTGGAGCTGCTCCGCGAGACGGACCTGAAGGTGTACGAGATCAGCAGCCGGGTCGGTTACAAGGACGCCAAATATTTCAGCAAAATCTTCGAGAAAAACGTCGGAGTGAAACCGGTGGATTACCGACATTCGCACGGAGGGCAATAAGCGGTCAGGGGTGAGGTTGCGACGGCAATGCCATCCTGTGGCGGCAGGCTTGCATGATTTTACCGGCGGTGGGCACTGTATGATCGAAGGTCAGAATTGGAAGAAGCGGAGGTCCATTCCTTGTGATCGTACGCCTCGGCTATGTCGCCATGTCCACCGTCATCGAGAACGCGTCGCCGTCCCGGACGATGACCGTGGCCAATTTCAAGAAGATCGCGGACCGGGAAGCGGCCGTTCGCAAGCTCGAGCGGCTCGCCGCGGAGAATTTGCATAACACACTGCGGTTGCTGCGGCATAATCGCGCGCATGACGTCCGGGTATTCCGCTTCTCGTCCAAGCTCATTCCGCTCTTCGGCCATGAGCTGCTGCAGGACTGGGATCCCGTCGCGGAGTTGCAGCCGAGCTTCGCCGAGATCGGCGCATACGTGCGAGAGCATGGCATGCGGGTCAGCTTCCATCCGGATCACTTCACGGTGATGAGCACGCCGAGAGAGGATGTCCTGCAATCTTCGATCGCGGACTTGCACCGCCATGTGCAGATGTTGAAGGCGATGGGGCTGGATGAATCGGCCAAGTGCAACATTCACGCGGGGGGCGCTTATGGGGACATCGAAGCGGCCGGAGCGCGTTTCGTCCGTCAATTCCTGACTCTGCCCGAGCGCATCCGCCGCCGCATCACGCTCGAGAACGACGACAAAACTTTCAATGCCGCGCAAACGCTGGCGATCAGCGAGCAAGTCGGCGTGCCCATGGTGCTTGACATCCACCACCATGAAGTCAACCACGCGGGCGAGTCCGCGCCGGACTTGTGGCCGCGCATTCAGCGAACCTGGTCCGAGTATGCCGGCATCCCCGACCTCCCGCCCAAGATCCACGCCTCCAGCCCCAAAGACGAGAAGAACGTCCGCAGCCACGCGGATTATATCGACATGGACAAGTTCATGCATTTCGCCCGCGTCATTGCGCCCACGACACCTCAGCTTGACGTCATGCTGGAAGCCAAGATGAAAGACGGCGCGCTGTTCCGGCTGATGGAAGAGCTGCATCAGGCCTCTGATGTGCGCATTCTGGACCAGGCTTCTTTTGAAATTATGGGAACTGGAATGGATGCATAATGATCGGTTGTTGGATCGAAGAACATTTATTATTCTGCTTTGCGACGACTTTAAATACACAAAGTACATCACTTTTTTATTGGATTCGCAGCATTTATTCGATGAACTGCATAACGTACAGTCGATACCGATCACGTAATGGAAATGATTGAGATGCAGACCCCTTAAACTGCACTTTGTGCATCTCTTTGATCGGATTGCCCCCTTTTCCAGAACATCTACTGCACCTTTGGACTTCTGTCAAGAAAGTGGACACCCGAAATTGCTTAACTTACACGTTTGTAATACAAGGATTCAAATTGATTGGGCGACATATATCCCAGGCTGCCATGAATTCGTTTGCGGTTGTAGAACAG
>JAEWAQ010000044.1 GCA_023391635.1 Bacillota bacterium | reverse complement strand
CGATGTCGGCTCATCGCATCCTGGGGCTGAAGTAGGTCCCAAGGGTTGGGCTGTTCGCCCATTAAAGCGGTACGCGAGCTGGGTTCAGAACGTCGTGAGACAGTTCGGTCCCTATCTGTCGCGGGCGTAGGAAATTTGAGAGGGGCTGTCCTTAGTACGAGAGGACCGGGATGGACGCACCGCTGGTGTACCAGTTGTTCCGCCAGGAGCATAGCTGGGTAGCCAAGTGCGGGAGGGATAAGCGCTGAAAGCATCTAAGCGCGAAGCCCGCCTCAAGATGAGATTTCCCAATTCGTAAGACCCCTGGCAGAACACCAGGTTGATAGGCCCGGGGTGGAAGCGCAGCAATGCGTGCAGCTGACGGGTACTAATCGGTCGAGGGCTTATCCTACAAGTTAACACACAGGCGCAAGCATCTTCAGCACATCACACTTTCGTATTCGTCATCCACCGCATGGTGGATAACGGGTCGTGACGACTTCGTCCCCTGGTCGTCGATCCCAGGTCATTCTGACCTGGATGTCGACTGCTCGGGCATGCAGCCGGTCACGGTCGCTATCCGGTTTTCAGGGTGTAATGCCTTGATGACATTTTTGGCGGCGTAGCTCAGCTGGCTAGAGCGTTCGGTTCATACCCGAAAGGTCGGGGGTTCGATCCCCTCCGCCGCTACCAAACAGGCAATATTCCCTGGTCGTCGACTTTCGTCGATTGCTCGGGTATGCATCCAATCATGGAGGCTTAGCTCAGCTGGGAGAGCATCTGCCTTACAAGCAGAGGGTCGGGGGTTCGATCCCCTCAGCCTCCACCATGAAATACCCCTTAATAGCGCGGAGCCGTGGTGTAGAGGCCTAACATGCCTGCCTGTCACGCAGGAGATCGCGGGTTCGAATCCCGTCGGCTCCGCCACCTATTTCCCCCAAAAAAGAAGCGTTTTTCATTGAGATCTGTTTCGCTTTGCTTGACGGGGATCCGAAGACCTAACCATTCGAAATCACGGCTCGGTAGCTCAGTTGGTAGAGCAGAGGACTGAAAATCCTCGTGTCGGCGGTTCGATTCCGTCCCGAGCCACCATGGATTGCCCCATCGGGGAACAACGTGGAGGCTTAGCGAAGCGGCCAAACGCGGCAGACTGTAAATCTGCTCCCTCTGGGTTCGGTGGTTCAAATCCATCAGCCTCCACCAGTTATAACATTTCAGCAGCACGAGCCATTAGCTCAGTCGGTAGAGCACCTGACTTTTAATCAGGGTGTCGAAGGTTCGAGTCCTTCATGGCTCACCAGTTCATTAGACTAGAAACAGACGCGCGAGCGTCTGTTTTTGCGTGCGGCGTGCGCAGAGGCGCGCATTTTTTAGCCGGTGAAAGTCCGGTCGCGGGAGGGGCCATGCCCTCGTTCAGTCCTTCGCTCCAGCTTGGCAGCGCAATCGCGTGCTCAAACAACTCTGTTCTTGCGGAACTCGCTGGGCGTCACACCGGTGAACTTTTTAAACATCCGATTAAACGAATTGAGATTCTGGTACCCGACCTTCTCGGCGATCTCCTGGATTTTCATATCGCTGGTTTCCAGAAGCTCGCGGGCATTGCGGATGCGTACGTCATTCACGTATTCGAGGAAGTTCATCCCTGTTTTTTCTTTGAAGTAGGTCGACAAATATCCCCCGGTAATATTCAGCTTCTCAGCCATCTTGTCGAGTGTGATTTCCTCCATGTAATGCACCTTTAAATAGTCCATGACGAAACCGGTCAACGGGTCGCGTTCTTCTCGCTTGCGCAGAATCTGATCGGCAGCCTCATGCAGAAGAGCGGACAGGTAGTCGCCCATCTGCTTCGCATTATGAATATATCTAAGCCTCGCCATAACTTCCGCCGTATTGGTCGCGCGCTCCGAGCCCAAGCGCATTGACGACGAAATCCGGTCGGCGCGTTCTATAATATCCCGCGCGAAGTCGGAGAACTGGCCAGAAGTCGCTTCCTTCTTCTCCATTGTCGCCAACATACGGCTGACGAGGGCCGTTACCGCTTTGCCATTCCCGGCCGAAAGGCCGGATTCGAATTCCTGCGCCTGCGCGGGGGTGAATGTAAAATTGCCTTCCGCGCGCTTCGATCCGGGGACAAGCACTTCCGTTCGGTCGTTGAATGCCCGTTGTACGAGCAGCGTGACCACCTGATCGTAGGCGGCGGCGAAATCAGTCGATTCCTGATAGGGTGTGCTAAGAGCGATCGTAAAGTAATAATCCTCCCGGTCTCGGTCGAATACTTCCTTCATGGCCAGCAGCCTGTTGGATATTTCGTCGACATCTTCCCGGTCAAACACCAGTGTCAGGATCTGATCGTTCTCGATCTGTAAGGTGTGCGAGTCCGGGTATGCCTCATGCATGGCGTGACGGATGTATTCCCTGAAGAAATACGTTGCCCGCTCTTCGCTAATGTCTTCGCGCTTGTAGAACCCCGACAAGAACGATAACCGGAACAACACCAGCACGAATGTGCGGTCTCCTACCAGAAGATCCTTCATGGCCTCCGTGCTGTGATGGATCTTTTTCAGCTTGGTGAAGAAGGCGTACGATTTCAGCAGCGAAGTTTTCTCCGCCAAATCTTTTTGGGTCGTATGCTGTAATGTTTGCATCAGGTGAATCGCTTCGCCGATAATTTGAAATTCATCCGTGCGAAGCGGCGCTTCCGAATCGTTCTGATTTCGGCGAATGGACTCGACTATTTTCTGTACCGGCGTGTTGAACCGAATGCTGAACAACAGGGATGTGCCGAAACTGATGGCAAGCGCCAGGATCAGCAAGGTTATAAGCGTTACATTGAGACGGGAAATCGCAGCGCTAACAAGCTTATTCGAGACGACGCTGATGAAAGTGAAGCCGGTCAACTCGCCTTTGTGGTAGAACCAGTAATGATCATCCACTTGGAAATAGCCCTGTTGTTTTGTCATCCTGGCCTGAGCGTTTTCAATGACTTCGGCTTGATTGGAATAGATGACGCGATCGTCCGGATCCAGAATGATAAATTTCTCGTTGACTGAGCGATGCATGGTTTCAAACAGGCGCTGCGCTTTGAGATAGGCAATGATATGGATATCCGGGTATAAACGATTGCCAAGAGCGATCGGGAACAGCACGCCTTTATCGACTGTCGAATGGCTAAGTGTCGTCTCGACGAATGGAACAGCCGGATATACACGATACCGGAAGCTGTCGGCGAACTGCTGCTTCCAGAATTCCATCGGATAATGAGGACTGAAATAAAATTTGGTAAAGAACGTATTTGAATTCGTGCTGGAGTCTTTATCCAGGAGAAATCCGGTCGACTCGAAGTAAATAGCGATGTCTTCCAGGTAAAGCAGCTCGTTGGAAACGGTGATCTGAATGTCCGTCCTTAATTGAGAGGCGATCACGTAAGAGAAGTCGGGCTTGTTCAACAGCAGTACGCGCTCATTGTTATAGTAGCCGAGCAGCAGCTTATATACCAAATTCAAATGGTTCTCGTAGCTGACCGTCGTATTCTTCAGGTTCTGCGTATTGTAACGGATAATCTCCTCGCGAATATGATCCCGGAAAAAAGTAAAAGAGAAAAAATTGAATGAAACGAGTAAAAAAATGATCAATGTGAAACTGGCAATCAACTTTCGAAACAGTGAGTTGGCGAAATAGCCGATACGAATTTTTTTGAGCATGCGGGTCTTCCCCTCTGAACGAGAGCTGCAATAAAGATAGGTGCGAGTCCATCCTGGATTGTTCGATATCATCTTAGCATAAACGGGTGAAGTACGGACTTGTCGGTTCTTCGGAAACCTCACTGTATTATGAATGATCATGAAAACAATGAAATGTTGGAAAAGGCGAGGATTTTTTTTGCCTTTCAATTGAATTAGTATGGCATCAACAGACGTCGGGTTCCTGTGACGACTTGCCCAAGCGATTTTTCAGAACCAGTCAGGAGGCGAACGGGAGATGGACCCCATGGAATGGAATCGAGAACCCCCTGTAAATATATCCCGCATCGGTACGGCGACGGACAATCGGTTGTCTTCTGCAGGATGGTTAAGGAGGCTGAACCGAAGCAAGTATTTGTTTCTGCTGTTCCTGCCCTGCTTGATTTATTATGTGCTTTTCAAATACGTTCCCATGTTCGGAATCATCATCTCTTTCAAAAATTACAACTTGTTCAAAGGCGTTTGGGAAAGCCCGTGGGTCGGCTTCAAGTACTATAAGATGTTTTTTTCCAACCCCGACGCCTTCGTCGTATTGAAAAATACGTTTCTTCTCGGCATCTATAAGCTGGTACTGGGATTCCCGGCACCGATCGTCCTTGCGCTTCTGCTTAATGAGGTGAAGCGCGCGTTCTTTAAACGTTTTGTGCAGACAGTCAGTTACTTGCCGCACTTCATTTCCAATGTCGTTGTCGCCAGCATGGTCATCCTGTTTCTCTCGCCGTCCAACGGCATCGTCAACCGCTTGATCGAATGGCTGGGCTTCGAATCGATCAACTTCATGATCAAACCGGATTTGTTCCGCTGGATCTATGTATTATCGGATATCTGGCAGCATATCGGGTGGGAGACGATCATCTATCTGGCGGCATTGACCGCCATCGACCCCGGGATATACGAATCCGCGGAAATCGACGGCGCCTCCCGTTGGAAGCAGACGTGGAACGTCACGCTGCCCGGCATCGCCCCGGCGATCGTCATCTTGTTCATCTTGAATGTCGGCAAAGTGCTGGAGATCGGCTTCGAGAAGGTGTTCCTGCTGTATAACCCGGCGATCTATGAAACGGCCGATATTATTTCAACTTACGTCTACCGGACCGGGCTTAGCCAAGGCAACTACAGTTATGCAACGGCAATCGATCTGTTCAGCGGGATCATCAGCCTGATCTTCGTTTACAGCGCGAACGTCTTCAGCCGCAAACTCAGTGAAACGAGCCTATGGTAACCTGCAACGAGGGAAGAAAGAGGTGCTCGCAAATGAGAAAGCTTACATTCGGCTCGGTACTGATAGCATTGATCCTGCTTGGAGTCGTCGTTGTCACTGCTTATCCGTTCCTGTACATGATCGCCGTATCGCTCAGCGGTGATATCTATGTCATGAAGGGCGACGTTACGATTTGGCCGAAGGGCTTCAATATAGATATGTACGAGATCGTCTTGAAGGATCCCAGAATCGGCACGGCATACATCAATACGATTATCTACGTCTCGGCAGGAACTGTATTGTCCTTGCTGTTCACCTCGACGGGAGGCTACGCTCTGTCCCGCAAAGATATGCTTTATCACAAGCAGTTTACGCTGCTCATCGTGTTCACGATGTTCTTCAACGGCGGAATGATCCCTACTTTCCTTGTCGTCAAAGAGTTAGGGATGATCGATACGATAGGGGGCATGGTGCTGCCCACCGTCATCAGTACCTGGAACCTGATCCTTATGCGGACATTCTTCATGGGCATTCCGAAAGAGCTGGAGGAAGCGGGAAGAATGGACGGACTGAACGATATCGGCATCTTCATCCGCATCATACTGCCCTTGTCGAAAGCGTCGATGGCCACGATCGGACTGTTCTATGCGGTTGCCATTTGGAACAACTTTACGAATGCGCTGCTGTATTTGCGAGATCCTGCCCTGTTTCCGCTGCAAGTGGTGCTTCGCAATATCGTGCTGATGGGCCAGGTGAATTCGGGCGAGGTTGCCAGCGTCGATAACCTCGTTGTCGGGGAATCCCTGAAGTTTGCGACCATCATCGTGTCAACCTTGCCGATCTTGCTGCTCTATCCGTTTCTGCAGAAATATTTCGTCAAAGGTGTAATGATCGGCTCTGTGAAGGGATAGCATTCTCCTCATGGAAGCGGATCTTCACATACAGCAACGCCATATATTTCAACAAAAGGGAGTTGGGTACATGAAAAAGTGGTTGTCTGTTGTCTCAATTGTGTCATTGGCGGCCGGTATCGTTGCCGGTTGCGCAAGTCGTCCGGAACCGTCCGCCTCTTCGAGCAGTGCCGATGCTTCTTCAAGCGGCTTGAAGAAGCAAACGTACGGCATGCTCTTGGAATCGCACGCGAGTTGGCCATACAACAAGGATTGGCCCGTCTGGAAATACATCGAAGAAAAAACGGGAGCCGCCTTTAACGTCCAAATTCCTTCGGGCAAAATTGAAGACACGCTCAGCCTGACGGTCGCCTCGGGCGAAATGCCGGACATCATGTATACGCTGAATAAAGGCTTGGCTGACAAATACGGCATGCAGGGCGCATTAGCCAATATTCTTGAATATGTCGACCAAATGCCGAACTTCAAGGCATGGATGGAGAAATACCCGCAAGAAACGCAAGGCTCGATCGCTGCGGACGGCAAGATGTACATCTTTCCGAACGAAGGCATCAGCGAAACGAACCGGAATATCTGGTTATACCGCGAGGACGTGTTCAAAGAGCATAATCTGCAAGTTCCCAAAACGTACGACGAGCTGTACGCCGTGCTGAAAGAATTGAAACGGCTCTATCCGGATAGTTATCCTTTCGCCTTCCGTACCGGCAGCGAGCTGCGGATTCTGCGGAATTTGAGCGCCAATTTCGGCACGAACGAAGATTATTATTACGATTTCGACAAGAAGGAATGGCGCTACGGCCCGACCGAAGACAACTACAAGACGCTTGTGACGTACCTGAACAAATTTTACAACGAAGGCTTGATGCCGCCCGACTGGTTGACCGTCGATGTGAAGCAGTGGCAGGATCTCGTATCCACGAACCGCGCTTTCGTCACTGTCGATTATATTGGCAGAATCGATAACTTCAACGTGCCGCTTCGCAAGGAAAACCCGGCGTTCAACATGGCGTTCATGGCTCCGCCATCTGGCATCGAAGGAGTGCCGCAAATCAATCCTTACCTTCACTTCAAGATATCGGGAATGATGGTGGCGTCGACTTCGAAGAAGATTCCGGACATTATGAAGGTGATGGATTACTTCTATACGGATGAAGGCCGTACGCTGCTTTCCTGGGGTAAAGAAGGCGAAACTTACAAGGTGGAGAACGGAAATAAATCATGGATCGAGACCTACGCCGATGTGGGAGACATGCGGAAAAAGACGGGATTATCGACGAACGGCGCCTTTACTTGGTTCGATTACGATGCGCATCTGTCACTCGCTACGCCGGAATTGCAGCAAGCCTATGTGGAAGCCCGTAAATTCGATGCCAAGCTCGATCCGGAACCGCCGATGAATGAGCAGGAAATGGAAACGATGGCAACGACCTACGAAGCGATTCTCAAGCATCGTGAGCAGAATGTCAGCAAGTTCATTCTGGGAGAGCGCAGCCTGGACGAATGGAGCAAGTTTGTTGAAGAGCAGAACAAGCTTGGCGTCGACAAGGTGTTGGAAATACACAAGCAGGCTTATGACCGGATGATCAATAACAAATAAGCTTGTTTGACTGAGGGGATTGTTCGGATAGGTACTTGCAACAAGTATGCTGAAGGAGCTGTTGTTCTTGTTCCAATTTGACCCGCTGTACTATCCGTACGCCTCGCGGCGAACGACCGTATACAGCCGCAAGGGGATGGTCGCCACTTCTCAGCCATTGGCCGCGCAGGCAGGGCTGGAAATCTTGCAGCAGGGCGGCAATGCAATCGATGCAGCTGTAGCAGCTGCAGCGGCTTTGACCGTACTGGAGCCGACGTCCAATGGTATTGGAGGCGACGCGTTCGCGCTTGTCTGGACGGGCGGCAGGCTGCACGGTCTCAACGCCAGCGGGCCGTCGCCAGCTGCGATCTCGATCGAAGCGATGCGCGCGCTCGGGTACGATGCGATGCCCAAATACGGCATCCATTCGATCACCGTGCCCGGCGCGCCCGCCGCCTGGGCGGCACTGTCCGACCGCTTCGGCAATTTGTCGTTGGCCGATGCGATGAACCCGGCAATCCGCTATGCGGATGAGGGATATCCGATATCGTCGACGCTGGAATACCTGTTCGACTACGAATTCATGAAGTTCGGCGCCATGCGGAAGGGAACCGAATTTGACGGCCTGTATGCGACGTTTACCCGCAACGGCAACCTGCCCAAAGCCGGCGAGCTGTGGCGCTTCCCCGACCACGCCCGGACTTTGCGCGAGATCGCGGGGACGAATGCCGTGTCGTTCTACTCAGGGGCGTTGGCAGACCGTATCGACGATTATATGCGCAAGCACGGAGGCTTGCTGGCCAAGGAGGATCTTGCGGCGTTCCGTCCGGAATGGGTCGACCCCATCAAGGTCAACTATCGCGGTTATGACGTTTGGGAAATTCCACCGAACGGCCACGGCCTTGTGGCGTTGCAAGCGCTCAACATTCTGGGCGGCTATGAATTCGATCACCGCGATTCCGTCGAAACGTGCCACAGACAGATTGAGGCCATGAAGCTGGCGTTCGCCGACGGCATGCAATATATCACCGATCCGAAGGACATGAAGGCGGACGTACCGTCGCTGCTGTCGGAATCCTATGCCTCCGAGCGACGCGCGCTGATTGGCCAGCAAGCGATCGATCCGGTGCCGGGCAATCCCCCGCAGGGCGGTACGGTCTATGTGGCCGCAGCGGATGGCGAAGGGAATATCGTCTCCTATATCCAAAGCAACTATATGGGCTTCGGTTCGGGGATCGTCGTGGATGGAACCGGCATTGCGCTTCAGAATCGAGGCGGCGATTTTTCGCTGGATCCTTCCTATGCCAATGCCTTGGCTCCGCGCAAAAAGTCGTACCACACCATTATCCCGGGTTTTATGACGAAGGACGGGGAAGCGGTTGGCGCCTTCGGCGTGATGGGCGGCTTCATGCAGCCGCAGGGGCATGTGCAGACGGTCATGAATACGGTAGATTTTCATCTGAACCCGCAGGCTTCGCTGGACGCGCCAAGATGGCAGTGGCGAGAGGGGCGGACAATCGAGCTGGAGCCGGGATTCCCGGATCATCTCGCCCAGGCGCTGCAGCGCCGCGGGCATCGCATTGTGCGCGCGGCACACCCGTTCAATTTCGGGCGGGGGCAGATTATTTGGCGCGACCCGGAATCCGGCGTGCTTGCCGGCGGCACGGAACCGAGGACCGACGGACAGGTGTCGGCATGGTGAGCGAACAGGACGGCGCCCGATCGAAATCCCGTTGGCGCATGGATTGGCGGGCGCAGAAGAACTTGTTTGCAGGATTTCTGCGCTCCGGATTGCTCGGCTACGGCGGCGGTCCTTCCACGATTCCCCTCGTTCATCGCGAGGTCGTGCTGACCTACGGCTGGATGACCAATGAGGAGTTCGCCGACGTGCTGGCGTTGGGCAACTCGTTGCCCGGACCGATCGCGACCAAGATGGCCGGGTATATCGGCTACCGTGTCGGCGGATACGCCGGCATGATGACGGCGTTGATCGCTACCGTACTGCCGACGGTTGTCGGCATGATCGTGCTGGTCGGCACGCTGAGCGCCTTTCGCGAATCGCCGGTTGTCGCCGGTATGACGCAAGCTGTGGCTCCGGTTATCGGGATTATGCTGGCTTCGCTGACTTGGCAGTACATGGCCCAGTCGAAGCGCGAGCTGGGCAGAATCGGCAGCATGAGTCTGGCTGCAGCGAGTCTGTTGCTGTTCGTGGCGTTGGATGTCCACCCTGCGATTGCGATTGTTGTACTTCTGGCGGCCGCTCTCGGCTATGAGCCCGTTCGGCGGCATCTGCGCAGCGCGCCTGGCGAGAAATCCGACAGTCAAGCGGAGTCTTCCGCCACGGTCGACAGTTCTGCCGAATAGGGGGCGGTAATTCGCGTGTGGGAGATTTATTGGCAATTGTTTATCGCATTTTTCATTCCTTCTATCGTCGGTTACGGCGGCGGCCCCGCTTCTATTCCGCTGATTCAGGCGGAGGTCGTGGACCGGTACGGTTGGTATACAGTCGAACGGTTCGGCGAGATGCTCGCCATCGGCAATGCGCTGCCGGGTCCGATTGCGACGAAGATGGCCGGGTATATCGGCTATGAGCTGGGAGGAGTGCCGGGGGCGGTCGCCGCGCTGTTCGCGACCGTCGCTCCTTCACTGATCGTCATGATCCTGCTGCTGCAGTTGCTGTACCGGCACCGCAGCTCGCCGCAGGTCAAGCGAATGACCACCTGGATCCGTCCGACGATCGCCGTGCTGCTCGGTGTGTTGGCATTTCAGTTTTTCGCTTCATCCTGGGAACATTCCGGTGCGGTGCACACCGTATTGTTATGCCTGGTCGGCTGGCTGGCGCTGGAGCGTTGGAAGGTTCATCCTGCGCTGGTCATTGCCGGCGCCTTGACCTACGGGGCATTGATCATCGCCTGAGACATCCGTATTTATGCGAAGGGGGATAGAACGATGCGCCTCAGCATGCTGCATCTGGGTCTGAGCCGTTCGCGCATGCCGGAAGAAGGGCCGTTCATTGAGGAATTGCGCCGCATCGGGGAGTTGACCATACGCAAGGACGGAGACAGCCTCTCCGACGAGGAGAGGGCGGAACTGATTCGCGATTGCGATGTATTGCTTACCATGTGGGGGTCGGCTCCGGTCCCGGTCGAGATTGCCGCCAATCCCGGACGGCTTCGCTACATCTGCAATATTACGGGAGAAATGACGAAGTGGGTGCCGCTGGCCATCATCGAATCGGACATCCCGGTTACCAATTGGGGAGATGCTCCGGCAGACGCGATCGCGGAGGCGGCGATGGCGCTCTTGCTTGCCTCCGTGAAGGAGATACTGCCGCAGGTGCGCCATATCGAAAGAGGAGGTTGGCGGCTGGAGGGAAGGCCGCGCGGTCAAATCAAAGGTCTGCGCGTTGGCGTCTATGGACTTGGGGCCATTGGCCGGCGGTTCTTGGAATTGATCCGGCCGTTCGGGCCTGAACTTGCGGTTTACGATCCGTTCGTACCGAACATGCCCACGGATTGCATGCGGGTGGATTCTCTCGAGCAGTTGTTCGACCATTCCGACGCCGTTGTGGTTCATGCCGGATTGACCGAGACGACCCGTCGTTCGATCGATGCCGGGCTTCTGGCGCGCCTGCCGGATTATGGCATCGTCATCAATACGGCCCGGGGAGAAATCATTGACGAGGAGGCACTGTTCGCCGAATTGGCCAGCGGACGATTGCGCGCAGCGCTGGATGTGGTGGCCGAAGGCGATCAACTGGATCCGTCCCATCCGGCGCGATACTGGGATTCGTGCATTCTCACGGCGCACTCGCTGGCCAAAATCACATGGAACTTGCCGCGGCTGCTGAAACGGGAGGAAATCTGTCTGGATAACCTGCGGCGGCATCTGGAAGGCAAGCCGCTTCGCTATGCAATGGACAAAGAGAGATATCTGCGAAGCACTTGATATTCTACACGAACGAGTGCATTGCGTGACACGGAGGAACGTATCATGGCGGAAAAAACCAAATTTGCCCTCATCGGAGCGGGGGTCATCGCTCCCCAGCATGCCAGGGCGATCGCGGCACACCCGCAGGCAGAGCTCGCGGCCATCGTCGACAAGGATCTCGAGCGGGCGAAGCGTTTGGCCGAAGCGTTCGGCGTGCCGCACGTTTACGACGATGTCGACAATATGTTGAAACGCGACGACATCCATGTTGTCAACATCACGGTACCCAGCGGGTACCATGCGCAGTTGTGCATCGCGGCAAGCCAGGCGGGCAAACATGTGCTTTGCGAAAAACCGCTGGACATTACGCGTGACAAAATGACCGCGATGATAGATACGGCGCGAAAGTACGGGACGAAGCTCGGCTGCGTCTATCAGCGCAGACTGATGCCCACTGCGATCGCCGCCAAGAACGCGATAAGGGAGGGCAAGCTCGGCAAGCTGGTGCTTGGCGATGTCTATCAGAAGTATTATCGCAGCCCTGAATATTACGGAAGCGCAGGCTGGCGCGGAACATGGGCGGTAGACGGCGGAGGCGCGCTGATGAACCAAGGCGTTCACGGTATCGATCTGATGGTGTGGCTAATGGGCGATGTTCAATCCGTGTTCGCTTATGCGGCGCCGCTCGTGCGGGACATCGAGGTGGAAGACACCGCGGTGGCTGTCGTGAAATACAAGAATGGCGCTTACGGCGTCATTCAGACTGCAACGTCGGTGTACCCGAATCAGGGCGCAAGGTACGAGCTGCATGGCGAAAAGGGCACAATCGTATTTGGCGACGATGCGATACGGCAATGGAAGTTTATCGACAGTGAGGAAGAAGCCCCGTCGGTGGAAAAGCGTGTCAGTTCGAAAACCGATCCGGCCCAGATTGCCAAGGATGGACACTTCATTCTCGTGGACGATATGATAAGTGCGATCCGTGACAACCGCGAACCGGCCATCAGCGGAGAAGAGGCCCGCAAGGCGGTTGACGTTGTGCTCGCCATCTACGAATCGGCGAGAACGGGCAAGGAAGTGACGATCCCGTGAGCTCTTCGGCCATTCGCGCATTTGAACGGATGGTTCAGGAGCCGTAACCGCATCATGCTGAGGAGGAGACCGAATGGAACACCGAACAACGGACGAATCGTCCGACGGGAAGACAACGCCGACGATCCGTCTGCTGACTTCCGGGGATCTGTCTTTTGCCGCGGCGCTGACCCGTATCGCCGGATGGAATCAGGTCGAAGCGGACTGGGCCGGTTATCTGGCGCTCAAGCCGGACGGCTGTTTCCTGGCGGAAATCGCAGGCAAGCCCGCCGGCACGGCAACGACCGTCGCTTATGACGGTGAGGTGGGGTGGATCGGCATGCTGCTGGTTCATCCGGACAGTCGGAGGAGCGGGGTCGGTACAGCGCTGCTGAACCATTGCATCCGTCATCTGAGCGGCGCCGGCATCCGCGCGATCAAGCTGGACGCCACTCCCATGGGCAAGCAGGTATACATCCCGATCGGCTTTGCCGACGAATATGAAGTGAATCGTTACGAGGGCATGCTGCCGGCTGCGTCCGTCGAATGGGATGCAACGTTCCCGAGCGGCGGCGTTTCTGTCATTGAAGACGCTGATCTGGCGGAATTGAACGCATTCGATCGCGAATACTTCGGTGTCGGCCGCTGGCATGCTTTGAACGTGCTGATCGGGCGCCGCGCCGACTGGTCGCTCGTTGCGCGCAGTTCGGACGGTCGCATTGCCGGGTGCCTGCTGGCGCGCGAAGGGTACGAAGCCGTGCAGCTTGGACCTTGGACGGCCCGGGATGGCGAAGTGGCCCGAAGGCTGCTTGCCGAAGCGTGCCGCCGCATGCCCGGACGGCGGGTCTATGTTGACGTTCCGTGCCTGAACCGCGACGGAATGAAGTTGATGGACGCGCTTGGCTTTAAGGTGCAGCGCGGCTTCACCCGGATGACGCTGGGGGAGAATCGGCATCCGGGCCGGCCGGAAGGCATCTACGGCACTGCTGGAGCGGAAAAAGGATAAGATGATTCGGTTGAAGACGTTCCGTTCCCCGCTGCTTCCGGCGCCCCCAGTCTGACAGGGGGCAGCGTTCGCGGGCGGGATTTGTGTTTCATCAGGCATTTTAGCATTCGGAAAAGGAGCTTGCGGATGATACAACCCCTAAAAATCGGTATGATCGGCCTGGATACATCGCATGCTGCCGCTTTTACGAAACTGCTGAACGATCCGGAAACGCCCTTCCATGTCGAAGGTGGGCGTGTCACCGTTGCCTTCAAGGGCGGGTCTCCCGATTTCGATAAGAGCTTGTCCCGGATTGAACGATTTACCGCCGCAGTGCGCGATGAGTATGGCGTAAAGCTGGTTGACCGAATCGAGGACGTGGCAGAGTTATCCGATGCCATATTGCTCACCTCCGTCGATGGACGCGTTCATCTGGAGCAGTTCAGTCGGATCGCATCCTACGGAAAGCCGATATTTATCGACAAGCCGTTCGCCGTCACTTCCGCAGATGCCATTGAGATTGTCGCTCTTGCGCGGAAGTATCATGTCCCTCTTATGAGTTCTTCTTCGCTTCGTTACACGGAAGATCTGGTTCAAGCGTTGGCAGTTGACGACAGCTACGGAGACATTTACGGAGCGGATTGCTACGGTTACGTGGAACTTCAGCCGACTCAGCCCGGACTGTTCTGGTACGGGGTTCACTGTGCTGAAATGCTGTATGCCATCCTAGGCCGCGGCTGTGTCGAGGTGCACGCGGTGACGAATGAAAATCACGAGCATGTGGTTGGTGTATGGAACGACGGTCGCGTCGGCACGATCCGGGGCCAGCGGGCAGGCCCCCGCTCGAATGGGGCGTTGATTCATGGGACAAAAGGGACTCGGTTCATCGACTGCAGCTTGCATCCCAAACCCAAGTATGCCAGCCTGCTGGAGCGGGTCATGTTATTGTTTCAAACCGGAAAACCTCCCATCGACATCGAAGATACGCTAGAGATCATCCGTTTTCTCGAGGCGGCGAATGAAAGTCGGGCGACGGGGAAACCGGTCAAGCTGTGAAATAGGGTTCATACGAAACTGCCGAATGCGCCTGTCGGGGCGGCATACGACAGTTTTAATACGATAATCGTGATAGCCGCGATTCGCGAGGCAAGTGGCGTCAATTTCGTAGATCAAGACGTCCATTTGCGTGAAGGAAACGTTCTGCCACTTCTACTTGAAGTCCGGGAAATGATAGTCTGCCGCGAAATATGGTACAATACACGCAAATGAAGATGAGGCCGGACAAAGGGGAAAAACGATGCAGCAAGCGAAGTGGCAGCAACTGGAGCAATTGCTGGGACCGAAGGTCGTCGCAAGGAAGCGCACGGCCGAAGAGTGGGTGCAGGCCGGCGGTGGCAAATATCCGGAGGCCGGCGACATGTTGAACACGCAGGCCGGTGTGTGGATTGTGACGCGTACGGCGGGGGCGGACGTTCATGTGTATGAGTCTGTCCAGGACTTAACGCCGCTGGAATTGGGGCTGCTGCGCTTGGTGCTGCAGCAGAAAAGCGGCCGGGCGCCGGCGGGCGCGACGGAGTTGGAGCGGCAGGCGCGACAATTGGGAGAATGGATCGGGCAATGTCTGTCCGCAGGCGAGTGGCGTTCGGTCGTTCCGGAACGAATGGAGCTCAGGCTGCGGTTGTTCGACGGGATGATCCCGTTCCTGCTGATCCGGGAGCAGGGCGAGAGCAAGGAGCCGTCGTATGCGGACTTGGACAAGGCGCTCCGCTCTTTCATGGCCGACGACACGCTGCTGATCCCTCTGCCCGACCACGAATGGCTTATTATGGCGCCGGACCGCCTCCTTGCCGAAGCGGATGCTGCCGAAGATGAGGCGCTGAGCAGCAACGAAGGCAAATCCGTGCTCGGTTCGCTCGCTTCGGGTCTTCATCAGATGGTGTCGGGCGAATGGGGCGGCGAATGCCATGTCGCCGTAGGCGAGCCGATCGATCCGGTGGAAAGCGTCGTCCATACCGTAGGCATATTGCGGGAAACGATCCAGCTCGGGCGTAAATTCCATGTCGGGATGCAGGTTCACTTGCCTTGGCTCGTTCATCTGGAACGGCTGCTGATCGGCATTCCGGAGTCGGCGAGGAGCCGATTCGTCGAGGAAATGATCGGCCGGCCCGATCTGTTCGGAGACTCGGAGACTCTGCTGACGCTGGATGCCTTCTTTTCCATGGATTGCAACGTCAGCGAGACGGCGAAGCGTCTGTTCATCCACCGCAACACGCTTCTGTACCGGTTGGATAAAATCAAGCAAGAAACGGGGCTTGACGTGCGCTCCTTCAACGACGCCGTACTCGTGAGAATCCTGTTGCTATTGTACAAAGTCACGAAAAGGAAATGAATTTTTTGTACGCTTTGTGCATAGTCAATTAGCCCGGGGCGCGGTAAGATGATATCGTACCTTAAACGAGAGTTAGGGGGAAATATCAATGGCAGGCGTACGTTTGGAACACATTTTCAAAAAATATCCCGGTTCGGACACTGCTTCCGTATCGGACTTCCACCTCGACATCCAGGATAAGGAATTCCTCGTTCTGGTCGGTCCTTCCGGATGCGGCAAATCGACGACACTCCGGATGATCGCAGGCCTGGAGGAAATTTCCGAAGGCAAGCTGTACATCGGCGACCGCGTAGTGAACGACGTTGCTCCGAAAGACCGCGACATCGCGATGGTGTTCCAGTCTTACGCTCTTTATCCGCATATGAACGTGTATCAAAACATGGCGTTCGGTCTGAAACTGCGGAAATTCCGCAAGGATGAAATCGACCGCCGCGTACGCGAAGCAGCTCGCACGCTGGAAATCGAGCACCTGCTCGAGCGCAAGCCGAAGGCACTGTCCGGCGGTCAGCGCCAGCGCGTAGCCTTGGGCCGCGCGATTGTCCGCGAACCGCAAGTGTTCCTGATGGACGAACCGCTGTCGAACTTGGACGCCAAGCTGCGTACGCAGATGCGCGCGAACATCTCCAAGTTGATGAAGCGTCTGGAGACGACTTGCATCTACGTTACCCACGACCAGACGGAAGCCATGACGATGGGCGACCGCATCGTCGTCATGAAGGACGGATTCATTCAACAGGCCGCTTCTCCGGAAGTGCTGTACAATCATCCGGTCAATCTGTTCGTAGCCGGCTTCATCGGCGCTCCTGCGATGAACATGCTGACCGGTCAGCTCGTGGAAGAAGGCGGCACCGTCCGCTTCCGCGCAACCGGCGTTAACGTGGAAGTGCCGCAAGGCAAAGCCAGCGCTCTCCGGGGCAAAGGCTACATCGGCAAGGAAGTCATCCTCGGCGTTCGTCCGGAAGACATCCATGAAGAGCCGGTGTTCCTGGAAGCATCTCCGAACAGCATCATCAATGCGAGCATCGAAGTGTCCGAGAACCTCGGCCATGAAATGTACCTGTATCTGAACGGTCTTGGCAAAGACAACGTCATTGCCCGCGTTGACGGCCGCTCCGGCCTGCAAGAAGGCCAGAACGTGAAGTTGGCGCTCGACATGAACAAAGTTCACGTGTTCGATCCGGAATCGGAACTGAACATCTTCGAAGCCGAATAATTCAAGCAAGCATAATGAAAACCGTCCGGCCCTTGGCCGGACGGTTTTCATTATGCCAACATTGCGTAATCCGGCGATTTTCGATACGATAAAGCTTGAATGAGGAAAGGAGCTGTACGATGCCCAAAAAAGTGAGAGTCGCCGAACTCGTGCAGCAATTTCATCTGGAGATCGCAGCTGGTGAGGATGGGCTGCGCCGATCGATTCAGACGGACGATTTGAATCGCCCCGGGCTTGAGATGGCGGGCTATTTCAATTATTATCCGGCTGAGCGCGCACAGATTCTCGGTCGCACGGAGTTGGCGTTTCTGGAGACGTTGACGGCCGAGATGCGGAAGGATCGGATGGAACGGCTGTGTCGCGACGAGACGCCCTGCATCATTATTACGAGAGGGCTGCAGCCGCCGAGCGAGTTGATCGCCATCGCGAACGAACGGAATATCGCCGTGCTGCGCAGCGGCATCGCCACGACGATCCTGCTCAGCCGGATTACGAACTTCCTGGAGAAGCGTCTGGCACCTTCCACGACGATTCACGGCGTACTGGTGGACGTATACGGCGTCGGCATGCTGATTACGGGCGGGAGCGGCATCGGCAAGAGCGAGACGGCGCTCGAACTTGTCAAAAGGGGTCATCGGCTCGTCGCAGACGACGCGGTGGAGATTCGTCAGACAGCGGACAATTTCCTGTTCGGAAGTGCGCCTGACTTGATCAGGCACTTGCTTGAAATACGCGGTCTCGGCATTCTGAACGTCATGACGCTGTTCGGTGCCGGCGCAGTGCGTACGACGAAAAGCATCAGTCTTGTCGTGAAGCTGGAAAATTGGGACCAGGCCAAGCAGTATGACCGACTGGGGCTGGATGAAGAGACGACGCAGATTATTGAAACGGAAGTTCCGCTGCTTACGGTGCCGGTGCGCCCGGGCCGCAACCTGGCGGTCATCCTCGAAGTCGCCGCCATGAATTTCCGGCTGAAGCGCATGGGCTTCAACGCTGCGCTGCAGTTTACGAACAAATTGACCGAAGCCATCACAGACGACGATTACGAATAACTCAGCTGAGATTGTAGTGGCGATACGGCGGGACGGAGGACCACGATGTTGTTGAGTTTGGATCCGATTGCTTTTACGCTTGGGCCGCTGACGGTTCATTGGTACGGGATCATCCTGGGTCTCGGTGCGCTCGCCGGCCTGATGCTGGCCATACAGGAAGGGAAGCGGTTCGGCATTACGCCGGATTTCTTTCTGGACCTCTTGCTGTACGGAGTGCCGTCGGCCATTATTTGCGCGCGTATCTATTATGTAGCCTTCAAGTGGGACTACTACCTCGACCACCCGGGCGAGATCGTGCAGATCTGGAATGGCGGTATTGCGATATATGGTGCTTTAATCGGCGCGCTGATCTGCGGATTCATCTATGCAAAGGCCAAAGGGTACCCATTCATCCGGATCGTCGACATATGCGCACCTTCCCTGCTGGTCGGACAGATGATCGGCCGCTGGGGCAATTTCATGAACCAGGAAGCGTACGGCGGGCCGACGAACGAGGATTTTCTGCGGAACACGCTGCATCTGCCGAATTTTATTGTGGATCAGATGTATATCGGAGGCATTTACCGTCATCCAACCTTCCTCTACGAATCGTTGTGGAGCCTGGTTGGGTTGATCATCATCTTCATCATCCGGCGCTTCAACTTTTTGCGAACCTTGGAATTGTTCTTGTTCTACATCATCTGGTACTCCGTCGGTCGCTTCTTCATCGAGGCGCTGCGTACCGACAGTTTGGCGTTCCAAGGTCCCGACTGGCTGGCGTCGTTGATTCACGGGCTGTGGTCGCCGATGACGGCCGTGTTCGAAGAAGGGTACTTGGATCCCGCCTACGGGAATATCAGGACTTCGCAACTGCTCGCGCTATTGATCGTCGTCGTCGGTATTGTGTTTGTGATCGTCCGCAGAGCAACGGGAACCGGGCTAGGGCGGTATAACGACCCGCTCGCGCGGCGAGTGGGGCCGGCCGATGCGGTCGCCGCGGAAGCGGGAGCTGTCGCGGCTGATACGGCTGCCGTGGCGGAAGAATCGGCGACGGATGCGGTCGATCGTGACGAACGATCGGCGGAGAAGTTGCCGGAAACGTCAGAGACCCCGGAATCGTCGGACGTGGCGGATAGGGTAGAGATTGGCGAGGACAAGCAGGAGGACGCACCGACGGAGCCTGCGGTTCGCGGGGAAGGCACAGCAACGGAGAATGGGGATAACGGCAAGCATGGGCAATGAGGTGAAGGCGGTCCTGTTCGATCTGGACGGGACGATCCTGGATACGAACGAGTTGATCATTCAATCTTTCCTGCATTCGCTGCAAGGGGCGGTGTCGGAAGATTTCGACCGCGAGCAGATCATTCCCCATATGGGACAGACGCTGGTGGATCAGCTGCGAACGTTCTCCGGTCAGGAGGATATCTCGGCGTATCATGCAGCGTATCGGGCATATAACGACCGGATGCATGATGAGATGGTATCGTTGTTCCCGGGGGTCGCGGATACGGCTGGACAACTGCGGCGGCATGGCATCAAGCTTGGCGTCGTGACGACGAAGGCGCGGCGGTCGACGGAGCGAGCTCTGCGCATGTTCGGATTGTACGATCATATGGATGTCGTCATTACGCTCGATGACGTCGAGCATGCAAAGCCGCATCCGGAGCCGGTCCTGAAAGCGCTGGCGGCCATGGAAGTGGAGGCGATGCACGCCTGCATGGTCGGAGACAGCGCCGTCGATATGGAGTCGGCGCTGCGTGCCGGCGCGGTTCCGGTCGGCGTCGCCTGGTCGCTGAAGGGAGAAGCCGTACTGCGGCAAGCGGGCGCGGCACATGTGCTGGCATCGATGGATCAGCTATTGACCCTATGCGGAATCAGGGGTGCGGTCGATTGAGAAACGTGGAGCGGTATCCGGTGGAAGGCGACAACTCTCTATGGCAAGTATATCGGACTGTGTCGCGCTGGAAGGCCGTGCGTAATTTCATCGCCATTCAGATCGCGCGGTATTGCCCGAGTTTGCCGGTGAAGAACTGGATTTACCGCCGCGTACTCGGCATGAAAGTAGGCAAGCGAACCGCCTTTGCGCTGATGGTGATGGTCGATGTGTTCTTTCCGGAGCGGATCACGATCGGCGACAATTCCATTATCGGGTACAATTCGACGCTGCTCACGCACGAATATTTGATCGATGAATACCGGCTGGGCAACATCCATATCGGCTCGAACGTCATGATCGGCGCGAACGTAACGGTGCTGCCGGGCGTGACGATCGGAGATCATGCTGTCGTCGCAGCTGGCGCAGTTGTTCACAAGGACGTGCCCGCGCATGCTCGGGTAGGCGGCAATCCGCTTCGCGACTTGTAGCGGAATGCTCTCGGGTGCATGACGCATCACGGTGAAAATATGATGAAAGACGGCGGTGCCGTTTGTTCTGGACAGGAGTTGCGATGGTTTCATGAAGGCTTGGTCAAGGCAGAAAACGTTCGTCGTCATTCTTATAGCAGTGCTATTGGCCGGCAGTCTATATGCTTACCGCATGTGGCAACAAAGCCGGGATACTTCCAATCAGGACGTTCGCCAGGAATTGCAGCCCGTACCTACGGTAGATCAGACGCAGGAAGAATATGATGTCATCGTGGCAGGCACGGACCCGGAAGGCGTTATGGCCGCCGTGTCGGCTGCGCGGAATGGGCTCAAGGTGCTGCTTGTCGACGGTAAGAACCGCGAGGTGCTTGGCGGTCTGATGACGATTGGTTGGCTGAATTCGCTGGATTTGAACAAGTCGCCCAAGCAGCCGATCGGCGGAAAATTGACGTTCCTGGACAAAGGGTTGTTTCAGGAATGGTACGACCAGATCGAAGGCACATCGTTCGACGTGAACACCGCGGCTAATGTGTTCAATCGAATGGTGGCGGATGAACCGAATATCGATGTTCTGCTCAAGGTGCGCAAGATGGAGCCGATGCTGAGCGGATCGCTCGTGACGGGTTTGCGCGTGGAGAAGGAAGACGGAACGAGTGCCGAGATCAAGGCGAAGGCGCTGATAGACGCGACCCAGGATGCGGACATGGCTGCTGCCGCAGGCGTTCCATTCACGTTCGGGCGGGAAGATATCGGGGAGCCGGACAAGCGCATGGCGGTGACGCTCGTGTTCAAATTGAGCGGTGTGACGCAAGAGGTGTGGGATTCGTTCCGCACCCAGGCGACGGGCGGCTTCGACAAGATGAGCGTATCCGGCTTCACGTCGGCCAAGGACTACCCGTCCAGCAATCCGGACAAAGTGAAGATGCGCGGACTCAATATCGGCAGGCAGAACGATGGCACGATCCTGATCAACGCGATGCACGTCTATGGCGTCAACCCGCTCGATCCGCAGTCCGTGCAAGAGGGAATGGAAGCCGGCAAGGCGGAGGCGCCCCGGATCGTCGATTATTTGAAGCGGACGTTCCCGGAATTCAGCGATCTGGAGCTGGCCGGAACGGCACCGGAGCTGTACGTCCGCGAATCGCGGCATATCCAGGGAGAATATCGGCTCAGCATGGTCGACCTGCTCGAGAATCGCGACCATTGGGATGCGATCGCATACGGTTCCTACGAAGTCGATATTCAGAGTACGGGGCCCGGTCAATATGAGTCCGGTGCGGTCGCGATGAAGCCGCAAGCGTACGGCGTGCCGTTCCGCACGCTCGTGCCGCAGCAGGTAGACGGCATGCTGGTGGTTGGGCGGGCAGCCAGCTTCGACTCGCTGCCGCACGGGAGCGCGCGCGTGATCCCGCTCGGCATGGCGACGGGCGAGGCGGCAGGCGCCGCGGTCAAGCTGTCGATCGAGAAGGGCGTCAGCCTCCGGGAACTGTCGCGTTCGAAGGCGGATATCGAGGAGCTGCGAGCCCGTTTGACGGCGCAAGGCATGGACCTGGAGATACCGGAGATCAAGACGCCGGATTACGCGAAGCATCCATCATATCCGGGACTGCAGGCGGCAGCCAGTATGTCGCTCACCTACGGGGGCTACGACAATAAATCGTTCGAACTGGACGGCGAGTCCAATGCCCAGCGGTTCGGCTACAATATGGCTGGCGTGAAGCGGGTATATCCGGAGCCGTTCAAAGGTAACCCGGTCGACGCGTTCGCCGGGCTCGCGGACCCCGCGAAGACGCCGCTCTCGCTGGATCAGGCCGCGTATACGATCACGCAGTCCGCCGGGCTGGATACGAAGCTGGACGGGGCGTTGGCGGAGCTTCAGGCGAAGGGCTGGGTGTCGGAAGAGACGCTGTCGCAGGTGAAGGATCGGGCGAAATTGACGAACGGCGATGCCTTCATGCTTATTCGCGACGTCGTGGCGGCGTATGCGGGCGTGAAGTACGAGTAACACAAGAACGCGGTATGAGATAGCGGGGCTGTCCCCATCGGTCATGAAGCGACCGGTGAGGACAGCCTTCTTTATTTTCGGAATGCGACTTTGAACAGTTGACAAATCAACTACTACGTGCGACTATATAGTGGTAGTAAGTAATACCGAATACAAGTCATACAGAATAGTTAGAGGTGATTGTGCTGGAAGACCTGACGGAAATGCTCAAAGGCGTGCTTGAGGGCAGCGTCCTTGAAATTATTAGCCGCAAAGAAACCTACGGCTACGAAATCACGCGGCGGCTGAACGCCCTCGGTTTCACGGATGTTGTGGATGGAACGGTGTACACCATCCTGATCCGGCTTGAAAAGAATAAGCTGGTGGAGATCACCAAGAAGCCCTCCGATATGGGTCCGCCGCGAAAGTTTTTCGCGCTTAACGACGCGGGGCGCGAGGAGCTGCGGAAGTTCTGGGAAAAATGGGAGTTCGTATCGTCGAAAATGAATGAGTTGAAGGAGGAAAGGCAATGAACTTTTGGGAGAAAATCACGGGCAGCGACATGACAAAGGAATTGAAAGCTTTCGAAGCGCGAGCCAAAAAGCTGCCGGCTGACTATCAAGCGGCATGGGAAAAAATTAAAACCAATCTCTGGTCGCACTCGGATTTCACCGGTCGCAACCTCATGCCGATTCTTGACGGTGTGCTTGGCCTGCTCGAAGAAACGGCGGCGGACGGTCAGAGCGTCCAAGAGGTATTGGGAGACGATATCAAAGGCTTCTGTTCAGCGCTGGCCGGCGAAGAAGGGGCAAAGTCTTATCGCGACAAGTGGCGCGAGCAACTCAACCGTAATATCGCTAAAAAATTAGGCAAATAGGAGGCCGACATGAGAATACAAGATATCATCAAAGGCAAAAAAGAGTGGCGGGCGCACGTGGCCCGTGTCAAAGCCCTCCCGCAGGATTATCAGATCGTTTATAAAGAGATTCAAAAATATTTGTTTAAGGTCGGCCCTGTTGAACTGACCGAAGGGACGGGTCTGCTCTCGGGGATTATCGATCTGTTTGAAGAAGGCGCGGCCTCGGGGAAAGGCGTGCTCGAAGTGACGGGCAGTGACGTAGCGGCTTTCTGCGACGATCTCATCAAGGATTCCAAGACTTACGCTGATATCTATCAGGAATCCGTCGACCGAGAAGTGAACAAGGCCATGAAAAAGGTGACGGATAAATTAAAGCAATAGGGGGATATCGCGATGGAACAAGCAATCGAAGTGAATGGCCTGCAAAAGTCCTACAAACAGCATCAAGTGCTGAAGGGCGTCGATTTCGAGGTGGAAAAGGGCAGCATTTTCGCGCTCCTTGGCTCCAACGGGGCGGGCAAGACGACGATTGTCAAAATTCTGTCCACGCTGCTTAGGGCCGACGGCGGAACCGCCACCGTGAACGGATTCGATGTTGCGGCGAGACCTGATCACGTGCGGCAGGCGATCAGTCTGACCGGACAATTCGCCGCCGTGGACGAAATATTGACCGGACGGGAAAATCTGATCATGATCGCCAAATTGCGGCACCTGGGCAAACCGCGCCAAGTGGCGGACGACATGTTGAAACGCTTTGGTCTGACAGAGGCTGCCGACCGCAGGGCCTCATCATATTCAGGCGGCATGCGCCGCAGGCTCGATATCGCCCTGAGCCTCGTAGGCAAGCCGCAGATCGTTTTCCTCGACGAACCGACCACCGGGCTTGACCCCGAGTCGCGCATCGAGGTTTGGAAAATGGTCAAGGAGCTTGCAGACGGAGGTACGACGATATTTCTCACCACGCAGTATTTGGAGGAAGCCGAGCAGTTGGCTGATCGGATCGCCATCTTGCACGAGGGCAGGATTATCGCCAACGGCACGCTCGCGGAGCTCAAACAGCTGTTCCCGTCGGCGAGGGTGGAGTACATTGAAAAACAGCCGACTCTCGAGGAGATATTCCTCGCTATCGTAGGCAAGAAGGAGGCGGTGTAAGTGGAAGCGGCGAAAAATCACTTTTTCAGCGATATGGGCGTCATGCTGGGGCGATCCATGCGCCATATTACCCGCAGCATGGACACGATCATCACGGTCTGCATCACTCCGATTGCCATGATGTTGTTGTTCGTCTACGTGTTTGGCGGCGCCATCCAGGCCGGAACGGATAACTATGTGAATTATCTGTTGCCCGGCATCCTGCTGATGGCGATTGCCAGCGGGATATCTTATACGGCTTACCGCTTGTTTCTGGATAAGCAGAGGGGCATCATCGAGCGGTTTCATACGATGCCGATTGCCCGTTCCTCCGTGCTATGGGGGCACGTGTTGACCTCGGTGGTCTCAAACGCGATATCGCTTGTTGTCATCGTTCTCGTCGCCTTGTTGATGGGCTTCCGTTCATCGGCGGGGCTGCTGCCTTGGCTGGCAGTAGCCGGACTACTTCTGTTGTTTACGCTGGCGTTAACTTGGGTCGCGGCGATCGCCGGCCTGTCCGCCAAATCGGTGGAAGGCGCAAGCGCGTTTTCCTATCCGCTTATCTTCCTGCCGTTTATCAGCTCGGCGTTCGTGCCGACCGATTCGATGCCGACGGCCGTTCGCGTCTTTGCGGAAAACCAGCCGGTGACCTCGATCGTGGAAGCGATCCGGGCGCTGCTGTCCGGTCTGCCGGTAGGAAACGATATTTGGATCGCGCTTGCTTGGTGCGTCGGAATTATGCTCGTGGCCTATATTTTTGCGATGAGGGCGTATAAGAAGCGGGTGTAAATCAGGCGGGTGTAGGCGGGTGTGCCGGTCAATTGGCATAAGCGAACCGCGTCGCAGAAACCGTGCCGCGGTTTCTTGACGTTGCGGCGCATTCGTGCTAAAGTGGAACGAAACCTTTATTTTGGCAGTATGGTAACTTGGTAGCACTTTAATGTAGTGAAGTGTGGAAGATGAGGTGACTGGCATGTCTAAACCTAAAGGATTCGAGAAACCGATCGGCGTGAAGGATTATTTGCCCCATGCGGTTGCCAGGCTGCGCCATATCGAGCGCAATGTATTGGCGTGCATGCGGCGCTGGGGATACGAGCAGATCATGACGCCGACGATGGAATATTACGATACGGTCGGCGTGGCGAGCGCGACAAGCGACCAGAAGCTGTTCAAGCTGCTGAACCAGCGGGGTACGACGATCGTGCTGCGCTCCGATATGACGGCGCCGATCGCGCGGGTAGTCGGTTCTTTATTGAAGGAGCAGCCGTTCCCGCTGCGGCTCAGCTATCACGGGAACGTATTCCGCGCGTTCGAGGAAGAGGCGGGGCGGGAGGCGGAGTTTTTCCAGACCGGCGTCGAACTCGTCGGCGATCCGTCGCCTGAAGCGGATGCGGAAGTGATCGCGCTGGCGATCGCGTCGCTGCAGGCCGCGGGCGTTCCTTCGTTCAAAATTGCGGTCGGCCACGTCGGCTTCCTGAACGGGCTGTTCGAGGAGACGCTGCCGGGGCGGGAAGCCGATCAGGAGACGCTGAAAGCCTGCCTGCTGCAGCGGGATCATGTGGGCTATCGGCATGAGCTGCGCAAGCTGGCTATCGATGAGGCGTGGCGCGTGGAGCTGGCCGATATTTTGCGGCTGCGCGGCGGGCAGGAAGTGTGCGATCAGGCGATGCAGCTTAGCGTCAGCGCACAGGCGCAGGCCGCGATCCGCCATCTGTGCGAAGTGTGGGACGTGCTGGCCGCATACGGGGTGCAGGAGCATGTGCTGATTGATCTGACGATGATCGGGGATTTCTCTTACTATACGGGGATGACGTTCGAAGGCTACGCCTCGCAGCTCGGTTTTCCGGTATGCAGCGGCGGGCGGTACGACAACCTGCTGGCGGGATTCGGGCGGCCGGCTCCGGCCACGGGCTTCGCGCTGAAGACGACGCGGATTCTGGAAGTGGCGGAAGAGGAGGCGTCGGCAGCGTGCGAGCGAGCGCTGGTGCTTTACGTACCCGCTGAGCGGCAGGCGGCGCTGGCGGAAGCGGGACGTCTGCGGGCGGCAGGCAGGGCCGTTGTGACGGAAGTGCTGACGGACCGGACGGCGGCAGATCGGACTCGCGCCGAGGTTGGCGTCAACGGGGGAGCTTTCCGGTATCGAGGCGCGGAATATGGAGAACTGATTGTGTTTGACGGGACAGATGGGAGCGGGCGGCCATGATGGTGGACAACAGAGAGGTATTGAAGGTGGCCATGCCCAAGGGGCGGATCTACAAGCAGGCGAGCAAGCTGTTCCGCCAGGCAGGATTGCCGATTCCGGAAGACTTGGACGATTCCAGGCGCCTGATCATTGCTGCTCCGGATGCGGGCATGGAATTTATTATGGCCAAACCCGTCGATGTGCCGACTTATGTCGAATACGGGGTCGCGGATATCGGCGTCGTCGGCAAAGATGTCATGATGGAGGAAGCCAAGGACGTCTACGAGCTCCTGGATCTCGGCATTGCCCGCTGCCGGATGTCGGTTATCGGCCTGCCGGATTGGAAGCCGGTCATCCATCCGCGCGTGGCGACGAAGTATCCGAATGTCGCTTCGCAGTATTTTCGCGAGCAAGGCCAGCAAGTCGAAGTCATCAAGCTGAACGGCTCGATCGAGCTGGCGCCGCTGATCGGGCTGGCCGATCGGATCGTGGACATGGTCGAGACCGGTCAGACGCTGCGGGAGAACGGGCTCGTGGAGATGCGGGAGATGTTCCAGGTGACGAGTCGTCTGATCGCGAACCGGGTTAGTTACCGTCTGAAAAATGACGCGATCCAGGCGTTGTGCGACAGACTGGCTCAGGTGATACCGGCAGAGGGAGGGGGATGACGATGTACGTAGGAGCGGCAACGGGATTCCGGCTGGAACGGCAGAGCGAGTATGGCTCGCCGGAGCAGAATCAGGCGGTTGCGGAAATTGTCGAGGCGGTGCGCCGGAAGGGCGATGCGGCGCTGCTGCTTTATACGGCGGCGCATGACGGTGTCGGGCTGACGGCGGATCGGCTGCGCGTTGGCGCCGATGAGATTCAGGCGGCTTATGAGCGGGTGGAGCCGGATTTTCTGACCGCATTGCGCCAGGCGGCCGCGAACATTCGGGCGTTCCACGAGAAGCAGAAGCGCGGCTCGTGGATGGACGTCGCGCCGGACGGCACGATGCTCGGTATGATGATCCGGCCGCTGCGGCGGGTCGGCTTGTACGTTCCCGGCGGTAAAGCGGCATACCCTTCGTCGGTGCTCATGAACGCGATTCCGGCCCAGGTAGCCGGCGTGCCGGAGATCGCGATGGTGACGCCGCCGGCGACGGGCGGCCGCGAGGGCATCGACCCGTACATTCTCGTCGCGGCCGCGGAAGCGGGCGTGACGGAGATTTACCGGGTCGGGGGCGCGCAGGCGGTCGCGGCGCTCGCTTACGGGACGGCGAGCATTCCCGCCGTCGACAAGATTTGCGGGCCCGGCAACATCTATGTGGCGCTGGCCAAGCGCGCCGTGTACGGCACGGTGGCCATCGACAGCATCGCGGGCCCGAGCGAGATCGCCGTGCTGGCGGATGACAGCGCGGACCCGCGGTATGTGGCCGCGGATATGCTGTCGCAGGCGGAGCACGACGAGATGGCGTCTGCGGTGCTCGTGACGACTTCGGAGCGGCTCGCGCGCGCGGTGGAGGCGGAGCTGGGGAGACAGGCGGCCGCGCTGCCGCGGAGGGAGATCGCTGAGAAGTCACTGGCGCAATATGGCGCCATTCTGACGGTAGATAGCCTGGAGGAAGGCGTCAGTGTGATCAACCGGCTCGCTCCCGAACATTTGGAGGTTATGGTGGAGGATCCGCTGGCGTGGTTGGGACGGATCGAGACGGCTGGCGCCATTTTCCTCGGTCCTTACAGCTCCGAACCGGTGGGCGATTATTTCGCGGGGCCGAACCACATCTTGCCGACGAACGGCACGGCGCGGTTCTCCTCCCCGCTGAACGTAGACGATTTTCTGAAGAAATCGAGCTTGATCCGATACAGCAAGGAAGCGCTGCTGCGCGACGCGGCAGGCATTGCGACGCTGGCGCGGCACGAAGGGCTTGAAGGCCACGCACGCGCGGTGGAAATTCGACTGGAAGGTGGAGAAGGGTAAATGAGCGAGTTGATACAAAAGTACATTGCGCGGCAGGCTTCCGTGGCCCGCAAGACGGGGGAGACGGATATTGCGCTGTCCCTGAACGTGGACGGCAGCGGCGAGGTGGAAATCGAGAGCGACGTGCCGTTCATGAACCATATGCTCGATCTGTTCGCCAAGCACGGGCAGTTCGATTTAAAGCTGGAGGCGCGCGGCGATGTCGATGTCGACGATCACCACACGGTAGAGGATGTCGGGATTTGCATTGGGCAGGCGCTGCGGGAAGCGCTCGGCGACAAGCGGGGCATCAAGCGTTATGCGAGCGTGTTCGTGCCGATGGACGAGGCGCTCGGGCAGGTCATCATCGATATCAGCAACCGGCCGCACCTGGAGATGAGGGCGGATTTTCCGGCGGCGACCGTCGGCAGCTTCACCGTGGAGCTCGTGCACGAGTTCCTCTGGAAGCTGGCGCTCGAGGCGCGGATTACGCTGCATGTCATCGTGCACTACGGCCATAATACGCATCACATGATCGAGGCGGTGTTCAAGGCGCTGGGACGGGCTTTGGACGAGGCGACGCAGATCGATCCCCGAGTGAAAGGCGTTCCATCCACGAAGGGAGTCCTGTAGGTTGATCGCCATTATCGACTACGGAATGGGCAATTTGCACAGCGTGAGCAAGGCGGTCGAGAGGCTCGGCTATGAAGCTGTCGTAAGCTCCGATGCTGCTGTCATTATGGAGGCGGACGGCGCGATTCTGCCCGGTGTCGGCGCATTCGGGGACGCGATGGCGAACTTGCGGCGGACGGGACTGGATGCGGTGACGCGCGACTATGCGGCATCGGGGAAGCCGCTGCTGGGCATATGCCTGGGCATGCAGCTGCTGTTCGGCGAGAGCGAGGAGCATGGACGGCATGAGGGGTTGGGATTGCTGCCCGGTCGCGTCGTCCGGTTCGAAGGTTCGTATAAAGTTCCGCACATGGGCTGGAACGAGCTGACGTTCTTGCAGCAAGAGAATCCGCTGTTCGCGGGACTGGCGCCGGGGCACGTGTACTTCGTGCATTCGTATCATGCGCTGCCGGAGCGGCGGGAGGACTTGCTGGCGGTGACGGATTATCACCAGCAGGTGACGGCGATCGTCGGACGGGGCTCGTTGTTCGGGATGCAGTTCCACCCGGAGAAGAGCGGCGAGCTCGGCATGGCGCTGCTGGAAAAGTTCGCCCGTCTAACCCGGGCGGCGCGAAAGGATTGAGCGAAATTGCGGTTCAGACCGTGTATCGATATTCATCAAGGCAAAGTCAAGCAGATCGTCGGGGAGACGCTTCAGGCGGATGCGTCCCAAGTCGTGGAGAACTTTGTCTCCGAACGCGGGGCGGACTACTATGCTTCTTTGTACAAGGAAGACGGGTTAACCGGCGGTCACATTATTATGCTGGGCGGGGGCAATCGCGAAGCGGCGTTGTCCGCGCTTCGCGCGTATCCGGAGGGCTTGCAGATCGGCGGAGGCATTACGGCCGATAATGCGGCGGATTATTTGCGCGAAGGCGCATCGCACGTCATCGTTACTTCGTATGTATTCCGTGACGGCCGGCTTCAGATGGACAATTTGCGGAAGATCGTGTCCGAGGTCGGCAAGGAGCGGCTTGTGCTCGACCTAAGCTGCAAGGAGCGGGACGGCAAGTGGTACGTCGTCACGAACCAGTGGACGACGTTCAGCGACTTGGAAGTGAACGAAAGGGCGATTCGCGAGCTGGAAAGCTATTGCGACGAATTCCTGATTCACGCAGTCGACGTGGAAGGGAAGCGGGAGGGCGTTCAGGAGAAGCTGGCGTCGAAGCTGGCGGAATGGATCCGCATACCGGCTACCTACGCGGGGGGCGCACGCTCGATCGCGGATTTGCAACGTTTCCGCGACATTACGGGCGGCAAGCTGGACATTACGATCGGGAGCGCGCTCGATATTTTCGGAGGGGCGCTTCCTTACCGGGAAGTCGTTGAATATTGCGATCCGAAGCGGTCGCGGTAGAAGGAGGAACGCACAATGTTAGCCAAACGAATCATTCCTTGCCTGGACGTGAAAGACGGGCGCGTTGTCAAAGGGGTCAATTTCGTGAATCTTCGGGATGCCGGGGATCCGGTCGAACTGGCTGCTCTATATGATAAGGAAGGTGCCGATGAGCTTGTTTTCCTGGATATTTCGGCATCTCACGAGGGCCGGGCGACGATGGTCGACGTGGTGCGTCGGACGGCCGAAGCGGTCACGATCCCGTTTACGGTAGGAGGCGGCATCCAGTCGACCGATGATATGAAACGACTGCTGCGTGCCGGGGCGGACAAGATCGGCATCAATACGGCTGCCGTGTTGAACCCCGAACTCATCGGGCAAGGATCCCGCATGTTCGGGGCGCAGTGCATCATCGTCGCGATCGACGCGAAATTCAATCCCGAATGGCAAGAATGGGAAGTATACACGCATGGCGGGCGCAAGCCGACAGGCATGCGCACGGTGGAGTGGGCGAAAGAGGCGGAGCGGCTCGGCGCCGGGGAATTGCTGCTGACCAGCATGGACGCGGACGGCACGAAGGATGGGTTCGACATGGATTTGACGCGCGTCGTTTCCACCGGTGTGGGTATCCCGGTCATCGCCTCGGGCGGAGCGGGGAACGCGGATCATTTTGCCGATGTTCTCACGCTTGGTCAGGCGGACGCCGCGCTGGCCGCCAGCATCTTCCACTACAAAGAAGTGACGATCCGCGAAGTCAAGGATGCGCTTCGGAGCAAAGGAGTGAACGTCCGATGACCGATATGGCCTGGATGGAACAAATTAAATACGATAGCCAAGGCCTTGTACCCGCTATCGTGCAGGATGCCGTCAGCAAGGAAGTGCTGATGCTGGCATATATGAACGAGGAATCGCTCGCGCAGACGGTCAAAACGGGGCAGACGTGGTTCTGGAGCCGATCGCGCGGCGAGTTGTGGAACAAAGGAGCAACCAGCGGTCATACGCAGGAGGTTGTCTCGATTCAATACGATTGTGACGGCGACACGCTGCTCGTTCGCGTGTATCAGAAGGGGCCGGCTTGCCATACCGGCGCATACAGCTGCTTCTATCGCGGTACCGAGCAAGCCGGCACTTCGCTGGTGGCGGCAAATGCGGAAACGGCCATCGTCGCTTTAACGGACGAGTCTGTCGACCCTGCCGACCCTGCCACAGCCATTGTATCCTCCAATGATCGTTACGGGCCGCTGAACCGGCTGGAAGCGACGATCGCAAAGCGCGATGCCGAACGAATCGAAGGCTCGTACACGACGTACCTGTTCGAAAAGGGCCTTGACAAAATCCTGAAGAAAATCGGCGAGGAAGCCGCCGAAGTCATCATTGCCGGCAAGAACGAAGATCCGCAAGAGCTCCGCGCGGAGGCGGCCGACCTCATTTTCCACTTGATGGTGCTGCTGCGCGAACAAAGGATTCCGCTGGACGACGTGCTGGACGAGCTCGAGTTCCGCCATCGCAAGCCAACGAAGAAAAATTAAGTTATTGCACGATCGTCGCACCGTCGCCGCAGCCGCATTTTCGCATTATAAAATGGTTGTGTTCCCGGTGTGAAAACGGGCATGTCTCATGTATAATGGGAAAAGAATGAAGATGTCGGTTGTTGTCCGTAAGTGCGGGCATCCGTCGAAACTTGGAGGGACACATGTACAGCAGCAAACTGCGCATTTTTTCCGGGTCTTCCAACGAGCCGCTCGCCCGGAAAATTGCCGAAAGATTGGGACAACCGCTCGGTAAAATCAAGCTTTCCCGGTTCAAGAGCGGCGAAGTGTACGTGCATTATGAGGAAACGATCCGCAACTGCGACGTCTTCCTTATCCAGTCCTTATCGCATCCGATCAACGATTACTTCGTCGAGCTCCTCGTCATGATCGATGCGGCCAAGCGCGCTTCCGCCCGTACGATCAGCGTAGTTCTTCCCTATTACGGGTATGCCAGGCAGGAGCGCAAGGCGGCGCCGCGGGAACCGATCTCCGCGAAGATGGTTGCCGACGTACTTACGACGGTGGGCTCGTGCCGGGTCATCACGATCGATCTGCATGCTCCGGCGATCCAAGGATTTTTCAACATTCCGGTGGATCATCTCACCGCGCTCGACCTGATCAGCGATCATCTGAAGAAGCTGGATCTGCCGAATCCTGTCGTCGTCTCGCCGGATGCCGGACGAGCTTCCACGGCGGAGAAGCTGGCGAATCAACTAAATGCGCCGTTCGCAATCATGATCAAGCAGCGCCCGAAGCATAACGAATCCGTCATCACGCACGTCATCGGCGAAGTCAGAGGCTGTACGCCGATCATCATTGAGGACATGATCGATACCGGCAACACGATCGTGAACGTGGTCGAGAGCTTGAAGGAGCGAGGCTCCGAGGATGTCTACGTCTGCGCGACGCATCCGCTCTTCTCCAGCAATGCGCTGCAGCGGCTGGACCATCCGAACATCCGCGAGGTCGTCGTGACGGATTCCATCCTGCTGCCGGACGATCACTCTCCGCGATATCGGGTGCTCTCCGTCGCCCCGATGCTGTCGGAGGCGATTCGGATCATCATGGAAGGCGGCTCGATCAGCACGCTGTTCAAGAACAAGGGCGTGTAATAAATATAAAGATTGCATCGCAGGGATCAACCACCTTCTCACATCAGGCGGTTGATCTTTTTTGACGGATGCAGATCGGGCTAATCCTCGAAGCGAACAAAGTCTAATGACATCGACTTGCGCTTGTTTAAAATAAATATTAGATTATAATAGTTATAAAATAAAATTGCTGTCCTCCCCGGGACGCTCGTTTTTGTTTTATGGATGGCGCATGCTGTGTTATAATCTTGAGAGTGAAGAAGGGATCGATACGGAGGTATAAATTGAATCTGTACGTGAGAACTACCGGGGAGGTGCCTTGCCGATGAATCAGCGGAAACGCGCGACCAACAACAAAAACCGGCGTCCCAAAGTAATCTCGATGCGCCTGGACGCCACATTCTTCTTCGAACGCGCGGTGCAGTCGCTGGACCGTTATCATTACGACAAGGCATTGAAGTATTTCCGTCGAGCTGTCGAATACGAGCCGGAGAACCCGGTCAACCATTGCAATATGGCGGGAATTTTGTCGGAGATGGGCCGTTACGAGGAATCGAACGACATTCTGCGTTCGGTGCTGGACCAGATCGACCCGGCTATGACAGAATGTTACTACTATCTGGCCAATAATTACGCCAACATGGAATTGTATGAAGCGGCGGAAGAGGCGCTCGTCCGTTATCTGGAGAACGACACGGAAGGCCAGTTCCTGGAAGAAGCGGACGAACTGCTGGATTTGCTTGGCTACGAACTGAATCGTCCGACGAAGATTTCCACGATCAAGTCGAAGGAGAACATGTTCGCCCACGACAAGGCGCGGGAACTGCTGGAAGCGGGACGATTCGCCGAAGCCGTCAAGATGCTGGAAGAAATTATTGCGCGCGAGCCCGGCTTTCTGGCCGCCCGGAACAACCTGGGGTTGGCATACTATTACATGGGGCTGTTCGACAAATCGGTCCAGACAATTACCGAGGTGCTGGACGCGGAGCCGGGCAACCTGCACGCGTTGTGCAACCTGGCGATCTTCTACCAGCACGCGAACCGCGACAGCGAGCTCCGCTCGCTGATGGAGAAGCTCCGCAAGACGGTGCCGTTCCATCCCGAGCATGTGTTCAAGCTGGCGACGACGCTTGGCATCGTCGGGGAGCACCGCGAGGCGTACCGGCACTTCTGCCGGCTTCTCAAGACGGAACTTTCGGGCGAACCGAGCCTGCATCATTTCGCAGCCGTCGCGGCGGCCAACCTTGGCCTGTTGGATCGCGCCGAGCGCTATTGGCAGCAAGCCGGGCGGCTCGACCCCGAGTCGGAAGTGCCCGCGTATTACTTGCGGAAGCTGGATAAGATCAGATCCGGCGAAGAGAAGCCGCCGTCCCACTATCATTACCATCTGCCGTTCGAAGAGCAATTTCGGCGCTGGGAAGCGACGCCGGGTCTCATCTCCGAAGCGCTGAGGCGCGACCCGCTCATCCGCTCCTCGTTCTTCTGGGCGCTTCGGCATGGCGACAGGCGCACGAAGGTGCAAGTCATTCAAGCGCTCGGCCTTGTGGCCGACGATGAAGTCATCGAGTCGCTCAAGGCGTTCCTGATCGATCCGGAAGAAGAGGACGAGCTGAAACGGGTAGCCGTGCTCGTCTTGCGATCGATCGGAGTGCAGGACACGCTGGAAGTGACGTTCAACGGACGCGTCGTTACGCTGGAAGCGCGGCGCAAGTCGGGGAAGCTGCCGATCTGGGACAGCGCCTGGCAGGCGGTGCTCGAGCAAGCGCTCGGCCAGATGTCCGGCCGCTACGACGTCGTCCAGCAGCACGATATGATGACGCTGTGGGTCGACTACTTGTCCCGGGTATATCCGGAAGTGCCGAAGCTGCACCGCTCGTCCGGCTGGGCCGCGGCGCTCGAATATTGGACCGCGAAGATGCACCGCAAGTCGATCACTTATGCCGATCTGGTTAGCCGTTACGGCGCGTCTCAGGCGAGCATCAGCCGCTACGCCAACCGGATCGACGAGGCATGCGGCATCCGCGAGAAGCTGGACTTGACGACGCCGGTGTTTCAATAGTTCAACGTCAATAGACAATAGAGATTTTATAGAGAGATGGAGGCAGAAACCATGTACAAATCCATTATTATCGGCACAGGCCCTGCCGGCCTGACGGCTGCGATCTACCTGGCGCGGGCGAATATGAATCCGCTCGTCATCGAAGGACCGGAACCGGGCGGCCAACTGACGACGACGACTGAAGTCGAGAATTTCCCCGGGTTTCCGGAAGGCATCATGGGACCTGAGTTGATGGACAATATGCGCAAGCAAGCCGAGCGCTTCGGCGCGGAATTCCGCACGGGCTGGGTTAATTCCGTCGATACGTCGAAACGCCCGTTCACCTTGGAAATAGAAGGCGGCGAGAAACTGCAAGCCGAATCGCTCATTATTTCCACGGGCGCGTCGGCCAAGTACCTGGGCATTCCTAACGAGCGCGACAACGTCGGCCGCGGCGTGAGCACTTGCGCGACGTGCGACGGCTTCTTCTTCCGCGGCAAGAAGATCATCGTCGTCGGCGGCGGCGATTCCGCGATGGAGGAGGCGAACTTCCTGACGAAGTTCGCGTCGGAAGTCGTGTTGGTGCATCGGCGCGCCGAGTTGCGGGCGTCCAAGATCATGCAGGATCGCGCGCGGGAGAACCCGAAGATCACGTGGCAATTGAACCGTACGCCGCTGGAAGTGGAGGCTACGGGAATGGGCGTAACGGGCCTCAAGGTGCGCAACAACGAGACTGGCGAAGAAGAAGTGATCGAGACGCAAGGCTTGTTCGTCGCCATCGGCCACACGCCGAACACGAAGTTCCTCGGCGGCCAGATCGAGACGGACGAGATCGGCTACATCAAGGTGAAGCCCGGCACGTCCGAGACGAACATCCCCGGCATCTTCGCCTGCGGCGACGTGCAGGACAGCAAGTATCGCCAGGCGATCACCGCAGCGGGCAGCGGCTGTATGGCGGCGCTCGATTGCGAGAAGTACCTGGAAGGGTCGGCAGCTCACGACTGGTCGGGCGTGCTGTCCTGATCCAGAATTAAATGAAGAAAAAACGAAAAAGAAGGGGGGTTACCCTCTTCTTTTTCGTATACCATAGCGCATTATAAAGAGCTCATTCTTGTTTTACCCTGATGTACTTTTCTCTTGTTTTCCTGCCCTTATCTTACGGATGATTTCAGGCCAGGCGATGCCCAGCAGCACAATCGTGACGCCCAGCCATTGCAGCAGGTGGAATGTTTCCTTCAACACAAGGCTGGAGACCAATATAACGGCGGGCAGTTGCGCGGCGCTCAAGATGGATGCGAATCCGGCGCTGAGCCGCGGCACGCCGATCGCAAGCAGGAGGGTGGGCAGAGCGCCTCCGAACACGGCAAGCATAAGCCCCCACTTCCATAACCCGGCTTCCAGCGAGCCGTTCATGACGAATACCGGCGGATGAATGAATGCCAGCACGACGGCAGCGCCTGTCATCATATAGGCGCTGCGGACGAAGGGGTCGGCCTGCGCCGCGGCTCTCCCGCTGCCGAAGAGGAACAAGGTGAATGTCACGGCGGACGCCAGTCCGAGCATGACGCCGATGAACGGCCACGATGCGGCCGTCTGGCCGCCCTGCAGCACCCCGGTGGACAGGGCCGTACCGGCGAACAGCAGCATGACGGCCACCAGCTGAACTTTACCGGGAAGCTTCTTCGTGATAACGGCATCCAGCACGACGCCTATCCAGGTAAACTGAAACAACAGCATAATGGCTAGGGATGCGTTCAAGTAGGTCAACGAATAATTGCACAGTAATCCCGTTAGCCCGGTGAACGTTCCGACAGCCATTAAGGATAACGCTTGCGACAAAGAAACCGACGGCAGCAATTTCCCTTTCTTCTTGTCTATCGTACGCTTGCCCCATACGACAACCCACGAGATCAATGCGCCAATGATGAATTGCGAGCTTGTAATATCGGAGGTCAAAAAACCGTCTTGTTGTGCAAGCTTCACCATCGTGGACAGAAGGCCAAAGCTGCAAGCACCCAAGAGTACCAGCCATACGGGATTAGAAGCTACCCTGCTCACACCATGGATCCTGTAAATTGAACAAACGATTGCAGCATTTCCTTCGGGCCTTGCGTTCGGCTCATATAAAAGTCCTCCAGCCCCAAATAGCCGTCGTAGCCAACCGCTTTTAGATCGGCGATGACGCGTTCCCAAGGCACAACGCCGTCCGGAAGCGGACCCCACTGCGCTTCCCATTGTCCGCTTTCGCTCTGATCGGGTGCGTGCCAGACCGCGTTCTTCACATGAACGTGCGCGAGATAAGGCCCAAGCATCTCCAACCCCATTTTGTAATGCTCATAACCCTCGTGCACCATGTTGCCCGGATCGTACAGAACACCGATCCAATCGGGGTCCGTCCGTTCAATCAGTCGATAGGCGCCGCTGGCCGAGGCCGCAATCGTTTTGTGGTGGGTTTCCACAAGCCCTTTGACACCGTACGCCTTGCACAATTGCTGAGCTGCCTCCAGATACTGGACCTGCCGGTCAAAGAGTTCTCTGAAGTTCTGACTGCCGTCGTACCAGAATACCCCTAAGCGAATAAACTTCGCTTGCAAATAGTGAGCCGCTTTCAGCACTTGTTCGGTACTTTCCAAATCTCCTGCCGTCAAGTAGGGCGTCACGCTTAATGTCGTAAGCCCATGGCTACCCGTGGCATCCTTGAAACGTTTCCACACTTCTTCTCCGCCCTGCTCGGGAATGGAGCACAGATTGTTTCGCCAAAAGGAAGGTTCTTCATGAACGGCATCATCCGGTATATTCTTGTAGCGCCATTCAATGCCCTCCACGCCCGCTTCCTTCGCCAGTCGTGTCAATTCCTCCGGCTGAAGACCAGGCGTGGACACGGTAAAAATAGATAGTTTCATTTATTTCATTCTCCTCGTATCATCAATTCGCGTTATCAAGCCCGGTGTTCGGAAGCATGAATTTTCTCCTGCAGCTTGCTGTAGAACAGCTCCTCGTCGATCGGCAGATCGACCCAGTCGTCGATCCAGGTGGAGAGCAGCATCGCATTGGAAATCGTAAGTCCACGGATGCCTTCCTCGCCCGGAGCGATCAACTCATCTCCCTTCACAATCGCATTCACCCAGTTTTGAGTGATTGTTTTGTGCTGCTCGATGTTAAACTCCAATGAGCAATCAACTGGAAGGTTAACTTTCCAGTGTTCCGGCTGACCGAACTTCCCTTTGAAATTCTGATTGAACTGTTCTTCCGGAACCCTTAGTCGCCAGAAGGCCATGTTATTCTCTTCAATTACGATCTTTCCGCGGCTCCCTGTCACTTCAAAACGATTGGTTCCAGGCGCATCGCTGCACGAGGTTACGAAAACACCCGTTGCTCCGTTGTCATACTCGACGTAGGCCGTAACATCATCCTCGACCTCGATATGGCGACGCTTGCCGAAGTGGCAGAATGCCCGAATTCGCTTCGGCATCATCCCGATCGTCCATTGCCACAAATCCAGCTGATGCGGATTCTGATTGATCAACAGACCTCCGCCTTCTCCCGCCCATGTGGCGCGCCAGGTGCCCGAGTCGTAATAGCTTTGCGAGCGATACCAATCGGTAATAATCCAGTTGGTGCGCCGAATCTCCCCGAGCTCGCCGCTGTCTATCAGATCCTTCAGCTTGTTGTACACGGGAAGCGTACGCTGGTTGTACATCATGCTGAATACGGTCCCGGACTTCCTTGCCGCTTCGTTCATCTCTTTGACTTGCTTCGTGTATACGCCGGCAGGCTTCTCTACCATGACATGCAAGCCTTGTTCAAAGGCAAATATCGCTTGCTCGGGGTGGAAATAATGAGGCGTGCAAATAAACACCGCATCGATCAGGCCGGAATCGACCATTTTTTCGAAATCATCAAAGCGGGCAATCTGGCTGTCTAGCTCATTCGCGATCGCAAGAGTTGCAATTTGCGCGTCGCAGACAGCGGCCAATCGGGCTCCTTTTACTTCGTTTTGCGCTAAATATTTGGCATGCAAACCGCCCATGTACCCCAGACCGACAACGCCAATTCGAATATCGTCCACAGTAGCACCTTCTTCTACTATTCTCGTTAAATGTTCTCCACTCTATCGCACCGGTCAAAAAATTCCGCTTGCAGCTGCAGCAGCGTATCATCCGCTTTGACTTTCCTGATCGCCTTCACGAAATTATCGACCAGGATATCGATCACTGATTTGCCATACTCGGCAGTGGCACGAAGCGGGTCTCCAGATATTTGATTGGGAAATTCCGAGTACCAGTGGATCCCGGAGGATAGGCCATGCTCGCGAAGCCAACGCCCTCTCCCTTTCGGCTCCCATTCTCCAGGCGTCACGCGATCCATATGGACGAGATTGGGAAGCAGATGCATAATCGCTGCAGTTTCCGTATGACCCGCGTGGCCATCCCGGTCGGGCGCTTCACATTGCCCATTCAGGCGTTGTTGCTGCTCGGCATTCACATTCAATATCCAGTATCCGTACACCATATAATCTTTCTTCTCGTCCAACGTTGTCCGTAGAAAAAAGCTAAGCAACTCATTATTGCCGCCGTGGCCGTTCAGAATGATGATTTTGTTGAAGCCGTTGCGGCGGATTTCCTGGCAAATCTCCTTCAGCATCCGCAACTGCGTCTCTCCGCTGAAGGCTACGCTGCCCGGCCAATGCTTCACTCCGGAGTTCTGGCCGAGCAGATAGTCGGGGAAGAGGACGACGGGCTCAATCGCCGCCGCCTTTTCCGCTACTGCGCTAGCAATCATCATATCGGTGCCGAGCGGCAGATGATCGCCATGCTTTTCGAGAATACCGAATGGAACGACACATACGCGATCGGTTGCGACAACGGCGTCTTCGAATTGTTTGTAGGTTAAATTCTCCCATCTCATCGGCAGCCCATCCTTGGTTATTTTGTTTTTTTGCTCTCCCACGTAGCCTGCAATTCGGCCAGCATCTGCGCGGCGTCTATTTTATCGGCCACGTATTTTTGCATCGTTGCGCCGAATTCTTGCGCAGTTCCGGGGGGAAACTTGGTATAGTGCTTTCCTAATACTTTCTCTTGTTCGACATATTTCACAACGTCCTGGCTCAGCGTTCCCATTTTGCTTGTATCGTTCTTGATCGATTTGAATGCAGGGATGAATTCGAATACGTCAGTCAGATAGTGACGACCTGTGTCGCTGGTTACGAGCCAGTTCAGGAACTCCTTCGCTTCTTTCTTCACGGGGGATTCCTTGTATATCACCCAGTTCGTAGGCACATTCAAGACGATGTTGTCGTTCAAGGCGGCATCTTCGTTAATCGGAACGGGCATAAGCCCGAACGTGGCTGTCGTGCCCATTTTCTTCAGCGTCGGTTCCAGGAAGTTGCCGGCGTACATCATGGCCCCTTTGCCGTTGGCAAGATCGGTAGATGCAGTCAGCACATCGACCGTAAGCATATTCGGACTGCCGTTCTGAATGACCAAATCAAACAACTGGACCCAGTCTTTAAATAGCGCGTTATCGGGAATGTTCTCCGTTCCATCGTTCAAGCCTTTGATAAAGGCGTTCGGATCGGCCTGCTTGGAGAACGGGTTGTTGATCATCCGATAGCCCAGAGGAAACCAGCTGTTGTAGTCCGTAACGAAGGGTTGGATACCAGCGGCTTGCAGCTTCTCGACCGCCGCTTTCAACGCGGAGAAGGTTGTAGGCAGCTCGGCAATGCCCGCTTTTTCAAAAAGCTCTTTGTTGTACACCATGGCGATGCCTTCAAGATTGAGCGGCATGCCATATACTTTGCCGTCCTTCGTCATCGGGTCCTTGGCAATGTCCAACTCGTCCTGAATCCACGGCTGATCGGATAAGTCTTCCAGGTGCTCCAGCCAGACATCCTTTTGCGCATCGCCTACGTTGTTGAAAATATCCGGCATTTCATTGGAAGCGAATTTGGCTTTCAGTTGCGTATCATAGTCGTCTCCGCCCATAGTAGAATTGATCTGGAGCGTAATGCCCGGATGTTCCTTTTCGTAATCCTCTTTCATTTGGTTAAACTGGTCGATCAGTTCGATTTTCGAAGTGAAGATTTTGACAACGGCCTTGTTCGCCGGCGCCGTCGCTGTGGCCCCGGCATCGTTGCCCGCCGGTTTATTCTGGGTTCCACAGCCCGCCAATAAACTGCCCAACACCAACATTGCCGCGATTGCCAACCATCCTTTTTTCATCCTGTAAACCCTCCCGTACTCTAAATGATAGTGGATCTTATTGCCTCAGTAGTCTTGCCCATTACCCCTTGACTGCTCCAACCATGATGCCATTGACTACATACCGCTGCAGAACAAAATATAGAAGCAGGATCGGTATCATGATCATCACCAGCGCGGCAAGCGCTAAATCCCACTGTTTGGCGTATTCTCCAAACAACGTATAGATGGATAGTTGAAGCGTCCGTTGCTCGGCCTTCTGCAAGTAAAGCAAGGGAAGCAGGAAATCATTCCAAATCCACATGCTTTGCAGAACGACAATCGATACGGTCATCGGCTTCAGCAGCGGAAAGACGATCCCCCAGAACAGTCTGTAAGGGTTGCAACCATCTGCAGCGGCCGCCTCTTCGATCTCGAGCGGAACGGATTTAATGAAGCCATGATAGAGAATAATGCAGAAGGAAACGCCCATGCCTGTATAAATGACGATAATGCCTGTCAGGCTGTTCATTAGGCCGAACCAGCTGCTGAACTTTACGAGTGGAAGCATGATCGCTTGAAACGGGATGATCATCGCCGCTACGAACAAATAAAACAGAGTCTGGTTGATTTTGCCGGGCCGGCGAACAAGCCGGTAAGCCGTCATGGAGGAGAACAAAATCAGGCTCAGATTGGAGCATACCGTAATGATCACCGAATTGAGAAGCACACGAGGGAAATCGAGTACGCTCCAGGCCCGAAAATAGTTAGCCAGGCTCAGATCTCCCGGCAAGCTGGCCGTATTGCTCATCAGATCTCCAAGGCTCTTGAAGGAATTCGTCAGAACGAAATAAAAAGGAACCAGGAACAAAAGACCGATCAGGACCGTGATGGCTTCAATGGCGAGAAGCTTTGAAGAGTAAGTTTTCCCATTCATTAAACCTCGACCTCGCGTTTTTTGGTGAACGAAACTTGAATCAGGGCGATCAAGGCAATTACGGCGAAGAAGATCAACGACTTGGCTGCACCCAAGCCATAGTTATTGCGGCTGAACGCTTCGAAATAGATGTTCATGGCTACCGATTCGCTTGAGCGGAAAGGCCCTCCATTCGTTAGCGAGAAGATCACATCGAACGATTTGAAGCTCCACGCTATGCTTAGGAACAGACATACCGTTATCGCTGGCATGATGAGCGGGAGAACGATGCGCAGCAGCGTTTGCCATCCTCGCGCTCCGTCAATCGTTGCAGCCTCAAGCAGCTCTTTCGGAATGTTGGCAAATCCTGCGATGTAAATAACCATCAAGTATCCCGCGCTATGCCATACGCTTACGATGACCAGTGCCCAAAAGGCGGTTGTCGGCGTTCCCAGCCAGGAATAACGGAAAAATCCGATGTGCGAGATCTCTCCAATGACCGGAAATCCTCGAACGAAGATAAACTGCCAAATGAATCCGAGCAGCAGGCCTCCCATGACGTTGGGCATGAAGAAGATCGTTCGGAGCCCGCTACCGAGCTTTAAGGGCATCGTCAACAGAGCGGCGAGAATAAAACCAAGCACATTGCAGATCAGAACGGCCGCGAAGGCAAATCGGATCGTGAACCAGAACGAATGAGCAAAATCAGCATCATGATAAAAGATTTGCTTGAAATTCGCGAAGCCGCTCCAATGGATCGTTCTGGAAATCCCGTTCCAATCTGTGAACGAATAGTAGATGCCCAACATGAAGGGAAGAGCCATCACGCCAACATAAAACAATACGGTAGGACCTACAAACACAAGTTGCTGTACCAACTCCGATGATCGCTTCGTTTTAATGTTCGGTTTCCTCCTTTCCTGTTTTCTTAACTTTAGTATGGGACCAATTGTAAGCGGTTTACACTGACGATGCCGATCAAAACGGTGGACAATTTCGACCTTTTTCGCTACTATGAACAAAAATATGAATAACTTGTACTTGTCTTTAAAGCAGGGGGTAGGCAGCTTATGAGATTACTCAAGACAAGTTTGAGCAATAAATTAATTGCCTTGATGGTTATTTGTATCGTCGTCCCCTTAACGATATCGATCCTGATCACGCACCATTTTACGAAGAGAATGATTGACAATCAGGCAGTTGAAGAAAACATCCTTCTCTTCTCCGAGGGGAAGAAGAACATCTCGAGCTACCTGGAATCCATCAATGACGCCTCTCTTTCCATCTATACCAGCATCGGAATGAACGATTTATTGACGAACGGAATGGCCAACGACGATCACAAAACGTTTATTTTTGATATTTTGCAGAAGATGGCGCGCACCGTCAAGAACGACGAAATCAGCCAGATTCTGCTTTACTTCAGCGGAAGCCGGAGCTCGTTTCTATTTTCGCAAAATATGTACTATTACAATCGATCATTGGCCATTCCACCGCCTACCGATCAAGTCGTCCCGACCTATTCCGCCCTGCTTATTCCTACGCATTCACCCGACAGCTACAGGCTGAAGATCATGCAGCATGCCGCGTTGCCCCGCCAAGTATTCACCTTGTACCGACCTTTGTACAAAATACCGACCGACAAGTCGATCGGCTTTCTGTCCATCGATGTCAAACTGGACGCTTTGCGCAGGCTGAGCGCGGAATTATACAAGAAGGATCGGGATGAATTTTATATCCTCGACCGGTCGGGCATCGTCGTATTCTCCTCAGACGATTCATTCATCGGCCAACACTTGCATGAACCGTGGATCGAACAGTTAAATGCTCGCCAGCAGGTCTCGGGCAGTCTCGAATGGAAGGATACCCGTTTTAACGGGATGATCATCTATTCGAAATTGTCGAAAGACTACCTGGATTGGACCATCGCCAAAAGGATACCGTTCCACTACTTGTACGACAAGAGAAGCAATCTTACTTTGCTTAATACCGCTGTGATGGTTCTATCTCTAGGCGTCGCGATTATTGCCATGTTCATTGTCTCCATCCGGTTGACCCGTCCCGTTAAAGAGCTGATCCGCAGCATCAACCGAATACAGGCAGGCCAGCTCGATGCGCCGATTCCCCTGGAAAGGGCGGATGAAATCGGCATTTTGGCCAAACGTTTCCGGGCCATGATGAATACGATCAACGATCTGATCGTAAAAGGCTATAAGCTCGAACTTGCCAATAAAACGAACCAGTTGAAAACGCTTCAAGCGCAGATCAACCCGCACTTTATCAATAATGCGTTGCAGTCGATAGGCGCCAAGGCCATCGACAACGACGATCCGGAAGTTTATTCACTCGTCTCGTCGCTTGGACAGATGATGCACTACAGTATGAATGCAGGCGAAAGCATTGTGCCTTTATCCAAGGAAATGGATCATGTTAAGCATTACCTGGCGTTGCAACGACAACGATTTGACGTTCAGTTGACAATCGGGATGGAGATCGACGAGCGAACGGCCGTCATTCCGATTCCGAAAATGATTGTACAGCCGATCGTGGAAAACTACTTCAAGCATGGCTTCCATCCTGACCAGGAAAATGCGACTTTGAGCATAAACGCGTCTCTGGAGGCGGATTCGCTCCGAATCGAGGTGGCGGATAACGGGAAAGGCATGCCGGAGGAGCAATTGGACCAGTTTCAAGCGACGTTCGCGCGAGCCCAGCTCCCGATGACCGGAGATGAAGAAAAAATAGGGCTATTCAATGTCTTTTTCCGGCTTCATCTTTATTATGACGGACAAGCCAGGCTGGAGCTGAAGGCCGGGCAGCCTCGAGGACTTGTCGTGACCATGCGAATCCCGTTAACCCCGCCAGGAGGAATCGAGCCATGAAAATGCTGATCGTCGATGATGAAGAACATGTTCGCCGCACCATTCGCAAGCTTGTGAATTGGAAGTCCATTGGAATAGAGGAAGTATGGGAAGCCAAGGATGGGAACGAAGCGATTCGGTACATCGGGGAATATCAGCCGCAGATCGTGATCACGGACCTGATGATGCCGAACAAATCGGGACTGGAATTGCTGGAATGGATGGAGGGTCTGGCTCCGACATGCAAAAAGATTGTCATCAGCGGGTACAGCGAATTTGAATACGCCCGCCACACCATAAAATACGGGTGCATGGATTATCTGCTTAAACCGATCGACAAGAGTCAACTGCAGGAAGTCGTCGTAAAAGCGATTCGAAGCTTCCAGCAAGAGGAGAAGGAGCATCTGGAGTACCCTCAGATCGGCATCGAAATGGACCAATTGAAGCGGATGTTTATCGATAAGATGCTTTCAAGACTGTTAGCGGAACCGCAACCGGAGCGATTATCCGCGTTGTGGGGGCCTTTGGTTAAAGAGTTTCCCGAAATGAGCGGAGCGAACGCCGTCCGTGTCGCCGCGCTCGATTTGGATTTTTCAGAGGTATCCCTCCGTGGCGAATCTTCTGATCCGGACATACTGGGCAGTTCGATTGTCAGAATTTGCAACGATCTGTTGCGGATCAACCGACAAGGGGTTGCTTTTCGCAACTGGAATGTCAATTTTGAACTGACGCTGTTCATCTGGAGTGATTTGTATGACATGCAGCGAATGTTGGGGGATCTGACCGCTCGTCTGAAGCTCGAGACAGGCTTGAAGATCCCGATCGGCGTCAGCGTTCCAATGCCTTTTGCTGGCGGTGTTCCGCAAGGCTACAGGCAAGCGAAAGATGCGCTGCACAGGCGGAACCTCCTTAAGCCCTCTGCGCTTGTTCACGAATATCAGCCGATCAATCCACCTTTCATGCGCACGTCCGGATTCGGGAGTTTCGAGGAAGAGATTCAGGTCGCCGTACAGAGCGGCCAACCCGCTCTCGTGCGCGCCTCATTGCAAAAGTGGTTTGATTTCGTCGCCACATTTGAAGTGATCACAGTCGGACAACTGAACAAGTGGTGGAATGAATATACCGTCACCAAAACACGCTGGATAGAGCAAATGCTGAATCGGGAGGACGCCGCAACCCTGTTGTTCGAGCAGATGCGGGAATTCCCTTCGGATCTCATAGCGGAGTTCTCGTTGGGGCGTCTGAAAGAAATATTGACGAATGACCTGATCGAATTCATGCAATTCATTCAGTCACACCTTACCTATAAAAACAACGGTATCTATGAAATCGCGCGGTATTTGCAATCCAATTACATGCAAGACATTACGTTGCCCGAGCTTTCCGCCAAATTCCATTTGAACTCAGATTATATATCCAGGAAATTCAAGCAGGAATTTCAAACAACGATTGTCGATTACATTTGCCGGATACGGGTGGACAAAGCCAAAATGCTGTTGATGAACCCCCGTCTAAGAATCGCTCAAGTGGCCGAAATGGTCGGCTACCGCGATGAAAAATATTTCAGTCGGGTGTTTAAAAAACTGGAGAAGGTATCTCCCCGGGACTACCGCGAACGAAGCTCTTGGAATGACGGTGCAGTCATCCGTCCCGCAACCATGGACTGACTCTTCTATAAGAGGTCACAGTGCATCGTCTCATTTCATGAGGTTTCCGGGCAACGGCCCCTGCTCCTTGACCGCTGGGGTCCGTTGCCTTATAGTGAGACTGTAAGCTGGCGGTGCATTCGATCCATAGTTAGGCTTACTTTGGTAAATGACGAGGTGTTTCTGGATATGTCGGACAAAATATACGTCGGTGTGGACATCGGCGGAACTGCAATCAAGGTAGGCATCTGCAACGAGGGCGGCGAACTTCTGCAGACGTTCGAGGGCCCGACGGGCACCGAACAGGGAACGGACCGGATACTAAGCAATATTGCGGACTATGCGCGGCATGTCGTGGAGCAGTCTCCGTATGCGTGGGAGCAAGTGGCTGGCGTTGGCGTCGGAGTGGCGGGCTTCATGGACTTCGATAAAGGTTTCATGCATTTCTCTCCGAACCTGCCGCTTACGAACGTGCCGCTGAAGGACCATCTGCAGGCGGCGCTTGAAAAGCCCGTCCGCGTGAACAACGATGCGAACGTGGCCGCGCTTGGCGAAGCTTGGGGCGGTGCGGGGCGAGGCTCCTCGAGCGTCGTGTGCTATACGCTCGGCACGGGGGTCGGCGGCGGCATCGTCGTCGATGGCCGGTTGATTGAAGGCAGCTCCGGCATGGGCGGCGAGCTCGGACACATGTCGATCGTGCCCGATCTGGAGGCGATCCAGTGCGGCTGCGGCAAGATGGGCTGTCTGGAAACGGTATCGTCGGCAACGGGCATCATCCGGATGGCGGGCGACGCCGTGGAGCGTGGCGACCGGACGTCGCTCGCGGAGCTGGAGACGATCACGGCCAAGGATGTCTTCGATGCGGCGAAGGTCGGGGACGAAGTCGCCCAGCGCATCGTCAGCCGCGCGGCGTTCTATCTCGGGAAGTCTATGGCTGCCGTGGCGGTCATCGTCAATCCGAGCCGGTTCATCCTCGGCGGCGGTGTTAGCAAGGCAGGGGAATTCCTGTTCTCGCAAATTCGCGAAGTGTTCTATAAATATGCGCAGGACAAGGCGCAAGAGGGCGTCGACATCGTCGCGGCCGAGCTGGGCAACAACGCAGGCGTCGTAGGCGCCGCCGGTCTGATGCGATAGCGCCCGACTTGCGAACTCGGCGCCTGCACCTGCGCGATCGCTCTCGCAGGTCGGGCGTCCCGTCATATATTGGAGGAGATGCGGACATGGAGGGGCACGGATCGCAGCCGACGCTGGTGATCATTACCGGCATGTCGGGTGCGGGCAAGACGATTGCCGTTCAGAGTATGGAAGACCTGGGGTTCTTCTGCGTGGACAATTTGCCGCCGGTTCTCATTCCGAAATTCGCGGAGTTGATCGAACAGTCGCAGGGCAGAATCGCGAAGATCGCGCTCGTGATCGATCTGAGAGGGCGCGAGTTCTTCACCGCGCTGTCGGAATCGCTCGGCTTCCTGCGGGAGCACTTTACGATCCATTACGAGATTCTGTTCCTCGATGCGACCGATTCGGTGCTGGTGCAGCGGTACAAGGAAAGCCGCCGCCGCCATCCGCTCGCTCCGGAAGGCATGCCGCTCGAGGGCATCCATCATGAACGCAAGCTGCTGGAAGATCTGAAGGGCTGGGCCACGCAGGTCATCGATACGAGCAACCTGAAGCCGGCCCAGCTCAAGGAGAAGATCGTCTCTCGCTTTACGAATTTGGATCGCGGCACCATTTCCATCAATGTCACTTCCTTCGGGTTCAAGTATGGCGTGCCGATCGACGCAGACTTGATCTTCGACGTCCGGTTTCTTCCCAATCCGCATTATGTCGAGAACCTCCGGCCCAAGACCGGTCAAGATCTGGATGTATATGACTACGTGATGAAGTGGCAGGAAACGCAAGTGTTCCTTCAGAAGCTGCTCGACATGCTGCAATACTTGATTCCGCTGTATCAGAAGGAAGGCAAGAGCCAGGTCGTCATCGGGATCGGCTGCACGGGCGGCAAGCACCGGTCCGTGTCGATCGCGGAATATCTGGGCAAGGTGCTGGCAGCGGACGAGGGCGAGACGGTACGGGTGCATCACCGCGATGCGGAGCGCGACCGACAAGGGTAGGTGAAGGAATGGAGAAGGGGATTGAGCAGCCACGGAATCCCCGGATCGTCGTGATCGGCGGGGGAACGGGACTGTCTGTCATGCTTAGGGGGCTGAAACGGAAGCCGCTCGATATCACCGCGATCGTGACGGTGGCGGACGATGGAGGCAGCTCCGGCATTCTGCGCGAGGAACTGCAGATGCCGCCGCCCGGGGATATACGCAATGTGCTGACGGCGCTGGCGAATACCGAGCCTCTGCTGCACGAGATGCTGCAGTACCGGTTCCAGAACGGTACCGGACTGGCTGGGCACAGCTTGGGCAATCTGATTCTGGCCGCGATGACGGATATAACGGGAGACTTCGTCACAGGCATTACCGAACTAAGCCGCGTGCTTGCGGTGAGAGGGCGAGTATTGCCGGCCGCGCATCAGGCGATCCTATTGAAAGCCGAAATGGAGGACGGGTCGATCGTCGTCGGCGAATCTTCCATTCCGAAGGCGGGAATGGCGATCCGCCGGGTGTTCATCGAACCGGAGCACGTGGAGCCGCTGCCGGAGGCGGTCGAGGCGATTCAAGAGGCTGATGCGATTCTGATCGGGCCAGGCAGTCTTTATACGAGCATCATTCCGAACTTGATCGTGCCCAAGCTCGCGGAAGCGATCGTGTCTTCGGATGCGTTGAAACTGTTCATTTGCAATGTCATGACCCAGCCCGGGGAGACGGACGGTTACTCGGTCGGCGATCATCTGGATGCGATACATGCTCATATCGGCCATCATTTATTCGATTATGTTATCGTCAACGACGGGGAAATCCCGCCGCAGGTTCAGAGCATGTATGCCGAGAAGGGGGCCAAGGCGGTTCATCTCGACCTGGAGGAAGTGACGCGCCGGGGGTACAAGGTGATTGCGGACCGCCTGGTGTTGTTTCGAACATACTTGCGCCATGATGCCGCGAAGCTGAGTGAGCATATTTATCAGCTTGTGGAAGATTGGATGCTGCGAAAGGGGTAATCGGGATGTCTTTTGCGGCTCAGACGAAGAAGGAACTTACGATGGTGGATGCGGAAGGCTGCTGCGAACGCGCGGAGTTGTCCGCCCTGATCCGGATGAACGGATCGGTCGGGCTCACCAACAAGCGCATCGTGCTCGACATTTCCACCGAGAACGCCGCAATCGCACGTCGGATGTATACGCTGCTTAAGCGTCATTTTCAGGTGACGACCGAACTGCTGGTCCGCAAGAAGATGAGGCTGAAGAAGAACAACATCTACATGGTCCGGGTGCCTTCCCATGTCGAGGAGCTGCTGAAGGACCTGGCGATCGCCACGGAAGGCTTCCAATTCTACCCAGGAATTGATAAGGAGTTGATCAGGAAGCCCTGCTGCAAACGGGCTTACCTGAGGGGCGCATTTCTTGCCGGGGGTTCCGTGAACAACCCGGAAGGATCGTCCTATCACCTGGAGATCGCCTCCATGTATGAGGAGCATTGCCGTGCCTTGGTGGAGCTCGCCAACCGGTTCCAGTTGAACGCCCGTTTCATCGAACGCAAGAAAGGCTTCATCCTCTACATCAAGGAAGGCGAGAAAATCATCGAGCTGCTGAACATTATCGGCGCGCATCAGGCGCTTTTCAAGTTCGAGGACGTTCGCATTATGCGGGATATGCGCAATTCGGTGAACCGGATCGTCAATTGCGAAACCGCGAACTTGAACAAGACGATCGGCGCGGCCGTTCGGCAGATTGACAATATTAAGCTGCTGCAGAAGGAGGTCGGACTGGAGAACTTGCCGGAGAAGCTGCGGGAAGTGGCGGAAATCCGGCTGCAATATCCGGATATCAACCTCAAGGAGGTTGGCGAAATGCTCGGCGGGCACGTCAGCAAGTCCGGCGTAAACCATCGATTGCGCAAGCTCGACGAGTGGGCGGAAAAAATCCGTGGCGGCGGCGCATAAGCACTATGGCGCTTTGGTTCCAATCAATGTTATAATATTTAACGAATCCATATAGGTTCGTGCGGTAAGATAGAATTCATGTTAGGGGGTAGCCGTTCCAATGACGAGACAGCCGGTGGTTGTTCGGCTCAAAACGGGGCTTCACGCCAGACCGGCGGCGCTATTCGTGCAAGAAGCCAATAAATTCTCCTCCGACGTCTTCGTGGAGAAGGACGACAAGAAAGTGAATGCCAAGAGTATCATGGGCATTATGAGCCTTGCCATCAGCTCGGGCACGGAGATTCACATCAGTGCGGAGGGTTCCGACGCAGAGCAGGCTGTAACCGCTTTAGTCCAGCTTGTGAGCAAGGAAGAACTCGAGAACCAATGATCTCCTGCTCAAAGCTCCCTGTGAGGGGGCTTTTTGCATTTTATCGATGGATTACGGGGCTGGTCTGCAACAATTCGCGAACGGCTGACGTCCATACATTCGAAGGCAATTTCAGGAAAGGGGCAATGGGATCATGTCGAGAAAAGGTTGGCAAGCAGGCGCGCTCGTCGCGGCGGTCGCACTGGTCGGTTTGTTGGGATGGGGCAATGACGGCCATGGGGGAGGAAACGTTGCGAATGCGGAAGCGGCGGCTGTGACAGCACAGGCGGAGGTGTCGGCATTGAACACGATTACGGTAGGCGCCAGCGGTTCGATCAAGGTGGACCCGGATATCGCCTACGCGAACGTGGCGGTAGAGACGAAGGGAGCGACTGCCGGTGCGGCCCAGCAGGCGAATGCGAAACAATTTGCAGCCGTGGAGAAGGCGCTGTTCGAGACGTACAAGTTGGACAAGAAAGATGTGAAGACGACCGGGTTCTACGTACAGCCGGAATACAACTACACGGAGAAGGACGGCCGCAAGCTGGTCGGTTACACAGCGATTCATCAGATTCAAGTGAGCTATCGCAAGCTCGACGAGATCGGCAAGCTGCTCGACGCGCTGTCCGCGGCGGGAGCGAACCGGATCGACAGCGTGCAATTCGCGACGGAGAAGGGCGATCAGTATGAGCTCGAGGCGCTGAAGAAGGCGATGACGAGCGCGAAGGCGAAGGCGGATACGCTGGCTGCATCGGCAGGCCGTCAGGTGAAGGGTGTCGTCAACATCGTGCAAGGAGCTGCCTCCGCGCCGCCGATTTTCATGGAAGCCACAATGGCCAAGGCGATGGCGATGGGAGATTCGGCGGTCACTTCCGTGCAGTCGGGGCAGATCGAGATCAGCGCGAACGTAACGGTGCAATATCAGATGTAACGTTCAATCGGAATCAAGCAAAGAAGGATCGCTCGGAGTTGATTCGCCCCGGGCGATCCTTCTTTGCGTTCATATCGGGCTTGAAATGAACAAAATGCGCCGTCCCCGGCGGGGGCGGCGCTTCATGAATCTCGTGTTGTTCTCCGGTGTCAAGCCTGTTGCCGATGTTCCAACTGGCGCATGGAGATGGCTTCTTCCAACAGCTCGATGAACTCGCTCGATAAGTTCATCTTCTTGGCTTCGCGGTACACTTCCAGCAGGTGTTCGTCTTGCAGCGGGCGAAGCAGAGAAGCTTTATCGCTTAAACGGCGGGCGGTGATGCAGTCTGTGAGACCCTCGTCGGATTGCGATGCGAGAGCGCTTGTTGAACGCCGTTTGGGCACGAGATAAGGATGGACGTTGTGTTTCATCTTGGGATCCCTCCTCTGTGACATTGTTCCAAGAAGAACGATAATTGGGGCTATATGGTACAAGTTCTGTGTTTCAAGCATAACATGGTTTGTTGGCGAGGAAGAGGGGGGATTCAAAGATTTGAATTCTTCTTGACAGGTTCGCCAGTGTGTGGTATATAATCGGAAATTTGCGGGGGTATGAGGAGTCTGTGCGGAGCGCTGGGGACTGACGGGATGCCAAGTTGATTTGATGTGGATTTAAGGACGAAAGGTGCGCACGTTAAAAGCAGCATCCCCGGCTAACCGTTGTCGGAAGGGGGATGCTGCTTCGTATTTGCCCGGTAGTTCGCCGATGTCGGCAAATTCAACCTGATAGGATTAGATCTTCTCGATCACCTTATCGATCAAGCCGTATTCTTGGGCGGTTGCAGCCTCCATGAAGTTGTCTCGATCGGTATCCTTCTCGATGCGCTCCAGCGGCTGGCCCGTACGTTCGGACAGGATCCGGTTCAGCTTATCCCGCAGCTTCAGGATGCGGCGTGCACGGATCTCGATGTCGCTGGCTTGGCCTTCAGCTCCGCCAAGCGGCTGGTGGATCATCACTTCGCTGTTTGGCAGCGCGAAGCGCTTGCCCTTGGCTCCCGCCGCGAGCAGGAACGCGCCCATCGATGCGGCCATGCCGACGCAGATTGTGGAGACGTCCGGCTTGATGAATTGCATCGTATCGAAGATGGCCATACCGGATGTGATGGAGCCGCCCGGGCTGTTGATGTACAGGCTGATATCCTTCTCCGGATCTTCTGCGGCCAGAAACAGCAGTTGGGCGATAATGGAGTTCGCGACCACATCGTTCACCGGCGTGCCCAGGAAGATGATACGGTCTTTCAGCAAGCGGGAATAGATGTCGTAGGCCCGCTCGCCGCGATTGCTTTGTTCGACAACCATAGGAATAAAGCTCATGTCAGACGTCCCTCCTTCGAATTGGTTTCTTCATTTTATCGGATTTTTCAGCGAAAGTCAAAGAACGTCAAACTTTTTTTCGCCAATCCCCTAAGGGATTTCGCCAACCCCCTAAGTCCCCCATCCCCGGAAGGGGGATTCCGAGGCGCTGCGCCCTCTGGACACCCGCATTTTATTTTCGATGGGTTACGGGGCTTGTGTGGAGGGAGGTGGTATAGCGGGTATTAAGGGGGTGAAGGAGAAAGAGTGAGGTGAATGAAAAAGCAAAACGGCAAGGGAAAAGGGTGGGGCGGATAAAATGGCATAAAGGCAAGGCAAAAGGCGAGGCAAGGGGTGGCGAATAACAATAAAAAACCGGTCGTATGGGACGACCGGTCGTGATCAATGATAGTAGTTGGCGCGCCCGTAGGGAATCGAACCCCAATCTCAGGCTCCGGAGGCCTGCGTCATATCCGTTGGACCACGGGCGCACAATGCAATTAAGGACAGCAAAAATTATTATAGGGGATGGCGGGCCAAAAAGCAAGGAGAATCGCAAAGATAAGTTTGTCGATTATGAAAATTTTCAGGCTTGCACGCGCCCGTTGTTTTCGATAAAATAGATGTGGGACCAAAAAAGATGTACCGGGACGTTTTTCGTCCAGTGATAAAACGTCTGTTTTGGAAATCTCTATGATCGGCACAGGAGGAACATCGGAGCGATGCGGAAATTACTGCAGTTACAGAAGAAATTGCTGCCCGATCTGATGCAGACCTTTCAGATGCGATATGAGATTCTGCAGCGAGTTTCCCGAACGGGAACGATCGGCAGGCGGTCCCTGGCAACGGAACTCGGCTTGACGGAAAGGGTATTGCGTTCCGAACTGGACATTCTTCGCGAGCAAGGCTTGCTGGACACCGGAACGTCGGGCATGACGCTCAGCGAAGCGGGGCGACAGCTGTTGGACGATCTGGAACCGCACGTGAAAGACTTGCTCGGGCTATCCGAATTGGAAGAACAGGTGCGGGCGGCCTTCTCTCTGAAGCGCGTGATCATCGTGCCGGGAGATTCTGACGATTCGGATCACGTCAAGTGGGAACTCGGACGCGCGGGCGCCCGGATGCTCCGGGACAACATGTCGCTCGGCGACGTCGTTGCGGTTATGGGCGGGTCGACCATGTTCCGCATGGCTTCCCAATTTTCGATGCCGAGTGCGCAGAAGGACAATTGGTTCGTGCCCGCACGAGGCGGATTGGGCGAGAGCGTCGACTACCAGGCGAACACGATCGCTTCCGAGCTTGCCAAGCGTACGGGGGCCAGATACCGCATGCTGCACGTACCCGATCATCTGAGCGAGGAAGCGTATCAGACGATCATGCAGGAGCCCGGCGTCCGGGAAGTCGTCGACATGATCCGGAGCGCGCGGATCGTCGTCCACGGGATCGGCGACGCCATAACGATGGCCCAGCGGCGCAAGGTGAACGGGGCGACGATGGAAGAGATTCGGAGGGACGGAGCGCTGGCCGAAGCATTCGGCTACTACTTCGACCGAGACGGGAAAGTCGTCCACCGCATGGCTACGGCAGGACTTCGGCTTGAGGATATTCAGTCGGCAGAAGTCGTCATCGGCATTGCCGGGGGCAGAAGCAAAGGCGAAGCGATCGCGTCCGTGCTCAGATTCGGACATGACGACGTGCTTGTCACCGATGAAGCGGCCGCGATGGAGGCTTTACAACACGCTCCAGGGGTTAAACTGATGGTATAGGCAATGATTCGCATTGTTCCTGCAGTGAACGGAGCTAGTCTGTACAATGGTGGTCTTGGCGCACCCTTGCGCCTGATATAGATCAAAAAAATGAACATTCCCAAGGAGGCAACCCATCATGGTAAAGGTTGGTATTAACGGATTTGGCCGTATCGGCCGCAATGTGTTTCGTGCAGCGCTGAACAACCCGAATGTCGAAATCGTCGCCGTCAACGATCTGACCGATGTCAGCACGCTGGCCCATTTGCTCAAATACGATTCGACGCACGGCCGTCTGGACGCAACGGTACAAGTAGGCGAAGGCGCGCTGATCGTGAACGGAAAGACGATCAAGGTGTTCGCAGAGCGCGATCCTGGCAATCTGCCGTGGGCTTCCGTAGGGGCTGAAATCGTCGTAGAATCCACCGGCATCTTCACCGCGAAGGAGAAGGCTTCCCTTCACCTGAACGGCGGAGCCAAAAAGGTGATCATCTCCGCGCCGGCATCCGGCGAAGACATCACGATCGTATTGGGTGTCAACGAGGACAAGTACGATCCCGCACAACATACGGTCATTTCCAACGCTTCTTGTACGACGAATTGCCTGGCTCCGTTCACCAAGGTGCTCCACGAGAAGTTCGGCATCGTCAAGGGCATGATGACGACCATCCACTCTTATACGAACGACCAGCAAGTACTCGACCTGCCGCACAAGGATCTGCGCCGCGCTCGTGCTGCCGCAGAGAATATCATTCCTTCCACGACGGGCGCTGCGAAAGCCGTATCCTTGGTTCTGCCTGAACTGAAGGGCAAGCTGAACGGTATGTCCTTCCGCGTGCCGACGCCGAACGTGTCGGTAACCGACCTGGTTGCCGAGCTGAAAGTGAGCGTAACCGTAGACGAAGTGAACGCAGCGTTGAAAGCTGCAGCTGACGGCCCGCTGAAGGGAATCTTGAATTACTCGGACGAGCCGCTCGTATCGAGAGATTACAACGGCGACCCTGCTTCCTCCACGATCGACGCGCTGTCGACGATGGTTGTCGAAGGCAACATGGTGAAGGTCGTTTCCTGGTATGATAACGAATGGGGCTATTCGAACCGCGTGGTCGATTTGGCAGCGTTCGTGGCATCGAAGGGGCTTTAAGTTAAAGGGGCGACCCCCTTTTGACCCCCCCTTATTATCGCCAACTCGCGAAGGGATTTCCTCCAGTCCATAAGGGATTTCTCCAACCCATTTCTCCAACCCCCTTAGGGTTTCCGCCACCCCCCTAAGGGTTTCCGCCACCCCCCTAAGGGTTTCCGCCACCCCCCTAAGTCCCCCTTCCCCGGAAGGGGGATTCCGAGGCGCTGCGCCCTCTGGACACC
>JAEWAQ010000022.1 GCA_023391635.1 Bacillota bacterium | reverse complement strand
AGCGCCGGGTTACCCACCCAAACCGGGTAATTCCGTCTGGCAGGGTCTCCGAGTGCTGAGTTACCCAGCGAAACCGGGTAAATCCGGCTGACAGGGCCTCCGAGCGCCGAGTTACCCAGCGAAACTGGGTAATTCCGTCTGGCAGGGTCTTGTAGCGCCGAGTTACCCAGACAAATCGGGTAATTCCGTCTGGCAGGGCCTCCGAGCGCCGAGTTACCCAGCGAAACCGGGTAATTCCGTCTGACTGGGTCTCCGAGCGCCGAGTTACCCAGCCAAGTTGGGTAATTCCGTTTGACAGGGCCACCGAGCGCCGAGTTACCCACCCAAACCGGGTAAATCCGGCTGACAGGGCCACCGAGCGCCGGGTTACCCACCCAAACCGGGTAATCCGGCTGGCAGGGCCTCAGAGTAACAATTTCCCTGGCCCGGAACTCGGCCTATAATTAAAGAAAGCCCCGCAGTCAGCTGCGGAGCTTGTCGAGATTCAAGCGGTATTCGTTAATGCCGAATTGCAGCACGCCGCGGCCTTCCAGCTCGCGAAGCACGTCGGATAGCGTCGCTTTCGTTACGCCGGCCAACTGCGCCAATTCGTCGTAATTGAGCGCCATGTGCATCGAGATCGTCTGGCCATCGCGCTTGCCATTGCGATTGGCGATCGTGATCAAGTTCTTCAGCACGCGGGTTCTGCCGTCGAGGAATGTCAGATCGTTGACTTGTTCGTTCGTTTGTCGCAACCTGCGGCACAGCTCGGTCAGAATGCCGCGCGTGATGTCGAAGTGGGTCTCCAGCAGCTCCATGAACGCCTGCGACGACAGCTCGAGCACGGACGTCGCTTCCAGCGTCTGCGCGGACGCCGAGCGCGGCCGACCGTCCAGCAAGCTCAGCTCGCCGAAGCTTTCACCCGCGTTGATCAGAGAAAGCACCTTCTCGGCGCCGGTTTGGCTCTTCGAGTAGATCTTGATCGACCCAGACAGGACGACGTAGAAAATATGCCCCGGTTCCTTCTCCTGGAAAAGGACAGTACCCGGTGCGAAAGAACGCCGCTGGGCGATTCGGATAATATGTTCGAGTTGCTCGTCATTCAGGTTGTCGAACAACGATACTTTTTTGAGCCATTGAATCATGAGCCGCCGGCCTCCCTGACTGGTATACTAAGACTAGTTTACCATAGCGAATTCCCATTCAGAAAGTAGGATGTGAGGAATATGGAAGAAAATTGTCGAAATCGCAAAGATACTTTGTCCAAGGAAGCATTCGAACGCGCGAAGCGCGTCATCCCGGGCGGGGTCAACAGTCCCGTGCGGGCGTTCCGCTCGGTCGGCCTGACACCGCTGGTCATCGCGAGCGGACAAGGAAGTCGGATTACGGACATCGATGGGCAAACCTACATCGATTACGTGCTCTCCTGGGGACCTCTGATCGCGGGTCACGCGCATCCGGAAGTCGTGGCGGCGATCCAGCGCACGGCGGCGCTCGGCACCAGTTTTGGAGCGCCAACGATCCTGGAGACGCAGATGGCGGAACTGGTCGTGGAGAGAGTTCCTTCGATCGATGTCGTGCGTATGGTCAACTCGGGCACGGAAGCGACGATGAGCGCGCTCAGGCTGGCGCGCGGGTATACAAACCGCAGCAAAATATTGAAGTTCGAAGGCTCCTACCACGGCCATGCCGACAGCTTGCTCATCAAGGCGGGCTCCGGCGTCGCCACGCTCGGCTTGCCCGACAGCCCCGGCGTACCGGAAGGGGTAGCCGTGAACACGGTAGCCGTGCCGTACAACGACCTGGACGCCGTGAAGCTCGCCTTCGAGCGGTTCGGCGAACAGATCGCGGCCGTCATCGTGGAACCGGTAGCCGGCAATATGGGCGTCGTTCCGCCTCAGCCGGGATTTCTGCAAGGGCTTCGCGACGTGACGACAGCTTACGGTAGCCTGCTCATCTTCGACGAAGTCATGACCGGCTTCCGCGTCGACCTGCATTGCGCGCAAGGGCGATTCGGGATTACGCCGGATCTGACCTGTTTGGGGAAGGTAATCGGCGGAGGGCTGCCGGTCGGCGCTTACGGCGGCCGCAGGGACATCATGGAGCGCATGGCGCCTTCGGGTCCGATTTATCAAGCCGGCACGCTGTCCGGGAATCCGCTGGCCATGGCTGCCGGCTATGCCACGCTAAAGCTGATGACGCCGGAGCAATACGAGCGGCTGGAACTGCTGTCCGCACGGCTGGAGGACGGGCTGATGCGCAATGCGCGCGAACTCGGCGTGCCGATGACGATCAATCGTGTCGGATCGATGATTTGCCCGTTCTTCACGGAAGGGCCGGTCGTCAATTACGATACGGCGAGGGCAGCTGACGCGGCCCGCTTCCGCAGCGTCTTCGGCCGTCTGCTCGACGGCGGCGTCAGTATCGCGCCCTCGGCCTACGAAGGCTGGTTCGTGTCGACGGCGCACAGCGAAGCGGACATCGATCGGACGATCGAAACGCACCACACGGCTCTGCAGATGCAGTAATTTGGAACAAATATCAGATGATATAAGTTTCGATCTTTAAAGTGAAACTGATATTTCTTGAATAAACGGCACCGTCCATCAGGGCGAAGCCGTTTATTCTTGATGAATGTAGAAAAAGGACCGCCAGGGTAAAAAAATCCCTGAATGTTTTTTCTTGCGAATCCGGGCTTTTCCCGCTCAGGCAGGCATGCCCGTCTTTCGGCGGCATATACATAAGCAGGAAAGCTGTATGAGCCCCGCACCATCGGGGCGACGCCGAAAGGAGGAGGAATGGGGTGACAGACCGTTCAAGCGGTTTAAGGTTCGACATTTACGAGCGGGTGCACCTGCCCGATGACGTGGCAGCCATCGACGAGCTGGAAGAGATCGAGCTTGTGCCTCACATGCAAGCGCTGAATCAGGCGGATCAGTTGTTGCTGAAAGGGCATTTGCTGCTTACCGGCGTTTACCGGTCTTCAGAGCGGGGGCGCGAATCAGCGAAGCTGGAGCATTGGATCCCCGTGGAAATCTCGTTGCCGCCGAGCCGCGTTCAGCGCGCGGAGGATCTGGCGGTGGAAATCGACAATTTCGATGTGGACCTGCTGTCCACGAGGTCCCTGAACGTCACCGGAGTGCTGGCGCTTCGCGGATTGCAGACGGAGTCGCAGCAGCCTGCGGTGTGGCGGGACGACAGCTTCACCGTCGTTCATCAGGCCCAATCGGAGCCGCCGCTGCAGGATGCCGATTGGGAGTCGGCTTATCCGGGAATCGCGAAGGCGATCGCGCAGTCCGGAAACGGCGCGAATGACGCGGTGCCCGGCAGCCAGATCGATTACGAGGAGGAGCAAGCAGCGTTGGCGGCTGCCGTCCAGGCGGACATTCATGCGTCCGCAGCTGCAACCGGGCAGGCCGAACCGTCGGAACCGGCGGCGGAAGAGGTTGCGGAAGAAAGCTTCCGTTGGCCTTCTGAAGCCGGATGGGGCGACATTTCAGATCGCAATCCGGTTGACGGAAGCGAGAAGGAGCACTTGCCGGGCGAAACGCTCGCGCAGGATCCCAAGCCGGAAGTGAAAATCGCGCTCGGTGTAAAGACAGCCGAATCGTCAACGTCGCCCGGTGCCGAATGGTTATCCTTGCTCGGAGAGAAACGCAGCAACGCCGCGGCAGAATCGCATGTGGATCCGGCAGCGGACGAGCAAGCGGGAGACGTTCAAGGGAAGCCGGCCCAATCGACGACGGGCGACGAACTGGAATGGACGCGTTTGTTCCTGAGCGCGGAAGGAGATGCCGAGCCGCCTTATAAAGTGAGATTGTGCATCGTCCAGCGGGAAGATACGATCGAAGGCATCGCCGCCCGCTACAACATGCAGCCTCGCGAGCTTCAACTGCGCAATCGGCTACATGAGCCGTATCTCTCGGAAGGACAAGTGCTGTACATTCCGTAATGCCGATTCCGTGTCCGCGTATTGACTCTCCTTGACCCGGCGGGTAGAATGCGAGTAAAATAGGAGAGAAAGACGCGGAAAGGGAATTGTCGCGGATTGTCCCTACAGAGAGCGGAGCTGCCGGATATGCCGGCGCTGGGAGGCTTCGCAGGTTTGCGCCCGCCGACATGTCACCCTGGAGTTTTCCGGAAGAAGCCGAGCGTTCATTCATGAGCCCGGGCAGTATTTCGGAACGGTATGCGGCCGTTATCTTGCATGAAGTGCCGTCCGATCGCGCTTGCGATCTCGGGCGGAACGAAGGTGGTACCACGGAAGCTCAAACCTTTCGTCCTTTGCGACGGGAGGTTTTTATTTTTGTTCAACAGGAGGTTGGTTTCTAACATGTCCGACACGCAAGAACGGCTTCAAACCGAAATGCCGACGACTTACGACCCGACCGTCGCGGAGCAGCGGTGGTACGAGGCCTGGGTCCGGGGCGGTTATTTCCAGGCGGGCAGAAGGCCCGGTGCGCCCAAATATTCGATCGTCATCCCGCCGCCGAACGTGACCGGCATGCTGCACATCGGCCATGCGCTCGATTTCACGCTGCAGGATATTCTGATCCGCTTCAAGCGGATGCAGGGATTCGACGCGCTCTGGCTGCCCGGCACCGACCATGCGGGTATCGCGACGCAGACGAAGGTGGAACAGAAGCTCAGGGAAGAAGGCAAAACCCGTTACGATCTGGGTCGCGAAGCGTTCCTGGAGAAGGTATGGGAGTGGAAAGATCATTACGCGGGCTCAATCCGCAGCCAATGGGCGAAGATGGGGCTCAGCCTCGACTATTCGCGCGAGCGCTTCACGCTTGACGAGGGACTGTCCCGCGCCGTCCGGGAAGTATTCGTCCGCCTCTACGAGAAAGGCCTGATCTATCGCGGCAAGCGGATCATCAACTGGGATCCGGCTGCCCGCACCGCGCTGTCCGATATCGAAGTGGAATACAAAGAGGTGAACGGACACCTCTACCATCTGCAGTACCCGCTCGCGGACGGCGGCGGCTATCTGACCGTGGCCACGACCCGGCCGGAGACGATGCTGGGCGATACCGCCGTGGCGGTGCACCCGGAGGATGACCGATACAAGCATCTGATCGGGCGGATGCTGCGCTTGCCGATCGTGAACCGCGAAATTCCGATTATCGCCGACGAATACGTCGAGCGCGAATTCGGCAGCGGCGCCGTGAAGATTACGCCCGCGCACGATCCGAACGACTTCGAAGTTGGGCTGCGCCACGAGTTGCCGCAAATTACCGTCATGGACGAGAGCGGCAGGATGAATGCGGAAGCGGGACCATACCAAGGAATGGACCGGGCGGAATGCCGCAAGGCGATCGTGCGGGATCTGCAGGCGCAAGGCGTGCTTGTCAAAATTGAGGACCATGTGCATCAGGTCGGTCACAGCGAGCGTTCCGGCGCCGTCGTCGAGCCGTATTTGTCGACGCAGTGGTTCGTCTCGATGAAGCCGCTCGCCGAGAAGGCGATCGAAGCGCACAAATCCGGTCAAGGCGTACGATTCGTACCCGACCGCTTCGAGAAAATCTACTTGCACTGGATCGAGAACGTCCGTGATTGGTGCATCTCGCGTCAGCTGTGGTGGGGACACCGCATTCCGGCCTGGTATTGCGAAGCTTGCGGCGAGACGCATGTATCCCGCGAAGACCTGGCGGCATGCCCGGCCTGCGGCAACGCGGCGCTGAAGCAGGACGAAGACGTGCTGGACACGTGGTTCAGCTCGGGGCTATGGCCGTTCTCCACGATGGGGTGGCCGGACGAGTCGGCGGAGGACCTGCGCCGGTATTATCCGACCGACGTTCTGGTGACCGGATATGATATCATCTACTTCTGGGTCGCCCGGATGATCTTCACCGCGCTGGAATTCACCGGCGATAACCCGTTCCGCGACGTGTTGATCCATGGACTCGTGCGCGATGCCGAAGGGCGCAAGATGTCCAAATCGCTCGGCAACGGCGTCGATCCGCTCGATGTCATCGCCGAATACGGCACGGACGCGATGCGCTTCATGCTGTCGACGGGGAGCACGCCGGGGCAGGACTTGCGTTATCGCACGGAGAAGGTCGAGCAGGCGCGCAATTTCGCCAACAAGATCTGGAACGCTTCCCGGTTCGCGCTCATGAACCTGCAAGACTTCCGGACCGAGGACATCGACTTATCCGGACCGCTCTCCACGGCGGACCGCTGGATTCTCCACCGGTTCGGCGAGACGGCCCGCGACATTACGCGGTTGATGGAAAACTACGATTTCGGCGAAACGGGCCGGTTGCTGTACAACTTCATCTGGGACGATCTGTGCGACTGGTACATCGAGTTCGCCAAGTTGACGCTGTACGGCGAAGATCCGCAGGCAAAGCGGAGCACGCAATCCGTGCTCGCCTACGTGCTCGACCGGACATTGCGTCTGCTGCATCCGTTCATGCCGTTCCTGACCGAGGAAATCTGGCAGCACTTGCCGCATGAAGCAGGCGAGACGATCACGCTCGCGGCATGGCCGGAAGGCGGCACCGCATTCGAGGCGCCAGACGCCGTGAAGGAAATGAACCTGCTGATGGAAGCGATCCGCGCCGTCCGCAACATCCGCGCGGAAGTGAACGTATCGCCCGGCAAGAAGGTCGAATTGCTCGTCAAGCCGACCGGCAAAGCCGAAGAAGGCATTCTGCAGCGCAATGAAGTGTACTTGCGCCGCTTCTGCAACACGTCCGCGTTCACGCTTGACAGCGCCTTGACGCCGCCGGACAAAGCGATGACCGCGATCGTGACCGGGGCTGAGCTGTACTTGCCGCTGGCCGGCCTGATCGATATCGGGCAGGAAATCGCGCGGCTGGAGAAGGAGTTGGCGAGCTTGAACGCCGAGGTGGAACGGGTCGAGAAGAAGCTGGCCAATGCCGGCTACGTCTCCAAGGCGCCCGCGCACGTCGTGGAGCAGGAGCGGGCCAAGGGGCAGGACTACCGGGAGAAGCGGGACAAAGTGCTGGCGCGGATCGAAGAGCTTCGCGGATAACGAAGGAGTGACGGGCGATGACGATAACAACGGATGCATCAGAAGCATCGGGTAACGCAGCGGCTTCGGGCGTGGAGGACGATTCGAGACAGGCGCGGCAGGCCCCCTTCCGCACGGCGGATGAGGCGGTTGCGTGGATTACCGGCTTGATGCCCGTCGTCGGCATCCGGCCGGGACTCGAACGGATGAGGCTGCTCATGGAACGGTTCGACCACCCCGAGCGCCGGCTCAAGTTCATCCACGTCGCCGGCACGAACGGCAAAGGGTCGGTCTGCGCGTTTCTGACGAACGTACTGCGCCAATGCGGCTACGATGTCGGAACGTTCACGTCTCCCTACCTGACCGCGTACTCGAATCGGCTGCAATATAACGAATCGGATATCCCTGCGGATACGCTGCTCGATCTGGCCAACCGTTTGAAGCCGGCGTGCGACGAGTTGGCTTTAACCGAATGGGGCCCTCCCACGATGTTCGAAATCACGACTGCGCTCGCGCTGCTGTACTATGCAACGGTCGCTTATCCCGATTACGTCGTCTGGGAAACGGGGCTGGGCGGCCGATTGGACGTGACGAACATCGTAACGCCCGTCGTCAGCGTCATCACGAACATCGGCCATGATCACATGGATCTGCTCGGTCCTACGCTGGCCGATATCGCGCGGGAGAAGGCCGGCATCATCAAGCCCGGCGTGCCGGCCGTAACGACGGAGACGAATTCGGATACGCTGGCGATCCTGTTGGAGAAGGCGCAAGTCGGCCAGTCGACTTTGTACCGGCTCGGAGAACAATTCCGCTACGAAACGCTGTCCGCCGCCGAAGATGAGCAGACGATCCGTTTCGCCAGCCCTTTCAAGCGCTATGAGCATTTGACGATCACGCTGAACGGCGGGCACCAGCGCACGAACGCCGCGGCCGCGATCATGGCGCTGGAGGTGCTGAGGCAGTACTATGCGCTGATCATGGACGAGGAAGATCTCGCCGCAGGACTTAGACGCACGACTTGGCCCGGCAGGCTGGAGATGGTGCTGCGCGAACCGCGCATCCTGCTGGACGGAGCGCACAATCCGGAAGGGATGCAGACGCTTGCGGCGGCGCTTCGGGACATTTACCGCTACGAACGGCTGAACGTCATGATGGCGATGATGCCAAATAAGAATCATGAAAACTCGTTAAGGCATATACTACCTATGGTGGATACGCTTATCGTTACGGAACCCGACTTCCATAAGAAGATGAAAGCGGAAGACCTGGCTGTTGTAGCCGGGCGTTTGCGGCAGCAGGACGGCGGGCCGCGAGCCATCGTCGTGGAACCGGATTGGCGCAAGGCGCTGGCGCTGCTTCGGGAGTCGGCAGGCGGTCAGGTGCTGAGCGTAGTTACGGGTACGCTCTATCTCATTGCGGACGTCCGCGCATGGCTGCTCCATGGAACGAAATCTGACAAAGGCTGGTGAAGCGTCGGTGCGAACGGCAGAGCATGTACATTTTATCGGCATTGGCGGTTATGGGATGAGCGCGATTGCCCGCGTCATGCTGGAGATGGGCTATGAAGTGTCCGGTTCCGACGTAGCCTCGCAAGAATTGACGGAGAAGTTGGCCGCCAAAGGCGCGCGAATCTTTATCGGCCACGATCCCGAGTATGTCCGGGACGCGGACTTGGTCGTGTATTCTACCGCATTGCCGGTCGACAACGTGGAACGCGTGGCGGCAGAACGGATGAACATTCCGACCATCCACCGATCGCAGATGCTGGCCCGGCTGCTGAACGAGCGATCCGGCATTACTGTGGCCGGCGCGCACGGCAAGACGACGACGTCTTCCATGATCGCGCTCGTGATGGATACTTGCGGCATGGATCCGACTTACATTATCGGCGGCGAGGTTGTCAATCTCGGCACGAACGCCAAAGCGGGCAAAGGGCAATACGTCGTGGCGGAGGCGGATGAAAGCGACGGCTCCTTCCTGCAATACCGGCCCGAGATCGCGGTGATCACGAATATCGAAGCCGATCATCTGGAAAATTACGACGGGGACTTCGCCAAGCTTAAAGAGGCATACGTTGCTTACCTGGACAACGTTCGTCCGGACGGTCTCGTGATCGTCGGCACCGACGATGAGAACGTCCGTGAGATTCTGCCCCGCGCGGGCGGAAGGAGGACGATTACGTTCGGCATCGATTCCGAAGCGGAATATCGGGCTGCGAATATCCGGCTCGGCGACCGGTGCGCCGAATTTCAGGTGCTGCGGGGCGGCGAGCCGCTCGGCGACATCGTCCTGTCGGTACCGGGCCGGCATAATGTGTACAACGCGCTGGCGGCCGTCATCGTATGTCTGGAAGCCGGAATGCCGTTCGAGGGCATCGCCGGGGCGATCGAAGCGTTCCGGGGAGCCAAGCGCAGGTTCCATGTGCTCGGCGACGTGAAGGACATGCTGGTCGTGGACGATTACGCGCATCATCCGACGGAGATCCAGGCGACGATCCAGGCGGCGAAAGCGACGGGCAAACGGATCATCGCCGTATTCCAGCCGCAACGGTACACACGCACCTATTTTCTGCTCGACGATTTCAGCCGTTCGTTCGCGGGCGCGGATGAGGTCATGATTACCGATATATATTCTCCGGCAGGAGAACAGAGGATCGAAGGCGTGACCGCCAGCAAACTCGTCGAGATGATCGCGAGCAACAGCAATCCGAACGTCAGCTACGTGCCGACAAAGGAAGAAGTGCTGAGCAGGCTGTCGGAGCGAATTGCCCCCGGCGATCTCGTCTTGACGATGGGCGCCGGCGACATCTGGAAAATTGCGGACCGGCTCGCAGGCCTACTGCGCGTGCGCTATGCGGAATTGATCTGACAATGCTGAGCGGACCGGTGAGGAAATAGGGGAAGTCTGGCGCGCTAATGTTGGCGGACGGGCGTGCTGTATTCGTTCATAAAAGTCTCTCCTTTCTCATACTCTCTTAATAGAGATGAGCCAGAAAGGGAGAGACTTTTCCACATGCAGCCGAAAGCGAGAATTACGGTACGATTCGATCCGCCGCCGCAAACGCCGACCAGAGCCCGAATTCCGCAAGCTTCGGATACGGCTCAAGCGCCGCAAGCTACGAATGCGGCTCCAGCGCCGCAAGCTTCGAGTGCGGCCCAAATGTTGCACACTTCGAATGCGCCCAGAACGCCGAAATCCCCGCCTATTCCCGACATGTCGGCGTACGGGGATAAGCAGACGCAGGATGACGCGGGGCTGCTCGAACAACTGATTAGGCGCATGAATCCATCGACCATCCCTGAGGAGACGAAGCACATCGTCCGGGAATCGTATGCAGAGGGCCCGAAGTCGCCGCTGGACGGACAAGCCCTGGATCTGAGCCATGGGCCCGTCATCGAAGATGAGTTCGTGCGCATCAGCGGCGCGAAAGGCGGCGTTCGCTCCAGGGATGACGGTCCTTCCTGGTGGAAAGTGTTCGCTTCCGCAGCAGGAGCCATTGCGACCGGCGCTTTGTTCGGTTATCTCGTGCTGACTTTGTTCTCGGGCGGTTCGCCCCTCGCCGCTCCGGCGCCCGGCAGCGGTGCGAATCCGGCCGTCGCCGGACAGGCAACCGATGCACAAGCGAAGCCAGGCGCAGGCGATACAAATCCGGTGCAAGCGCAAGTTTCTGCCGAAGCCGATACGGCGGGCGAACAATGGCCCGGCACAACCTACTATTGGCTGCAATACGGCGTATTCCGTTCGTCGGAAGCGATGGATGCCGCGGCACAGGAACTCCGCGATGCGGGCTTGCCGGGCTGGGCGGACGACTCGGACGGATTCCGCGTCTTCGCGGGCGTTGCCACCGACAAGTCCGAAGCGGAGCGATTGGCCGCTCAAATGCCGGGGCATGAGGTGTTCGTCAAAACGATCCGTGTCGAGGACGGAACAGGCAGAGCCGATTTGCTGCCCTTCATAAGGGATAGCCAGCAATTGGCTGGCAAGCTTTCACGAATGTCCATTGCAGCTTTGCAGGACAAATTGCCCGTGCCGCTCGAGCCGGACGAGCTAACCGAGGTGAGAGAGGGCTATGAGCAGTGGCGCGCGTCCGCTGCGGCGATCGAACGATTGCAAGCGGGGGAGCAGCAGGAAGCCCGATCGATGATGGAAGCGTTCGATGCTGCCATGGCTTCGATCGAACAATATGAGCGCAAGGTTTCCCGTTATCATCTGTGGAATATTCAGGCCGATCTGATGAAGGTGCTGTCGGCAGAGCGCAAGCTTCGGGAGACGTTCGCCGCTTCTTCGACCTGACGGGTCCTAATTTTCGCCAAGCTCCTGCGGGAGCTTGTTTTTTATCCTGAATGCCGAGAAGTCTCTTCGACCTTTATCCGGTGAAAATGGAATCGGCGGCTTGCTTCATTTGTGCGAACATATGTGCTATAATTGGGATCGGCAACTTTTCGGCCCCGGCCATCGGCGGCCGGGAGGATTGGATGGACAGGGTTGGGCATTTCAGCGCATTGTAGGACCTGTCCAGAGGCTCTATAATAGAAACAGGTGTAAAAATATGGCGGGAGACGGGGAATCATGAAGAAAAACGGCTGGATATTGCTCCTGTTCGCGATCTTGGGACTGCTGGCGGGCGCGCTCGTGGCGAAGTGGTTGAAAGACGTGCCCGGGCTCGCATTCCTGACGCGCAACTTGCCGGTATCGTGGTCCCCTGAATTGGACCTCGCGGTCATTCGATTTGACCTTACGCTGGAAATCAACATTACGTTGCTCAGCATCATCGGCGCGCTCGGCGCCATCTGGCTCTACCGCAAGATGTAATGGCACGGTTAGAGTTTGCTCCGCAAACTCCCTATTAAAGGAGGAATTCGGCAATCGATGGCAACTGCGGCAACGTCGGAGAGGACGCTGATCCTGGCTTCCGCTTCCCCGCGCAGGCAGGAGTTGGTTCGCATGCTCGGCTTGCCGGTCATCGTGCATCCGAGCCAAGCGGACGAGACGACGCCCGGCGATTGGGCGCCCGATCGCGCGGTGCGGGAACTCGCGCATCGCAAAGCCGCGGCCGTCCGGGAACAGCGGCAAGTTGTCGTCAGCGGCTCCGGCATCGTCATCGGCAGCGACACGATCGTTGCGCTAGACAGTCAGATTCTGGGGAAGCCTAAGGACGATGACGATGCCGTCCGCATGCTGAGCATGCTCGCGGGAACATGGCACACCGTCCATACCGGCTTGTGCTGTATCGGCATGACGGACGGGAAGACGGTAATCGGCCACCGCGTCACGCGCGTTTGGATGCGGAAGCTGACGCAAGCGCAAATTCGCAGCTACGTCGCGACTGGCGAATCGCGGGACAAGGCGGGCGCCTACGGTATCCAGTCGCTCGGAAGCGTGCTCGTCGAGCGGATCGAAGGTTGTTATTTCAACGTCGTCGGACTTCCGCTGTCCTTGCTCGCGGCGCAATTGGAGGAATTCGGCATCACGGTGCCTTGACGCGGCAACTTCCCGCATGACGGCATCCATGCAGAAGCTGGTCAGCCAATTCCGCAGCCGATGCGGCCTTAGGAAAGTAGGAAGATGATGTTGCACAGCCACGCTTATCGACTGAAAGACTTGCCCCGGGACGAGAGGCCGCGGGAACGCATGATGCGGCTCGGCGCGGAAGCGCTCAGCCATACTGAACTGCTGGCGATTCTGCTCCGGACCGGCAGCCGCAAGGAATCCGCCGTGCATCTTGCGCAGCGCGTGCTGCACGACTGCGGAGGACTGCGCCGGTTCGCGGAGCGCAGTTGGGATGAATTGACGCAAATTTCGGGGATCGGACCGGCCAAGGCGCTGGAATTGCAGGCTTCTCTCGAATTGGGCAGACGCGTGGCCAGAAGCCGGCTGCCGGAAGCGGTCATCATCTCGAGTCCGCAGGATGCCGCGGATTTGCTGATGGAGGAGATGCGGCATCTTCGCGAAGAGCATTTCGTCGTCCTGTTCCTGAATACGAAGAACCATGTTATCGGCCGCGAGACGATCTCGGTCGGTTCGCTGAGCGCATCGATCGTGCATCCAAGAGAAGTATTCAAGGTCGCGATCAGGCGCAACAGCGCCTCCATCCTGTGCGCGCACAACCATCCGAGCGGGGATCCTGCGCCGAGCAGGGAAGACGTGCAGCTCACGCGAAGGTTGCGTGATGCGGGCGATTTGGTCGGGATTGAGCTGTTGGATCATATTGTCATCGGAGATCGGCGCTTTGTCAGTTTGAAGGAGTCGGGTTGCATGTAATATAATAGATGAGATTGTCTAAAGCAGGAGGTACCCGATATGTTCGGAGGATTCACGCGCGATCTGGGGATTGACCTTGGAACCGCGAACACGCTTGTATTTGTGAAAGGTAAAGGAGTTGTCGTCAGGGAGCCGTCCGTGGTTGCCTTGCGTACCGATACGAAGAGAATCGAGGCCGTCGGTGCCGACGCGAAGAAGATGATCGGTCGGACGCCGGGCAATATCGTCGCGATCCGACCGATGAAAGACGGCGTGATCGCGGACTTCGAGACGACCGCCACGATGATTAAGTATTTCATGAGACATGCCCAGAAGCAGCGCTCTATCTTCACCCGTCACCCGAGCGTCATGGTTTGCGTGCCGTCCGGCATTACCGCGGTGGAGAAGCGCGCGGTGGAAGATGCGACGAAGCAGGCGGGCGCCCGCGAAGCCTATACGATCGAGGAGCCGTTCGCGGCCGCGATCGGCGCGGACTTGCCGGTATGGGAACCGACGGGCAGCATGGTCGTGGATATCGGCGGCGGCACGACCGAAGTGGCGGTCATCTCGCTCGGAGGCATCGTGACGAGCCGTTCGATCCGTATCGCCGGAGACGAGATGGACGATGCGGTGATCGCTTATATCAAGCGGTTGTATAATTTGATGATCGGCGAACGCACGGCGGAGCAGCTCAAGATGGAGATCGGATCGGCCATGCCGCTCGACAAGCTCGAATCGATCGAAGTGCGCGGCCGCGATCTCGTGTCGGGGTTGCCCAAGACGCTGGCGATTACGTCGGACGAAGTCAGCGAAGCGTTGTCGGATACGGTGAATGCCATCGTTGACGCCGTAAAGGTTACGCTTGAGAAATGCCCACCCGAGCTTTCCGCCGACATTATGGACCGCGGGATCGTCCTGACGGGCGGCGGCGCGCTGCTGCGCAATCTGGACAAGATGCTCGCGCGGGAGACCGGCATGCCGGTGCTCGTCGCCGAGAATCCGCTCGATTGCGTCGCGATCGGCACCGGCAGAGCGCTGGAGAATATCCATTTATTCAAGAGCAAAGGCGGCATCGGCGTGCGTTCCGGCCGCTCCTGACGCGAACTAGCCAGTACGGACGGGGATGGGGAAGCTGGTGAGCAGACATTTTTAGGTTAATGCGCAATAAACGGCTGTTTATTCTGATGATCGGGTTGATCGTGTTTATCGCGATCATGGGCTTCACGCTTGGCCGGACGAAGCTGACCTGGCCGGAGAAGTTCGTGACCGATGCCGTAGGAACGGTACAGGGAGCGCTATATCGGCCGGTCGCGGCGGTCGCCGAATTCATCGGCGACCTCGGCCGGCTTTCCGACGTCTATCAGGAGAACGTCAAGCTGAGGCAGACGCTCGCCCAATATGCGAAGGATCAAATTAAATATAATTTCATTGAAGCAGATAACGAACGGCTCATGGAAGAACTCGAGTTCACCCAGAGGCAGAAGCAATTGTACGATTACCGTTATTTGATCGCGCAGGTCGTAGGCAGCAGTTCCAATCCGCTCGACAAGACGATCAGAATCAACCTGGGCGCGCGCGACGGAATCAAGCCGGAGATGGCGGTGGCGACGACGGACGGCCTCGTGGGACTGATCAGCCGCGTATCGGAGTTTACGTCCACCGTCGAACCGATTATCGGGCTGGATGCCGAATCCCCGCAAGGCGTGCAAGTGGCCGCCACGATTTTCGGCAAAGAGAAACAATCGTTCGGCATCATTGACGCCTACGATACGGCAACCGGCATGTTTCAGATGACCAAGATCGACGAGAACGATCCGATGGCGATCGGCGATACCGTCATTACGTCAGGACTCGGCAACGTATTTCCGAGAGGGATCGTGATTGGCACCGTCACGAATCGCCAGGTTGGCGATTATGGCCTGACGCAGAAGGCGACGATCGAGCCTGCAGCTAAATTCGACCATCTGCGGGAAGTGTTCGTCGTCGTCGCAGCGGATGTGAACGGGCCGTGAAGATGAAGATGAATCAGGCCGTCCTGACCGGCATCTTGTTGCTCGCGCTGGAGAACGGCGTCGTGCCGTGGCTCGTTCCGTCCGCCTGGAGCGACCGTCTGCTGCCCCACTTGACCTTCATTCTGACGATTTACGTCGCTTGCTTTGCCGGGCGGCATCGTGCCTTCTTGTACGGGCTCGGATTCGGGCTGCTCGGCGATTTGCTGTACTACGGAAATCTCATCGGACCTTATGGCTTCGGCATGGCGCTGATCGGCTATGCGGTCGGACTCGTGCAAGAGAGGCGCACGCCAACGCTTGCATCCGTAATCGGGTTGACAGCGCTCGGCAGCGCGGCGCTCGGCACGATCGTATTCCTGATCTACCTTCTGTTCCGCTTGACTCAGTGGTCGTATCCGTTTGCCTTCTACTGGTATATAGCACCGAGCCTGCTGCTTGAAGTGCTGCTGTCCCTCGTTCTCTATTTGCCAGTACGCAAGCTGCTGCTGAAGCAAGCCGCCCCTGCCAGGGAAGAGTCGCCTTCCTGACGAAGTTTGCGCGTGCAGGCAGGAATTCCGCTGCCGAAAGCCGAATTCTCATATCAAGGGAGGAGCGAGAGCGTGGCCGGCAAAAAATCGATTACGATCAAAGGCGTCAAGGATGGCTTGGTGTTCATGCTGGACGACCGCTGCAGCTTCGATGATTTGCTGACGGAACTCCACGCCAAGCTCGACAAGCACGAACAACAGTTTACCGGACCGATCGTTCACGTATCCCTGAAGCTGGGTTCCCGCAAGCTGGATGAAGCGGACAAGGAACGGCTCAGGCAGGCGTTTCGCAAACAGGGCAACCTGCTCATTCAATCCATAGACAGCGATGTTCCGCAAGAGCCGGATGCGTCGGCTGACGCGGCTTTGACAACCTGGGCAGGCATCGTGAGGTCCGGGCAGACGATGGAATATCAAGGGAACCTGCTGTTGCTCGGGGATGTCAATCCCGGCGGCACGCTTCGCTGCACGGGAGACATCTATGTGATGGGCGCGCTGCGAGGCATGGCGCACGCCGGTTCGGAGGGCAATGCTGATGCGATCATCGCGGCATCGCTCATGCGGCCGACGCAGTTGCGGATCGCGGATGTCATCAGCCGGCCGCCGGACGAATGGGCTTCCGCCGAGCCTTGGATGGAGTATGCCTTCCTGAGGGAAGGCAAGATGACGATCGACAAGCTGCCCGCCCTCGGCCGCAGCCGGAAGGAAGTCATGCTATTCAAAGGAGTGTAGGACCATGGGAGAAGCGATTGTGGTGACGTCGGGCAAAGGCGGTGTCGGCAAGACGACGACATCGGCCAACATCGGGACGGCGCTCGCCTTGCTTGGCAAAAAGGTATGCATGGTGGACACCGATATCGGACTGCGCAATCTGGATGTGGTCATGGGGCTCGAGAACCGGATCATTTACGACCTCATCGACGTGGCGGAAGGACGCTGCCGAGTAAACCAGGCGCTCGTGAAAGACAAGCGCTTCGATGAATTATACATGCTTCCCGCAGCTCAGACGAAGGATAAGAACGATATCTCGCCGGAACAGGTGCGCAACATCGTTGAGCAATTGAAGCCCGATCACGATTACGTCGTCATCGATTGCCCTGCCGGCATCGAGCAAGGCTTCCGCAACGCGATTGCCGGTGCGGACCGGGCGATCGTCGTCACGACGCCCGAGAATGCCGCCGTCCGCGACGCCGACCGGGTGATCGGTCTGTTGGAGAAATCGCAGATCGCCTCGCCAAAGCTCGTTATCAACCGCATCCGGCCGAATTTGCTGAAGAGCGGCGACATGCTGGAAATCGACGACATTTGCCAGGTGCTCGCGATCGACTTGCTCGGCATCGTGCCGGACGACGAACAAGTGATCAAAGCGGCGAATTCGGGCGAACCGACAGTGCTGAATCCTTCTTCCCGCGCGGCCATCGCATATCGCAACATCGCTCGCAGGCTGCTGGGAGAGAGCGTGCCGCTGCAGCAATTGGACCAGAAGTCGGGGGTATTCGGCAAGGTCAAGAAGTTTTTGGGAATGGGATGATTCACCTTGCTCAATAAGCTCAAGAAAATGGATTGGATGATGCTGCTGATTCTCGTCGTGATGATGGCGTTCAGCACGTTGCTTGTCAGAAGCGCAACCTACGGCAATCCGCTGTACCCCCATTACGACATCAAGACGCTTATTTTTTTTGGCGCCGGCTTCATCGTCATCATAATTATGACGCTATTCGACTACCGACTGCTGCTTAAGACTTGGTATGTATGGTATATTATCGGGCTTGCGCTTCTGGTGCTCGTCTTCAAATTCGCCCCGGTCATCAACGGCGCCCGCAGCTGGTTCGAGCTGCCCGGAGGCTTGAAATTCCAACCGGCAGAGTTCATGAAACTGTTCATGATCATCGCGATTGCTGCGATAATGGGACGACGCCAAGGCGAACCGCTCCGCATGAGAACGGATGTCACCTTCGTTGCCATCGCCGCATTCATTCCGTTCGTGCTCGTCATGATCCAACCGGACCTCGGCAACGCGGTCATTTATGTGTTCATTACGCTCGGCATGTTATGGATCGGCAATGTGCGATATTCGTATGTGATGATCGGACTCGCAGTTATTGTCGGAGGCATCATTCTGTTTGTTTCCCTTTTCTCCACCTATAATGCAGAAATCAAGCAATATCTTGAAGATCATAGCAAGGCTCACTGGTATCAGCGGATCAACACGTTCATCCACCCGGAACAAGCTTCCGAAGACGAGAGCAGGCAAGCGAGATACGCGAAGATCGCCATCGGCTCCGGCGGATTGGCCGGTGATGGCTACATGCAAGGCGAATCCAAGAAACGCAAGTTCATTCCGTATCCTTATTCTGATTCGATCTTCGTCGTCGTGGGCGAAGAATTCGGCTTTCAAGGCGCAGCCTTGCTGTTGTTGCTCTACTTCCTGTTTATCTATCGAATGATTATCATCGCTTATCAGGCATACGACCTCAAGGGATCGTTCATCATCATCGGGATCGCTTCGATGATGGTATTTCAAATATTCGAGAACATTGGGATGATGATCGGCATTATGCCGATTACCGGCATCACGCTGCCGTTCATCAGCTACGGAGGCACTTCGCTGCTGCTCAACATGGCGTCGATCGGCCTTATCTTCAGCATCCGCGCACATCAGGAGAAATACGAATTCCAGTCCTAAAACCCCCTTGTCCGCCATACGTTGTTAGTAACGATGCGGACAAGGAAGGGGTCTTCAGGATGCAAATTCGCGATAACGTTCGCCGCCGCCGTCAAGAGCGGATCGTCCAACTGCTCGGCAGGCGTCCGGACGATCTGCCGGAAGCGGACCGCCGGGAGTCGCCCGATTCCTCCGGCAGGGCAAGCCGCAAGTTCGACGACAGGCAAGACGATAAGCTGACAATGTCCGACGCTATCCCTTCGCCTGCCCTGTCGCAATCATCCGCCACCGCACCCGCAGCGACTACCGCCCCCGTATCTTCGCCAGCTCGAGCCGGAAGTTCGGACATGGATCCGGAATTATGGTGGAAACAACAGCAAAAACGTATGAATCGCGCGCAGCCCATGTGGCAAGGAGCCGCGGGTCTGACCAATCCGCCGGCAACGCCTTCTCAGCCCATGCCGCCCGGCAGATCGGCGCTGTCCCGATTGGCCGCAGGGCTTGCGGTTCGCACCATTGTCGCGGCCGTGCTGTTCGGAGCGGCATATTCGTGGTTTCAGTCCGATTGGCCGGGCAGCAAGTCGGCTCGCGAGTGGGCGGCGAATGCGGTAACGCAAGATATGGACTTTCAGGCGATCGAAGCTTGGTATGGACAGCATTTTGGCGGTTCGCCGTCATTTTTGCCCGTATTCCGCAGTGGAGGCAAGGGAGAAGCGCAGGCCGTCTCGGGAACGTGGAAGCGCAGCGAGGCGGTGCCGCCAGCGGCAGGCCGGATCGTGCAGACATTCAAGCAGGACGGCGCCGGCATTCGGATTGCCGCCGAGGCCGGCAGCGACGTACTGGCCGCCTATGAAGGCCGCGTCATGAGCGTAGCGAGCGATAACGACGGCCGCGCGACGATTCTGATCCGGCATGCCGGCAAGACTGTGACGACGTATGGCAATGTAACCCAGCCGACCGTGCGGGCCGACGATTGGGTGCAGGCGGGCCAGCGGCTCGGCGCCGTGCCGTCTCCCAAGAACGAGGGCGGGGAAAGCCTGCTGTATTTCTCCGTCAAGCAAGACGATCAAGCGGTGGATCCGGCGGAAGTGGTGCCGTTTGATTAAATGGCGCGGCATTCTCTTTCGGCTGCACCCGCTATTCATCATGATCATGCTGGCATCGATCGCGACCGGCCGGTTTCTCGAGCTTGCCGCGCTGTTCTTCATCGTGCTGGTACATGAACTTGGACACGTTGCCGCCGCCGTTCATTTCGGATGGACGGTCAAGGAAGTGCAACTGCTGCCGTTCGGCGGTGTCGTCGAAGTGGAAGAAGCCGGCGCTCAGCCGGTTCGCGAAGAGATGTGGGTGGCGGCTGCAGGCCCGCTGCAGAACGTATGGCTGGCGGGAGCCGGGTGGCTTATCGGGCAGATCGGATGGGTGGACGCGGATTGGGCGGCATTCTTCGTGCAGTCCAACCTGCTGCTCGGCTTGTTCAATCTGCTGCCGATTATGCCGCTGGACGGCGGCAAGCTGCTGCAAGCCTGGATGAGCCTGCATTGGCCGTTTCATCGCACGCTCGTATGGAGCACATCCGTCAGCGTCGCACTCTCTGTCGCCGTTGTCTGCTATTCGCTGATTCCGCTGGTTTACGGCCATGAGCTGGAGTTGAACTTGCTGGCGATCGGCTTATTCCTCTGTTATTCGAATTGGATGCAGAAGCGCAACGTTCCCTATTTGTTTTTTCGTTTCCTGGTCCATCGCGCGGTTCGCTCCGAGCGGCGACTGGATGCAGGAGCGCTGGCTCGCCCGATCGTCATTGCCGAGACGAGGCCCGTCACGGCCGCTTTGCGTCTGTTCATGAAGGAAGGCTATCACCTGATATATGTCATGAAGCAAGGCCGCATCGCCAAGGTCGTGCCGGAAGCCGCGGTGCTGGAAGGCGCGATGAGCCAGATGAAATCGGGACATGCGGATTTTCGCTATTTCATGTAGAATGTAAGAAAACGTTCGACGAGCGGAGGGCGGCATGAAGCAGCTGTTTGTCCATTGCGCGCACAACCTGACACAACTCGCTTTACTGGAAGACGGCCGATTGGTCGAGCTTAGCGTCGAGCGTTCGGAGAGCGATTCGTTGGTCGGCAATTTGTACAAAGGACGGGTTGTGAACGTGCTGCCGGGCATGCAGGCGGCATTCGTCGACATCGGGTTGTCCAAGAACGCGTTTCTATACGTAGACGATGCTTTGCACCACCATCTGGAGAAGCAGCCGAAAATCAAGCCCTCTATTGAGGAAATCCTGTCGCCGGGCAACGAGTTGATCGTGCAGATCATGAAGGACCCGCTCGGGGGCAAAGGCGCCCGCGTCACGACGCATTATTCGCTGCCGGGCCGATTGCTCGTCTATATGCCGCAGGCGGATTATATCGGCATCTCCAAGAAGATCGAGCAGGAATCGGAGCGGAATCGGCTGCGAACGCTTGTGGAAGAACTGCTCGCAGCGGGAGAAGGCGTCATTCTGCGCACGAACGCGGAAGAGGAGCATCCGGCGGCGATCGCCGCCGACTTGCAAAGCCTGCGCGCGCGTTGGGAGTCGGCCATGCGGCAAGGGGCCGTGAGTGCGGCGCCGGCTCTCCTGCATCGCGATTCCGGGCTCGTGGAGCGGATGGTGCGCGATATCGTGACGCCCGATACGGAAGAACTCATTTTCGACGATCGCCTGTGTCTGGAGGAGACGAGGGAATATTTGCGCCGGGCCGTTCCGGAGTTGGAACAACGGATGCGCATGCATGAAGACGGCAGCCGGCCGCTTTTCGACCGATTCGGCATTACCGAGCAGATCCGCAAAGCATTTCATCCGCATGTCAGGCTGCCGAGCGGCGGCTATCTCGTATGGGACCAGACGGAGGCGCTCACCGTCGTCGACGTCAATACCGGCAAATTCACGGGCGATTCCGATTTGGAAGACACCGTGTTCCGCACGAACCTCGAAGCGGCGGAAGAAATCGCCAGATTGATCCGGCTGCGCGATCTGGGCGGCATCATCATTGTCGATTTTATCGATATGACGCAGGAGGAACATCGACAGACGATCGTGCAGCTGTTGGAATCGGTGATCAAGCGGGACCGCACGAAATGCCAGGTCGTCGGCTGGACGCGTCTGGGCCTGCTGGAGATGACCCGCAAGAAGGCGCGTGAAAGCGTGTCGAGCTTCTTTCAGGAAACGTGCCCGACATGCAAAGGGAGAGGCAGCGTAGCCGTACGTCCGGAATGGCTCGGCGATTAAATGGCATGCCGCATCGAGCGATTGGCCCTCCTTCAGTTGCGAAACCGCTTCAGCAGCTCTCGTCCCCATTTCCAGAGAACGTTGCCTGACAATAGGAAAGCGATGACCAAGCCGCTTAAGGTCACGGCAAGCGCGATCCATTGAAAAGGCGAATACTCGTCCATCGAACCCCATTGTATCGGATGCTCCAAATCTTCGATGACTTGGTTCATGCCGTAAATCCCGCTGATGACGGTATAGATGGTGAGAATGGTAAGCAGGTAACTGGATCGGCGGGAAGTTGTACTCTCCTGGTACTCGTACAAGTCATTCAAGGTCTGCCTCACGTTCCCGTACAGTTGTTCGATGCGGTACAATTTGTGCAGCTGTGCGAACACCTCGCTTCCCCGGATCGGAGAGACGATCTCGGGAAAGTTGTATTTGGCGGAAAATCTCGTGATGTCCCGGATCAGTCGTTCAGTCTTGTCCGAGTCTCTCTCCATCTGAACGCGCGAGTAGGCGTCGGAAAGCTTGAGCAGCACGATGCGATGAAACAGGTTCAGCAGGAGGGCGTAGTAATATTCGCCGTACAGCTTGCCGACGATTGCATCCGCTTCGTCTCCTGGCAGTCGGTTCAAGCAGCATAAGCTGTTCTCGTCCATCTGATAGAAGACATGAGGCGCCCATCTGTCGAGCCCCGTATCCCGGCAATATCGCTTGATATAGGGAAGATGGCAAGCGCTGATGCAAGGAACTCCCTCGTCGTTACAGCCGTCCAAGCGAGCGGCGCGATAGCGGTCGAACATGGAAATGTCCTGCTTCTCGGGAAAGGCATAGCTGGCCATGATATACATGCGCTCGTCCGTAAAATACGGCAACTCTTCGAAGTAAGTGTCGTCCATGGCTGTGCGGTCGAGATACTGGACCATATGAGGAACGACGCCTTTGAAAATGAAATCCTGGATCTCCGAATATTCTTCTCCGTCGTAGAGGACATCCGACGCTCGGTCTGCGTCGTGCGCATCCTGAAGCGTTCGAAACCGCGCGGCGAATTCGACGGCTTCCGTAAACGCAAGATCTTCTTTGTCCGCTTGGATCCGGAGCGTGAGAAAACTCGTATCAAACGGGCATAGAATGACGTCGACGGAGTGCAGTGTGAACGGCACATCGCAGCTGTGCATTCGAAGCATGCCGCTCGCATCCAATCGCTTGCTCATGCGCTGAAAGCTTTCGTCGGAATCGTCGGAAGGGAACAGGATGTGGTTCGCGTAAGGAAGAAAGTACCGCTCCAGCCCTTTGTGCGAAACGCGGTGGCCCTGACCGTAGAAGGCGTCTTCCATTTCGAGCTCGTCAAGCCGAAAGGAAGCAAAGCCTTCCTGCTTCAATGTGTTCAGGAGCGCGAGGCGGCAATCGGATTTGAGGGAGAATGGAAATAAAAACTGATAGTCTGCCTTGCGCAATCGTTTATCCGTCAGTTCGATTCGATTCTCGAGACCATTGCTGCTTGCAGGACCTTGACTGTTCATCGCTCGGGCTTCCCCTTTCCTCCAATAACTTCGTATAGGATGAATTACCCTGCTTGCGGCGAGGTTCACGCATGCCGTTTATCGAATGACGGGGCTGCTTTCGAAATCGATCAAAAGGCGATGCTGAATGTGATTGCTAAACCTTCAACGCTGTGGTAATATGTTTGAGTGCGTGCAATGGGATTGCATGCGGCAACCGCACTCCAACAGGTCGATAAGACCGGCGCTGCTCCGGCTGAATGCAAGGCCGCGGTATCCGGCACCTGCCGAGGCGAGTCTTAAGTATGAGGAGGTGCACCAGATGTACGCGATTATTGAAACCGGCGGCAAGCAATACAAGGTTCAGGCGGGCGACGTCATCTTCGTTGAGAAGCTTAATGCCAGCGAAGGCGACAGCGTTACGTTCGACCGCGTGTTGGCCGTATCGGGCGACAACGGATTGACCGCGGGCAGCCCGCTCTTAGCAGGCGCTGCTGTAACGGGTAAAGTCGAGAAGCATGTCAAGGGCGAGAAGATCATCGTCTATAAGTACAAGCCCAAGAAGAACTACCATCGCAAGCAAGGCCATCGCCAGCCGTATACGAAAGTAACGATCGAAGCCATCAAGGCGTAAGCTGCCGATGATTACGGTGAAGATCGAACGCGGCGATAGCGGCCGGATCCGGAAGTTCTCCGTCTCGGGTCACGCGCGGTATGACGATCCCGGCAAAGATATCGTGTGCGCCGGCGTATCGGCCGTCACGGTCGGCGCGGTCAATGCGATCGAGAAGCTGACGGGAATCGTGCCGAAGACGCGCATGCGGGGCGGGTGGCTCAGCGCCGAGGCGCTTGAGAGCGGGGACAAGGCGCGGGACACCCAGGCGCAATGGCTGCTTGAAGGCATGGTGGTATCCTTGGAAACCATCGCAACTGCGTACGGCAAGTACGTGCAAATACAGGACATTACGAAAGAATAGGAGGCAGATCCCATGTTGAAGCTGAATCTTCAGTTGTTCGCTTCGAAGAAGGGCGTCGGCTCGACGAAGAACGGCCGCGACAGCCGTGCGAAGCGCCTTGGCGCCAAGCGCGCGGACGGCCAAGCCGTTACGGCCGGCAGCATTCTCGTGCGCCAGCGCGGGACGAAGATCCATCCGGGCACCAATGTCGGCATCGGCAAAGATGACACGCTGTTCGCCAAAGTGGAAGGCGTCGTGAAGTTTGAGCGCTTAGGACGCGACCGCAAGAAAGTGAGCGTCTATCCGATCGAGCAAGCGCCTGTTGCGGCCGCTCTCGAAGCATAATGCGCATCCAGAATCCCGGCCGACGATCGCGGCCGGGATTTTTGCTTCAACGATTCAGAAAGTATATATTGAGCTATTCTGTGCGAAGTTGCTGAAGGAAGGATGAAGGAGCGTGCGTCCTGCAGTTCCTGACGTCTATGCCAGATGGACGATGGCGGCATGGACCGGTTTGGCAATTCCCATCGCGGCAGTTTGGATATGGCGTTCTTCCTGGTGGCCGCTCGTTTTGTTCGTTGTCTGGACGTTCGGAGCTGCAGCATTCTCGGTCGTCATGGCGGACAGGAAGTGGAAGGATCGCAGCGCCCGCATGTTGGAGCATGCGCAGCTGACGGCTATCCGAACGATCAGCCATCATCGTCACGACTGGATGAACGAATTGCAAATCATGTACGGATACTTAAGATTGAACAAGCCGGATCGCGCGGCTGAAATTGTGGAAAGAATAAGGGAACGGATGGATAACGAAAGCAGGATATCCGGGCTTGGACATGCGGAATTATCCATGTTTCTGTTGTCTTACCGAACGACTTGCGATCAGATGCGGTTGGAAGTGCAGGTTCAGGAAGGACTTAGCCTCGAACGGCTGTCGATCGATGTCGACAAGCTGGCGGGCAGCTTGATCGGGCTGATCCGTCTGTTCCAGTTTCGCGCCGTCTCATCGTCCCGAGGAGCAGAGAACATGCTGCGACTCACGGTGTCCCGTTCGGACGATGCGCTGCGCGTGGAATTGGAGTACGAAGGCGAATGGGCCGCGAGCCAGCGCTTGGCTTCGGAAGCGGCGGATTTGCTGGCCGGCTTGGGGCAATTGACGGAAGAACAAATTACGGCAGCAAGGCCGGGAGAAGCGGGACGCCTATCCATCACCTATCCTCTGGCCGTATAACGGAGCTGATTGAAGCATGTTCGTAGATAAAGCGAAAGTATACGTCAAAGGCGGCGACGGCGGTGACGGTCTCGTGGCCTTCCGCCGAGAGCTCTACGTGCCGGAAGGCGGGCCGGCTGGCGGTGACGGCGGTGACGGCGGCGACGTCATCTTCCGCGTGGACGAAGGCTTGCGGACGCTGATGGATTTCAGGTATCAGAAGCACTTCAAGGCTTCCCGCGGGGAAAAGGGGCGCAACAAGTCGCAGCATGGCGCGAACGCCGAAGACATGATCGTGCGAGTGCCGCCTGGCACGATCGTCACCGATGACGATACGGGCGAGACGATCGCCGACCTCACGCGTCACGGTCAGGAAGTCGTCATCGCGCGCGGCGGGCGCGGCGGACGTGGCAATACGCGTTTCCGGGCGCCGAACAACCCGGCGCCTGCGATCGCCGAGAATGGCGAAGAGGGCCAGGAACGCTGGGTGAACCTGGAGCTCAAAGTGATGGCTGATGTTGGGCTGGTCGGATTTCCAAGCGTCGGCAAGTCGACACTGCTGTCCGTCGTGTCCGGCGCTCGGCCGAAGATCGGCGCCTACCATTTCACAACGTTGACGCCGAATCTGGGCGTGGTGGACCTGGGCGACGATCGCAGCTTCGTGATGGCGGATTTGCCCGGTTTGATCGAAGGGGCGCATACCGGCGTCGGCTTGGGCCACGAGTTTTTGCGCCATGTGGAGAGAACCCGAATCATCATCCACGTCGTGGACATGTCCGGCATCGAGGGACGGGATCCTTTCGAGGATTGGGAGAAAATCAATGAGGAACTGGCGCTCTATAATCCGAAGCTTGCGCAGCGGCCGCAGATCGTGACTGCCAACAAGATGGACATGCCGGATTCTCCCGCTTTGCTGGAAACATTTCGCGAGAAGCTCGCTGTTGTCGATCCGGAAGCCGTCGTGATGCCGATCTCCTCCTTGACCCGGCAAGGCGTGCCCGAATTGCTGCACCGGGCTGCGGACATGCTGGCATCGCTTCCCGACCCGGCGTCGGCGGAACAACAAGAGGCCGATTCGGAATCCGGAGACGATGCGATCGTGTACCGGTTCGAAAAGGCGGATGCGAAATCGTTCACCATCAGACGGGACAACGAAGCTTTCGTCGTGGAGAGCGAAGAGATCGAGAAGCTGGTCAAGCGCACGCAATTCGGCTCCTATGAAGCCGTCATGCGATTCGCGGCGATCCTGCGCAATATGGGCGTGGACGCCGAACTCCGCAAGCGCGGGGCCAAGGGCGGCAGCCTGATTCGGATCGGCGAATTCGAATTCGAATTTTTCGAAGGCGGAGCCGAATCGTATTTATATGATGAAGATTGAACGATGATGGAAAGATGACCATAGCCGATCCTGCGCCAAGTGATGGGGCGTGGGGTCGGTTTTTGCTTGATCGTCTCGTCGCAATCAACCGATAATAAGCGCCATATTGACAGCGCGTTCGCGGCTGAGGTCCACGAATTCGTGTTCGATTTGCACGAGCGGTTCGGCCGGATTGCTCGGATGAATCATGATAATCTTCCCTCTGCGGTTGTCGCTCAGGGCGACTTCGCATCCGATCATGGCATTCATCAGGCGGGTCATGAACGTGCGAAGCACGTTGAAATCGAATTTGCCGATCGTGCCGAAATACATCTGGTGCAGGATTTCCCCGTAGGATGCGGCGTTGCGGTAGCTTCTGTTGCAAGTAAGCGCATGAAAGGCGTCGGCGACGGCGACGATCCGGCTCAGCAGATCGGTCTGCTCGCCGGTCAGCCGCAGCGGATACCCTGTCCCGTCGATCCGCTCATGATGCTGCAAGGCGATCAAGGCCGAGCGCTTGGACACGCCGACGGTCTGCTCGAGCAACTCGTAACCGATCAACGGATGCTTCTTGATCAGATCGAACTCTTCCGGATCGAGCGGACCCTCTTTGGTCAGGATGGCTTCCGGAAGGCGCATGATACCGACATTATGGAGATGAGCTCCAACCGTCAGCATGGCGAGTTCGTTCTCCGGAAGGTCCATCCATTGTCCCAGCAGCGTGGAAATGACGCTGACGGCGACAGGGTGACGATAGAGATAGTCGTCTTTGGCTTGCAGGGAAAGCAGCAGCGGAAATAACTCCTGTTCCGCCGCCGAATGAATCAAAGGGAGAATGTCGCTGCGGATTTCCAGAATCGGAACTTCACCCTTCAGGCGAATGCGGAGAAACAATTCTTCCGTGCGTCGGACGGCTTGCTCGATCGCAGGCAATGACTTGTCGTATCGGGATGCGGGCGATATGGACAAAGCAATAGCCTCCTCGTCGTAATCTTGTCCTTTCATTGTAATTCATCGTTCTGAAAAAATTCTGAACATCGCCTGTAAATCCACAATATGTAAGTTGGAGCATGGCAAAAACACCCGATGCGCCTATTGCCGAACGACGGTCAATCCGCTATAATGTCCTCTATACACAGACAATCGTCTCTTATAGGAGGACGGTTTGATGGCCGAACGCTATTATGCCGTTCGGGAAGACTTGTTGCCCGACGGCATCCTTAAGACGGAGCAGGTCAAGGAATTGCTTCGCAGGGGAGAAGCCGCAACGGTCCATGAGGCCGCCGAACGCGTGGGTCTCAGCCGCAGCGCTTTCTACAAGTACAAAGACGGCGTTTATGTGCTGGAGCAGACTGCCCGAGAGAAGCTGGCGACGTTGTCGCTCGATCTGGAGCATCGGTCCGGCATTCTGTCCAAAGTGCTCGGTCTATTGGCCGCCAGAGGATGCAACGTGCTGACGATTCATCAATCGATCCCGTTGCAAGGGATGGCCAATGTTGTCGTTTCTCTGGAAACGTCCGGCCTGCAAGAAGCGTTGCAGGAGCTAATCGAGCTGCTGCGGGCGACGGACGGCGTGAAGCGGGCGGCCGTCGTTGGCCGCGGCTAACCCGGCACTTGCTGCAAGGCAATAGGTTGTTTTTAGAGAAAGGGGATTTGCAATTATATGAAACCGGTCAAAGTCGGTTTGCTCGGATTGGGCACGGTCGGCACGGGGGTGGTCCGGATCGTCGAAGGCCACCATGACGATTTGCAGAGTCAGGCGGGGGCTCCGATCTCGATTGCGCGGATTTCGGTGAAAGACCGGAGCAAGCCACGGAACGTCGCGGTCAATCCGGCCATCGTGACGGAAGACCCGTGGGCAGTCGTGCGCGACCCTGAAATCGATGTCGTTATCGAAGTGATGGGCGGCGTTGCGCATACGAAAGAGCTCATCCTCGCGGCGCTCGAGGCAGGCAAGCATGTCGTCACCGCCAACAAAGACCTGATGGCGCTGCACGGGCCCGAATTGCTCGCGAAAGCGCGCGAGAAGGGCTGCGACATCTTGTACGAAGCGAGCGTGGCGGGAGGCATTCCGATTATCCGCACGCTGATCGAGGGATTTTCTTCGGACCGCATCACGAAGATCATGGGCATCGTGAACGGCACGACGAACTACATTCTGACCAAGATGAGCCAGGAAGGCGCGGCCTACGAAGACGTGCTGCGGGAAGCCCAGACGCTCGGCTATGCGGAAGCCGATCCGACTTCCGATGTAGAGGGGCTGGACGCCGCCCGGAAGATGACAATTCTGGCAACGCTCGGATTCCGCGCCAATATCGCGCTCGAAGACGTCGACGTACAAGGCATCAGCTCCGTCACGCAGGAAGATATCGGGTATGCGAAGCAGCTGGGTTACGCTGTCAAGCTGCTGGGCATCGCGGAGAGCCAGGACGATTGCATCAGCGTCAGCGTGCAGCCGACGATGGTGAAGCAGGATCACCCGATCGCCTCAGTCGGCGGCGTGTTCAATGCGGTATACGTGTACGGTGAAGCGGTCGGTGAAACGATGTTCTACGGCCCGGGCGCCGGCGAGATGCCGACGGCGACTTCGATCGTCGCCGACCTCGTCGCGGTCGTCAAGAACGCCAGGCTCGGCGTGAACGGGCGTCAAGCCAGCATTTCCTATAAAGAGAAGAAGCTGAAGCGCGCCGATCAGATTCATTCCAAGTTCTTCATGCTGCTGCACGTAGAAGATCGCACAGGCGTATTGATGCAGATCGCCCAGGTATTCGCGGATTGCGATGTCAGCATCGAATCGGTCATGCAGCCGCCGACGCCCGGCAAGCCGGGAGCGGAGCTGATCATCATTACGCATGAAGCGAGCAAGGAAGCGATGAAACGGGTGTTCCAAGCGTTCAGGGACCTCTCCGCCGTGAAGTCGGTCAAGAGCGTCTATCGCGTGGAAGGCTAATTTTGGGTGGAGAGGAGCTGGGTGTCATGGAGGAGCCTGCAAGGTTCGTCCGTGCCGTCGTTCCGGCGAGTACGGCTAACCTGGGTCCCGGATTCGATTCACTGGGCATGGCGCTGCCCTTGTTCGCCGGCGTCGCGATGCGAGCGTCCGAACGAACGCGCATTCATCTGCACGGCAAACATCTGGAAGGAATTCCGCAAGACAAGACGAACCTGGTCTACGAAACGGCGCAAGCCGTATTCGATAAGGCGGGCGTATCCATGCCGGAGCTGGAAATCGCCTACGAGAGCGAAATCCCGCTGACGCGGGGCCTCGGCAGCAGCGCGGCCGCGATCGTCGGAGCGCTCGTCGCGGCGAACGGTCTGATCGGAAGCCCGCTGTCCGTGGACGAGCTGTTCCAGATGGCCTCCGCCATGGAACGCCATCCCGACAATGTCGGGGCGGCAATGTTCGGCGGCTTCGTCGCGGCGGCTTGGGACGGCGAGCGCGCGGAAGCGGTGCGCCTGGATCCCCCGGCCGACCTGGAAGCGCTGGTGGCGATTCCGGACTTCGAGCTTTCGACGAAGAAAGCCCGCGGCGCGCTGCCCCAGCAGGTGTCGATGACGGATGCGGTATTCAACGTCAGCCACAGCTCGCTGCTGACCGCCGCGCTGGCTGCCGGGGATTTCGCGGCGCTTCGCCACGCGATGCGGGACCGGCTGCATCAGCCCTACCGGGCGGAGTTGATCCCGGGCATGAAGGAAATCTTGTCGGAAGCGCCGGACCATGGAGCGCTCGGAGCGGTGCTGTCAGGCGCGGGTCCGACCTTGTTGATGCTGGCGGACAAGCGGGATGCGGCGCATGAGCGGCTGGAGCATTTCGTCAGGCGCACGATGGAAACAGCAGGGGTTGAAGTCCATTTGCAATGGATGACGCCTTGCAAGCAAGGCGCTGCGATCGTCACTTGTGAATCGAAGGGCGAACTGGAAGCGCCCTTGACGGCCGCGCAGCGAGAACGTTCGGAGGTGCGCGTATGAATTCCCGCAAGCGTGTCGCCGTGTTGCCGGAAGGAACCGTCTCCGACGAAGCGGCGCGTTACTTGTTTCAAGGCCAGGACGTCGACTATGTCTACAGTTCGATGATTGCCGACGTGTTCCTGTCCACGGCAAGCGGCAAGACCGACTGGAGCATCATTCCGATCGAGAACACGATCGACGGTTCGGTCAGCCTGCACCTGGATTGGTTGATTCACGAAGTGGACTTGCCGATCCGGGCGGAATGGGTGTATCCTTCCATTCAGAACTTGATCGGCCGGGCTTCGGAGCTTGCGGACGAGACGGGTGCCTGGCAGCCGTCAAACATCGCCAAAGTGTTCAGCCATCCGGTCGCCATGGCCCAATGCCATCAATTTTTGCGCTCTACGCTGCCGGAAGCGAAGCTTGAGACGCTGCCGAGCACGTCGCAGGCCGTCCGGCAAGTGTACGAGAATCCCGGACAAGGCTGGGCGGCGATCGGGACCGCGCTTGCCGCAGCCAATTACGGGTTGGATATTCTGGCGCCTAAAGTGACCGATCACGATAACAATTTCACCCGGTTCCTGCTCGTCGGCGGAACGTCATACGACAGGCCGGATGCGGCGCAACGCAAGACGAGCATCCTGATCACCCTGCCCGAGGATTATCCGGGGGCGCTGCATCAAGTGCTGTCCGCATTCTCGTGGCGCAGAATCAACCTGTCGCGCATCGAATCGCGCCCGACGAAGAAGAAGCTCGGCAGCTACTATTTTTATATCGATATCGAGATGTCCCTGGATACGGTGCTGCTGCCCGCCGCGCTCGCGGAAATCGAGGCGATCGGCTGTCAGGTCCGGATTCTGGGCTCTTATCCAACAATTCCTTATGAAGTCAATATTCCGGAGGTGCAGTGAACGATGTCGGAGCAGTGGATTTACTTGAATGGCGAGTATGTAACGAAGGAAAATGCCAAAGTGTCCGTGTTCGATCATGGATTCCTGTATGGTGACGGCATTTTCGAGGGGATTCGGATTTACGAAGGAAATATATTCCGGTGCAAGGAGCATCTGGACAGACTGTACGATTCGGCCAAGTCGATCATGCTGGATATCCCGTTAACGTATGAGGAAATGGAAGAAGCGCTGAAGGAAACGTTGCGAAAAAACAGCTTGCGCAACGGCTACATCCGCCTTGTCGTGTCGCGGGGACCCGGCAATCTCGGCCTCGATCCGAAGCGCTGCCCGAAGGCGTGGGTCATCATCATCGTCGAACAGTTGTCCATCTATCCGGATGAAGCTTACCGCAACGGCCTTCGCTCGATCTCGGTCAGCCAGCGGCGCAACATTCCGGATGCGCTTAGCCCCAAGGTGAAGTCGCTGAACTACTTGAACAATATATTGGTGAAGATCCAGGCGAACCTGGCGGATGTCGGGGAAGCGATCATGCTCAATGCGCAAGGTTACGTGGCGGAGGGCTCGAGCGACAATATCTTCATCGTGAAGCGGGGCGTCCTCTACACGCCGCCTACCTATATCGGCGCGCTCGAAGGAGTCACGCGCGGCGCGATTATGGATTTGTGCGCCCGACTGGGCTATCCGCTCAAGGAAGAACCGTTCACGCTGCATGACGTCTATTGCGCGGATGAAGTGTTCTTCACCGGCACGGCCGCGGAAGTCATCGCCGTTCGCGAGGTGGACGGGCGGATCATCGGCAAGGGGCACGCCGGGCCGGTGACGACACACCTGCTCGAGGAGTTTCGCAAGATCGTCACGGTGGAAGGCGTTCAAGTTTTTTAATTTCAATCATTTACGCTGCAGGCTGGCTGACCCCTGAGGTCACGCCAGCCTGCAAATTTTCGTACGGATGCTGTCAATTGCCCATTTCCTGCATAGGATATAGGGATTGCGGAGGGCTATGGCCCTCTTGTGAGCTTATGTCAATCCGACCAGGAGGGAACGGCGTGAAGATTCATATGGTCAAGAAAGGCGAATCGTTGTATCTCATTGCCCAGAAATACAACGTGCCGCTGGAAGCACTTATCGGGGCCAATCCGGAAATCGCGAACCCGGACGTCATCGATGTCGGGATGAAGGTGAAAATTCCGGCTCCTGCGCATCCCGCGTACGAAATGATGCATCAGCATACCGTACAGCAAGGGGATACGCTATGGAAGCTGTCCAAGGCGTGGGGAATTCCGCTTTCGGACATGATCAAGGCCAATCCCCAGTTGAAAAACCCGAATGTGCTGCTGACGGGGGAAGTCGTCAACATTCCGAAATTGCCGACCGCCGCGAGCGGCGGCGCTTCCCATACGATGCCGGGCGCCATCCCCGGCAAGAAGAATACGGCGGTCATGCCGGAAGCGGTCATCCCTGAGATGCCTGTTCCCGAAGTGAAGGAAGTCGAAATGATCGCGCCTGAACCCGTTGTGCCGGAGACGCCGCCGATGCCGCTGCCAATGCCAATGCCGATGCCTTTGCCGCAGATCGAGACGAAGCACCCCTATCCGATGACGATCAAGCAGGAAATTCACGAACATAATTTGTTCGCGCAATACCCCGTGCCTGCCGTAGAAGCAAGCGCGCAGGTTCCCGCCGAGCCTTGCCCGCCGGAAGCCGCGCATTATGCGCAGTATGGCATGGGCGACTACGGCAATCACGCCTACTATGCCCACTATCATCCTTCAGACTGGAGCGGTGAAGCGGTCAAGCAGGTTGCGTATGGAGATGTTTCGCCAGCGGTCGCCCCGGGTCCGGTACAGCCTTCCGCCGCGCATGGCTATATGCCGATGCCGACGAATGTCGCTCCTGCAGCGGGTGCCGCTCACAACCCCTATGCAACTGGATATTGGCCTTCGCCGACGGCCTGGCCGGTTTCGCCGATTGCCGGCGCCGCGAATGCCGATGACTGCGGCTGTGGCTGCGGCGGAACTTCTTACGCTCAGCCGGTTGCAGCAGCGCAGGCGCAGTGGCCGTATCCCGGGATGACGCAGGCGACGATGCCGGCCGCCAGCGCAGGATATCCTTCGGCCTCTCATTATGGGCATAGCGAAATGGTATCGCCCGCATTCACCCAACCTGCCGAGGTTGCGCCTGTTTCCGCGATGCCCGAATTTCCAAGCGGCATGCATGGGTATCCGATGTTTCATCCGGCAGCCCTGCCGGGGCTGTACGATCCTTGCATGCCTTATGGATCCTACGGTATGCCATATGGCGACAGCAGGTATGGCTATGGGGTAACGCAGTACCCCTATATGCCGGCCGTGCCGACGGTGCCGGCCGTGTCTTCGGCATCGCAAGCAAGCGGGCATGAATCGCTAGGCGGGGACGCCGACTCGCTGGCGCTGCACGGAGCGGACGAGGAGTTGGCGGCAGCTCCTGCTACGCGCGGCAGGAAGCAAGGCGGTTCGGGCAAATCGAAGCGCGCAGCTTCCGTAAGGAAAGCCAAGCCGAAGCGCAGAGAGAGCTTGCCCTGGATCAAATGGTGATGTAAACGCATATCGCCGGAATCCCTGGAAACACTATTGAAAAAAGCAGAGAAGGGGATTCCGGTGTTCGGATTTCGCTCGATGAAGGATATCAAGAAGAAGCTCAAACGCAAGCGCCGCCCGATTTGGACGCTGGCCATGCTGGCCGGCATTTTCCTCGCGGCTGCGGCATCGGGCATCGGAGGGGCGTGGATCGTCGGGCGCGCCGTGTTTGATGTTCCTGCGATGGCCGAGCCGACGCCGCCCGGTTCCGAATCCGCGTCGATTCCGCCTGCCGGTGCGGCAGACAAGCCTTATGCTGCAGGTGCATCCGCAGACCGCTCGCGGCGAGCCGTGCTGCAATCGCTGGCGCACTGGCAAGGCGACGTCGAGACGATACTGCGCCGGATTTATTGGTGCGGGGAAGAAACGCGGCTGCTCGGGCATCTGTCGACGAAGGAAGCATCCGATCTGCTGAAATCGCGCCGGGACTGGAAAGCATCGTTCGATAAGGCTGGCCGGCTGATCTTAGTGGCGGATGAAGAGCTTGTCAACGATACTGCCGCGGCTTGCCGCCAGAACGCTTACGTAGCCATGGACCCGGACGGGAATTTGAGCCTGTTCGAAGGCCCGCCGCGCAAGGACAACGTTGTCCGCACGTTCTTTCAACTGGACGTACATTCGCTCGAATCGAGCATGTCGCCGGATATGCTCCGCGGGTTGACCGAAGGCATTCGCGTCACCGATCCGGACAAGCTGAATAGCGTGGTGGCGTACTATAAAGATTATGCACGCGATAAGTCCGTCGTTGTCATCAAGCCGGATTGAAGCGGATACGACGGTTCGCACAGTCCGGCAATGGCTCTGTCCGCACCATATCCGCTCGCAGGCCCCGAAAACGTACCGAGATGATGCCATCCGCACCATAACCGCCAATAGCCCCGCAATCGTACCGAGATGATGCCGTCCGCACCATAGCCGCCCGCAGCCCATACAAACCCGCCCACTGCCGCTTTTCCTAACCCCATTTTCGCCCTACCCCCCCCGCCTCGCCCCAAGATCGACCCAATGTCCGATACCGCGCCGAAGGAACATTTGCTATAATCATAGAATAGCCAACCTAGAGAGCGGGGACGATGCCAACATGCGGGTGCTCGGAATCGACCCGGGAATCGCCATCATGGGATTCGGATTTATCGACAAAATCGGACATCGTCTCACACCCGTGCAGTACGGATGCATCGAGACGGAGGCGGGAACCCCGACGGAAGTGCGTTTACGTCAAATTTACGAAGCTTCCTGCTCGCTCCTTGATCAATACAAGCCGGATACGATCGCGGTGGAGAAGCTGTTCTTCAGCAAAAACGTGACCAATGCGTTCATCGTCGGACAGGCACGTGGGGTGCTGCTGCTGGCGGCGGCGCAGCGGGGACTTCCGATCGCGGAGTATACGCCGATGCAGGTGAAGCAAGCGGTCGTGGGCTACGGTGCGGCGGAGAAGCGGCAAGTGCAGGAAATGGTGAAAATGATGCTCAAGCTGCAATCGGTGCCGAAGCCCGACGACGTGGCGGATGCGCTGGCGGTGGCGATTTGCCATGCGCACGCAGGGGCGTTGAACGATCGCTTGAACGGAGTGAAGCCGGTATGATCGATTATTTGCGCGGGCGCGTTGCGCACGTGGAGACGGAGTATGTCGTGCTGGACGTGCATGACGTGGGGTACCGGGTATTCACCCCGAATCCGTACGGCATCGCCCGCAGCGAAGAGACGGTGCAAATGTTCATTCATTATCATGTCCGCGAAGATGCGACCCAGCTGTTCGGATTTCCGACGCGTGAGGAGCAGTCGATGTTCCGCAAGCTGCTGGACGTGTCGGGGATCGGACCGAAGGTCGCGCTCGGCGTGCTCTCCGGCGGAACGCCAGGCACGATCGCGGCGGCGATTCAGCAGGAGAACGTCAATTTCCTCACAAAGCTGCCCGGCATCGGACGCAAGACGGCGCAGCGGATGATTCTCGACCTGAAGGACAAGCTGGACATGGCCGCAGCGGCGCACGATCCGGCCGAGTTGGCCGCTCCGCCGCAAACCGGCCGGGCTGAGGACGGCTCGGCTTGGGGAGCGGCGCGCGAAGCGCTGTCCGCGCTAGGCTACCGCGAAGCGGAGATCGACCGCGCCTGGGGGCTGATCAAGGACCGCCTGAAGGGCGACGAGTCGCCGGACGCTTTGATCAAGCAAGCGCTGCAGCAATTGTTCCAGGGATAATCCGAAGTTCGGGGAAGGAGGACCGGCAGCATGGAAGACCGAGTCGTCACCGCCCATCTGATGATGGAGGATCAGGCGGTGGAATACAGCCTGCGTCCCCGTTATTTGGCGGAATATATCGGCCAATCGCAAGTGAAGGACAATTTGAAAATTTACATCGAAGCGGCCAAGATGCGCCGCGAACCGCTGGACCACGTCCTCTTGTACGGACCGCCGGGCCTCGGCAAGACGACGCTATCCAATATTATCGCCAACGAGCTTGGCGTGAGCATTCGCACGACCAGCGGGCCGGCGATCGAGCGTCCGGGTGACTTGGCGGCGATTCTGACCAATCTGCAGGAGAACGACGTGCTATTCATCGACGAGATCCATCGCCTGCACCGCACCGTCGAGGAAGTGCTGTATCCGGCGATGGAGGATTTCGCGCTGGACTTCATCGTCGGCAAAGGTCCGAGCGCGCGATCCGTCCGGCTCGATCTGCCGAAGTTTACGCTGATCGGCGCGACGACGCGGGCGGGGCTGCTGTCTGCGCCGCTGCGCGACCGGTTCGGCGTCGTGAGCCGTCTGGAATTCTACGGCGAAGACGAACTGAGCTATATCGTCTCTCGGACCGCGGACATTTTGAACGTCGGCATCGTGGGCGAAGCGTCGCGGGAGATCGCCCGCCGCGCCAGAGGAACGCCGCGTATCGCCAACCGCTTGCTGAAGCGGGTGCGCGATTACGCCCAGGTGCGCGGGGATGGCGTTATTACCGATGATATCGCCAAAGAAGCGATGGAGCGCATCCAAGTCGACCCGATGGGGCTGGACGCGATCGATCACCGCATGCTGCTGGCGATGATCCGCAACTACCGCGGCGGTCCGGTCGGCCTCGACACGATCGCGGCGCTGATCGGGGAAGAGAGCCAGACAATCGAGGACGTATACGAGCCTTATTTGATGCAGATCGGCTATGTGCAGCGAACGCCGCGCGGCCGCGTAGTCGCGCCGGCGGCGTATCGTCATCTGGGATTGCCCGTTCCGGAACGGGAGGCGTAAGGAGGCGGCGGAATGAACGAAAAACCGCAACTTATCCGGCTTTCTGTCGTTTATGATGGAGAATGCAATTTATGCCTGGCAACCGTGGACAAGCTGCGCAGCATGCCGATTCGGGCCGAACTGACCTTCGTCCCGCTGCAGCGGCTGATCTCGGCGGAGGTGCCGGCTTGGCCGGGGATTGACGACGTGTCCGCTTCCGAACTGGCCGCCCAATTGCACGTGACGGACGAACAAGGAAGACGCTACAGCGGCGCTGACGGCGTGCTCAAGCTGCTGAGTCTGACACAGCGCCTGGCTTGGCTCGGCGCTATTGCCCGCCTGCCGGGCTGCTATGGCCTCGTGCGCGGCATCTATCGCTTGGTCGCCCGCTACCGTTATCGGCTGTTCGGCCGCACATCTTGTTCGGACGGGGTATGCTCCTTGCCCCGCCGGACGCCATCAGACGGAGGCAACGATGAATCAGATGAGACCGAATCAACCGTTTAATTTATCCGTACCTAAACGTGCGATTGCGCGATACTTGCTGGTATTGACTACGCTTGCGCTGCTGGTGTCAGGCTCTTCCAGATGGACCGCTTATGCGGCGGTGGACGTGCCCGATACGATTCGCGTGGCACTGTTTCTGAATGCACCCGCGAACAATTTCGTCTCCACTGCCCCTGTCGCCACTTTGCAATCCGCTGCCGGGCTGACGATCTCCTGGCGCGATCCCGCGTTCAAGGCGACGATCGGCAGCGAAGGATCGGGTGTGCCCGTAAGATTCGCCATGGACGTTTACCGCGCGATCGTGCTGGAGACAGCCGACCTGAATGGCGCAATCGCCGCATTGAAGAAACTGCAAGCCTCTTCGCCGGCCGCATTCCTTACCCGCCTGACGAAGTCGGGCAAGCCGGTCTACCAGGTGTCAGAAGGCGCCTACGGTACGGCGGCGGATGCGACGACCGCGCTGGCCAAATGGCAGACATCCGGCGTTGCGGCAGGTGTTGCACCGCTCGGGAATCCGAAGGTCGCGGGGCCGTGGGCGGCTGAAGCGGGCCCTTACGGCGGCTTGGCGGAGGCGGAAGCGGCGGCTGCGCAGATCGGCGCGGCGGGTCTGGACGCCTACGCGGCGGTGAAGGCGGCGGGCGGCACGCTCGTGCATGTCGTGCGGATCGGCCAAGAGACGAGCGCGGCCGCCGCGGCGGCCTTGCAGCAAGCGGCAGCTGCCGCAGGCGGGCTGAACGTCCGCATGCCCGCGGAAGATGAGCCTTATGCGCTCATCCGCAACGACATGACGATGTATGCCGCGGCGGGACAAGCGACGAAGCTGTATGCAATGCCGGCCTCTGCCGGCGTCGTGCTGCGGGTCGAACCGGCAGGCGCGGGCGCGATTCAGGTCGTCGAGCGCGGCAACCGGTCTTATCGCGGCGCGATGGAGATGAGCGTGTTCGGCGGCTCGCTTGCGGTCGTGAACGAGGTCGGGTTCGAGCAGTATCTCTATTCCGTCGTGGGAGCGGAAGTCGGTTCGGGCTGGCCGCCGGAAGCGCAGAAGGCGCAGGCGGTCGCGGCGCGTTCTTACGCGCTTGCTTCAGGCGCGGGCTTCCAGATCGCCCAAGTCGTCGATACGACGCGCTCCCAGGTGTACAACGGGATCGGATCGGAAAATCCGAACTCCACGGCAGCCGTGGATGCGACGGCCGGCGAAGTGCTGACGTACGAAGGCAAAATCGTCGAAGCCGTCTTCTCCTCCAATGCGGGAGGCGTGACCGCGGACAATCGGACGGAAGGCTGGGGCAACGACACCGGCTATATGGTCGGCGGAACGCCCAGTCCGGATGACGGGGCGCAGGAAGGATTGCCGGATTGGTACGATGTCGCGCTGGCCAGCGGCCAGCGGGGATATGTCCGCGGCGACCTGCTGGCCGACGCCGGCCGCAACGCCGCCGGCGTCCAGATCATGACCGTGACGGCCAGCGACGCAGCGATGCGCGTGCGGCCGATGATCGAAGCGAGCGTAGAGCCGATCGCGCGGTTGTCCGCCGGCACGATCGTCGTGACGCTCGGCAAAGTTCGCGAGAATTCCGCGTATAGCTGGGTGGAAGCGCCGATGGACGCGAGCACTTTGCTGGCTTCGCTGAATAAATACGTCAAAATACCGGATGTGCAGCTGCTGACGCTGGAAGTGTCGGGGCGCGGGCCGTCCGGCCGGGTGACGCAGGTGAGCGTGAACGGAACGCCATATACACTGAAGACGCCAGATAGCTGGCGCAGCGCCTTGGGTGGCATTCGCAGCACGCTGCTGGACGTCGAAGAGACGGCGAGGCTGCGCATCGCAGGAGCGGACGACGCCGTCCGCGAACTGCCTTCGCAGAGCGGCGGTGCGTTGCATGTCGCCGGAGCGGACGGCATCGCGCAAGCTGTGGAAGGAGCGAACCTGTTCGTCATGGATGCGTCCGGCGCGGCGCGAGTTGCCACGACGAAGCCGACCTTTGTCATGAGGGTTAAAGGATACGGGCACGGAATGGGCATGTCGCAGTACGGGGCGAAGAAGCTGGCAGAACAAGGGAATGACTATCGGACGATTCTGCAATACTATTACAAGAATGCGATACTGGAGAAGGATGCAGGCCAATGAACGTCAGCGATTTCGATTTTGAACTGCCGGAGCGGCTGATCGCCCAGACGCCCTTGGCGGAACGCACCGCTTCCCGGTTGCTCGTCCTGCATCGCGAAGACGGCCGGGTGGAGCATCGCGGGTTTACCGACTTGGCGGACTATCTGGGGCCTGGCGATACGCTGGTGCTGAACGATACGCGAGTGCTTCCCGCCCGCTTGATCGGCGTGAAGGCGGACACGGGCGCCAAAGTCGAACTGCTGCTGCTCAAGCAACTGGAGAACGAACGCTGGGAAGCGCTGGCGCGGCCGGGGAAGAAGATTCGCGTCGGCACGGTGTTGCATTTCGGTGCGAGAGCAACGGGCGGGCAACCGCTGCTTGCGGCAACGGTGGAAGAGGAAGGCGAGATGGGCGCCAGGGTCGTGCGGTTCGCTTACCAAGGCGTATTCAACGAATTGCTCGACCGGCTCGGACAGATGCCGCTGCCTCCGTACATAAAGGAGACGCTGGACGATCGCGAGCGGTATCAGACCGTCTATGCGCAGCATGCCGGTTCTGCCGCGGCGCCTACGGCGGGATTGCATTTTACCGAATCGTTCCTGACGCAGCTCGCCGACCGAGGTGTCAAGTTGTGCCGCATCACGCTGCACGTCGGGCTCGGAACGTTCCGGCCGGTGTCCGCGGGGACGATCGAGGAACATGAGATGCACGCGGAATGGTATTCCGTCAGCGAAGAAAGTGCCGCCATGCTGAACGATACGCGGTCGGCGGGAGGGCGGGTCGTCGCCGTCGGCACGACAAGCGCGCGGACGCTCGAGACGATCGGCCAGCGCTTTGAAGGCAAGCCGGTCGCGGCTTGCAGCGGCTGGACCGACATCTTTATCTACCCGGGATATCGCTTCCGGCTTGTGGACGCGCTGCTCACCAATTTTCATCTGCCGAAGTCGACGCTCGTCATGCTCGTCAGCGCGCTGGCCGGACGGGACGCCGTGCTTGGCGCTTACAAGGAAGCGATCGCCGAGGAGTATCGTTTTTTCAGCTTTGGGGACGCCATGTTCATTACATAAAAGCAGCAGAAGGGACCGACAACATCGATGGCCGTTCGTTACGAATTGATCAAAACATGTGCCCAGACCGGCGCCCGGCTGGGACGGCTGCACACGCCCCATGGCGTCATCGACACGCCAACGTTCATGCCGGTCGGCACGCAAGCGACCGTCAAGGGAATCAGCCCGGAGGAGCTGGACCGCCTCGGCGCCCAGATTATTCTGAGCAATACGTACCATCTGTTTTTGCGCCCCGGACACGAATTGGTCCGTGAGGCGGGCGGTTTGCACCGGTTCATGAATTGGGACAGGCCGATCCTGACGGACAGCGGCGGCTTCCAGGTGTTCTCGCTCTCCGAGAACCGCAAGATTACCGAGGAAGGCGTGCAGTTCCGCTCGCACTTGAACGGGGACAAGCTGTTCCTGTCTCCCGAGACCGCTACGGCCGTGCAGAATGCACTCGGCTCCGACATCATGATGGCGTTCGACGAATGCCCGCCGTATCCGGCCGAATACGAATATGTCAAGCAATCGACCGAGCGGACGAGCCGCTGGGCCGAGCGCTGCCTCAAAGCCCACGCCAGACCGCGCGATCAAGCGTTATTTGGCATCGTGCAAGGCGGCATGCATGCGGATCTCCGCCGTCAGAGCGCGGCGGATTTGACTTCCCTTGATTTCCCGGGGTATTCTATTGGTGGATTGAGCGTTGGCGAGCCCAAGCCGCTGATGTACGAGATGCTGGAGGAGACCGTTCCGCTCCTGCCGTCCCATAAGCCGCGTTACTTGATGGGCGTCGGTTCACCGGATGCGCTCGTCGAGGGAAGCATGCGCGGCATCGATATGTTCGATTGCGTGCTGCCGACGAGGATCGCGCGCAACGGCACGGTCATGACAAGCCAAGGACGGCTGGTCATCCGCAACGCCAAGTACACGAGCGATTTTTCGCCGCTTGACCCGGCATGCGATTGCTATGCATGCCGACATTATTCCCGCGCCTATATCCGCCACCTGGTCAGGGCGGATGAGATGTTCGGACTTCGTCTGACCACGATACATAACCTGCATTTTCTGGTTGCATTGATGCGGCAGGTCCGAGAGGCGATCCAGTACGATCGACTGCGCGATTTCCGGGACGAGTTTTTTGAAGCGTACGGGATGTCCGGCAACGAGAGCGGTTTCTGAGAAAGGGGGGAACAACCATGTGGCTGACCAGTTCAGGCAGCAATCTGTTCGTAACGCTGGCACCGTTCGTGCTGATGTTTGCCATCTTCTATTTCCTGCTGATCCGTCCGCAACAGAAGAAATCGCGGGATCGCAACTCGATGCTTAATGCGCTGAAGAAGGGCGACAAAGTGACGACGATCGGCGGCATGCACGGCACGATCGATCTCATCACGGACGATACCGTGGTGCTGAAAGTGAATGACGTGACAAAGCTGACGTTCGACCGATCCGCGATCAACAACGTATCGGCCAAAGCGGCCGAGTCGTCCGGGAATGCTTGATTTTGATTCATTCTAACGAGAGTTGAAGCCGTCAAGCGAATGCCGTGTGCATCGCTAGACGGCTTTCGTCGTTTGCGCCGAGGCTTCGGATGCCGGCTGAAAGGCGGAGCGATCCGCCTTCTCGCCGACTTTCATGCCGACCCATACGCTGAATGCCGCAAGCAGTATGCCGCCGATCGCATCGGTCAACCAGTGTATGCCCAAGTAGAAGATGGCGAATACGATGACGGCGGCGTTGATGCCGGCGAATATCGCCCAGCGGCGAATGCCGGAGCGGGCAGCGAGCAATGCCATTGTGACGGAAATCGATGTGTGCAGGCTGGGGAAGCAGTTGTCGATGCCCGACAAGCCGCGATAATCCCGTTCGAAGGAAGGAAAGGCGTCCAGCATCAGGAACCGGATCTGCGAATGCGCGAACCAAGCTTCGTTGACGGGAATGAACCAGTACATCGGCAGCGCGATCGCGTAATTGAGCAGCAGGGCGGTGCAGAACGCATAGTACATTTTCATGCTTGCTCCGGAAGAGTAGATGCCCAGCGAAGCGATGATCACCGATTGGAAGACGACGACATAGAAGAAAGCGCATAGAGTCGTTAACGTTCCGGACTGGAGCAGCGTTTGGAGCCAAACGTGCCAATCTCCCTCCCAGCCGGTCAGCGGGCCGGTGAGGTCGTAGCGGACGCCATAGGCGTCTTCCCACTTCAATTCGAAGGTGTTGACGAGAAGGATGGAAACCGTCGCCGCCAAAAACAATACATATTTGCGAGAGGTCAGTAGTTTGCGGACAATTCGGTACAACGGATCGAGCGGCTGCCGTCCGGTGCCCAGCCATAGCAGGACGGCAGTCGCCAGAGCCGTGTAAATGGGTACGGACAGAGGGAAATCGAACATCGTATGCGGATCCTCCAGGCGTCATGGTGAGCGGGTATAAACTAGAGTATACCATATCAAGACGCGGATTCGACCCATCGGATATTAGCGGCTTGGCCTCGCTCCCGTGTTCACGCCGATCATGCCGCCGAAAGCGCCTGCCAGACAGGTCACGCCGAGCAGCGCCGCGATGCGCAGCGACCAATCGGTGTCCATCGCGAGGAAGCTTGCGAGCACGACGAGCAGCGCGTACACGGCGCCGCTCACGGCGCCGAAATACCAGCCTTTGCGGCCGGAGCGCCGAGCCGATACGAAGCCTCCAGCCATGGAAGCCGTGCCATGGATGCCGAACACCCACGGAAGAATGCCGTCTTCTCTGAGCGAGCTGACGGCAAGCAGAACAGACAGCAGCAAGGCGCCGATGCCGAGCCAGATGCAGGACCAGACCAAGCCGGAGAAGACGGGAGACGAAATGCGGACTTTCCCTATGCGGGACAGCGGATTCATGCGCACCACTCCTCGAACGTTCGTATTTGTTCCATATATATGGCCGGCTCTGTCCGGCTAGTACAGGCATCGCCGGTCCGCTGCTCAATGGAACAGCTTGCCGATGAACGGGATTCTTGCCGCATCGCGCCGATCGATGAGCTTCATCGCGATCAGCAGGAGCAGGTACAGCAAGATGGAAGCGCAAGAAGAGACGGCCAAATTCAGGCTGTCTTGCGGCAGGAGGCGAGAATTCCATAACCAGAGCGCGCCGGCTCCCATCATCACCATGGCGGCGCTCACTTTCAAAAAGTCGAAAGGCGCCATGCGGAAGCCGGTCAATCTGGCGACGCTGAACCAGTGCAACAGCGTGACCAACACCATATTGACGCCGATCGCGATGACGGCGCCGAGGATGCCGAATGCCGGCTGCGTGGCCAGTTGCACGATCAACACCAGCTTGACGGCAGCGCCCGCGAACGTATTGAACAAGGCGGTGCCTGGGCGGTCGAGCGCTTGCAGCGCCGCCTGGAGCGGGGCTTGCATGTACAGGAATACGGCAATCGGCGCCATCCAGCGAAGCATGCCCGCCATCGAGTGGTCGCCGTACAGCAGCTGGCACAAAGGCTCCGCGAGCAGTCCCATCAAAACGATGAAGGGAGCGCCGGTGACGACCGCGAGCCGCATGGACTGGTTCAGCCGCTTGTGGATCGTCCGCCAGTCTCCGCGTGCAGCGGCATCGGACAAGGAAGGGACGAGCGAGACGGCGAGCGAGTGCGTCAGGACGCCGGGCAGCAGCAGCACGGGAATAACCATGCCCTGCAGCGCTCCGTATTGCGCGGTTGCGGCGGCAGCCGTCAACCCGGCGGCTGCCAGGCTGCGGGCGATCAGGATGGACTCCAGCAAGTAAGAGAGCGAGCCGATCAACCGGCTGCCGGTGACGGGAATGGCGATGCCAAGCAGGCTGCGGTAGATGGAGCTGCCTGCAGGGATCGTGTGCCGGTCGGCTGCCGTTGCTTCCTTGGAATCAGGGTTCATTTGGCGCTCTCTTGACACCAGGCGCCACAGGACGAGCAAGCCGGCCAGTTCGCCGATCACCATGCCGAGAACGGCGCCGCCCGCGGCGGCTTCCAGGCCGTAAGGGATCAGCATGGCGGCCAGCCCGAGGGAGAGGACGATCCGCACGAGCGTTTCTGTCGTCGAGGAATAAGCGCTCGGCAGCATGTTCATTTTACCTTGGAAATACCCCCGCCAGATCGAAGCGACGGCTGCGAGCGGAAGGACGGGAATCATGATCAGGAAAGCCGAATGAACGCGCGGATCGGTCATGACATCGGTGGCGATCCATTCGGCCAGGCCGACGCAGGCGACCGATGCGATCAAGCTGGCGGACAATGCCAGCGTCATGGCGCTGCGCACGATCCGTCTGACGCCGGAGGCATCGCCCTGCGTGTCAGCTTCCGCCACCAGCTTGGCTACAGCCAGCGGCAAGCCGCCGACGATGACGGTCAAGAGGACGATCATGAAGGGATAGACGAGCTGGATCAAGCCGACCCCTTCTGCCCCGATCATGCGGGGCAGGGCGATACGCGGCACGAATCCGAGAATCCGATTGATCAATCCGGCGGCCAGCAGGATCATGGCACCATGGATGAAAGTTTGTTTGCGTTCGGACAAGCGTTGTCCCTCCTAAGAGCGGTTATGTTATATGTATGCCGAGGTTGTCCTGCTTCATGCCATGCGGGAATGGGCCGTATATTCGCGTCGTCTCGGGCAGGAAATCGACCGACCGATGGCGAATAACAGAAGAGCGGCAATTCAATCGGAACTTCGTTGCGGCAAGTCAAGGCAAGTTTTGGTGCGTCGCGAGCGACCTCACCAAGGCAAGAAGGCAAGGAGGGAAAGACGGGATGGCGGAATGGAACGAGCAGGGGAAATCCCTCGAGGAAGAGGTGCTGAACGGGCAACCGGCAGCGGCAGTAACGGATGAGGAGAAAGATCGGCTGTTATCTGGAAGGGAAAACGCCGAGCAAGCGGATCATTCCTTGGAAGAGAATCTTCCAGAAGCGGACTCCCGGCCGGAAGATGCGCCAGCCGACGCGCAATTGGAAGAAGACGAGATGAATGCGATGATCGAGCAGCTGTGCTTGAGCAAAGCGGAGGAATTTCGCCTTATCGGATACGAGCACGTGAACGGGCAGGACGTCTGGGAGTGCGTCAGCGACAAGTACCATAAGAAGGGCACGCCGCCGCTGTATCAGATTGTCAACGATATCTTATCTCTGAAGGTGACGCAGTTCATGAACTATATCACCTTGAACATGTACAGGGGAGACCACCGCGGATAGACAGACGCGCGCGAACGGGATTTCCGCCAGACGGTGGGGTCCCGTTCGCTTGTAGCCGCCGGATACCGGTTGCTCATAGCGGTGGTCCGGCGCGCAATCCGAGCGTTTCGGACAAATTGACTTCTTTTTGGGCACGTAGGTATAATAGGAACATTGAGGACGGAAAGGGGTCGGCAACAAGGATGAAGCGACTGCTCGCATTCGTGCTCGTCGTTGTCGTGATGTTTGCAGTCATGGGGCTGACGATGCCCGGATTGCTCGACAAGACGAAGCTGGGGCTGGATTTGAAAGGCGGCTTCGAGATTCTGTACGAGGCACAGCCGATCGCAGAAGGAGGCACGGTCACCAAGGAAGCATTGCGAACGACGGCGAAGAGCCTGGAGAAGCGCGCCAACCAGGGCGGCGTCGGCGAACCGGAAGTGACGCCGGAAGGCAAGAACCGGATTCGTGTGAAAATCGCCGGCGTAGCGGACGAAGAGAAGCTTCGCGATCTGATGAAGCGTCCGGCGAATCTGGAATTCCGCAGCGCGGATGGATGCGCTAACGCGACCGATTATTGCAAAGTCGAGTTCAATGGCGACGAGTTCGTGGAAGGCGCGGCAAAAGTCGAATTTGACCAAATGCATAACCCGCTTGTCGCGATTAAAGTAAAGGACAAAACCAAGCTGGCGGAAGTGTCGACGCGATTGGTGCAGAAGCGGCTGGCGATTATGCTGGACGGCGAACTGATCACCGATCCGGTCGTGCAAGTACCGCTGACGGACGGCTCTGCCGTCATCGAAGGACAGGAGACTGTCGAGAAGGCGAGAAACCTGGCCGAAATCATCAATCTCGGAGCGCTGCCATTGAAGTTGACGGAGAAGTACACGCAGAGCGTCGAGGCGACCCTCGGCAAGGCATCGCTGCAAGAGACGATGATCGCCGGCGCCATCGCATCCGTGTTCATTCTCGTGTTCATGATTGCTTTTTACCGCATTCCCGGCTTCGTGGCCAGCATCTGCCTGATTATTTATGTATGGGTGCTGCTGGGCGTGTTTTGGATGATGGGCGCGACGTTAACGCTGCCTGGCATCGCGGCTTTCGTGCTGGGGATCGGCATCGCGGTCGACTCCAATATCATCACGGATGAACGAATCAAAGACGAGCTGCGCAGCGGCAAGACCATTCATTCGGCGCTTCGCGCAGGCTCCAAGAACAGTTTCCGAACGATCATCGATGCACACGTCACGACACTGATCGCAGGAGGGGTATTGTTCTATATGGGACAGGGCTCCGTTAAGGGATTCGCGATCGTGTTGATCTGGAGCATTCTCATCAATATCGTGACGAACGTCTTTTTCCCGCGTTTCCTGCTTCATATGCTTGTGGACAGCGGACGGTTCTCGAAGCCTAAGTATTTCGGCGTGAAGGAGAGTGATATCCGTGCGCTCTGAATATGATGTGAACAAATTTGATTTCGTCAAGGCGAGCAAAAAGTTTTATATCATTTCCATCGTGGTCATGTTGATCGGAATTGTCTCTTTGGCGGTTCGCGGCTTGAACTACGGCATCGATTTCCAGTCCGGAACATCGGTTGACATTTCGATCAGCCAGCCGGTGGAGAAGGCAACGGTCGAGCAGTTTCTGAAGGCGCACGAATTGGGAGAATATGCGTTGACCACTGCGCCAAACCGGTTGACGATCCGGTTCAAGGCGGCGCTCGACGATGCTCAGGAGAAGGCGCTGCGCGCGGATTTCTCCTCGCAAATAGACGATAAGGCAGTCTATGAGGTCAATATCGTCGATGCGGACATTGCCGTCGAGCAGCAGCGCAACGCCTTGATCGGCATGCTGATTGCCTGTTTGGGTATCATCCTCTATATGAGCGTGCGGTTCGAATGGCGCTTCGGCGTTGCGGCGGTTGCCGGCTTGGCCCATGTCGCGCTCATCGTCATCGGCATGTTCTCCGTCTTCGGATGGCAGGTAAACTTGCCGTTCATTGTAGCCATTCTGACGATTATCGGCTATTCCGTGAATGACACGGTCGTCATCTTCGACCGGATCAGGGAAAATCTGCGGTTCACGAAGATCAGGTCGACAGCGGATGTCGCGTTGCTGGTTAACCGCAGTATATGGCAAACGTTGACGCGTTCCATCAATACGGTCATCACCGTGCTTGTGGCCGCGATTTGCCTGTTCATCTTCGGCAGCGAGTCGATCAGGCTGTTCTCTCTGGCGATGATCATCGGCCTGTTTGTCGGCGCTTATTCGTCCATTTTCATATCAAGCCCGCTATGGCTCCTGTTAAGGGGAAGTTCGGCACCGAAGAAGCGTGCGAAAGCTGCAGGTTGAGCGAGAGATCGGATAGGCTTAGGCGTTGCTGTTCGGTAACGATGCGAGCCCGCGGCAGTGACGGGGGGCTCTGTTAGGAGTGGCTCAAGTGGATATGAATCAGCGGGCCGGGTCGGCTGAACGCGGTGCTCTGGTTTCGGTATGCGGGCTGCTCGGCGTATCCTTGTTCAAGGGCGCGGCCGGTTGGTTGACGGGCAGCAAGGCGTTGCTCGCGGACGCCTGTCATTCGGCGGCGGACTGTGCCGGCTCGTTCTCGTCGTATCTGGGACTGAGAGGCACGCGCAGATCGCAAGTGCATCCGCAGCGGTCGGAATCGCTGCCTGCGCTGGTGCTGTCTACGTTGCTGCTGGTCGCGGGACTCGAAATCGGCATCGCTTCCGTCCGATCGGCCGCAGCCGGTCCCGATGAAGCCTGTGGATGGGGCGCCGTCGCAGCCGTGGCCGCCGGGATGACGGCAAGGGAATGCTTGATCCATTACAAGCGCCGTCAGGATTCGAAATTGGGTATCCGCTCCGATAAACCGGGCACGATCCGGTCGGATCGGGTGGCATCGCTCGTCGCTCTGGCCGGGACGACGTCCGCTATGGCTGGCGATTGGCTGGGTATGCCGGGATTGTATGTGCTCGATCCTTTAGCGGGAATCGTCGTATCGGCACTGGTGCTGCGGAGCGGCATTCTGCTGGCCAAAGGCATCTTGCGCCATACGGAGCAGGAGAACTGCTGCGAAGTCGACGTGCAAGTGATCCGGGACGCCATTCGCTGCACGGAAGGCGTCATCTCGGTGGACGAGGTGCGTGCGCGGGAGCACGGTCATTATGTTGTCGTGGACACGGTCATTCTGGTCAATCCGCGCATCAGCGTGACGGAAGGCCAGGATATCGCGCAGCGCGTCCGGCGGCACTTGACGAAGCGGTTCCTGCATGTTGCCGAAGTGGTCGTGCAAGTACAGCCGTACGATCCGGGTTATCCGTACAAGTCCAACCAAGATGAACAATGGCCTACGCTCGTGCAATAAGGATCGATAGGAATAGTAGGGCTCATGGATTCCGCCGCCGGTTCAGGCGGCGGAATTTTCTATCCTAACCGCCAAGAGAGGAGTGCGTGGATATTGATACCGGCGCGATACCGCTGGCTATGGCAGCAGCCGAATGAGGAACTGGCCCGCGATTGGTCGGTTAGGTTGAACATCCCGTTGTTGGCCGCTCGCGTGCTCGTATCCAGGGGCTTCGCGGAAGACGAGGCGTCAGCATTGTTTCAGCCCGCCGAGGCAGACTCCCTGGAGGATCCGATGCGGCTGAAAGGCATGGCTGCGGCTGTCGAACGCATCCGGCGGGCGATCTCGCACGGCGAACGGATCCGGGTGTACGGCGATTACGATGCGGACGGCGTCACTTCCACCGCACTGATGCACAGACTCCTGACGCGCTTGGGCGCGACTTTCGACACTTATATTCCGCATCGCAGCCTGGAAGGCTACGGCATGAATCCGGCAGCCGTTGATCTGGCAGCTGAGGCAGGCGTCAACTTGATCTTAACCGTGGACAACGGGATCAGCGCAGTGGAGCAGATCGCTTACGCGCGTACGCGCGGCATTGATGTCGTGGTGACGGACCACCACGAACCGCCGGCCGAGCTGCCGATTGCCGCGGCGCTGGTCAATCCGAAGCAGCCGGGCTGCGATTACCCGAACAAGGGATTGTGCGGGGCCGGCGTGGCGTTCAAGCTCGCGCATGCACTGCTCGGCCGTCCGGTACCGGAATGGTCCGATCTGGCGGCGATCGGCACGATTGCCGATCTGATGCCGCTCGTCGGCGAGAATCGTCTGATCGTGCGCATGGGGCTGGCGCGAATCCGGCGCGAGCCGGCCGTCGGCATTCGCGCTTTGGCGGCCGTGTGCAAGACGGAGCCGGCCGATCTGACGAGCGGTCGCATCGGGTTCGCGCTTGGGCCAAGGTTGAATGCCGGAGGCCGGCTGGATCGCGCGGACGGAGCCGTCCGGTTGCTGACGACGGACGATCCGGCGGAAGCGGAGTCGCTGGCTCAGGAGCTCGATCGGCTGAATGCCCAGCGACAGCGCATGGTCGAGACGACGATCGAAGAGGCGGAGCGGATGTGGCAGGAGAAGCGGCAGGAGGGGCGGAAAGTCATCGTGCTGTCAAGCCCCGGCTGGCATGCAGGCATCGCCGGTCTCGTCGCCTCGAAGCTGGTGGAGCGGCATTATCTTCCGGCGATCGTACTGGCGGAAGATCCCGACACGGGTCTTGCGAAGGGATCGGCGCGCTCGATCGACGGCTTCGATCTGCATGCCGCGCTGACGGCTTGCTCGGAGCTCATGGAGCACTTCGGCGGCCATCAGGCTGCCGCGGGGATGACGATCCGCACGGATCGCCTGGCGCAGTTGGAGGAAAAGCTTCACCAATGGGCCGAAGAGCGGCTGCAGCCGGAAGATTGGCTGCCGAAGAAGCATGCGGACCTCGCGTGTTCATTGGAGGAGATGACGCTGGACGCGGCGGAAGCGCTTGGCAGGCTCGAACCGTTCGGCAACGGGCATCCTGTTCCCCGGTTGATGGTCGAAGGGGCGGTCGTCCGGGAATGCCGCTTGCTTGGCAAGGAAGGCAAACATGTCCGCTTGACCGTTGCCCAGTCGGGCCGGGTGATCGAAGCAGTGGGATTCGGCATGGGCGGCATAGCGGAAAGCTTGACGGAAGGCCGGGAGCTGGATCTGCTCGGGGAGCTTGCCGTGAACGAGTGGAACGGCCGCAGAAAGGCACAGTTCACCATTCAGGACCTTAGAAGCGACGAATGGCGCTGGATCGATCGCAGGGATGCAGATGAGAGAGAGACCGGGCGACAACTGAAAGCGCTGGCCGCAGAGGCAGGAGAAGGGCTGCGGATCGGGTGCGCTGCTGCGCGTATGGCAGAGCAACTGTCGCCTTTGGCGGATACATATGGATCGACCGTATTCGTATATGGCGATGCCGCGAGCACCGATGCGCCTGATGCCCGGGAGTCGGCAGCGGCTCGGGAATCGGAGGCTTGCACGACTGGCGGTTCGCTGCCGAAGCTCGTGCTCATCGGCTTGCCTGCAAGCGAGAACGGCATCCGCTCGCTCGCGCATCTCTTGCTTGATGGGGCGGGATGGGCGGCGATTTACTTGTTCGCGGACCGAACATCGACACGGAAAGCGCCGCATGTGCTGAAACGGGAAGATTTCGCGCGTGTGTACAAGCGATTCCGCGAACAAGGTGCATGGGACGTACATAACGCTGATTTCCTGCACGAAACGGCGAAACGAACGGGATTGCCGCAAACTGCAATCGAGCTCGCGGAGAAGGTTTTCCTCGAACTCGGATTCATTCGCGCAAGCGGCGACGCCAGGACGGTCGAAGCCGATCCGCCGCGGCGCAGTCTCGAGGATTCGCCGCGATACCGCCGCATGCTCAGGGATGCGGAAGTTTCATCTTTCTCCGATTGGCCGCTGGAGTGGCTGAAATCATGGGGAAAGCAGCTCCGAGGGGACGGCCTCATGCCGATTCCCGAGAAAGGCTCCGCCCCCGGCGTCTAGTCAGGCGCGAGCCAATCGGTGTATAATCGTCTACGGACAGTTCCAACAGAAGGAGCAGGATCAGAACCTATGGACTTCAAAAATTACATCCGGGTCATCCCCGACTTCCCGCAGTCCGGCATCCGGTTCAAGGACATTACGACATTGCTCAAAGACGGCGCGGCTTATCGGGCGGCGATCGACGCGATGAAGCAGCAAGTCGCGCACCTGCAGATCGACCTGGTCGCAGGCCCGGAGGCGCGCGGCTTCGTCATAGGAGCCCCATTGGCGCTGGCCCTCGGCGTCGGCTTCGTGCCGATCCGCAAATCGGGCAAGCTGCCGGCAGACGCGATCGAGGCCGCTTACGATTTGGAATACGGCAAAGACCGTCTGGCGATTCACAAGGATGCGATCAAGCCGGGACAGAAGGTGCTGATCGCGGACGACCTGCTCGCGACCGGCGGCACGATCTCCACCACGATCAACTTGATTCGCCAGCTTCAGGGCGATATCGTCGGCGCGGCGTTCCTGATCGAACTGAGTTATTTGAACGGCCGCGACAAACTGCAGGGCATCGATGTGACCTCTCTCGTTACTTACTAAGTAATGACGTAAACGCTGCCGGAACCGTTTCGTGAGAAAGGTTCCGGCGGCGTTTGTTGTTTCGGCAGGTGCGGTCAGTGCCCGGCTTCGCGTTCGTTCGACAGTCCGCTCACCTCGAACAGTCGGAACAGCAAGCTGAGGATGATCGAGACGACAGTGGCAAGCGCCATGCCGGAGAGCGAGAAGTCGCCGATGACGAGCTTGACGCCGGACAATCCGGTCACGAGTACGACGGTCGTGAGCAGCAGGTTGGAAGCACGGCTGTAATCCACCTTCAATTCGACCAGCATGCGGAGGCCGGATGCGGCTATGACGCCGAACAGCAGAAGCGAGACGCCGCCCATGACCGGTTCGGGAATCGCTTGAATGAGCGCGGAGAAGCTGCCCAGGAACGAGAGCAGAATCGCGAACACCGCCGCCCCGCCGATGACGAAAGTCGAATAGACTCGCGTGAGGGCGAGCACCCCGATGTTCTCGCCGTACGTCGTATTCGGCGTCGATCCGACGAAGCCCGAGAGGAGCGTCGAGAGGCCGTTGCCCAGCATGGAGCGGTGCAGGCCAGGATCCTTGGACAGGTCCTTGCCCACGATATTGCCCGTGACGATCAAGTGGCCGATATGCTCGGCGATGACGACGAGCGACGCAGGCAGGATCGTTGCGATCGCCACCCATTTGAATTCCGGCGCCGTGAAGGTCGGCAAGGCGAAGAACGATGCTTCGCGGACGCCGGAGAAGTCGGCTATGCCCATGAGCCATGCCAGCACGTATCCGAAGACGATGCCGATAAGGATCGGAATGATTTTGAAAAAGCCGCGGAACAGGAAATTCCCCAAAACGGTAACCGCCAGCGTAGCCGTAGACAATACGATCTGGTCGGCATGAAGGTTCCAATCCGGCTTCCCGTCCGTAATCCAGCCTGCCATTCTAGCGGCTACCGGAACGAGCTCGAGCCCGATGACCATGACGATTGCGCCCATCGCCGCAGGCGGGAAGACGACGTTGATCCAGCCTGTTCCGGCCAGCTTCACGATCCAGGCGACGAGGGCGAACACGACGCCAGCCGCGATGAATCCGCCGAGCGCGGCGGGATATCCGAGGTTCGGCGCGCTGACCGTGCCGATCACGGCGCCCGCGGGCGCGATGAAGGCGAAGCTGGATCCGAGATACGCCGGTATTTGGCCGCGGCATATCCAGATGTACAGCAGGGTGCCGATGCCGTTCATGAGCAAACAAATAGCGGGATCCACGCCGAGCAGTGTCGGCACGAGCACGGTCGAGCCGAACATGGCAAACAGGTGCTGCAGGCTGAGGAACAAGCTTTGGCCCAGTGGAGGCTTTTCATTGACGCCGATCTCTCTAACCACTATCGTTCCTCCCGAATCGTCATATTCGCAAGTCTTTCCTATCGTACAGCATTTGACAACCTTTGCGAATGTAACCGCCTTCCAATTTGAAATTCGAAATTCCCGCTGCCGCAGCGGGCCCCAATCGGCGTCGACGGTTGACGGTTTCCGCCGCCAAGAGGCATAATATAAGGTATACGCGCCATGGAGCCACCCGGCGGCGCGGCCGCCGTAGAAAGGATAAAGCAATGGGCATCGAGCAGCTTCTCGAGAAAGCTTCATCCTATATGAAAGACCAGGACGTGAAGCGAATACGGGACGCCTACGACTACGCAGAAGAAGCGCATCGCGGCCAGACGCGCAAGTCCGGTGAACCTTATATCCTGCATCCTGTCGCCGTCGCGGAAATTATGGCGGGGATGCAGATGGACGTCGCCACGGTCGAGGCGGCGTTATTGCACGATGTAGTGGAAGATACGACCGTGACGTTGGGAGACTTGGAAGCCCGGTTCGGCAAGACGCTGGCAGATCTCGTCGACGGCTTGACGAAGCTGGAGCGCATCCAGTTCCGCTCGAAGGAAGAGCAGCAAAACGAGAATTATCGCAAAATGTTCGTGGCGATGGCCAACGATATTCGCGTCATTCTGATCAAGCTGGCCGACCGGCTGCACAATATGCGCACGCTTAAGTTTCAGTCGGAGGACAACCAGCGGCGGATCGCGCACGAGACGCTGGAAATCTATTGTCCGATCGCGCACCGGCTCGGGATCAGCACGATCAAGTGGGAGATGGAAGACATCGCGCTGCGCTTCCTGAACCCTCAGCAATATTACCGTATCGCGCATTTGATGAAGATGAAGCGGGCCGAGCGCGAGCAATATATTAACGAGCTGATCGCCAAAATCCAGGAGAAGCTGACCGAGATGGGCATCCAGGGCGATCTGAGCGGCCGGCCGAAGCATATTTACAGCGTCTATAAGAAGATGACAGCGAGGAACAAGCAGTTCGACGAGATCTACGATTTGCTGGCGATCCGCATTCTGGTGGATAACGTGAAAGACTGCTACGCGACGCTCGGCATCATCCACACGCTGTGGAAGCCGATGCCCGGACGCTTCAAGGATTATATTGCGATGCCCAAGGCGAATATGTACCAATCGCTGCACACGACGATCGTCGGTCCGACCGGCGAGCCGACCGAAGTTCAGATCCGCACGTACGAGATGCACCGTACGAGCGAATTCGGGATCGCGGCGCATTGGGCGTACAAGGACGGCAAGGAGCAAGGGGTCGCGGCAGGCAGCTTCGGGGAGAAAATGAACTGGTTCCGCGAAATCATCGAGCTGCAGCAGGAAACCCGGGATGCGGCGGAATTCATGGAATCGCTCAAGATGGACTTTTTCACCGACCTCGTCTTCGTCTTCACGCCCAAAGGCGAAGTGTTCGAGCTGCCGGCCGGTTCCGTGCCGCTCGACTTCGCTTATCGCATCCATACGGAAGTCGGCAATCGGACGATCGGGGCCAAGGTAAACGGGCGGATCGTGCCGCTCGACCACAAGCTGCACACGGGCGACATCGTCGAGATTCTGACGTCCAAGCATTCGTACGGGCCGAGTCAGGATTGGCTCAAGATCGCGCAATCGTCTCATGCCAGGGCCAAGATCCGGCAATGGTTCAAGAAGGAGAAGCGCGAGGAGAATGTCGGGAAAGGCCGCGATATGCTGGAGCGGGAGCTGCGGCGCATCGGCGTCGAGCCGTCGGAATGGATGACGGACGACAAGCTGCAGGAAGTCGCAAAGAAATTCACGTTCAACGATATCGAAGACATGATGTCGGCGATCGGCTTCGGCGGCATTACGGCGGCGCAGATCTGCACCCGCCTGACCGAGAAGCTGCGCAAGGAAGCGGAGGCCGCGCAGCAAATCCAGTTGACGAATACCGTCAAGGAGCTCAAGGCCGGCCCCGGCAGCAGCGCTGCGGCCGCTTCTCGGAAGCGAGCGAATCACGGCGTCAAGGTGAAGGGTGCCGATAATTTGCTCGTACGGTTCGCGCGCTGCTGCAATCCGGTGCCCGGGGACGAAATTATCGGCTACATCACGCGTGGGCGGGGCGTGTCGGTGCACCGCATCGACTGCTCGAATATCCCGTCCGTGAACGCGGAAGACGAAGAAGCGGCGCGCGTGATCGAGGTGGAGTGGGAAGACGCGGTAGAGGCCAATTACAGCGTGGAGATCGAAATTCTCGGCCATGACCGCAGAGGCTTGTTGAACGAAGTGCTGCAAGCCGTGTCGGAGAGCAAGACGAACATATCCGCCGTCTCCGGCCGTTCCGACAAGAACAAGATGTCGATCATTCATATGACGATTCTTATCCGCAACAAGGACCATCTGCAATCGGTGGTGGAGAAGATCAAACGGGTCAAAGATATTTTCTCCGTGCAGCGGATGATGCAGGGATAACATCGGAGGGTTCGAATGTGAAAGTGGTCGTACAGCGGGTGTCCGAGGCGCGCGTCACCGTGGAGGGACAGACCGTCGGGGAAATCGCACGTGGATTGCTGCTGCTCGTAGGGATCGGCCAGGAAGATACGGAAGCGGATCTGACGTGGATGGCGGACAAGCTGGCGGGCTTGCGGATTTTCGAGGATGACGGCGGGAAAATGAACTTGTCCGTTGTCGAAGTCGGCGGCGCGATCTTGTCGGTGTCGCAATTTACGCTGTACGGGGATTGCCGCAAGGGGCGGCGGCCGAACTTCATGGGCGCCGCTCGGCCCGAGACGGCCGAAGCGATGTACGAGCGGTTCAACGGCTTGTTGCGCGATCGCGGCTTGACGGTTGCGACGGGCCGCTTCGGCGCCATGATGGACGTCGCGCTCGTGAATGACGGCCCGGTGACGTTGGTCGTGGACAGCAAGTGAGTGCGGGAAACCAGGCACTTATCCACGTGCAAGGGTTACGTTGCTTCAAACCAAGCCATGAACGGCCTTAACCGAACAAAACCCTGTTGCAGCACCTCGGCCGCAATGCTAATTCAGATAATCTCTACTAGATCGGTTCTTAGGTTCATAAATCCGGTTCAACGGCGCGTGAGGCAATGATTCTAAAGTTCATAAATGCGAGCGCAGATGGCAACAATACATGCCAGATCCCTTATCCAGACGTGAAAAGGATGAACGGCATGAGGCAATCGCGCAAGGAAGCGGAATTGGAGCGGATGATGCGGGAAACGGGCAGCGCCGACCGCAGAGAATCCAAGGCGTTCGCCGATTCGGCATCAACCGAGTTTGCCGAAGATTGGAGCGGCCGCGGCCAAGCAGCCGGTTCCCGCAACGGCAGAAGACATTCACCCGGTGCAAGAGGATAATAAACAAGACGGCTCCCGATGGCGTTCTGCCATGGGAGCCGTCTTGTTTTATCCGGATCAGTCTTCCGTCAATGTCACATTATCGATTCGGATACTGTGAGGAATAAAGAGTTCTCCGTCCACGTTGTCGCTACCGAGATGGAATTGCAGCAGTGCATTCGGATCGGTATCGCCGGATACCGTGAACGTCCAGGAATAGTCGTTCATTTCTTCGGTCAGCGTGATTGTTTTCGTCTCCAAGTGAAAACCGCTTCCGCTTTGTTTGATTTCTACCATGACTGGCTTGGATAAGGTAGAACTCGCATCGAATGAGAAGGTATAGGATTTGCCGGATTCAAGCTGTAAGCCTCCTTGCCTCACGATCGTCGACCACTGGAACCAGCCGTCATAGGTGGTGAAGTCGACCAGTAATTGTTCGTTGTCTACGCGAATCGCCGCATTCGAGCCATCGCTCGTGATCAGACCCCATTCGTCCGTATTGACATCGAATGTGCCGTTCAAAATTCCGTGCCCGACGAGAGCCGGCATCGGCACTTCGACGAGGCTGACGTTGTCGATGTAAATATCGTGAGGGTCCGCAATCACGGCTCCGTCGATCGCTCCGAACAGGAAATTGACATGCGCCCCCGAATCGGTCGCGCCGGCGGTGAAAGTGTAGCCGAACGTTCGCCATTCGCTTGTTACGTCTTCCTTGCGTACGTCCAAATATTTGTCGTAGGCCCCGCCCTTGTGCTCTACCGTAACTTGTATGCTGCGGTCGATCGAAGACTTCGCGTCAAACAGCAGCCGGTAACTTTTGCCCGCCTCGATCGCCACGTTTTCATAATCGACTTGCGCGGACCAATTGTCGGTACCTGTCTCGTTCAGCGAAGTTTTCATCGTTCCTTCCGCGCTGCCCACCGAACCGACTACGCCTTGGAAATCGGCAAAGAAGGACGTCCAGCCGATCGCATCGTCATCGAAGGTGCCATTGATAAGCTTATTGCCCAGCGTAACGGCCAACGCGGGTTCAACGACGACGTTGTCGATGAAGACGTCATGACCTGGCAGGGACGAGCTGCCGGCAATATTGCCGAGCAGAAACTTGAGCGACACCGTTTCATCGCCCGATTTCGCGAATTCGAAGCGGTAACGTCGCATGTCCGGCGTCAGCTCGACCGTCTGGTCGAACGAACGCTGGTAGGATGCATTCTCCAGTATGACTTCCATAGCGCGGGTCTCGGTCGAGCGAGCGTCGAATTCGACCGTGTAGCGAACGCCGTTCGATACGGACAAGCCGTCCTGCAGCAGCATGACGCTCCATGGATTCGGCCCTACGGCACCAATTGACATGGCGGCTTGGGAGCGGTACACCTGTGAGGTAACCGTCGCCCCTTCGATACCAACGGATTGCCATGGCGTCATGCCTCCGTCGAACTGGCCGTTGACAAGCGGAAACTTGACGACGCCGGGGTCCAAATAATCGCTAGTGCGAACCAACTTGATGTTATCCAGCAAGATCGTGCCGACAGCTCCGCCAACCCGCAGTACCAATTGGGCCTCATGGGTCGTCGAACCGGTCATGGTGAAGGAAACGGCAGCAGGCGATGCGGCGCCGGTCATATGAACCGATTGCACGTCGTATACTTCGCTGCCATCATGATTGACCAGCGCAACTTCGATATCCCTGGCCGGGGCTGCGCTGCCGTCAAGCGTCAGGCGATATTGTTGATCTTGAATCAACTGGATGCCTTTCTGCACAAGCTGCACCTGTTCCGGGGAAGTCCCGCCGCTGGCGATACCGAGCTTGAGTTTGCGTTCGTTCGCATCGACGGCGGCGGTTGCGGACGCTCCGCCGGACGTCAGCAGATGCCAGTACGACAGCCGGTTCGTCTCCCCCTGATCGAATGTCCCGTTATACACATGATTGCCGTCCGGCCCGTATGGCACTTTCTCGGCGTCATGTTCAAAAGGAATCGCGTCGATCTCGACCAGCCGGGCATTGCCGATCCATACCGGATGCGTGTCCAGTCCCATGTTGAACTCGACGCGGGCGGCCGGATCGGAATCCTGTTTCATCTGGAACAGCAGTTCATAATGCCCGATGCTATCCGTTAACGCCGCGGTTAGCGATTGGGAGTAGGCGGCAAAGCCGCGGGAAGCTCCTCCGGTCAACCGGACCGTCATGCTGCGGGAAGCGTCCGACTTGGCGTCGAACGTCAGTTTGTAGGTGCGGCCTTTGGCCAGGGAGACGATCGCCTGCGGCTGCACGGAATAGAATTGAGAACCGCCCGCCGCGATCGCGATTTTGGCGAAGTTGACGCCGTCAAGCGGATCGATCGACACCGTCGCGGCACCGCCTTCGCCCTGGAATAAGGCCCAGTAGGCGGTGCCGGGGATGCCCATGTCGGCGTCGTCGTCTACGACCTGCGTAAAATCGTTATTGTAGACGAGATTGCCATCGGGCAGAGGCAATCTCGCGCCTGCCGGATACGCTTCCTGCGTGCTTGCCGGCGGTGTTGGCTCCCGGTAGGCTCTTCCCGTCAAATCGTAGACGCGCACGTAATCGATCTCCATCGTGCTCGGGAAGATGCTGTCATCAGCCGGGTTGCCGTCGAAATTGCCGCCGACCGCAAGGTTCACGATGAGATGGAACGCTTGGTCGAACGGAGCCGGGTAGGCGTAATTGGCGGGTTGGTCGGCGCCTTTGCTGTACCAGTCGTTCTGCGTGGAGAAGAGCTTGCCGTCGACGTACCAGCGAATTTCCCCGGGCTCCCATTCCAAGGCATACGTGTGCCATTCCGCGGTCGTACTTCCCGTGAACGTGTATTCTTTGCCGGTATAGACGTTGTTCGGCCATTGCCCGCCGTAATGGATCGTCCCCCCAATCCTGTCCGGCTTGCTGCCCCAGCCTTCCATGATGTCGATCTCGCCGGAAGACGCCCAGACGCCATAGACGCTGTCTTCGGGCATCATCCAGATCGCCGGCCACAAGCCTTGACCGGTCGGCGCTTTGGCGCGGATTTCGAATTTGCCGTATGTCTTGCTGAACTTGCCCGCCGTCTTCATCCTTGCCGACGTATAATGGAATCCTTCGTAGTCTTCCTTGCGCGCGGTGATGACCAGCTTGCCGTCTTCGACTTTGGCGTTGTCCGAGCGGTCCGTATAATATTCCAATTCATTGTTGCCCCAGCCGGGATTGCCGACGGACACGCCATTGGTCGTATCGAACCCCCATTTGCTCGTATCGATCGCATCGCCGTTGAATTCGTCAGACCATACGAGGGTCCAGGGATTCTGGCTGACCGGGGGAGTCGAAGATCCTGAGCTGCCTCCGGAAGGCGTTGGGGCTGCGGATTCGAGTGGTTTGCCGTTTAGGGTGACATCGGCGGCCTGATTATCGATCTTCTCCACCTTGCCTCCCCCTTGAAGGGAAGTGCCGCGGGCGGATTCAACCAAGCTCAGCGAGCGAATGACCGCATCGTCTGCCAGCAGGATGCGCACCGGACGATCGATGACCAATTCCGTTACGGTCCCCCGAATCGTGATAACGGGCAATTCCGTTCCGTCGGAAGGCGGCGATACGGTAACGAGGCCGAAAGGGCCCTCGAGAATGGCTCCGGAGACAAGCGTGAGATGCCCGATCGTCGTATTGCCGATTGCAAGGACGCGCACTTTGCCGTCTTGCTTGTCGACTTGCACGTCGCCCAGCGTGGAATCGGCCACTGTGACCGTATGCTCTCCGCCTCCGTTGATGTAGGCCGTACCTTCGACCGTCACTTTTTCAAGCCGAACGTTGCCGTCCCCGATGCCCGGCGCCAAATACAGATTGCCTTGAATCGTCGTATGCCCGACGGAGACGCCGGGCGCATTCACGATGACGTTGCCCGCCACCTGCGCAGGAACGTCCTTGCCCGGCTTCGAGATCAAGCTTGCCGCCATCCGGTCGAGCAAGGAAGCCATCTCCGCGCGGGTAATCGTCTTCTCTGGCCGGAATGTGCCGTCCGGATATCCGGCGAGAAATCCGGCATCCTCCAGAGCGGCAATAGCTTGCCGAACATCGGGGGCAACGTTGGTCAAGTCGCGAAAAGTCGTCGTGTCATTGACATCAGAGCCGGTATGAAGATGAAAAAGTGCTGCCAGCGCATTCGCCGCTTCACCGCGGGTAAGCGGCTGGTTCGGGTAAGCTTGGTCTTGCGGGTTTAATGCCAAATATTGCACTTCCACAGCTTTCGCTATTTCTCGATACGCCCAATTGCCAGGCTTGATGTCGGTGATTCGAACGGTTGTCTCCTCCTGAAATCCGAATAGCCGGTTGGCGATGACGGCGAACTCGGCGCGGGTAATCTGGCCGGCCGGGCGGAACGTGCCATCCGGGTATCCATGGATGATGCCGTCTTGTTGCCAGCGATGGATGGACGGGTATGCCCAATTCGCGGCAGGTACGTCGGATAGAATGTCAGGACTTGCAGCGGTCGTTGCCGCGCTAGTCGTTCCGACAAAGAGGGATACCGTCAACGTTGCTGCCAGCAAGGAAGATAATCCGGAACGCCATTTTGCGATTCGCATCGAACTGCTCCTTTCTTCATTTGGAATGGGTGAACGTTTGTATTGTCCCACGTGGGACAAAATGTGACAAAATTTTTGTCTCACGTGGGACATCAAGCTAACATCAATATATTTCACCTTAGAGGATTCTGTCAATCATGAGTTCCGCAGGACCCGCGCAGCACGAGCTCCGCCTGAAAGATCATCTCTCCAGCCGGCGGAATGCCGTCAAGCTGATCCAGCAGTCGCGCCGTCAACGCTTCGGACATGGCGACCCGAGGTACGCGCATCGAGGAAAGCGGGGGATGCATGTATTGGGAAATCAGCAGATCGTCGAAGCCAACAAGCGAGAGGTCCTGCGGCGCTTTCAGCCCATGCTCGGACATCGCTTGCAGCACGCCGTAGGCCATCAGGTCGTTGGAACAGAACAGCGCCTTGGGCAGCGTGCTTTCCGCTATCCATTCCCGGACGGCATTTACGCCGTCATGTTCGACGAAGTGACCGTATTTGATTTTGGAGGCGGGCACTTCGATGCCGCGATCCGCCGCTGCCTGCATGAATCCGTCGAGACGTTCGACGGAACAAGCGATGTTCATGTCGCCGGTCAGAATACCGACATCGGTGTGTCCGAAGTCGAACAGACATTGCGCGGCCCGGTAGGCGCTGACGCGGTTGTCCAGCCATGGCACGGGCACGCTTTCGGTCGTGCCGTTCAGCGTATTTTGATCGAAGACGCCGATCAGGAAGCCGGCGGAGACAGCCCGGTCGACGATCGCCTGGACATTGGACCAACTCACGATGATGCCGGCGTCGATGCTCTTCTGCTTGTACATGCTCATCAGAGGCTCCGGGTCGGAGATGTCGAGGATCGTGATCATCGTTTTGTAATCGCGGTAGGTGCATTGGTTGATAATGCCCCCGATCACCGCGCCGAAATACAAATCGTCGGTATGAAGCTGATATTTGCCGACGTCCTGAATGATGAAAATGCCGATGGTATGCGTTCTTTTGGTGGACAAATTGCGTGCGATGGCGTTCGGCTCATAATGCTGCTGGGCCATGATGGCTTTGATTTTCTGTTTGGTTTCCGGCTTGACGCCGGGGGCATCGTTCAGCACCCGCTGCACCGTTTTGCGGGAAACGCCCGCCAGGCGGGCGATATCGAAAATGTTCATGCACGCTCATCCTATCGGCAGAAGTCATATTGCTTGCTAGATCAAGTCTAGAGGATCGGCGCTGACGGGTCAATGCACGGGCTGCAGCAATAGGCTTGCTGTGCGGTATGACGATTGCAAGGTCCCTCGTTCGGTCTCGCCCGAGCGGGTTCATCGACAGGCGGGTTCATCGGGCCATTGACGGCGGGCAGTTGGATTTGATAAGATATATGGCAATTGTATCACCTCAGATTCGATGACGGGAACGAGTACTCCGCCCCCACGCCCGCAGAGAGGAAAGCCTTCGGCTGCAAGCTTTCCGGCGATGAACGGACGAACGACCTCCCCGAGAACCCGATCCGAACGACGGCGCATTGACTCAGGTATCCGTAAGCTTACGGCGGCGCTCTTGCGCCAATTTCGGCAAGCTTGCGCCTGCGCAATGACGACAGTTACCAGTAGGATCGCGGCGTCATCCGGGCGTTAACCGGCGAATGAAGAGCGGCAACCGGCATGGCCCGGCCATGAGGTTGTCGAATCGAGGGTGGCACCGCGGCAGCCGATCAAGCTTCCGTCCCAGACAGTCGTTTGGGGTGGAAGCTTTTTTTGATTGTTGGGTTAACGGACCCCACAGCCGCTATTTCGCAAAAACAGGCTCATTTCAGATGTAACGGACTCCACAGCGCTTATTGCCGCAAATCGCGACCACATTAGGTTATAATCGCCAAATAGAGGCCGCCGTGTCCGTTAGAGGAAAAAATGCGTGAGATTTGAGGCAATAGCGTCCGCTGTGTCCGTTAGAGATTACAACGAGCAAGAATGCTGTGTCCGTTAGCCTTCAGCATGGGTTTCGCAGTTGATTGCAGAGAAAGGGTGAGTCAGATGGCGTTCCAAAAACCGCCGGGCACGCAGGACTTGCTTCCCGGCACGACGGAGAAGTGGCAGTTCGTGGAACGGACGGCGCGAGACGTATGCCGGCGCTACCATTTCCGCGAAATCCGTTCGCCGATCTTCGAGACGACGGAGTTGTTCGAGCGCGGCGTCGGAGAGACGACGGACATCGTCGAGAAGGAGATGTATACGTTTATCGATCGCGGCAACCGCAGCATGACGCTGCGGCCGGAAGGCACCGCGGGCGTCGTTCGGTCCTACGTCGAGAACAAGCTGTACGGGGAGCCGGACATCGCCAAACTGTACTATATCGGCCCGATGTTCCGCTACGAGCGGGCGCAGGCCGGACGGTACCGGCAATTTCACCAATTCGGCGTGGAGGCGATCGGGTCGAGCGATCCCGCATTGGATGCGGAAGTGATCGCGCTCGGCTATCAGTTCTACAAGGAATTGGGGTTGTCCGGCATTGCGGTCGAGATCAACTCGGTCGGCACGCCGGAGATCCGGACGGCGTTCCGTGCGAAGCTGCTGGGGTTCCTTGAGCCGATGCGGGAGCAATTGTGCAAGGATTGCCAGTCGCGTATGGACCGCAATCCGCTGCGAGTACTCGATTGCAAGCACGATCAGGCGAAGTTTGAGGGTGCGCCCTCCATTCTGGACAGTCTGGACGAGGCATGCACAGAGCATTTCGAGCGGGTTCGCGGCAGTCTCGATGCCATGGGCGTCCCATATCGCGTCAATCCGCGCATGGTGCGGGGGCTCGACTATTATACGCACACCGCTTTTGAATACAAGGCGCAAGGGATCGGCTCCATCGATACGATCGGCGGCGGCGGACGCTATAACGGCCTGGTGGCGGAAGTCGGCGGCGACGATCGTCCGGGCGTCGGGCTCGGACTGGGACTGGAACGGACGCTGCTGCTGCTGGAAAGTCAGAAGGTCGAGCTGGAAACTGGTAGAGGTGTGGACGTTTACGTGATCGGATTCGGCGAGCGCGCGGAGCGCGAGTTGCCCGGCCTGATGCAGCGGCTGAGGGATCAGGGCATTGCGGCGGAGCGCGATTACCAAGGCCGCAAGCCGAAAGCGCTGTTCAAGGCAGCGGACCGATGCGGGGCGAAGCTCGCGGCCGTTCTCGGCGACGATGAATTGGACCGGGGCGAGATCGGGCTCAAAAATCTGGCGACGGGCGAGCAAATCTCGGTACCGCTGGGCGATCTTGCGGAAGAAGTGAAACGACAAATCCACGATTTGACAAAGGGGAACGACGAACCATGATGCTCAAAAACCACGATTGCGGCACGTTAACGAAACAAAATGTAGGAGAGACGGTCGTACTGAACGGCTGGGTGCAGGGCTGGCGCGATTTCGGCGGTTTGCTGTTCATCGATCTTCGCGACCGGACCGGCATCGTCCAGATCGTCTTCAATCCCGACTTCTCCAAGGAAGCCCTGGAAATCGGCAGTCGCGCGCGTAATGAATACGTGCTTGCCGTGCAAGGCAAAGTGGTGCATCGCGATGCCGAGACATACAACCCGAACCTGCCGACGGGCGAGATCGAAATCCAGGTACAGGACGTAGAAATCCTGAACGCCGCCAAGACGCCGCCGTTTCCGATCGAGGATGGGGTGGAGGTGGACGAATCGGTGCGATTGCGCTACCGTTACCTGGACTTGCGCCGTCCGGAGATGCAGCGCACGCTGCTGCTTCGCTCCAAGGCGACGAAGGTTTTCCGCGATTACCTTGACGAACATGGATTCATCGACGTGGAGACGCCGATTCTGACGAAGAGCACGCCGGAAGGCGCCCGCGACTATCTGGTGCCGAGCCGCGTTCATCCGGGTGAATTTTTCGCCCTGCCGCAATCTCCGCAGCTGTTCAAGCAATTGCTGATGGTCGGCGGCCTGGAGCGTTATTATCAGGTGGCGCGCTGCTTCCGCGACGAAGACCTGCGGGCTGACCGGCAGCCGGAGTTCACTCAAGTGGACATCGAAACTTCGTTCCTGTCGCAGGATCAACTGCTGGACATGATGGAGAAGCTGATGGTCAAGTTGTTCCGCGAGACGATCGGTGTGGACATTCCGGTTCCGTTCCAGCGTTTGACCTACCAAGATGCCATTCACAAGTACGGCTCGGATAAGCCGGATTTGCGGTTCGGGTTGGAAATCGAGGACGTGACCGACATCGTCAAGGGCAGCGACGTGAAGGTGTTCGCATCGGTAGCGGCGTCCGGCGGCGTCGTGAAGGCGCTGAACGCCAAAGGCTGCGCTTCCTGGAGCCGCAAGGAGCTCGACGATCTGGCTCCGTTCGCGGCGCGATACGGAGGCAAGGGTATCGCCTGGATCACGGTGAAGGATGGGGAATGGCGCGGTCCGATCGTGAAGTTCTTCAAACCGGAGGAAATCGCGGCGTTGACGGAAAAGCTTGGCGTGGAGGAAGGCGACCTGCTCTGCTTCTCTGCCGACAAGCTGAAAGTAGCTGCCGACGTCATGGGCAACCTGCGTCTGAAAGTCGGCCGCGAGCAAGGTCTCATAGACGAGAAGGCGTACAAGTTTCTGTGGGTCGTCGACTTCCCTTTGCTCGGATGGGATGAGGACGGCAAACGCTGGGTGGCGGAACATCATCCGTTCACGCGTCCGAACGACGACGATCTGGCGCTGTTCGACAGCGATCCCGGCGCGATCCGCGCACAGGCGTACGATATTGTGCTCAACGGCTATGAAGTCGGCGGCGGTTCGATGCGGATCTATCGCCGCGACGTGCAGGAGAAGATGTTCGCCGCCCTGGGCTTCTCCCCCGAGGAAGCGAAATCCCGATTCGGCTTCTTCCTGGACGCCTTCGAATATGGCACGCCGCCGCATGGCGGGATCGCGTTCGGATTGGACCGGCTCGTCATGCTGCTGACCGGGCGTACGAACCTGCGCGAGACGATCGCGTTCCCGAAGACGGCCAGCGCGACCGATCTGATGACGGATGCGCCTTCGCCGGTGTTCGCCGAGCGGCAGCTCGAGGAGCTGCATATCCGGCTGTCGGCCAAGGCGGCCGCAGCGCAAGCGAAACAACCCGCGCCGGAGGCTGCCCCCGAGGCGGCTGCGCAATCTTAAGCGGAAGGGAGCGAACGGGAGGATGCTGCATCAATTTTCCCGCACGGAACTGGCCATCGGGCCGGAAGGGCTCGAAGTGCTCAAAGGCAGCACCGTGGCGGTGCTCGGCATCGGCGGCGTCGGCGCGATCGCGGCCGAGTCGCTGGCCCGCTCCGGCGTCGGCCGCATCGTCATGATCGACAAAGATGTCGTCGACATTACGAACGTGAACCGCCAGCTTCACGCGCTGACGACGACGGTCGGCCAATCGAAGGTCGACTTGATGGTGGAGCGGATCGCGCTGATCAACCCGGCTTGCGAGACGATTCCGCTGCGCATGTTCTACACGGAAGAGACGTACGAGCAGCTGTTCCAAAACGAGCTCGATTACGTGATCGACGCGTCGGATACGATATCGTACAAAATCCATCTGATCAAGGAATGCTTGCGCCGCGGCATCCCGATCATCTCCAGCATGGGCGCCGCCAACAAGATGGACCCGACGAAGTTCCAGGTGGCCGACATTTCCAAGACGACGATGGACCCGATCGCGCGCGTCATTCGCCAGAAGCTGCGCAAGGAAGGCATCAAGAAGGGCGTCAAAGTCGTCTTCTCGACGGAGCCGCCGACGAAGCCGCGCGAGGACGTAACGCAGCGAATCGTGCCGGACACGGCGCCGAAGGAAATCCGCAAGGCGCAGCAGCCGCCGGCCAGCATCGCTTTCGTACCGCCGGTCGTCGGGCTGATCATGACCGGCGTCGCGGTGCGGGAATTGCTGGAGCAGAAAAGCGGCAGCGCCGTTGCCGGTGAATGAACCTGGGATCCGCTGCAAGAAGCCGCAGTTCACCCGCAACAGACAAGCAGCCTCCGACTCCTTTGCGAGTGCGAGGCTGCTTTTTTTGTTGCGATTCCCATTACATCCGGCCGGTGTGCCGAAGGCGCCGAGTTATGAACCCAAACTACCTAATTCCCGCCAAACCCGCCCCGCAGCGCCGAGATATGAACTCAAACTACCTAACTCCCGCCAAAACCACCCCACGGTGCCGATTTATGAACCCAAACTGCCTAACTCCCGCGGTCGACTTGATCAGCCTATTTTCCAGCATATACTGCGCTTGCCTCTATCGGGTGTGCAGCCTGTCTCATAGACTGTATCAATTTGATTCGGGAGGTGTTAAATATGGGATTATGGTTTCCGGGTCCAGAATGGTTTGCTTTGCAGCCGCAACGTACTGCCAACCGGACAGTCGGACGCACAGGCCGTCACAATGGAGGTCAAGCAGGCAATGAAGGCGCCGTAACCGACCCGGCCCGCGCCAATCGTACAGCCGGACATACCGGTCAACGCGTGGGCGAACCGCTGTGGGGCATCACGGACAATCCGCTCGGAGGCAGCCAAACCGGCCACCGTACCGGCTATCCTGCCGGCCGCCGTACGGGCAACCTCATTGACGGCCGAACTGGCAAACGCACGGGCCAGCACACGAGCCAGCACACGAGCCAACACACGGGCCAACACACGGGCCAGCGTAACGGCCAACGCACAGGCCGCAGCAAGGGCAACCTCATTGGCGACCAAACCGGCCAAGCCGGCCACCGCACGGGTAACCGCATCGGCTGGTGGAACGAATAAGCGCTTCTTCCCGGACGTCCTGCCCGTCATTTCCGACTGGCGGGACGTCTTTGCCGTTCACCTGATGCCTGCGCGTAGACGAATGCCGTTTCCGCGATCGCCCTCCGGGCATACGCTGAGAACACATCGCGCAAGATCAATGGTGCGGAGAGGCAGGCGGTACGCGATGACGTTGCCGATCAGAAGGCTCATCCTGAGCGAATCGGCCGACAGGGAATTGGAGAACAGGCTATGGACCGACCAATACTTATCCGCAGCTATGCGGACCGGTGGAAGCACCGTGCCGGTGAAAGTTCGCTACCGCGGAGGTCATACCCGGGAATATCCGAAGCGCTCGTACGATATCGTCCGGGGAGGCTTGACTTATCATTACAACGCGGAATTCGATGACCCGTCCATGATTCGCAACGCATTGTCCTTCGCTTTCTTCCCGATGCTCAGCGTCCATGCGCCCAAATGCCGGCATGTGCTGTTGTATCGAAACAACGATTTTCAAGGGGTTTATTTGGAAATCGAGAGCGTCGGCAAAGCTTTCTTCAAACGCAGGGGGATCGGTGCAGCCTCTTTGTTTTACGCCATCAATAACAACGCGGATTTCGGGCTGTACGTATCGGAATCGGGCCATCTCAAATCCTCGTTATTGTCGGGTTATGAGCATCGGCTCGGCGGGGCGGCGGAGAAAGCGCGCTTCGCCTCGTTCATCCGGGGCATCAATCGCGAGGGCGGCCTGGAGAGATCGTTCATTGCGGGAAATTTGGATGCGGACAATTATTTGCGGTGGCTGGCCGGCGCCGTATTGACAGGCAATTACGACGGATTCGAGCAAAATTACGCCATATACCGCCATCGGGGATCCGGCAAGTACCGGAACATTCCTTGGGATTACGAAGGCACCTGGGGCCGCGATTGCTATGGTCACATACAGGACGATCGGCAAGTACCGGTAAAGGGTTATAATGTATTGACGAGTAAGTTGATGGAATATCGCCCGTACCGCGTTCAATATCGAAAAATATTGCGCCAGGCGCTTAACGGCCCATTCCAGGAGAAACGGATCATGCCGATCGTCCGCAGACTTTCGGGACAAATCGCGCCCTATTACAGGCTGGATCCGATGAGACGATGGTCCTATGAGGAATTTCTCGATGAGCCCGATTTGATCCGCCGCTACATCCGGGCAAGGCGCAAAATTGTCGAGGAAGAGATGAAAAATTTGTAATAATAGGAACGTACGATCTTATTCGGCTTCCGATTTCAGCAGGTTTCTGTTATGATAGGGAATGTATAAGGAAGGCGGGAGTCGATTGGATCTATTCAGCTACCGAGCGGAAGCGGAGCCGAGGAATCGCTTGTTGGCGGACCGCATGCGGCCGGAAGCCATAGAAGAATATATCGGCCAGGAGCATATTGTCGGGGCGGGCAAATTGCTGAGAAGGGCAATCGAAGCGGACGCGGTAACCTCGATTTTGCTGTACGGCCCCCCGGGTTGCGGCAAGACGACGCTGGCACATATTATTTCAAAACGCACGGAAGGCGACTTCGTACGATTGAATGCGGTAGACGCTTCCGTCAAGGACGTGCGGGAAGTGATCGAGCAGGCAGAACGCAACAAGAGCCTATACGGCCGTAAGACGATTTTGTTCCTGGACGAGGTGCATCGGTTCAACAGCGCCAGGCAGGACGCGCTCCTGCCTGCAGTCGAGAAAGGGACGATCGTCTTCATCGGCGCGACGACGGAGAACCCTTACCATTCCGTGAACGGCGCCTTGCTGTCGAGGTCCACGCTGTTCCGGCTGCAGTCGCTGACCAAGGAGCATTCCTTAATTGCGATGCGCCGGGCTTTGGCCGATCCGGTCAAAGGCCTCGGATTCATGAAACTGACGATCGATGAGGAAGCGCTGGACCATATCGCCTCGATGGCAGGCGGCGACGTTAGGAGGGCGTTGACCGCGCTCGAGCTGGCGGCGGTCACGTCGCCTTCCGAGCCGGACGGCAGCGTTCGCGTGACGCTGGAGATTGCGGAAGAGTCCATTCGACAGCCGACCGTCCAGGCGGATGAGTCGACCCGGTACGACGTTCTGTCCGCGTTTCATAAGAGCGTCCGCGGCTCCAGCGATGCGGCGCTGTTCTGGTTCCTGTACGCCGTGGAGAAGCTCGGCATGGATCCGATGACGTTCCTGCGACGGCTCACGGTCGCTTGCAGCGAAGACATTGGTCTGGCCAACCCGCAGGCGATGGTGCAGGCAGTCAGCGCCATGGAAGCTTATCATCGGATTGGCTGGCCGGAGTCCAAATATATCGTCGCGCAAGCGATTCTGTTCGCCGTAGAGAGTCCTAAATCCAACGCCATAGCGGCCGCCATCGGACGCATCATGACGGCTATGGACGCAGCGGGATCGGCCGAGGTGCCGCATCATCTCCGCGACGGCCATTACAGCGGGGCGAAGCAATTGGGGCATGTAGGCTACAAGTATCCCCATGACTATCCGGGACATTACGTCAAGCAGCAGTATTTGCCGGACAAGCTGGAATCAGCCGTGTTCTATGAAGCGACCGAGCAAGGCATGGAGGAGAAAATCCGGCTGAATCAACGCAAGCGCGACCGTCCGTGAATCGATTGCCGAACAGCCCGAATAATCGTCATAGCGTTCAAGCAGGCTCGAATACAGATGAATACTACGGCATTTGCTTGCCGATTCGCCGTTTGACGGAAAACTGCAAAACGTCTAAGCTATAATCAAGTTTGCATGAGCTTTTTCCAGTATTTATTTTTTCAAACCTAAAGGAGGTGTACCTATCTGCCGGGACTTCCGGCGATAGGAAAGATTTGGACCCTGACCCTTTTCCGCTAGGCGTGAACTTGGTCATCATTGCATTACTGGTATTCATGAACGGTTTCTTCGTGGCGGCGGAATTCGCGATGGTAAAGGTGCGCGGATCCCGGATCGACGCCCTCGTTCAAGAGGGGAACAAGCGGGCTTCGTTAGCGACCCACTTGACGAACCATCTGGACGCGTACTTGTCCGCCTGTCAGCTTGGCATCACCCTGGCCTCGCTGGGACTCGGTTGGATCGGGGAGCCGGCGATCGCGCGGATGATTGAGCCATGGTTCGAAGCCTGGGGCATCAGCACATCGCTCGTGCATCCGCTTGCATTCATCATCGGATTCTCCTTCATTACGCTGCTTCATATCGTGCTCGGCGAACTCATGCCCAAGTCGGTGGCCATTCGCAAAGCGGAGATGGTCACGCTGCTAGTCGCCTGGCCGATGGTTTGGTTCCGCAAGCTGATGAGTCCTTTCATCTGGCTGCTGAACGGAACGGCGAACCTGCTTTTGCGTCCATTCGGCATCGATACGCGCGAGGATTCCAACTCTGCCCATACCGAGGAAGAAATCCGGATCCTGATGAAGGAAAGCCATATGAGCGGTCTGATCGACAATACCGAACTGGCGCTGATGGACAACATTTTCGATTTTGCCGATACGAATGCGCGTGAAATCATGATTCCGCGCACCGAGATCAGCTGCTTATATGCGAACTTGAGTTTCGCGGAGAATAAGGAAATCGCGCTCAGGGAGATGCATACGCGCTACCCGGTGTGCGAGAACGATAAAGATACGATCATCGGATTCATTCATATCAAGGATTTGCTGAAAGTGCCGGACCATGCGAATCCGGACATTCGCGATCTCCTCCGTCCGATCACGTCCGTGCCCGAGAGCATGCAGATCAGCGCATTGCTGAAGCTGATGCAGAAGCGCAAGACGCAGATCGCGATGCTGATCGACGAATACGGCGGAACGGCGGGCCTCGTCACGCTTGAGGATATCATGGAGGAAATCGTGGGCGAAATCCAGGACGAGTTCGACGAGGAGCGCCCCGAGATCGAGAAGAAGGACGAACATACGTATTCGATCAGCGGCTTGATGTTGATCGAAGAAGTAAACGGCTTGTTCAACCTCGACATCAGTTCCGACGATTACGATACGATTGGCGGCTGGATGTACTCGCAGATCGAAATTCCGCCGAAGAAGAACCAAATCGTCGAGTCGGAGGACGGCTCCGTTCGCTTCATCATCGAAGAGACGGACCATCTGCGCATCTCCCGCGTCATGGTAATCCGCAGCAGCGAGGAAGCCGCTTGGGAAGAGCGGGCGGAGACGGGCTAAGCGATTGAATAGATGGCAATTAAGGATCGAAGACGGGCGCAAGCCCGTCTTTTCTGATTTCGTCGATGGATTGAAGATCTGTGTCGAATTGGGGAACGCTACCTGTTAGTACGACTTTTCGATTCATTCGGAAGGAGACGCTAGTAAGGATGGCGAAATGGCTTGTTACGATCTGCCTTGGACTATTGCTTGGTTTGAGCTCTGCAAACTTGCCTCGGGTTGGGTCGCAAGCGGTCCACGGGCCCTCGATCGCGGAACTGCAGGTTGAATTGGATCGCGCTGTTGCCCGCAAAGCCTGGAATTACGCGGCCTCGCATGCGAAGCAAATCGCGGTCGCCTACGATCGGCGCAAGCAGTATGACAAGGCAGCCTATTATTATGATTTGAACGCTGTCTATTGGGAGAAGCACGGCAAACCGAGCTGGGGCATCGCCAACGCGATACGCGCCGACCATATTCGCACGGTCGTGGACGTATACGCGGAGGTTCAGGCGGAAGAAGTCGGCAATCGCCGTCTCGAGAAATTCGAGCCGCGATCTGGGGTCTATGCTGGGCTCTATCCGGCGGGAAAAGGCTTCTCGGGCAGCCCGCTCGGCGCTGAGGCGGCGTTCGGCAAGAAGCACGCCGTCTATTTGACCTACACGCACTTCAATCGGCTTTATGCGGACAAGTCGGCATTTCCGATCGCCTATGCTCGCCAGGTGAAGGAGCTCGGAGGCGCCTTGCAGATCGGCTGGGAGCCGCACGGAGGGCTGGACGAAGTGAAGGACGACGCCTATATGCGCCAATTCGCGAAAGAAGCGGCGGCGTCGGGCGTGCCGGTCTTCCTCCGATTCGCCTGCGAGATGAATGGTGATTGGGTGCCGTGGCACGGAAATCCGGCGCTATATGTGGAGAAATGGCGGCTTTTGCACGACATCATGGCCGAAATTGCGCCGAACGTGGCGATGGTATGGTCGCCGAATTTCCTGCCGCGCGACAACATCGATCCGTATTATCCGGGAGACGAATATGTCGATTGGGTCGGTTTTTCGCTGTACACGATTCCTTATTCCCATGGAGAACGCAAGCTCGGAGGCAATCCGATCGATTATTTGCGCCCCTTGTACGAGAAATACGGACACAAACCGATCATGATCTCGGAAGGCGCGGTGTCTTTCTACAGCTATCAGCTGGATGAAGATTTCACTCCATGGGGCGTGTGGCAGCTTGCGAACATGTATGCTTACATGCCGCGCCTGTATCCGATGCTCAAATCGATTACGTACTTCGATCTCGATAAGCGAACGACCGATTATGACAACCAGAACAACAACTACGACCTTCACGATAGCCCCGAAATGCTGGCGGCGTACAAGAAATATAATTCTTCGCCCCATTATCTGACTGCGGTCGAGGATGGCGCCGCAGCTCCGCGCCCAGCGGCCTATCGAAAAATCGCGCAAGCCGGGCCGCTGTCCGATCGTGTCAAACTGTTTGTCTACGTGAAATTGCCGCTCGGCAAGCAGCCGCATACGGTGCAGCTTCTTGCGCCTGACGGGAGATTGATCGGGCGGGCAAACGAGCCTCCCTTCGACACGGAGGTAAACATGAACGAGCTGCCGCAAGCGGGCAAGCTGACCGTGAAAGTGTTGGATGATCGAGACAGCCTCCTCACGCAGAAGACGATTGCCTACAAGCGCTGACAGCCCCGAATTCGATCAAGGGGCTGTACGGCGGAGCTGCATGATCAGGAATACGGAACAGCCAACCAGGGCGAACGACGCGCCGACGCGAAACAGCGAGGCAAGGCCGTATGCGTCGTACAGCCACCCTCCGAGCATGCCGGCGATAATGCCCGCGATGCCGGTCCAGGCGACGGCGAACATCGCCTGGCCGGATGATCGGTATTCGTCCGGCAGCATCGATTGCAGGCATCTCAGGGCGGTAATATAGAAAATGCCGTACGTCACGCTGTGGAGCAGTTGTATCGCCACAAATCCCCATGGAGCTGTCGTTATGCTGAGCAGCAGCAGGCGGACCACAAACATGGCGCTCGCGATGGCAAGCAGGGCGAACTCGCGGTACCGATGGCCGTATTTGGCGAGCAGGAAGAAGATCGGGATTTCGCTGACCGAGGAAACGAGCATGGCGACGCCGATAACGAAGTCGGAAGCGCCCTGGTCCCGCATGACGACGGCCAGAAACCCTTCGTTGGCGCGATGGGCGACGGATACGATCATCACGGCGGCGAAGAAGCCGAGCGTCGCCGGGCGGCGCACGATTTGCCACAATCCGCGGAAATCGAACTTGCGCACCGATGCCTGGAAATCTGCAACGAAAAGCGAGAAAACTACGGATACCGAAAGGGTGCCGAGCGCGAACACGATCGTCATTTGCGATCCGTATATTTTGAGCAGCATGCCGAACAAGACTGCGCCGATCGCGAAGCCGATCGAGCCGAAAACCCGGATCGACGCGAAGCTTTTCTTCGTACGGTCGGCAGCCAGCAGCGACAAGCTGTCCAGCATCGGGTTGACGGCGCTCTGAAACAGGTAGAACAACGCCATGACGACGGAGATCATTCCGAATTCCCGCAGCGGGAGCAGCAGGGCGAGTGCCAGAATCTGTCCCGCGAACAGCAAGGAGATGACCCGGCGCAAACTTTTCGATTTATCGCTCAGCAGACCGGCCAGCACGTTCGACACGATCGACAGTACCGGGCCGACGGAATAGATCGCTCCGATTTGCAATTTGGTGAAGCCGAGGCTGTAGAAGTACAGAGGAAAATAGGTGCCGATGAGTACCAGCGTCATATAAGAGACGAATTGCAGCGATTTGATCGCGATTAACGGCCTGGATTGGCCTGCAGGTTCAACCATGATGGTGATTCTCCAATCTTAGCCGAATGCCGGATTAGGCGGAAACGATGGCGTTCATGCGGCTTTGCTTGCGATTTTTGCGGTACATCCAGGCGAGCAGCGACAGTTCGGCCGCAAGCCCGCCCGATTGCGCCAACGACCCGAGGATGCCGTGCCAGCCAGGCAGCGCCAAGACGAGTCCGGTAATGAGCAGTGTTGTCATGACGGCGTTGGCAATCTGGGAGGCGAACATCAGCTTCGTTTCCCCGCGGCCCATCACGAAGCCGTTCAGCGTATCGAGCCACGGGAAGACGATGACGAACGGGAGAAAGCCGCGCAGCGCCATCAAGCTGGCATGAAGCAGTTCGTCTCTCACATTGAGCAAGTGGGTAAGCATCCAGGGTCCCGCTGGCGTAAAGGCAAGCAGAGAGAGCATGACGGTCGGAGCGAACCCGAGCGTGAGGACAAATCGGCGCACTTGCGCAGGGTTCGACCTGCCGAAGTGCAAGGCGATTTGGTGGAAATAGGTGAAAAACCCGAGCATCAGATTCATCAGACTGCCGGCGACGGAGAAGGAGGCGATCGCCATCGCCGCTTCGTCCGACGTGCCCAGCATCGTGTTGAGAATCGGCGACACCCATACGACAATTAAAGTGGATAGCAGCAAAGGCCGATAGAACGGAAGCACCTGCCGCGGCCGGACGATGTCATGATCCTCTGCTCGCTCCGGCATCGCCCGGATCAATTTGCGGAATTCCAGCCAACTGACGAACGCCTCGATCATCATGCCGCCCACGAATATCATCGTGCCTTGAAGCGCGTTCGTCACCCCGATCTGAATGAACATACGCGAAAGCAGAAACATGGCGGTCAACCGGAACACCATGCCGACGGTCATCCATTTGGTCCGCATCCGATAAATGATGACGCCCTGGAACAAGCAGCGAAGTCCGGAGAATACGGATAGGAACATAAGCGCTCGCCAAGCTTCGATTGCCTGGGACGCGATAAGCGGCTCGGCTCCGAACGCGATGCCGAACACCCAGAAGCCGAGGGGCGAATAAGCGACCAACGCACCGAACGCGAGCGAAGCGACTAATACGATCATGCCGATGTAACGGACGGCGCGAAATGATATTTTGTCCCTGACCAGGGCGGAGCAGGTTTGCCTGAGCAGGATCGACGGTCTTTCGGTCAAGGCGAGTAGGCTCATCGCCAGCGCGTAGCCCGCAAGGACGTTCGTCGGGTTCGCGGCGCGCGCCAGCGTGCCGTTGATGATGACGTGCGACAAGTTGATCAGGACGACGGTCAGCCCCAGCGGAATGAAAAATAAGTATAATCGTTTTTGCGTAACGGGGCCATCTGAGGATTGCGGCATTTCGGGCTCCCTTCGTGCATTCGATGTGATCGTTCAATAGCGATAAGAGTTTGCTCCGCAAGCTCCCTATTACAAGATAGCTAGTATTATAACAGATTTCGACAGCCGGCTACGCTTGAATCGGGAAGGAATTTCTGGCGGACCCGCGTGCGTGAAGTACTGGATTTCGCATGGATGTAATGATACATTTAAGAATGACGATTTTGACCAACGCTGCCAGACGGCAGTCCGGCGGAGCAAGGAAAGGTACGTTCATGGGAGAGGAACAGTGGTTGGAGCGCCAGTTCGCCTGGAATGAACGGCTGGGCATATCGGTGCCCGCGTTCGGGCAGGACTGGGAGACGATGACGCACCGGCAGCAGGCGGTCGTACTGGCGCGCTGGGAGCAGGTGAGAGGCCGGATCCCGGATCGGATCATGCGGCTGGAAGAGAAGATCAGGGTCAGGCAGGACGCTTTATCGCAAGAGGACGATTTTGCCGCATCGTGTCGGTTGAACGGGGATATCGCAGAGCTCGCGAGCAGGATCAACGATCTGCATATCTGGTTCAGAACGCAGCAAGATCTGGATGAAGACACCAAGCGGCACGCATAGTTAGCAAGTGGAGGATTCGGGCATGAAAATGGATCGCTCGGCGGTTCGGTACCCGCGCGGGCCGGTCGCGCTGATGTCGAGAGTATATAAGTACATTTTACCCGGCGTGCGCAGTGAATTGGCGGGTTGGCGAGCTGCCGCCGAAGCTATTCCCGACGCCGAGCTTCGCAAGCAAGCGATCGACAGCATGACGGCCAAGCAATTTCATTGCGAAGGCGGAGCTGTATACTCGGCGCCGAACTTGGCCATGAAGGACGTGTTGATCCCGCTCATCGTCGCTTTGCAGACGATCAGCGATTATTTGGACAACTTGTGCGACAGGAGCACCTCGCTGGACGCGGACGATTTTCGGCTGCTGCATCGCAGCATGCTCGACGCGGTGACGCCGGGCGCGCCGCTCACCGATTATTACGCGCTTCGGCAGGAAAGCGACGACGGCGGATATTTGCATGCGCTCGTAAGACGCTGCCAGTCTGCTGTCGGCGAACTGCCTGCGTACGGGCGCGTGCAAGGTCATGTACGGGAGCTTGTCGGCCTGTACGGGGATCTGCAAGTGTACAAGCATATCGCGAAGCCGCTTCGCGAAGGGGAATTGCAAGCCTGGTGGGAGCTGCATAAGCCGGCGTGTCCGGAGCTGCGCTGGAACGAATTCGCGGCGGCAACCGGTTCGACGCTCGGCATGTTCATGCTGTTCCTGGCGGCTTGCGATCCGGAGCTGACGCCGGATGCGGCGGATCGGATCAAGGATGCCTATTTCCCATCGATATGCGGTCTGCACATTTTGCTGGATTATCTCATCGACCAAGCCGAGGATCAGGCAGGCGGGGATTTGAATTTCTGTAACTATTACGGCAATCAAGAAGTATTGGACGAGCGTATGCGCCGCATGGTGCAGGCAGCCAGGCTGGCGGCCGGACAGCTGCCGGAACCCGGCTTTCACCGCATGGTCGTGGAGGGGCTCGTCGCCTTGTACTTATCCGATCCGAAGGTGAAAGATCAGAAGCAGGTGCGAAGGACGGCGAGGCTGCTCATGAAAGGCAGTCCGTGGACGCGATTGTTCTTCTGGGTGAACAGCGTCTGGATTCGCAAGGCGATGTAAGGAACAAGGAACAGGTCGACTCGCTTGGCAGCGCCAATGGGAAACCGCATTTGGGGAGGAAATGGCAGATGGGAGCTATGAAGAAGATCGCCGTGCTGACGAGCGGCGGAGATTCGCAAGGAATGAACGCGGCGATCCGGGCGGTCGTTCGCGGAGGTCTCTATCGGGGACTGGAAATATTCGGCGTACAGCGCGGATATCAAGGCTTATTGAACCGGGATATCCGACCGATGGATATGCGCAGCGTCGGCGACATTATCCAGCGCGGCGGTACGATCCTGCAGACGGCACGCTGCAAGGAATTCATGACGCCGGAAGGGCAGCAGAAGGCGGCCGACATCCTGCGCGAATACGGCATTGACGGCCTCGTCGTCATCGGCGGCGACGGCTCCTACCAAGGGGCGCTGAAGCTCAGCAAGCTCGGCATCAAGACGATGGCGCTGCCGGGCACGATCGACAACGATATTCCGTTCACGGATTTCACGATCGGCTTCGATACGTCCGTCAGCATCGTCGTCGACGCGATCAACAAGCTGCGCGACACGATGACTTCCCACGAGCGTTCGTCTATCGTCGAAGTGATGGGACGGCATTGCGGCGACATCGCGCTGTACGCCGGACTTGCAAGCGGGGCGGAAGCCATTCTCGTGCCGGAGGTGCCGTTCGATCTGAAGGAGATCGCGCTTCACATGAAGTCGAATTTCCAGAAAGGCAAGCGGCATGGCATCATCATCGTTGCGGAAGGCGTCGGCAGCGGGGACAGCATCGCGCGCCAGATCGCCGAATACAGCGGCATCGAGGCGCGGGTGACCGTGCTGGGGCACATTCAGCGCGGCGGCTGTCCGACGCACAACGATCGGATTCTCGCCGGCAAGCTTGGCGATTATGCGGTGCAGAAGCTGCTCGAAGGCGATTCGGGCAAAGGGCTGGGCATCGTGAAGGGCGAGTTCGTCGCGACGGACATCGAGATGGTGTGCTCGACGAAGAAGTCGTTCGATCTGGAAATGTACGATTTGGCCAGAAGGTTGTCGCAGTAATCCATTTGTATGTATACGTTGAGGCCGTCAGCGTCGAAGGGGGATTGCAAGCTCCCGCCGACCCGGGCGGCCGTTTTCATTTCAGCTGTCTCTCAAGGCCTACCCATTAGTTATTGGCGGTTTCGGCATGGGAAACGAAATTTCATACTCATTGACTCATACATACTTTATATACTATTATGTATGTAAAGTCGGAGAAGGGAGGGCTGTCCATGCAAATCGCGATTCTGGCCGGAAGCAATCGCCGCGAATCTGCGAGTTCGCGAATGGCTCGCTATCTGCAGACGAGAATACGCGACCTCGGCCATTCGGCCCAACTGTTCGACTTAAGGGAGATCCCATTGCCTCTCTATGATCCGGACGCAGACGAACAACCGGCAGCGGTGCGGGAAATGGACCGTCTTTTAAAGGAATGCGATGCCGTCATTTTGACGTCTCCTGAGTACCACGGGACGATCTCGGGCGTGCTCAAGAACGCGCTCGATTACTTGAGTTCCGAACATTTCGACGGCAAGGCGGTGTTGTCCGTCAGCGCCGCGGGCGGGGCGGTAGGGGTAAGTTCGTTGACGCACATGCAAGCGATCGTTCGCAATCTGCATGGCGTCAACTGTCCGGATTGGATATCGATCGGCGGAGACCAGAGAAAGTTCGGCATTGACGGCGAGCCTGAGAATGAACGCATGCGACTGCGGGTCGGGCACGTGCTCGGTAATTTTGTCCGATTGGGCGAGCTGCTGCAGAAGGAGAAGTCGGCCATCTCGTGAATGGCTGCGGGAATCGATTCCTGTCTGCCTGAGCATGCCCGCCCGCCGAAAAATGTTGGCGGAACACGGCATCGTGCAAGTATGGGGCAAGTACGCTCTCATGTTCGGAAAATGTACGGAAACCAACCCGGAATCCCTGCTTCGACGCGAGCGGGGATTATTCACGTTGAATTTGCGACCATGGATTCATGACCGAATACGGGATAACGGGTAAAATAACGGCAAATCTACTTTGTTGTTTACGATGGGAGAAGATTATGAAATGGAATCACAGCAGTTAGCCCAACGAATCGATCATACGCTGCTCAGCGCGAATGCCGTGCAGGCGGATATCGTGCGACTGTGCCGGGAAGCGCGTCAATACGGATTGGCGGCGGTGTGCGTCAATCCGTACTGGGTGCCGCTTGCGGCAACCGAACTGGCAGGTAGCGGCATCGGCGTCGCAACGGTTGTCGGCTTTCCCCTCGGCGCAAGCCGTACCTCCGTCAAGGTGGCGGAAGCGGGCGATGCGATCGCTTCCGGCGCAACCGAGATCGACATGGTGCTGAATATCGGCGCTTTCAAATCGGGGGATCGGGAAGCGGCGCTCCAAGACGTGCGGGCGGTTGCCCATGCATGCGCAGGCCGCGCGGCGTTGAAGGTCATTATCGAGACTTGCTATTTGACGGATGAGGAGAAGCGGGAAGCCGCCCTGCTCTGTCAGCAGGCAGGCGCAGATTACGTAAAGACGTCGACCGGGTTCGGAACTGGCGGCGCCACGGTGGCCGATGTGACGCTGATTCGCGCCGCGGTCGGGCCTGGCATGGGCATCAAAGCATCGGGCGGCATCCGCGATGCGGCATTTGCCCGACAGCTGATCGAGGCGGGAGCGACGAGGCTGGGCGCCAGCGCTTCCGTTGCCATCGCAGGCGGCGAGTCCGGATCCGCAGCTGTCTACTAAATTCAGGGAAAGGTTGCGTGCGATGAGAACGGTAGACTTGATCGCGAAGAAGCGCGATGGCGGCGAGTTGACGCAAGCCGAGATCGAATATTTGATCCATGGTTACACAGCAGAATCCATTCCCGATTATCAAATAGCCGCACTCGCCATGGCCATCTATTTCCGCGGCATGTCGGAGCGGGAGCGGGCGGACTTGACACTGGCGATGGCGGCATCCGGCGACCGGATCGATCTGTCCGGAATCGCCGGCGTCAAAGTCGACAAGCACAGCACGGGCGGCGTCGGCGATTCCACGACGCTCGTGCTGGCCCCTCTCGTCGCTTCCGTCGGCGTTCCGGTGGCGAAGATGTCCGGGCGCGGCCTCGGCCATACCGGCGGCACGATCGACAAGCTGGCCGCGATTCCGGGCTTTCAATCGGAGATATCAAGCGAGGCGTTCGTTGAATTGGTCAATCGCAACGGGCTTGCGGTCGTCGGTCAGAGCGGCAATCTGACGCCGGCGGACAAGAAGCTGTACGCACTCAGGGACGTGACGGCAACGGTCGAATCGATCCCGCTGATCGCCAGTTCCGTCATGAGCAAGAAGATCGCGGCAGGCGCCGACGCCATCGTGCTCGACGTGAAGACGGGAGACGGCGCCTTTATGAAGGATTTGGCCGATGCGCGCGAATTGGCTCTGGCGATGGTCGACATCGGCCGGCAGGTCGGGCGACGGACCGTCGCGGTCATCTCCGACATGAGCCAGCCGCTCGGTTACGCGATCGGCAATGCGCTGGAGGTGCGGGAAGCGATCGATACGCTGCGGGGAGAGGGACCCGCCGACTTAACCGAGCTTTGCCTTGTGTTGGGCAGCCAGATGACCGTGCTGGCGGGCAAAGCCGCGGATGCCGGGGAAGCGCGCCGCCTGCTGGAAGAAGCGATTGCATCCGGACAAGCGCTGGCTGCATTCCGCCGGTTCGTCTCGGCGCAGGGAGGCAATGTGGACGTGACGGAGCAGCCGGAGATGTTGCCGTCGGCGGCTTACCAGATCGAAGTGCTGGCAAACGAATCGGGTTACGTGGCCAAACTCGCGGCGGAAAGCATCGGACTCGCGGCCATGATGCTTGGGGCGGGGCGGGCGACGAAGGACGATACCATCGACTTGGCGGTCGGCATCGTGCTGCGCAAGAAGGTTGGCGATTCTGTCGCCCAAGGCGAATCGCTGGCCGTCATTCACGCCAATCGCGCGAACGTCGACGAAGTCGTTCAGTTGCTGTACGACGCCATAACAATAACCGGCGACCCGATTCGGCCGCCGGCATTGATCTACGATATTCTCTAGTACTTCGCGCCTTCGGAATACTTGTTGCCGGCGTTCCAGAGCAGAAATTCGTCGATTCCGCTGTCCTTCAGCGCCTGCACCTGCGCGGATACTTCGGCGGCGCCATACGGGATATAATGCCCTTTGCCCAGCCAGCTGGCGGTGAAATCCTGTATCCAGGGCCGGATGATCGGGCTCGTGTCGCCGAGCGGTTCGAGTTTCTTGTGCGTATCGTCCATCGCGCCTTTGATGGTGGCGTAAGGGGCTTTGTCGGGATCCTTCTGCTTGAACCAGCCGGTGCTGTAATGACTCGGATAGATCATGGGGCAGATCACATGCACGGCTTCCGATATCTTCATGAAATCCTGGCCGATGCCCTCCGCGGCCGGGACGGAAGCCGCATAGCCGAAAATATCGACGGAAACCCTCACACCGAGCGGCTCGAGTTGTTCCCGCGCATATTCAACGAAGCCGGCTACAACGTCCACGCGGCTCTCGTCCGTCTTGGTGAACGTGAGTCGGTCTTCTTTCTTCTCGAAGCCTTCGGGAAACCGGACATAATCGAACTGGATTTCCTTGAAGCCAAGCTTGGCAGCTTCCTCAGCGACGGCAACGTTATAGTCCCATACTTCCTTCATGTAGGGATTGACGAAGCTGTCGCCTTGCTTGCCGTTTTTGCCGTTGTCCCAGACGGTGCCGTCCGAATTGAGGAAGGTCCATTCCTTCTTCTTGCGGGCAAGTACGGAATCCTTGAACACGACGATTCTGGCGATCGGGTAGATCTCGTGTTCCTCCAGTGTCTTCATCAGCTGACCGATGTCTTTGATGAAAGGCTGCGGAGTCCCGAGTTCCGTCAATTCGGGGTTGTCCGTCTTGTACGTAATATAGCCGTTGTCATCCTTGATATCGATGACCATGGCATTCAATTCGGTCCGATCGAGCAAGTCCAGCAGCGTGGCCATTCGCGCACCGCCAGCGCTGTAGGCCGTGACATAAATGCCTTTGACCTTGGGAGCCGTATCCTTCTGGGGATCCGCAGCTTGATCGCCTGAGGATTCCCCGGCGGGTGCTTGCCCCTCTTGCGGGGTGGGAACGGTTACGACCGGTGCTCCATGCTGCGCCATCTGATGGGCCGCATTCCAAATCTTGCCGAAATTCGCGTCTTCCTGTTGTCCGCCGCCGAGCGCGGCCTGCAGCAAGATGAACAATGTCATCAAAATATCCATGAATCCCTCTCCCCGTCAGCTCTTAACCCGATTATAACCCGAGCCGTGACGTCGGAGACAGAGGTATTTTGTAGGATTTTGCGGAAAATTAGCGAGATTGTCGGCGAAATTCCCCGATGACATCGATCGTCTGTACCACGTTGACGAATGCGCGCGGATCGACCGAACGGACCATTTTCCGCAATTCCGCCAGCTCGAACCGGGTCGTGACCGTCATCAGCATCTCCTTCTCCTCTTGCGTGAAGGCGCCCCGGGTTTTCAGGATCGTGACACCCCGAGGAAGAGAGAGCAGCCGTGCGGCTATTTCCTGCGAATGGCCGGTCACGATGAAGGCGGTCACTTTGAGGTGCGGCGTGTGCACGACGTCAATGACTTTGCCCGTTAAGTAGATGGAGAGCATAGAATAAAGGGCGGCATTCCAATCCTGCAGAAGAATGCCGAGTCCTGCGACGATGGCCGTGTTGAAAATAATGACGAGGAGGCCGATCGGCAAGTCGCGGGAGGAGGAGATGATGGAGGCGACAATGTCGATGCCGCCGGTCGATCCGCCGTATCGCAAGCAAGCGGCCGAACCGATGCCGACGATCACCCCGCCGAATACGGCCGACAGCACTCTTTCATCCGCCCAGGGATGAACCGGGATCAGCTGCAGGAATAGCGTCGTGGACAGCACGTTCACGATGCTGAGCATGACGAAGCGTTTGCCGAGCACGAGGAATCCCCAGTACAAAATCGGCGCATTCAGGACAAAATAGATCAAGGCGATGCTCAGACCGCTCGCGTATCCGATGATCATGGAAATGCCGGATACGCCGCTGCTGAGCAGGTTGACGGGGATGAGAAGCAGGTTGAAGCCGGCGGCGGCGACCGCTCCTCCCAGGATCATAATCACATAAGGGCTCGTTCCGGCCACTTTATTCAGCCAGCCTGGCATAGACGATTCGCCTCCCGTTACGATTTCCATGCTTGTTCCTAGATTGCCCCGGGAAATAGGCATCATTCGCGAGAGGCAGAAGGTAGCGGGCGACGTATCGTTCGAAGATCGCGATTCGTGCTAGCGTTTCGGATTTCGTTTATGTTATAATGGACTGTATATTTTTTGGAAGCCGTGAACGAAGGCGCCACACAGAAGGAGTTTGAGAAATTGAGCACATTTACAGAATTTGGCCTGCAACCGGACGTCATTCAAGCCGTCTCCGAGATGGGCTTCGAAGAAGCGACACCGATTCAAGCCAAGGCGATTCCCGTCGCGTTGCAAGGTCGCGACATGATTGGCCAAGCACAGACAGGAACAGGCAAGACCGCTGCATTCGGCATTCCCCTGATCAACAAGATTTCGGCTTCGGAAGACCGCATCGTCGCGCTTATTATGGCGCCGACCCGCGAATTGGCCATCCAGGTGGCGGAAGAGATCGAGAAGCTCGGGCGATTTAAAGGACTGCGTTCTTTGGCGATATACGGCGGGCAGGATATCGGTCGTCAAATCCGTTCGCTCAAGAGAAGACCTCAGATTATTATCGGAACGCCGGGTCGGTTGCTCGACCATATCAACCGCAAGACGATCCGTCTGGACGACGTTCGCACGGTCGTGCTGGACGAAGCCGACGAGATGCTCGACATGGGCTTCATGGACGATATCCAATCGATTCTGAAGCTGGTGCCGGAAGAACGCCAGACGTTGCTGTTCTCGGCTACGATGCCGGTTAACATCCAGAAGCTTGCCCAGCAATTCCTGCGCAATCCGGAGCATATCTCGGTCATCCCGAAGCAAGTGAGCGCACCGCTTATCCAGCAATTCTACATTGAGGTTCAAGAGCGCATGAAGTTCGACGGCCTCTGCCGCCTGCTCGATATGGAGCCGCCGGAGTTGGCCATCGTATTCGGCCGGACGAAGCGCCGCGTGGCCGAGCTGTCCGAAGCGCTGGCCAAGCGCGGCTACGCTTCCGACGGCTTGCACGGCGATCTGTCTCAGAACCAGCGCGACGCCGTCATGCGCAAATTCCGCGACGGCAGCATCGACGTGCTGGTCGCTACCGACGTGGCCGCCCGCGGCCTCGACGTCAGCGGCGTGACGCACGTCATCAACTTCGACCTGCCGCAAGACCCGGAGAGCTACGTGCATCGGATCGGCCGTACCGGCCGCGCAGGCAAAGAAGGAACGTCGTGGACGTTCGTGACGCCTCGCGAGACGGATCATCTGCACTTCATCGAGAAGATTACCCGTCACCGGATTTCCAAGAAGCCGTTGCCGACGTTGTCCGAAGCGATGGAAGGCAAGCAGAAGGTCGTTGCCGAACGCATCTTGGAGATGCTCAAGAGTGAAGGCGAGGACGTCAATCCGTTCAAGTGGGTGGCCATGCAGCTGCTGGAACAGTACGATTCCGTTCAATTGCTGGCGGCCGCGATGAAGCTGCTGACGGGCGACAAGAAGGACGTCGAAGTCGAATTGACGCCGGAAGATCCGATCCGCGGCAAGAAGCGAAAATTCGAAGGCGGCCCAGGCGGCGGCCGCGGCGGCTACGGCGGCAATCGCCGGTACGGCCAAGGGAGCGGCGCCAGCCAGGGCGGACGCGGCGGCTATGGCGGCGGCTACGGCGGCCAAGGACGCAGCGGTTATTCGGGCGGCAGCCATGGGCGCAAGTCTTATAGCGGCGGCGGACGCACCTATCGCGAGGACGGCGGCGGTTACCGTGACGGAGGATCCCGCGGCGGCAAGTCCGATTCTCGCAGATCCAGCAGCGAAGATTACGTGAACATCTAACTTGAGCACATCCAATCGTCCAATCATCCATTACATCTAGTTTGAGGTTGTCAGGGGGAAGATCCGGTGGAAATGCGTGGCATGATGGGCGGCTTCTACAAGCTGTCCGAATGGATCATGAGGCTGGCTGTCATCAATGTATTGTGGCTTGTTTGCGGACTGCCGTTCTGGTTTCTCGGACTTACCGGCTTTCTGTCGATGAACGGCGCGTCCGAGGCCGACCTGACGGGGCTGCTGCAGCAGACGATCATCTTCATGGCGATAGTCGCCCCGTTCACCTTCTTCCCGGCTACCTCCGCGATGTTCTCCGTTGCCCGCAAGTGGGTGATGGGAGATACGGACGTGCCGCTGTTCAAGACGTATTTCCGCAGCTACAAGGGCAATTACAAGCAGGCGATGATCGGAGGCATTCTATATGCCTTCCTGTTCGCCGTTCTCATCATTGATTATCAAGTTTACCTGACGAAGTTCCAGACGCTGCAGCTCGTCGCTTACCTGTTCATCGCTTTGCTGATCTTGCTGCTCGTCTCGCTGCATCATTTCTTCTCGCTGCTGTCGCATTTCCATATGAAGACGCTGCAGCTGCTCAAGAACGCCCTCGTCCTGACGATCGGCCGGCCGATCCGGTCCATCTTCATGACGCTCGGCACAGCAGCCGTTCTGTTCATCAGCGCGCGATTCACCTTTCTGATTCCGTTCTTCTTCGGCAGCGTCATTGCAACGTTCACTTTCTACAACTTCCATCTGATTATTACGAAGATGATGGAGAAGGCCGAACAAGGAAATGCGGACCCCGACGAAGATGCCACCATAGAGGAAAATCAGGAAACGAAAAGCTAAGCGCAGCGGGTTGCGTCGGATAACACAAAAGGCTTATAATAATCCCATATCCTGCGATGTACGTTACGACGATCTTAAGTTTTGAACCATTGCTGTTTCCAAGGGAGTTCTACATTGCGCGGCCGCTGGCACGCCCCCGAAACGGGTAGCCAAAATCCGGCGCTGCGGACACCCACCTGCTCAAGCGGGTTCAGAAACTGGCACGTCGGACGGCATAGGCGGGTTTTTTCTTTCCCTATGCGCCTAGACATGTTATCATAGATTAGACGCGCAATTGCACCGAGAGGGAGAGAGCGTATTGTTGAAACGAGTGCTGATCGGTTTGCTCCGCAGTCACGAGCATACTGGCGACAAGGCGAAAGACCCTAAACTTAAATCGCACTATTATCGTCTTTCAAGAGACCGGGCTTTCGATGAGGTCGGTTCAGTGATGAAGAAGATGCAGGGCTTCAAAGTGCTGCATGAAGTGCCGAATATCGGGGAGATCGTTCTGGAGAAGCGGACGGCGCTAGGACGAACGATGGATATTACATTGCAGATCGTAGGCACTTCGCCTGGCGTTTCGGCTGTCGATATTTATTCGGCTTCCCGCGGCTCGCTCGGCGACTTGGGGGCGAATTATCGTGTCATTCAAGAGATCTATGCCGTATTAGACCGCAAGCTCGCCAGCTACCGCAGATAAGGCAAGAAAGAAGAAGCGAGGAAGGCGCCATGCCTTTCCTCGCTTTTTGACATGAGACCTGCGGCCTACAGCAGCGCTTTCACTGCGGCGACGGCTGCCTCGTAATTCGGGTGTTCCGTCATCTCTTCCAGCACTTCGACATATGTGATTCGGTCTTGTGCGTCTACGACGAAGATGGAACGCATATCTAGTGCGAATTCCTTGATCTGGACGCCATAGGCTTGTCCGAACGTATTGCCCTTGTAGTCGGACAACAGGACGACGCGGTCGACGCCTGCAGCGGCGCACCAGCGGGATTGGGCGAACGGCAAGTCCGCGCTGACGGTCAGCACGACGACGTTCTCGCCGAGTCCGGAAGCTTCTTCGTTGAAGCGGCGGGTTTGGGCATCGCATACGCCCGTATCGATGGAAGGCACGACGCTGATCAATTTAATTTTGCCGGCATAGTCTTTCAGACTAGCGGTCTCCAGCAAGTTCTTGTTGATGTTGAAGTCAGGGGCTTGATCGCCCGCCTTCAGTTCGGGGCCGACCAGCGTGATCGGATTTCCCTTGAATTTGGCCGTACGTTCTTGAGTCATGCGAAATAACCTCCTTCATTGATTAGCCTTGCGGTTATCATTATAATCGGAATCGAACCTCAAAGTCCAATTACCGGAAATGAACGCCAGGAAGGGTGCAGGTTCAGGTGGAGCTAAGGCAATTGCAATATTTCGTTCGCGTGGCAAGGCTTCAGCATGTCACGAAGGCCGCGGAAGAGCTGCATGTGGCGCAATCGGCAGTCAGCCGTCAGATTCATCGGCTTGAGGAGGAACTGGGCGCCCGCTTGTTCCAGCAGAAGGGCCGCAACGTACAGCTTACGCCGGTCGGACAATTGTTTCTCCGACGTGCGGAATCGCTGCTTACGGATCTCGATCGCTCGATCATGGAGATCCGGGAATTCCTCGATCCGGAAGCGGGAGAGATTCGGCTCGGATTTCCCCATAGCCTCGGTTATCATCTGATCCCGCACGTCGTGGCGGCGTTCCGCAAGCTGCACCCGAACGTGAAGTTCCGCTTCCGCCAAGGCATGTACGCATCGCTGATCCGGGATGTCGCGGAAGGCGAGATCGATCTTGCCTTCATCTCGCCGAATCCGGAAAATCACGAGCAGGTGACCGGCGAGGTCGTGCTGACGGAGGAGCTGTTCGCGATCTTGCCGGAGAACCATCCGCTCGCGCTGGAAGTATCGATCGATCTGGCGCAGCTTGAGGGCGAGAGCTTCGTCTTGTTCAGTCAAGGCTACTCGCTGCGGCCGATCGTCTGGGATGCTTGCAAAAACTCGGGCTTCACGCCGATCATCGGATTCGAGGGCGAGGAGACGGATACGATCAGAGGACTGGTCGCGGCCGGCATGGGCGTCAGCCTGCTGCCGGAGATGGCGCTGTATCGGACAAGCACGATGATGCCTGCAGTCGTCAAGATCAGCCGTCCGCACGTTACGCGCACGATCGGCCTGATCCGCCGCAGCGGCGACAAGCTGCCATCCGTCGTGCAGATGTTCCATTCGTTCCTGATGTCGTACATGAAGCAGGAGTACAGTCCGCGATAAACGAACAAGAGCCGTTCCCTGCGTAGTACGGGGAGCGGCTCTTATGTTCGATGCTCGGCGCAAATTGGCTGTGCGCTTATTAGTCGCGGTTAGATGAGGTGAAGATCAGGATATACTTGACCAGCTCAAGCAAGGCGATAAGCGCCGCGGCTACATACGTCAGCGCAGCTGCATTGAGCACCTTGGCCACGCCGCGCTCCTCGTCGCTGCGGATGAAGCCTTCCGCGACCATGATGTCGCGCGCGCGGTTGCTGGCATTGAATTCGACCGGCAACGTCACCAGTTGGAATGCAACGGCGGCAGCGAAGAAGATGATGCCCAGGCCGATCAGATTGGTAAATTGAAAGAAGAATCCGGCCAGCAGCAGGATCGGCGCGAGGCCGGAAGCGAACCGAACGACCGGGAACATGCGGTGGCGCAGCACGAGCGCCGGGTAATGCTGCTGATGCTGGATCGCGTGTCCGACTTCGTGGCAGGCGACCGAGATCGCGGATATCGAGCGTTCATAATAGACCGGCTCGGACAATCTGACGACTCTGGCGATCGGATCGTAGTGGTCGGACAGCTTGCCGGGGACCGGCTCGATCGGTACGTCGTGCAGGCCGTTGTTGTCCAGCATGCGGCGTGCCGCGTCATACCCTGTCATGCCGCTCGACGCTTGCACCTCGGACCACTTGTTGAATGTACCGCTGACCCGGAATTGCGCCCATAACGACAGGAGAAATGCGGGAATGATCAGAAAATCCAAGGGGTGAAAAAACAGCATCATGCGAATTGTCCCTCCGCTACTGAAAGTGTATTGGCGCAGATTACATCAGATTGCTCTTGCCGAGCAACAGCAGCAGCGCTTCGATGCAGGCAGCGGTCGGCGGCGTGATGGCACGGAACAGTCGCTTGGCCTGCTGGGGCTTGAGCTGGTCGAGCACCGGCTCAAGCTCCTTCACTTCCTGCTCCAATCGGGTCAGATGCGCTTGCAGCTCCGCGAGTTTGAGCGACACTTGCTCGTCCGTGGAGACCCGATCGAGGGCGGTGAATTGCTCGCGAATTTCTTCCAATGATAATTTCTGCGCTTTCAAGTGTTCAATACGGCGAATTCGTCTTAAAGTTTCATCATCGTATAACCGATAATTGCCGGTGGATCTTCCAGCCGGTGACAGCAGCCCCAATGTGGTGTAATAGTCGATAGTGCGCGGGCTTACGCCTGCCAGACGGGACAGTTCCCCGATCCGGTACAGACGCGAAGGCGCGCCGGAACCGTTGCGCATCGATCTCGCCTTCCTTCCTGAGGTCGATTTCTTTGTTCTATCATACTCAATGCGCAACCGTACAGTCAAACGTCATGCTTGGCAGCCGCGAGCGGCATCATTCCATGCACGATGCTGTTCGCGGAGTTAACGTTCAACAAGTTGGGTCAAACGTCGCCACCCTCCTGCCTGTTCGGCCCGGTAGGCTTCCATCAAGGCGTCTTGACCGCTTGCCAGGCCGATGATCCAATAAGCGCCCCAGTCCGGTCGCTGGTCCGTATCCGTCGCACTCGGACGGGCCGTGCCGCCGGGGTGGGAATGGAAGATGCCGACGATCCGCTTCCCGCTGCGCTCAGCGTCGTACCAGGCACGAACCCAATCGTCCGGCTCGAAGAAGAACGCCTTTGACGGATCGGGTGCCGCGTTGCGGACGATGGCGAAGCCCTCTACGTTAAGACGGTTTCCGTCAACGCGGCCGAATACGATGCCGCAAGCTTCGTACGGCAATCGTTTCCTGCAGGCTTCGATCCACTTCAGCCGAATCGCCATCGGAATCACGGCTTCTTCGATATCGTTCATGGTCCGCCTCGCCTCCTCCTTACCCAGTATGGAGGCTGCAGGCACGAACCGCAACATTTTCCCCTGCCGCTATTATTGGACCTGTTTGCCGGGCTTGACAAGGAAGAAGACGAGGCCCAAGGAGATCAGCGACAGGCTGGATACGGTAATGAACACGACCGGGTAGGAAATGCCCATCAGCCATCCGAACAGGGGCGGACCGAACGCGACGCCGAAAAACCGCAAGCTGCTGTACAAAGACGTAATCATGCCGCGCTCCGACTTCTCGACCGCTCCGGTAATCATCGTGTTCAGGCAAGGAAGCAGCAGGCCGGTACCGATGCTGCTCAGCGTAAGCAAGCCGATAAAGACATACAGGTTTTTGTTCAGCCAGATCGACAAGGCCAGCGTGACGACCATCAGCGCAAGTCCGATAATCATGAGCCAGCGGATCAACACGCCGTTCTTGCGGATGACGGTACCGGTCGTGAACGAGGTGACGACCATGCCGAAGAGCGGAATGGCGAGCACGCAGCCTTTCCACACGCCGTCGATGTTGTAAGGCGGCTTCTCCAGAATGTTCGACAGGAAGAATAAGACGCCGAATAGGATAAACAAGGCAAGCGAGCCGCTGAAAAAAGAAGAGATCAGCCACCTGCCGTCTTTGGAGAAGATGCGCTTGATGGATTGGATATACTGCTTGACAGGTTTTGGCTCTGCCGTCCGCTTCGGTTCCTTGATCATGAAAATCATGGCAAGCAAAGAGAGCAGGCAGAAAGCTGGGAACGCGAAAAAGGCGGCATACCATACGAGCAGAGCGAGCAGTGAACCGAGGATCGGGCTGATGACTTTGCCGGTACCGTTGGCTGCTTCGCTGAGCCCCAGCGCCTGGCTTTCCTTGCCGTCCTTGTACATATCTCCGATCAACGCCATGGCGATCGGCGCGGTGCCGGCAGCGCCGATGCCCTGCAGCGCGCGAGCCGCGATCAGGATGCCGTACGAATGCCACACTGCGCCCAAACCTGCCAAAATGCCTGCTCCCCCATACAGGATAAGGGCAGGGATGATGACGGCTTTGCGGCTGAAGCGGTCGGACAAATAACCGACGATCGGGATAACGATGGCGGCTGCGAGCGAGAATAAGGTAATCACGAGGCTGGATTGGAAATTGGAGATGCCCATCTTCTTTTCCATCGTCGGCAGGATCGGCACCAGCATCGAATTGCCCAGCACTAACACGACAGGCACGCTCGCCAAGGCGATGTAGGCTTTGATCTGGGCGGCTTTGCCGGCACCATTGCCGCTTTGCTGATTGCCCGATTGGCCTGCTGCCGCCCCGTCGTCGTCCATATCGCTGGTGAACGTGATCCGGAGCTTCCTTCGCGTCCTTGCTGCGTCCATGACCGGTCCTCCCGTCTTGTGCGTTGCTTGAATACAGCTAAGTTGCCCTTGCGGCAGACGGGCCATTCCGGTGTTCATTGGTATGAGAACGGGAAATGAGGTAAAATAGAAGTTGTTGGTGAACAACTAAAGGGGAGTCGCAGCATCGATGAAACGAAATTGGATCATTCTCATTGCCGTGTTGGTCACGATCGCCGTCGTCATCTTCAGCAACCGGACGGGAGGGAGCGGCCCGACGCCACCCGCCACGCCGGATGCGGCGGTCAGCGTACTGCCGGATACCGCGCCGAAGCAAGGCGCCATGGCTCCCGCATTCGAGCTGGCATCCCTTGACGATGAGGGGACGACCTATCAGGTTGGAGGAGCGAGGGATAAAGTGCTGCTCGTCAATTTCTGGGCGTCCTGGTGCTGGCCATGTCAGCAGGAGGCGCCGGACCTCGTCAAGACATTCGACAAATACAAGGACCGGCTCGACCTGTACGCGGTGAATGCCACCAATAACGATAAGGCTCGTAATGCGAAGGTGTTTGTTAGGGAAGAGGGCTTTACGTTTCCCGTTCTGACCGATGTTGATGGCAAGGTAGGCGATACTTACGTCGTCAATAACTACCCGGCGAGCTTCATCATCGACCGCACTGGCAAAATTGTCGCGCGCATCGACGGCATGACGACACTGGAAAATCTGGAGAAAATACTGGATCCGCTCGTAGGCGCTTAATGCTTAACGAAGGGGAACGTCAAAAAAATGCCGCAAGTCGTTGTACATACACGACTTGCGGCATTTTTTGTACTGTCTAATGATTGACGAGTCCAAGCGTTTCCCGCGGCTGCTCGAACGCCGCCTCGTCCTTGACCATGCCGAGCAGCGCGTAACGGATCGAATCGACGAGCGCTTCCCAACTGGCTTCAATAACGTTGGAGGATACGCCGACCGTGCTCCACGTATCGTTGAAATCGGTCGATTCCATCAGCACCCGGACTTTGGCCGCCGTCGCGTCTTTCTCGTCGAGCACCCGGACTTTGTAGTCGGTTAGATGGATGTTGCGGATATCCGGATAGAACTGAATCAACGCCTTTCGAAGCGCATTGTCCAGCGCGTTGACCGGCCCGTTGCCATCGGATACCGTGTACACCTGCTGGCCGCCGACCTGGAGCTTGACGATCGCTTCGGTCGCCATGCCGACAGCCGTCTTCTCCACGAGAATCTTGAAGCTCTCGACCGTGAAGACGTCCTGCGTATTGCCGTATGCGTCTCTAAGCAGCAGTTCCAGCGAGGCATCGGCACCTTCGAACTGGTAGCCTTGGTGCTCCATTTCCTTGATGCGGTCGATCACTTCGCGGGATTGGAAGTTGTTGGAATTCATGTCCAGGCCCATCTCCTGCGCCTTGGACACGATATTGCTCTGACCGGCAAGTTCGGATACGAGCACGCGCTGCTTGTTGCCGACGAGCTCCGGCTGGATGTGCTCGTAAGTCTTGGCATCCTTCAGGATGGCCGAGACATGGATGCCGCCTTTGTGCGCGAATGCAGCATTGCCTACATACGGCTGATTGACCGGCAGGATGACGTTGGCGATCTCGCTCACGTAACGGGCAACGGATGTCAGCATGCGGAGCTGCTCCTCCGAGACGGCCCGGTAGCCCATCTTGAGCTGCAGGGTCGGAAGCACGGAGCAAAGATTGGCGTTGCCGCACCTTTCACCATAGCCGTTTATCGTGCCTTGCACTTGTCTGGCGCCGGCCGTGACGGCCGCCAGGGAATTGGCGACGGCGAGCTCGCAGTCGTTATGCGTGTGGATGCCGATCGGCGCGTAGATCTCGGATACGACTTGGGAGACGATGGCATGAATCTCGCTGGGCAGCGTCCCGCCGTTCGTGTCGCACAATACGATCCAGGAAGCGCCGGCCTCTTGAGCTTTCCGCAAGCAAGCGAGCGCGAATTCGGGATTTGCCTTGAAGCCGTCGAAGAAATGCTCGGCGTCGAACAAAGCTTCCATGCCATGCTGATGCACGTAGGCGAGCGACTCGTGGATCATCGCCAGGTTCTCCTCGAGCGTCGTCTGCAGGGCGGTGTGCACATGAAAATCCCACGTTTTCCCGACCAGCGTAGCCGCTGCCGCACCCGATTCAAGCAGATGCTTCAAGTTCTGGTCTTGTTCGCAGCGGGAGCTCTTGCGTCTCGTGCTTCCGAATGCCGTCAGTTTGGCGGCAAGGTTCATCTCCCGGATCCGCCGGAAAAATTCGATGTCCTTGCTGTTGCTTCCGGGATTTCCGCCTTCTATATAATGGACGCCAAGCGCGTCAAGCTTCAAGGCGATCTTGACCTTGTCTTCGGCGGTCAGGCTGATGCCTTCGCCTTGCGTGCCATCGCGGAGCGTCGTGTCGAAGATGGTGATCGGTGTGGACATGCCCAAAACTTGTATCCCCCTTGATTGAAAAAACAGGTTAAACTATTATAGCACGGTTGACCTCAATTGTAGAGGGCCTATAATGGGGTTACGATGAAATGTGCGGTTATCGGTCGAAGGCGGGGCGGGGAAACGATGGGCGATTCCGGGCGGAGATTCATTCTGCATATCGACATGAATGCTTTCTATTGCTCCGTGCATGCCGCCGAAGAGCCGGATAAGTACAAGGGCAAGCCGACGGGCGTAGCAGGCAGCGTGGAGCTGCGCAAGGGTATTCTCGTCACCAGTTCGTACGAGGCTCGAGCGCGGGGCGTCCGCACCGGCATGACTGTGCGCCAGGCACTCGCCGCCTGTCCGGATCTGTTGCTGATCGCGCCCGACTTCCATTTGTACCGTCGCTACAGCAAAGCGTTCATGAGGATCGCCGGCAATTATACGCCGCTGGTCGAAGCGGTGTCGATTGACGAATGTTACCTCGATGTGACGGGCAGCAGCCAATTTGGAACGCCGATAGAGATTGCGGAGCGGATTCAGCGGCGAGTGCGCACGGAACTGTCGCTGCCGTGTTCCATCGGCGTAGCGCCCAACAAACTGCTTGCCAAGATGGCGTCCGATATGCGCAAGCCCAACGCGATTACGATTTTGCGGCGCAGGGACGTGCCTAAGCTGCTATGGGGCAAGCCGTGCCAGTCGTTGTTCGGCATCGGTTCCCGCACTGCGGACAAGCTGCAGCGGCTGAACATCCGAACGATCGGGGAGCTGGCGGCAACAGATGAGCGGCTGCTGATCGAGAAGTTCGGCGTATACGGCGCTTGGATGAAGCGGGCGGCGCACGGGCAGGACGATTCGCCGGTGGAGCCGTTGTCGGAAGCGGCCAAGTCGATCGGTCATACGACGACTCTGCCAGCCGACTTGACGGAGCGGGAGCAATATCGCCGGGTGCTGCTCAATCTGGCGGACCAGACAACCCGACGATTGAGAAGGCAAGGCATGATGTGCGCTACCGTACAGATCGTTATCCGCGATCCGCAGATGAAGACGATCACCCGGGCGAGCGGGCTTGGGGCGCCGACGGATGATCCGGACACGGTGTATAAGGCGGCTTGTCGGCTCATGGATGCCCATTGGCGATCGGGAGAGGCGGTCAGGCTGCTGGGCATCACGCTGCAGAATTTGTCTACGAAGACAGGAACGGCCGTGCAGCTTGATTTGTTTTCTTATGAAGAAGCGCCCAAGCGCGGCCAACTGGTCAAAGCGATGGACCGGCTGCGGGACAAATTCGGCGAAGATGCCGTTCTGACCGCCGGCATGCTCGGGGACGACCCTTCTGCTTTGATACGCAACAAGAAGGTGAGAGGCACGTCGCTTGAGAAAGATTTCCTGCGGCTTTCAGCTGACGAGGCGCATTCCGACGGGGAACGGAACCAAAAATTCGATTGAGTTCGGAATACGATGGTTATCATCTGCATTTTCGTTTGATCTTGCTAGGGTTTTGTATTATATTGGACAGTGAAAGGTTGATCTTGCTTACCTTATAGAAAATCGACGCATGAGAAACAAGGAGGGAAACCGATGGCTAAGTTTACTTGGGTGGAGAAGGACACTTGTATCGCTTGCGGCGCTTGCGGTGCAACGGCTCCTGATATTTACGACTATGACGACGAAGGTTTGGCGGAAGTGATTTATGCCGACGACGGCAACCACGGCAATACGGAAATTCCGGAAGATTTGTACGACGATCTTCAGGACGCTTGCGATGGCTGCCCGACCGATTCCATTAAAGTAGCGGATTCTCCGTTTAATATGTAAGCGAAAGATGTTTAAATTAGTTGCCGCCGCCTGGCTCCTGATATACGGGACCTGGCGGCGGCATTTTTTTCGTAAGAATATGACTTCGGTCACAATTCGTCATTTTTTTTGCATTTATTCCCCATTACGCCGCTTTCTAAGCTATAATCAAGGATGATTGGCATGATTTACATAGGTGGGATATCGCTTGCGGGAGAAAATCAAACGGATTGCCATCGTGATGAATGCGGTCATTCTGGCGGCGGTCGTGCTGATCTACTATAGTCACGTCCTAAGCAGAATCGACAACATTCTCATCGATTACAACATGAAGCAGGCGGCGACGCATCAGCCGGACGAGCATATCATCGTCGTGGCGATCGATGATGAATCGCTGCAGGATCTGGGAAGGTTCCCATGGGACCGGGCCGTATACCCCGCTTTCCTGGATATGATGAACCAGCCCCGCTATGAGCCCAAGGCGATCGCATTCGACGTGACCTTCAACGAGGAATCGGACCCGGACAGCGACGCGGCATTCGCGGAAGGGCTTTCTTACTTCGATAACGTCATTCTTCCGGTCATCGGCTCTTCGGAAGGGGAAGTGTTCGCAACGACGCGTGTGCATCCGGATGAATTCCCGACCGTGTACAGCGTAAGCAAGCCGATCCCTGCGATCGCAGAGCAAGTCGAAACGGCTCATATCAATCGGGTCATCAGCGACGATGCCGTCATCCGCCAGGTATGGCTTAAGATTCAGACGCAGGATGGCGAGGTCATCCCTTCGCTGGCCTATAAGGCAGTCGAACTAGCCGGCGTCGACTTGTCGAAATACGATGACTTGACCGATGCCAGCACCGACCCCGGCAAGCGGTCCGCCAAGAACACGCTTACGATCGATTATCGGAACGTGACGGAAGACTTCACGACGGTCGGCTTCAGCCGCGTGTTGAACGGGGAAATCCCGCCTGAAACGTTCAAGGACGCGATCGTCCTGGTCGGCTTCACGGCGGTCGGCTTGTCCGACGATTCCGGTCAGGACAGCGGCGTCACGCCGATTGAGAAGAATATGAAGCTCGTCTACGTGCATGCCAATATCGTGGATCAGATGATCAAAGGCACGACGGTAGGCAATTTGCCGATGTGGGTGGAATGGTTGGTCGGCTTGCTGTTGTTCGCACTCTTCATTTTGATTCCTTGGCGAATGAAAAATATTTACTCGATCCTCGTCTACTTGGCCGTCTTGGCGGGGGTGCTGTACGGGCAGTTCGTCATCTATCAACAATGGACGACGGTCGTCACGACGGCGGATATTCTGCTGGCGATCACGCTCGTCTATCTGACGAACGTCTCTCTCAAATCATACCTCGAAAGCACGCAGAAGAGCTTTGTCACCCGGCAGTTCGGCCGTTACATTTCCCCCGACTTGGTCAAACAGATCGTCGCGCAAGACATCGACATCAAGCTGGGCGGGGATTCGAAGAACATCACGATTCTGTTCCTGGATATTCGGGGCTTCACGCCGCTGTCCGAGAAATTGACGCCGCCGGAGCTCGTAGATACGCTGAACACGATGTTCAACATGATTACGGAGACGACGCTTCGCAACCGCGGCACGATCGACAAATTCATCGGAGACGCGGCGATGATCCTGTTCAACGCGCCGCTGGACGTGGACAACCATGCGGTGATGGCGGTCAAGACCGCCTTCGAGATCCAGCAGCAGATGAAGAAGATTCGGGATGAGATTCTGGACAAATACGGCGTGGAGGTCAACGTGGGGATCGGTATCCATACCGGCAACGTGGTCGTCGGCAATATCGGATCCTACTTGCGCGTCGACTATACGGCGATCGGCGACAACGTCAACATCGCAGCTCGTATCGAGTCGCAGACGAAGAAGGGGCAAGTGCACGTGTCCGAGCATGTGCATGAGATTACGAAGCCGTTCTTCCTGTTCGACGAGGGAGAAGACCGCATGTTTAAAGGGAAGTCCCATCCGATCCGCGTATATGAAGTGCTTGGCGTCCGAGACGAGGCACCGTGGAGAGAGTTGGAAGAAGCAGCCGCTGCGAAACTATCCGAATAGCGAAAGGAATGAAACCTACAGATGAAAAAAGTTCTGATCCCATGGATGGCGCTGTTGCTTATGCTGGCGCCAGTGCTGGGAGTAACCGGCAGCCAGGCGAGCGCGGCGACTTCGCGGGTCGCGGTCGTCAAGTCGTTGACCGGTACGGTCAATGTGAAGAAAGCCGGCGGCTCCAAGGAATTCAAGGCGTTTGCCCGCATGAGCCTGAATGAAGGGGACGTGCTGACGACCGCCGACGACAGTACGGCCGTCTTGCAATTCGCAAATGGCACGAAGGAAGACGACACGATGACGGTATCTGCGAAGACGACGCTGTCGTTCTCCAAGCTGACCGAACGCGGCGCTACCCGTACCAAGGTAAGCATGTGGAGTGGCTCGGCATGGGTGGATGTGAAGTCGATTGCCAACAACAACGACGAGTTCACGCTGGAGACGCCGACCGCGGTCATGGGCGTGCGGGGCACGCATTTCCTGGCCGGTGTCGATCCGTTGACGAAATCGACGTTCCTCGGCGTTATGGCCGGGATCGTGAATGCCAAGCGGAACGCAGGGGATGGCGGTTCTACCGGGTCGAACGAGGACAATGAAGGCGCCAATGTCTATCCGACACAGCAATTCACGTTCGGCACAGACGACACGAATCCTCAGGACAACGTGTCTACGATCGACATGGAGAGCCTGGTCGGGATGTTGTCGCCGAGCGTGATTCAGCAGATGCTGCAGCAGAAAGCGGCGATCGATGCGGAGCTTGCGGCGATGCAGCAGCAATTGAGAAACCAGATGCAAAGCGGGAGCCCGAACGGCCTTCCGAACAAATTGTCGGGGGTCGCAAACGAGGAAGAGCTGCAGCAATTGATCAATAATATGAACCAGTTGATCGGCGCGATTATCGGATCTGCGATCCAAGGATCGATCATCGATAAAGATACGGTCGATCAGATGATGAAGGACCTCAATCAAAATTTCGTGTACAGCAATGTAAAGCTTGACCTTACCGATCGCCAGAAGAAGATGCAGGACGAGGCGCGCGAGCGCGAAGAAGCCCGCCGGAAGGCGAAGCAAGAGGTCGAACAAACACGGGACAAAGCGAAGGACGAACTTCTGAATAAGAAGAAAGAATTGGAAGAGAAAAACAAAGAAAAGCTTGAGCTGTTGAAACAGCAGCAAAGAGAGGCTTACGAGAAGCAGTTGTCCGAAGCCGAGCGTGCCAGATTCGAACGGGATAGGAAGCTGCGCGAAGCGGAAAACGCGAAAGCGACGCCGAGCCCGAGTCCAAACGCCGCAAATGGAAGCTCAGGCGGCAATTCCGGGGGCGATACGGGTTCGAGCTATGTGAATCCGCTGCAGTCGCTGGTTGTGGAGTATTACGAGACGGGGCCGATGCCGAGTTCATCTCCAATCCCTGCTGCGGTAAGGCTTCAAGTCGAGGTTCCGATCCAATCCGGCGAGAGCACATATTCGAGCAATCTCGGTTATGTCATCGAAGACATCGTCAATGTAATGCCGGTCGCTAAAAATAGTACTGATGTGATTACCGTGAAAACCCGGCTGGGAGCGAACGATACGGCAGCCATACCGGTTGTGCCGGAAACGATGTATGGAATCGAAAATGTCGAAAGCAACGCGCCGACGGTTAGTTATCCGGTGAAACTGCGAGGCAATACGACCTATATCGACATCTGGGTGAAAACCGCTGCGAGTGCAACGCCGACCAAGTTTACCTATCAGGTGAATCGGCAATTGCTCCCTACAGGCGTTACAGTGACAGGGGGGAGCGGCAATTCTTTAGCTGACATCGGAGGAAATCGGTTATTGCTCGAAGTCGAAGATCCGGGCAGCTCGTACGATTTCGCTGTCAACGGGCAGGGCGTCAAGAACTTGCATGTGTCTGGATACGGCAGCTCGGTAGAACAATCGAATGTGCTCCATTTGGTTGTTCCTGATGAAGATGGCGTCTATAAGTACGAGTTCGATTTTGTGTTGGACAACAAGTCGTATGAGTATGAAGTGGTAGTGAAGACGGGCTTAGGGTCGCCATTTGCGCAAACGGACAAATCCTGGATCGCGGACGGGCTCGAAATTGTGACGGACAATGAGACGCAGCTGCCAGTCGCATGGGATTCTTCCAGCTCTTCATTTAAAGTGATGGCTAGCGTGGAAGATGGCGAGGTAATGTTAGTTTCGCCTTACGGCGGGTGGGATATGCCCTTTACAATCGAAGTAGTGGAAGATATGGAGAATGGGACGATCTTGACGAAGACGTATGTCAACTATCTTGAAGCTGATGTTTACGTACTGGATACCCATTCGACGAACCATTCATATCGGTTATATCTGAAGGATGAATCGGGCAAGTACTGGCTTGCTAACAATCTGGAACTTGCCGTGAACCCTTGGCCGGTCGGCATCATGGAGATGAAGGCAGGATATGCGTCCAGCCCGGATGGTACGATCGAAGTGACAGTTCCATTACAACTGCACACATACACGATCGATGACGCGAATTATTCGGCTTATGTCGCGCAGCCAACCGTGACGGATCAAGTATACGGCGAGTTGCAAATTGTGATTGATCCGAATCAAATCGATCAATTGGAGCTAATGGGAGCAAACCAATCCTTAGTACCATTCAGTTATGATGACATCACGCATACGTACACTTTCGGCAGGACCGATCAGCCGGGGATTCATAGCTTCGTGCTGATGACGAAAGATTATGACGGTCATTATCGGTACTACGATATCGCGCTCGTCGGAGGAGAAGTTGCGAAGGAGAAGCTGCACGGTGGACCGGTATCCGAATTGGGCGACTTTGAGCAAGTCGGTCCGAATGAGTGGACGTATTATTCATTCAACGACGAGCAATTGCAATCATTCGAATTCAAGGTCGATTGGGAACCGGAAGATACGGAAGTATGGGTCGACGGTTCAAAGCTGGATCCGGAAGAATATGTTTACTCCGTTCATTACTTGGAAGATGGAGATATAGTTCCGATTACGATTAAGCTGCACAATCCCTACCACATTGGCAGCCCAACAGTTCACAACTTGACATTCTATAATGGTGAGATTGCGGGAGCGGTGCCCGGTATGCAGTCAATGAAAATATGGAATGGCACTGATTGGGACTACTTATTTGATCCGCAACCTCAACCATTCTCGTATAAGTTCAATGTCTATAACGAGTCGTCTCTTCTGCTTCCTGAAGCAGACGGCAATGCAAATGTCATCGCTGTATACGAATGGTACGATGAAGACTTTAAGGAGATCGAATTCGTTAGCGGCGGCTATCCTGTGAACGTTGAAGTATACGACACGAAAATGTTATTCGTTATTATTGAATCGGGTCCTTACAAGAAATCTGTACAAGTATTGCTGTATCGTACGTATTAAAAACAGACAAGGAGCCAAACGAATATGAACAACGCATTCAAGAAACTGGCAGCGGCTGCGTTAACGGCAGGTTTGCTCTCAGCAATGCCTGCATACGCCATGGCGGCAGACACCGACTGGACGAAAACGCCCAAGCTTTATGAAGTCCACACCTTGACGGGGATGAGCGAATGGGGAGATACGAACGGCAAGGCGGGAGAAGCGAAGTTCTTCCACCCGCGTTCGATTGCTGCGACGGCAGACGGCAAGCTTCTTATCGCCGATAACCGCAACCATCTTTTGCGCGTATTGACGGCGAATCAGGTTGGCACTTATTCAGGACTTGATCTTGGCGAGGATGAAGCGGGGTTGCCCATTGGCGCGATGAATGACGCGACTTTGTCCGAAGCCGCATTCGATTATCCGGCAGGTATTGCCATCGATCGTCAAGGCAATATTTTCGTTGCCGATTCGGGGAACCATGCGGTGCGCAAGATCGCGAAGAACGGAACCGTCTCGACGCTTGCCGGCAACGGCGTACTCGGGGCGGCTGACGGCGTCGGCTCGGCGGCATCGTTCGATACGCCGTCCGATGTCGCAGTCGATAGCAAAGGCAACGTCTATGTAGCCGATACGCTGAATCATGTCATCCGCAAAATTACCGCATCCGGCGTCGTATCTACGATCTCTGCGCCATCGACACGCGTGGTGGAATATTTCCCCGGCGCAGTAGAAGACGCGGGCGATTTCCAGGATGGACCGATCGCCAAAGCCAAGTTCAATGAACCGAGCGGTCTGGCGATCGATGACAAAGACAACCTGTATGTCAGTGACCGAGGCAATCAACGTATCCGCTATATCGACTTTGCGAGCGGTCAAGTGACGACCGTCGCAGGCGGCGGCACGTATGCCGAGCAGGCCTCTTATGTAGAAGGAGACTATGCAGACGGTACTGCGGCATCTTCCCGGTTCAACGCACCTGAAGGGATTACGGTCACGGCAGACGGAACGGTCGTCGTGGCTGACGCTCTGAATCATGTTATTCGGCTGATCAAGGACGGACAAGTATCGACGTTGGCCGGCGTAGCGACCGAATTCGGACAGACGGACGGCGTGCCTGGTTTCGCTCAGTTCAACCATCCGACCGATGTCGCGGTGCTGGCCGATGGCAAGCTGGCGATCGCGGACGAATTCGGCAACAAGATTCGCGTTCTGCAGCCGTATACCAAGCCTGCCGACCTGAAGCCAGGGTCGGGCATCGAAGTGTTGCTCGACGGCAAGGTGGTGCCTTCCGACGTGAAGGCGCAGCTCGTGAACAATTGGACATATTTGCCTGCCCGCGCAGTGTCCGAAGCGCTCGGATACACGGTCACATACGACCTTGACAAGGGCGAAGCTTACCTGACGAAGGACAAGACGGAATATACCGTGAAGAACGGCAGCACGGATGTCATCAAGTCGGTCGACGGCAAGCAGTCGAAGCTGACGCTCAACGCAGCCGCACTCATCAAGCAGGATCGCATCTTCGTCCCGGTCCGCTTCTTCGCGGAAGAGAATAATTTGGACATCCAGTGGGATCAATCGGCCTTGACTGTCGTCATTCGACATCCTGTATTCTAAATCACACTGTGAGTGCGAATGAGCGCCTGCAGGCGCTCATTCGCATCCGATGCAGTTGCCCTTGAATCCGCTACTTATTGAATGGCACCTATTGGGAGGCTTATATCCTATGAAGATCCGAAGAGGACTTATTCGGTTCCTTGTGCTCTTACTGGCCGCATTGCCGGTAATGGGCGTATTTACTGCGCCATCAAGCGCCGCAACATCTCGCGTCGCGGTCATCAAATCGCTAAGCGGCACAGTCCAAGTGAAGAAATCCGGCGGTTCGAAGCAATTCAAGGCGTTCGCCAAGATGAGCTTGAACGAAGGAGACGTGCTGACGACTTCGGCGAACAGCTCGGCCGTATTGCAATTTGCCAACGGCACGTCCGAAGACGATCAGATGACGGTATCGGCCGACTCGACGCTGACCTTCTCCAAGCTGTCCGACCGCAACGGCACGCGGACGAAGGTCAGCATGTTGAAGGGCAATGCGTGGGTGGATGTCAAATCCATCAACTCGAAGAACGACGAATTTACGCTGGAGACGCCGACTGCAATCATGGGCGTGCGCGGCACTCACTTTTTTGTAATCGTGGACCCGGTAACCGGCGCAACGAGGTTGGCCGTAGCGGCTGGCGAGGTCAACGCACAGCCCCCCGGCGGCGCAGGCGCGAATGTGATGCCAGGCGAAGAGGGATTGCTCGGCGACGGCGATGATGTCTACATTGCGCCATCGGATCTTGATGCACTGCTGAAGCTCAGTTCGGCGGAGATTATCGAAGCGATCCTGAACGCCTCGGCGGAGATCGCCCGGGAAAACAGCGAAAAGATGAATCAATACTTCGATGGTGAGAATGGTCCGGGCTCCAATAGTCCCAATGAACTAGATCGCCTCAGAAGCAATATTGAGAACCTAATCGGCGCCATCATTCAGAGCGCTGCGAACAGCGGCAAGATTACGCCGGGGCGGGTGCAGGAGCTGGTATCGCAAGCGGAATCGCGTGCCGGAACCAAGATCGATCAGACCAAGAAAGATATTAATCTGTCGGAAGAGCAGAAGCGCAAGCAAGCCGAGTTAAAACGCTTGGAAGAGATGAAACGTCAGCAGGCCGAGCAGAAGAAGCAACTGGAAGAGCAGCAGCGCCTGAAGCAAGAAGAATTGATCAAGAAGCTGGAAGAAGAGAAGAAGAAGAAGGAAGAAGAGCAGCAGAGGGTGCTGGAAGAGAAACGCAAGCAGGCGGAAGCGGATTACGAGAAGGGCTTGTCCGATGCGGAGAAGCAACGTTTCCAGGATGCGAAGAAGCAGCGCGAACAGGAGCAGACTGGGACGCCGGCCCAATCGAACCCGAGCGGTTCCGCGTCCGATCCATCGACGCCGACGCCGATCCGTGCGTTCCTATCCTCGATTATGGTCGTTCCGACTGCAAATGGAAGCATGGATGCGTATACCGTCAATATGACGGAAGGCCAATTTGAATATTTGCTACCGAATGCGGCCGCGAACGTTGATTCAGTCGTTGTCAAGCCGATGACTCAAGCCGGTTCCGTCGTCAAAAGTGTGAAGGTAAACGGATATGCGGTCACCAAAAATATACAATCGGATCAATCTGAAGCCTATTTGATATCACTCGCCAGTACCAATCTAATCGAAATTGTCGTACAAGAAGGTACGAATGCGAATCGCATGAATACCTATAAATTTACGATGTTCAAAGATGAACCGGGCACGGAACCAATTGGAGATCATTCGCTGACGAAACTTTCGATTATGATTCCGCTCATGGAAGGCGAAGAGTTATCGTGGGATGTCCCCTTATCGATTTCTTCATCCGTGTATAGCGCTACTTTGCCTGATATGGCATTCTTTGCTCTTGTAGGAGTCAAAGCCGAAGAGGACCATCAAGTGAAATTAACAGTCAATGGTATACCAACGGAATATATTTATGACGAATCTGGTGAGTTTGATCGTGTATTCTACGTTCCTTTATTTTCGGATTATAACGAACTCATTATCCAATCGCGGCCAACTGACAAACCGGATCAGATAGGGACATTTACACTAAAATTTAATCGCGCATCAACATTGCCGTATGGAATCGGCTTTTCAACAAACCCGGAAATGAATTGGTCAATGTTATACCCAGGTACATTCGTTGCATTTACTGAACAACCAGTAAGCTCCATTACGTTTACCCCAGAGTACTCGCAACCAATCGTCGCGGCTTCGATCGAATGCTATAGCGAAAATTGCGATGGTGTGACGATCAGTGGAAACAACGCCAACGGGTTAGCGGAAAATCAGTTGTACGAATTTGCCATCAATTACTACATTGATGGCAGTGAGACGGCTATCTCAGTAACTTTGTATTTGGTAAATGGACACGAAGCTGAACCTCAGTGGAATCCTGAAGATCCTGCGTCGCTGTTTGAGTTCAAAGATCGAAATAACAATTACGCAATTATACCGTCAACCTATGATGCGACCAATGACATCTATGTTGCTCATGTACCTTATGAGTCAAGTGATATTGCATTGAAGACGTATTTTGATGGATTGTTCGGAATGGAGAATGAAGAAGATTCGTATTATCTCACGTTATGGGACGACAACCGGTGGGAGATGCTCGATACGTTTGGCGAGTGCCAAGGAATGTGTATTGAACTGGAGCCCGGCGTCAATACCTTCTTGTTGTACGTTCAAGATGGATTTGGAATGTACTCCCATCAGTACACATTGCGAATTGTAAGGGGAGAGAGTCCTGCAGGCATCCAATCTTGGTCGGCCGACTTCTCTAATGGCGTAGATTCGTATGTCGCAGATTGGCAATTGAAAAAGTTTAATTACAACGAGTACTTTATTGCGACGCAACCATCCAATGGCATGAGCAATGTCAAGCTCAATTTGTCATTGGACAAGACCAGGGTATCTAGCTTCAATCTCTGGGGAGATAGTGAAGTACCTCTATTTGAAGGATTTTCGCCGGGTGAAAGCGCATGGGTAGAATCGATTGATCTTGGCGAACTGCCGGAGGGTATGCACAAGTATACATTGCAACTCTTCAGGGAAAATGCAGGAGATTCTTATTATGATTTGATCATTATTGTCGGTTCCGATTTTGTGATCCCGCTTAGCGTTGTAGCATACGCAAATAATGAGCTACAAGCGCTTGAATCAATCGGACCGCGCGAATACCGGATTGATGTTTCAGTACAAGCAGATTACGTAAGACTTTATTTTGATTCTGAAAATTGGAGAAGCGACCAAATTGCTTTTGAGGATGAAGTTTGGGTGACATGGGGGTATGAAGATTTTGTTTTAACGCCAGGTGTATCGTATTCTATAGTCGTTACTGTATTTGATCGGATTGTCCAACGTTATGAATCCTATACCATCACGATTCATAACGGGGAAGATTCCGTGTAGCAAAGTTTCAATCGGATAAGATTCAAGCAAGAGCGCAACTGGATCGATTGAATAGAACTGCTCCTTCAACGTTATTTCGACGGTGGAGGAGCAGTTCTTCTTTCCATGGAATCGATCCAAATGGATGCAATGATATCCTTAAAGTTAATCCATTGAGAAAATACTCCGATATATATATAGGCGGCAGATAACTTTCCGTTATTTAAACGGTACGGTTTCTCGTTAGCCTAAATATCACGATTCGGCCCAAAAGAGGGCATTGGAGGCCGGTGCAGAAGCAATAAGGCCCTTCGCGACCCTTATTTCAGTAAAATGGCTTTTAAAACATAAAATAAGTTCCTCCGCAGCCCCTATTTTCGCGATTCGGCCCAAAAGTGGGAATTGGGAGGCCGGTGCAGAGGCAATAAGTCCCTTCGCGGCCCCTATTTCAACAAGATGACGTTTAAAACACAAAATAGGTTCCTCCGCAGCCTTTATTTCAGCAATGAACCTCCAAAACGCAAAAAAGGTAGGCGGCTGATGTAAATAAATCGGCACAGCGAAATAGGATGGCACTCGTTTTAACGGAATGTATAGTACCAGCTATATAGTTGTAGCAGTCTAGCAGACAGGAGGCGACGAAGGTGAGCGGCCAAGATCGTCTCGAACAGCGGCTGCAGGACTTCTACGACCGCGTGCCGGATGTAGAGGATGCGCTGCCGTTCAAGGATTATTTGCTCAAGCATGAGGATAGCCGGATGGCTTGGTACTTGCTCGGCAAGCAATATTCTCTAAAAGGGCAGCAGGCAAAGGCGAATTACTGCTTCCACCAGGCAGGAGAAATCTATGAAGCGTTCGAGGCAAAGCCTGCGCCTGATGCGCCCAGTCTGCTGAAGGATGCGAGGGGCCGCGGGCGCAGAGGGAGGAAGGCGTTGATCGCAGGCATGCTGGTGCTGGTGCTCGCAGGCGTTGCCATTCCCGGTTGGAAAGCGTTCGCGCCAAGCATCGAGGAAGACAAGGCTGCAACGGCGCCGACGGCAAGCGAGCGTACGGATCCTCCGCAGCACAGCCCTGTCGGCGCAGGTAACGTTCCTCCTATCGCTATCGCGAATGAGACCGATTCGGCGTCGCCTGGCGTGATCGCTGCGGCGATCGATCCGGAAGCGGACGGCCGCGCCGTACTTGGCGAGCTGCTGATGCACCCGGCGGATCGCAAGCCGCTGCTGCTCGTGAAGGCGGCCAAGATCGGTCAATGGGGCGATTGGCTCAGAAGCCATGATCCCGTCGCGGAGGTCGAGGCCGGCGACTCGGCGGGCTCGTCCCGCGTGCAGTGGTTCGATAAAAATTGGTGCAATTGCGTACCGACCGACGGTTCCGAAATACGTCAGCGTGTGATCGATTGGCGGCCCGCGCAAGAAGAGAAGCTGGCGTTGGTTAGCGCCGTATGGCATTACCGCGCGCAGACGGGTAAGATGCCGGCGTCGCCCGAAGATCTGGCCGGAGATTATCCGGCCAATCGCATGGCGGGTTGGACCGAGGCGATGGATGAATGGCTGCGCCAATTGACCGATTCGAAGACCGCTAGAGACAAGGCTCGCTATCCGTTGCCGGATTGGCCGACGGATGCGGCAGGGGATGGCGATGCGCAAGCGCGGATTGACCGGGCGATACCGGCTGGCGCCTGGCGCGAACTGACGGAACAGCCGCTGGAAATCGTCGTGGACAAGCTGCATCATCGGCTGGCTGTCGTGAGCGGCAATATTTTGCTTCGAAATTATGCAGTCGGACTGGGCGGCAGTCGGACGCCGGAGGGCCAGTTCGTCATCTCGGAGAAGGTGCGCGATCCGAACGGCGAGCCGGAGGGGGTATTCGGCACGCGCGGCATGACGCTGTCGGACACCCTGTATGGCATTCACGGAACGGACAAGCCCGGCAGCATTGAGAAGGATGATTCGCTTGGCTGCATCCGCATGGCGCAGGAGGACATCGAAGAATTGTACGATCTGGTGCCGCTGGGCACGAAGGTGACGATAGCGAGAGGGGGCTTGCCGTCCGAGGTGCGCGTACCGCCGGAACGATTCCGGTTGCCGCAGACACAGGACGAGACAAACCCCCATAAGGTGTATGAATGGCTCGATTAAATATTCAGCGCGAGCAAGACGCCAACGATGATGACGACTGCGGCGAACGCCGCTCCGATCCAGATCAGCGCTTTCTTGTTCACTTGATCTTGCTGTTTGCGGGACGGGGGCTTCTTCTTCGCATGGCTCATAGGGTTCATCTACCTTTCCGAAGGAATATTCTCAGCGGGGCTTGGACATAGAGCTCACATTTATTGTAATCGTTTTCTGCTCAAAAAACCATATCGTCTGCGGATCAAGACTGCGATCGGGCGATCCGCTCTTTTCTTTTGTCTTGGAAAAGGCTAAACTGAAACCCGGAAGGGTAGAAAGGATGTCGAATCATTTGCTCTATCGTATAGCCAAACCGCTCCTGTTCCGCATGGACCCGGAGCGCGCGCATCATTTGATCGTGGACGGTCTGGGAACGGCCAGCCGCATTCCCGGCATGGGCGCCATGCTCTCCGCTGCATGGGACGTACGCGAAACGCCGGACCTGGCGGTCGACTTGTTCGGATTGCACTTCAAGCACCCGGTCGGCCTCGCTGCCGGGCTGGATAAGAATGCGAAGGCGGCTGCGGGGTTGTCCCGGATCGGGTTGTCGTTCTTGGAAGTCGGCACCGTCACGCCGCAGGGCCAGCCGGGCAATGAACAGCCGCGGTTGTTCCGGCTTCCGCCGGATGAAGCCTTAATCAACCGAATGGGCTTCAACAACGAAGGGGCGGACGCGATGGCCGCGCGTCTGGAGCGGCTTCGCAAGCGGCCGATTCCGCTCGCGGTGAACATCGGCAAGAACAAGATTACGCCCAACGATCGGGCGGCCGACGATTATCGCGCGTGCCTTCAGAAGCTGTATGCGCACGGAGATTTCTTCGTCGTGAATATCAGTTCCCCCAACACGCCGGATCTGCGCGCGCTGCAGCATGGCGACGAACTTTCCGGGTTGCTCGCGGCCGTGCGGGATGAAATGAACCTGCAAGCGGAACGCCATGGAGACGCCGTCAAGCCGATTCTGGTTAAAGTAGCGCCAGACAACACGGACGATCAGCTGGCTTACATGGCGGAAGCGATCATGGCTAGCGGCATGTCGGGTATCATCGCCACGAACACGACGATCGGCCGCAGCGGTCTGACCCATCGTCATGCGGGGGAGACCGGGGGTCTTAGCGGTCGACCGCTGACGCAGCGGTCCACGGAAGTCATTCGCGAGCTGTATCGCATCACGCAAGGCAAGCTGCCTATTATCGGGTCGGGCGGCATTTTCAACGCGCGTGACGCCTATGATAAAATTCGCGCGGGCGCCAGTCTCGTCGAAGTGTATACAGCACTCATCTACCTAGGCCCCGGATTGCTGCGCAGCCTTCACGAGGGGTTGCGGGAACTGCTGCGGCAGGACGGATTCAGCCGGATTACCGAAGCGATCGGAGCGGACCATCGGCGTTAGCAAGTCAGGAGGTTGTCTATGGACGGAAGAGACTGGGGCAAGTTTCTGCTGCCGTACCAGCAAGCGGTGGAAGAGTTGAAGATCAAGTTCAAATCGCTGCGCAAAGAGTTGAAAGCCAGAGACGAATACGCGCCGATCGAGTTCGTCACCGGCAGGGTGAAACGGATTTCGAGCATTCTGGAGAAGGCGCGCAGGCTGAACGTTTCGATGGATCGGATCGAAGTCGGCATCGAGGATATCGCGGGTATCCGCATCATGTGCCAGTTTGTGGACGATATTCACAAGGTTGCCGAACTGATTCGCCGGCGGAAAGACATGATTCTCGTCTACGAGAAGGATTATATTACGAATTACAAGGATAGCGGGTACCGCAGCTACCACTTGATCGTGGAATATCCGGTGCAGACATCTCTCGGATCGATGCCGGTGCTTGCGGAAATTCAGATCCGGACGCTGGCAATGAATTTCTGGGCGACGATCGAACATTCTTTGAACTATAAGTATAAGGAGCACCTGCCGCCGCATGTTCGGGACCGTCTGCGCGCTGCAGCCGAAGCGGCCTTCTTGCTCGATACGGAGATGTCCAGCATTCGCCAGGAGATCGTCGATGCCCAGCAGGAATTCGAGGAGAGTGCAGGCACGGTCCGGAGCGTACTGAGTGCGATTCAGGAATTGTACTTCTATCGCAAGATCCGGGAAGCGGCGCAGTTTCAGCTAAGGTTCAACGAGTTGTGGGAACAGGAGGACATTCGCGGCTTGAAGGATCTGGCGGCGGAAATTCAAGGCTCGCTTGAGCGATTGGGGAAATCCGGAAATAGTCGATGACGAGTTTCTGAATGGATGCGACTCCTTGAAGGAAATGCAAATTTCACATCGTGTTCGCTTGTTTTTCCACTCCATGCTTGTTAAGCTCATGATAGAATCCTATCCTGGCCGGAACGGCTCATGATCTGTGGAAAAATCGATTTCGAACCATGGGAGGTTCACGGGATGAGCGAACAACATTTGGACCGGATTTTGCAGGAGATGAGGCAAGGATTCGCTTCGGTCAACGGCAGACTGGACCGGGTGGATCAGCGGCTGGATGGCGTAGAGAGGCGTCTCGACAAGGTGGAAATTGGACTTGAGAATGTAGAGAGGCGTCTCGACAAGGTGGAGATCGGACTCGACAACGTAGAGAAGCGTCTCGACAGCGTGGAAACTGGACTTGAGAATGTAGAGAGGCGTCTCGACAAGGTGGAGACCGGACTCGACAACGTAGAGAAGCGTCTCGACAGCGTGGAAACGATGGCTGACGGTGTGAAGCAGATGGTTAGGGAAGTGCAGGAATCAGTCAATCGTATCGAAGAAGCCCAGCAGCAGCACACCGTCGCGATCGAGTCACTCAGGGAAGAACGCAAGAAGGATCATCGATTGATCGAGGCGTTGACGGTGAGGTACTTGGAGCACGATGCGGATATCCGTGAGTTGAAACATGCCTGACTGCGAAGAGGTTCGCCATGCGGCGAACCTTTTTCATATAGGATGGGCGCTCGTACTGTATCGACAGCTTCCCTGTCGGTTGGGGACGATGTGAGGTATGACGCGGAAGAATGAGAGACTGCCGGGCTGGCGATGGTGGCCGGGCTTGTCTGGAAAGGAATGACCGATGAAATCGACGATGCGTCTGGACAAGCTATTGGGCAACATGGGATTCGGAACGCGAAGCAGTCTGAAGGCATCCGTAAAGCAGGGCGCGGTAAAAGTCAACGGACAGCGCGCCAAAGACCCCGGCATGCAGATCGACCCGCTTCATGATCGGGTGGAGTGGAACGGTGAGGAGGTTCGCTACCGGGAGACGATCTACGTCATGTTGAATAAACCGGCAGGCGTCGTATCGGCGACGGAGGATATGCGGGACCGCACGGTACTGGACCTGCTGGATGACGAAATGAAGGCCCGCGCCCTTTTTCCCGTCGGCCGTTTGGACAAAGATACCGAAGGCTTGCTGCTGATGACCAATGACGGCAAGCTGGCGCACGATCTGCTGTCTCCCCGCAAGCATGTGCCGAAAACGTATCGTGCGCTTGTGGCCGGCGACGTCGGCGAGGAAGAAGCGGTCGCTTTACGCCGGGGAGTTGAACTGGATGACGGGTATGTGACATTGCCGGCCGAGTTTCGCCTGTTGGCGACAGCTTCTTCGTCCGAGGCGAATCGGCATCCGGACATGGCCGAACCGTACGCCAGAATGTCCGCCGGCCGGGTCGGACGGGCGCAGGCTGCAGTCGCCGTCCATTGGATCGAATTGACGATCCATGAAGGCAAGTACCATCAAGTGAAGCGCATGTTCGAAGCCGTCGGCAGCAGCGTGATGTATTTGCGTCGCGTCTCCATGGGACCGCTGCAGCTCGATCCCGCCTTGCCGTTCGGCGCGTGGCGGGAGCTGACGGATGCGGAAATAGACAGCTTAAGACGATACCGGGAGCGGTGAGAGTTTGCGAAGCAAACTCCCTTTTATAGGAGGGTAATCATTGATTTATCGCTTGATTGCATTGGATGTGGACGGCACGTTGCTGAACGATGATCACGTGTTGACGCCGCGCGTGCGGGAATCCGTCCGGGCCGCGGCTCGCAGCGGAGCGGAAATCGTGTTGTGCACGGGCAGAGGGTCCGCCAGCGCGCTTTCCGTTCTGGATGAGCTTGGTTTGTCGGGGACGATGATTACACACAATGGGGCATCGATCGTGGACAGCGCGACGCGCGGCGTCTTGTTCGAACAGGCGATCGACCATCGGCTTGCCCAGCGCTATATCGACGAGTTGCGCAAACGTGACCTTCATTTCGACATGAATACTTCCTTCGAGCTGTTCGTGAACCAACTCGACGAGCAAGCGTCACGCATGTACGCGGATATGTACGTTCATCCAATTTTGCGACCGATCGAGGATGGTTTGCCGAAGCATACCGTCAAGCTGTCGGTCTACGGACCCGCGGCGGATATCGATGCCGTGGAGGATGCGTGGCGAAATGAGGAGCATGAACTGCAATATATCCGCAGCGGCATTCATTTCATCGATATTCAGCATTCTGACGCCGCGAAGGGAAAATCACTGGAAAAGCTAGCGGCGATCCGAGGCATTCCGCGGGAACAGGTGCTGGCGATCGGCAATTATTATAACGATATCGGCATGCTCGAATTCGCCGGCCTCGGCATTGCGATGGACAATTCCCCCGATGGGGTGAGGGCCAAAGCCGATGATACGGCGCTATCCAACAACGAAAACGGCGTTGCGCACGTACTCGAACGATTGATTCTGGCCTAAGGGCAGACGCAAAAAAACCGACAGCGCATGGAAGCTCGAGCGCGGTCGGTTTTTTGCGTACTCCGATTTACCAGATGCCAGCGGCCAAAATGATGACCAGCAGGATGTACAATACCAAGACAAAAGCCGCTGCATTGCCGTACCCTCCGACATGACCGGACATGGCAACTCCTCCTTCGCGAAGTTGGTTAGGTTGGAGTCGAACCGGGGAACGCGCGGATCGATTGGGATTCGCCCCCCGGATCGGACTACATTATCATATGTGCCGGGGCTTTCGCCGATTGGACATTTATCCCTGTCAGAGCAATTTGGGTGATATCGGCTTATAGTCGCAATCCCTTGGGGCGATGGTTCTTGTACTGGCCGTTGCTGGCTTTGAACCATCCGAGCGAAAATCCGTCTACGGCGGCGATTCCCCAACCTTTGGCGCCGGCAGGCGCAGGCAAAGCTTCCCCGCGGCAATAGGCGGCTGCTTCTGCAGATTCCGCGCTCCAGGAGGCGGCAAGCCTCGCATCCGTCGAAGCCGCAGCCATGGCAAGCGCATGGTCGGGCTCGAAGCGGCTGCCGCCGCGAAGCTCGCCCAGCCTCAGTCCAAGGCGCAGTACACGCAATCCTCTGAGTTCCTCAAGGGCGATCGGCATTTCGCTCGTTGCCGGCATCCAGTACAGGGCATCTCCGAAGCTTAGGGCATGGCCTTGTTCGGGCAAACGAAAAGCCGGGAGATCAAGACAAGCAAACGCCTCATACCATTTCATGAGGGACTCCGCGGAGGAACCGCTCATCGAACCGGTCCCGTCTTTGCTGCGGGAACGCTTGAAGCTGGCACGTGAAGCGCGCCGGTCCGACTCTGAAGCCGCCGCCGGAAGCGGCGCATCCCCCTCTTTGCGCAAAAGCGCGGCATAATGCCCTTCGCCTTGGCCGAGATGGGGCCACATCCGTTCTTCTTTAACCAAACGGAATGAAGGGTAACGGGTCAGAAAGTCAGAGATCGTATCCTCGTTTTCCGTCGTATTGAACGTACAAGTCGAATAGACCAATACGCCGCCGGGCTTCAGCATGGCGGCGGCGTGCGGGAGAATGTCCCGCTGGCGTGCCGCGCACGCTTCTACCGCTTCCGACGACCATTCGGCGATCGCGGCGGGGTCTTTGCGGAACATGCCTTCGCCTGAACAAGGCGCATCGAGCAGCACCCGGTCGAACCGTTCGGGAAAACGAGCGGACAGCGCCTGAGGAGTTGCCTGTGTGACGAGCGCATTGACGATGCCTAGACGTTCAATGTTCTCGGATAAGATCTTGGCCCTCCCCGGGTGGATCTCGTTTGCGACGAGCAAGCCTTGGCCTTGCATGCTGGCCGCCAATTGGGTTGTCTTGCCGCCCGGGGCGGCCGCCAGGTCGAGCACCGTCTCGCCGGGCCGGGCATCCAGCAGCTCGGCGGCAATCATGGCGGATGGCTCCTGGATGTAATACAGGCCGGCCGCATGATATAGATGGCGACCGGGACGCTCGGATTCCCGGTACCGGTAGCCATCCTTGCACCAGGGTAGCGGCTGGAGACCGAACGTTGAAACCAGACGCTCCCGAACCGTGGGCTGGGCATCCAGCTTCAGCCGGTTCAGGCGAAGGCCATATGTTCTCGGTTCTTCGTAGCTGCGGAAGAACGATTCGGCTTCGTCGCCGAGCATGTTACACATGCGTTCGATAAATGCACGTGGCAGTGCGGTCATCCTGCGGTGCTCCTTTCCAATCCGGCTGAGTCAATGGTGGGCTTGCGGCAATTCTTTGTCTCTGTTCGGCAAGTCGGCATAATCGGTCACGCGGTTCTTGCCCGTAGTCTTGCTATGGTACATGGCCTGGTCGGCCAGGCTCATCAGTTGTTCGGCGGAGAGACCGGAGCCCGGCGCGGATGCGCATACGCCGACGCTGACGGTGACAATGCTCTCTTTCGCCGTGCGCGAACGGATCGATTCGGCTGCTTGCATGGCGGCGGTCGGCGGACTCGTCACGAAGGCGACCAGCTCTTCGCCACCGTAGCGGCCGGCCAGCCCGATGCCTTCGGTCTCCTCCATGAGCATGGAAGCGACCTGCTTCAGGACGCCGTCCGCCCGATGGTGGCCATGGGTGTCGTTCAGCCTCTTGAAGTTGTCGATATCGCAGAAGATCGCCGTTACGGGCTTGTTCGCGCGCAGCGCGCGTTCGAGTTGGCTCGTGAAATAACGGCGGTTGTATAAATTGGTCAATCCGTCCGTAATGGACGAACGGTAGGCAGACATGAGCAGTTCCACGACCCGTTCGAACAGGAGCATGAATATCAAAACGTAATATAGGACGCTCAGCAATTCGGATGCGATGCCGAAGCGGATCGCCCCGGCTGTCACATAGAGATCGGCCAAGACGCAAATTTGCGCGGCGAAGGCGGCGGCCAACCCGACGATATACTTTCGCGGCTGGCCGATGTGCGGGCCGAACATGAGCGCGAACAGTGGGGACAACAGCAGCAGATAGCCGTCGAGCACCGGCGAATGGGCGAGCCGGCCCGCCCAATCGGTACTTCGGTCGAGCACCCACGGCAGCAGGTCGGCGATCGCAAGCAGCGCGCCGAGCGTGAGCAAGCCGTAGAACCATACGCGAGTTCTCGGCCGGCGCTTGTAGTATAGCTCGAAGATGGCGAAGTTCATAACGATGAAGGAGAATACTTGCAGCAGCTTGCCGACAAACGCCAGCGCCGGAGCGTCAGAAAGCCAGCCTGCGGACCAGGCGAGCTGAAGCCATTGATAGATGAATATAAAGCCAAGCGAGATCAGCAAGGTGCGATACGCCCTGCGCTTGTTGCCGCTGAACAGGCGGTACGCCATGAACAGCATGAGACCGAGCACGACAACCGAGATGGAAGAGGAGAACATCAGCACGTTGCCGTCTGCGACAGATTCGAATGTTGGCATAAAGTCTCCTTTTTCTGGACAGAAACATATGTTCCATATTATCATGGATTCGTGAGACCGAACAAGGTCGGCAAGGAGGAATTTTCTTTTGAATATTTTGCAGGCGCTGTTCTTCCCGCCGGAACAACCCGGCGGCGTGTCGTCCATGGTGCCGTACGTCAGGGAACGGTTCCGCCGGATCGGCTGGGAAATGGAGCTGTTCTCGCTGCCGAAGCGCATCCGCAACAAGGGACAAGGCGATATCGCATTCGATACGTTCGATTGGCGGATGTATGCCGGCAACGAGATCGTCGACAAATACATGCAAACGTTCAAGGACTACTTATGGTGGACGAAGCTGCGGCTGGCGGGCCAGCGATTCGATCTGATTCACGCGCATCACCCGATCGCCGCGCTGGCGATGAAGCAGGTCTTTCCCGATACGCCGCTGCTCATGACGGTACATTCCAGCTTCGAGCGGGAGCTCGTGTTGAATCGCCGCATTGTCGATGACGGACCCGAGCACCGATTTCTGACATCGCTTTATGGGGAATTGGAGCAGAAGTCCGATCTGTTGATGACCGTGTCGCAGTCGTTCGCCGCCTACATGGCCGAATATATGCGCGTTCCGGGCAACGTGAAAGTCATTCCCAACGGATATGACGAGAAACGGTTCAAGCCGATTCCCCATGACAACGCGGTTCCCCAACTGGTGACCATCTGCCGGCTCGTGCCGGCCAAGGGCCTCGACATTCTGCTGCGGGCATGCGCTGAGCTCCGCGGGCGGAATCATCCGTTCGTCCTGCACATTATCGGAGACGGTCCTATCCGCGAGGAGCTGGAGCGGGCCGCGCAGCAGCTCGGCATTTACGACGATACGATTTTCTACGGCTACATGCTGCATCCGGAGGAATTGCTTCCTTTCTTCGACGTGTTCGTCCTGCCGTCCCGCGCGGAGGCGTTCGGTTCGGTGTTCGCGGAAGCCGCTTTATGCATGCTGGCGCTCGTCGGGACCGACGTCGGAGGCATCGGGGAGCAGATCGACCATGGCGCGAACGGCTTGCTCGTCCCGCCGGATGACCCGGCCGCGCTGGCGGATGCGCTGGAGACGGTCATCGCCGATCCGCAATATCGGTACGAATTGGCCAGATCGGCTTGGAACAAGGCGAAGAAGACGTATTCGCTCAATCGGGTCATCAGCGAGCTGAAATCGATCTATCAAGCATACGGTAAGCCCGCGGAGTCGGAAACGACACCTTGAGGCGGTAATAGAGCAATAAGCGAAAGGCTGGAGGCTAATGGGAGTACCGTTCACTTTCGTTCACGCCGCCGACTTGCATCTGGACAGCCCGTTCAAAGGATTGTCCAAGGCGCCGCAGGCGGTGCGGGAACGATTGCGGGAATCGACTTTCGCGTCGCTGCGCCGAGTGGCGGACATGGCGGTAAGCGAAGGCGCCGACTTCATCGTGTTGGCCGGCGATTTATACGATACGGCGGACCGCTCGCTCAGAGCCCAGCTCCGGCTTCAGCGATTGCTGACGGAGCTGACGGAGCGTGAAGGAATCGGCGTGTTCGCAGTGCACGGCAACCATGATCCGGCGAGCGGTCGCCAGGCACGGCTGGATTGGCCGTCTGGCGTTCAGGTGTTCGGCACCGATGCGGTGGAATGCGCGGAAGCGAGGCGGCGAGACGGCACGCTCGCGGCGCATGTGTACGGCATCTCTTACGGCGCATCCGCCGTGATGGACAATTTGGCGTTGGGCTTCGCGAAGCGGGAAGGCGCGCCGTTCCATCTGGCGCTGCTGCACGCCAACGTGGATGGCGCCCCGGGCCATGACAACTACGCTCCGTGCCGCCTGTCCGAGCTGACGGCGGCCGGGTTCGATTATTGGGCGTTGGGACATGTGCATGACAGGCGTACGCTGCATACGTATCCGCACGTCGTCTATCCGGGCAATATCCAAGGACGGAGCATACGCGAGACCGGGCCGAAGGGGGCTTATTTGGTCAGCGTATCGGCGTCGGGCGAGGTGACGATGAAGTTCCGCGATACGGCGGACGTGCTGTGGCGCGAGGCAGCCGTATCGATCGCGGGAGCGGTGCGGGAGCAGCAGTTGAAGGAGCGGCTGCTGGCTGCCGCGGAAGCGGCGCGCGGCGAGGCCGGCGGTCGGCCGGTCGTGCTTCGCCTTCGACTGGAAGGCAAGGGCGAACTATACGATTCCTTGCTGCGGGAGTCTCTGGCCGACGAATGGCTGGAAGAGCTGCGGGATTGGCTCGGCGCTCCGGAGTTGTCCGATGATTGGGTATGGCCGGAATCGATCGTAATGAGCGCGGCGGCGGCTGAGACCGATGGGACGCCGCTGGCCGGGGAAGAAGGCTTTGTCGGAGAGTTGGTCCGGATCGGTCTCGGCGCTGCCGACCTGCAAGCCGGCAGCGAGTTGATAAGCGATGCGCTGGAACCGTTCCGCAGACAACCTAAGCTGCGGGAGTGGCTGTCGGCGCTCGGAGACGACGAACGGGCGGAATTGACCGCCCAAGCGCTGGAATTGGCGATATCGCTGCTGCGGGAAGGACAAGACGGAAGCGCGAATTGAGACCGCGCGAATACATTCAGTTTGGGGGTGGGCGTATGTTCATTCGGGACCTGCATGTCGATGGATATGGGGCGCTTCACGATGTTCATGTCTCGTTCCGGACGCCGCTCTCGGTTGTGTATGGACCGAATGAAGCGGGCAAGAGCACGCTGCTGCGCTTCATCCGAAGCATGCTGTACGGCATTCCGTCGCGTAAAGAGCCGGTTGAGCGAGGCGAACCGGTCGGCGGCGGCCGGCATGGCGGACGGATGGCGATCCTGACTTCCGATGACCGGGAGCTGATGCTGGAGCGTTACGCTTCGGACGGCAGCGGACGCAGAAGCCCCGGCGGCGGATTGATCGCACGCGAGACGGGCGAAGACGGTAACGAATGGCGCCCTTCGCAAGCCGAATGGGAAAGACGGGTGCTTGGCGGCGTCTCCGAGCGATTGTTCCGCCAGCTGTTCGCGGTTACGCTGGACGATCTGCACGAACTGCTGGCTCTCCAAGGGGAAGAGGTCGGCAATTATTTGTATCATGCGGGCCTTGCGGGGGGCGCTTCCCTGGCCGAAGCCAGGCGCCGGCTGAATGCGGAGATGGACAAGCTCTACCGTCCGAAAGGATCGACGCAGGAGATGAATCGGCTGCTTGCCGAGCGGAAGGAACTGGAGACCGCCATTCGGCAAAGCCGCAGCATTGTCGATCAATATGTGCAAGCGACGGAAGAGTGGAATGAGGCACAGCGGCGATTGGAAGCGCTGGAGCGGCAATCGCCGCCGCTCGCCGCCCGTGCCGCTTTCTTGCGCGGTACGCTTGACTTGCGGGAATGGTGGCTGAAGCGGCAGGCGCTGATCGGCGAGCTGCACGCTTGGCAGGAGCAGTTGCCTCTTCCTGCAGCGCCGACGTTGTCCGAGACCGTCGCTGCCGAATGGCCGGGCTTGCGGATGCGCCGCGATGCAGCCGACAACCGCCTGCAAGAGGTGCAGAAGCGCGTACGCGAGATCGCGCGGGCGAGGGCGGCGCTTTGCTGGGACGAGTCACTGCTTGCCCGCTTGCCCGAGCTGGACAAGCTGGAAGCGATGCGGGAAAGGGTGGCTGCCGGCACCGAGGAGAAGGAATCGGCAGCGGCGGAGCGTCATCATTTAGAGGAAACGTTGGATGACCTCATGTCGCATCTTTCCGCCGATTGGAGCTTATCCGACCTGCAAGCATTCGCCGCGGTGCTGTCCGAGCGGGAACCGCTCAGGCGTCTGCAAGCGATATGGTCGGATGCTTCCAAGACGCGGGAGCGGCTGGAGGCGGATGCCGGGCGAATCCGGCGCCAGCGGGAAGCGCTGCTCGGCGATCGCGAAGCGGCGGCTGGCGGGGCGGAACGCGCAATGCCGGACGATGTCGCTGCCGATTCTGCGGACTCCCGCTCGGCCGTTCGCCATGAAGCGGATGCGTTCGGACCGATGCGGCCGGCGACGCGCGCAGAGTTGCTCGCCGTATGGAACGGGCTGGAGGACGAGTTGCGACGATTGGAGCGGCTGCAGGCCGAATGGCGGTACGGGCCGAGAGAGGCTGGCGGCTTAAAGGGCCGAATCCGATTGTCGGCGGCAACGGGATGGCTCGGCATAGCGGCGATCGGCGCCTTATTCGGCGCGGCTTGGTTTTACCGCATCGACAGGACATTGGAGGCGGTTGTCGGCCTCATATTCGCTTTCGCAGCCGGTACGGGCGCATGGCTGACAGCAAGGCGGGCAAGCAGCGGCAGCTCGCATGCGGGGAACGTTCCTTCAGATGATGCGCTCGCCGAAGTCCGAGCCAGCCGTGCGCGCGCGGAAACGCTGCTGCATCGGCTGTTGGAACAGCCTGGCGAATGGGCGCATGCCTTGCTGGGGCGCCCGGACGCGAACCGCCGGCCGTCTCGCCGGCCGTCGGGTAATCGATCCGAGGCGATTTTGCCGGCGTTGAACGAGGATATGCGGGTTCGATTGCGCCAGGCGGTGCAAGCCGGGCTCGCGCAGCTGGAGCTGAACGAACGGGAGCAGCTGCGCGCGCGCGACCGCGATCGCAAACTGTCCGAGCTGGAGCGGGAAGAGGCGGCGCTGATGGTTGAGATCGGGCGCATCGACGACCGGATTCGGACGTGCCTTGGCGATTGGACGGAATGGCTGCGGAAGTACAAGCTCCCGCTTACCTTGTCGCCGGACGGCTTGCCGGACCTGCTGCATGCCGCGGAACAAGGTCAGGCAGCGCTTCGGAGGCGTACCGGGGTACTGGCGCGCATCGAAGCGTTGGAGCAGGCGCAGTCGGCTTTCGCGGAGGCTGCGCGCGCATTGCTGCACGCTTATCCGCCGCCGGAAGCGCTGTCTGCCGATCCCGGATTGTCGATTGCCTGGCTCCGGCGCCAAGCGGAAGAGCAGCGCAAAATCAAGGCGGAAGCGGAGCAGCTCGATCGATTGCGCGGCGATGCCGACAGCGCGGAGCAGCAAGCGGCGCTGGCGTTGGAACAGGCTGCTGTGGCGATTCGGCGGTTCATCGAGGAAGCGGGCGAGCAAGACGAGCCGGCGATCGAGTCGCGGCTGCGCATCGACGAGCGGCGGCGAGCGATCGAGCATGCGATTCGGGAGATCGACATCCGGCTCGAAGCGGGCAAGACGCCGGAAGCGCTCGCCGCCATGTACCGACTGCTTGAGTCCCGCGATGAGGCGGAATTGACGGCGTTGGTTCGTCAAGCGGAAGACGAATGGGAAGCGCTAAATGAGGAACGGACGGCATTGCTCGATCAGCGCGGGCGTCTTGCGCAGGAGCTTGATCGCCTGCGCAAACAATCGGAGACGGAAGACCGCGCGCAGCAGGTGGCCGACTTGGACGGCAAGCTGCACCGGTTAGCCGGACGTTATGCGTTGCTGGCCGTCAGCGACCGGCTGCTCGAAATGACCAAGGCGGTATTCGAGGAAGAGCGCCAGCCGGAAGTGCTGCGACGGGCTTCCGCGTATTTTGCCCGAATGACTGAGGACGCCTATGTCAAAATCGCCGTGCCGGGCGACCGACCCGCCGTATTCGCCGAGTCCAGCGACCGAAGGCAGACGGACAGCAGTTTCCTGAGCCGAGGGACGAAGGAGCAGCTGTACTTGTCCATGCGATTCGCGTTGGTTGACGCCGTTTCGCGAGAGGCGAACTTGCCGCTCCTGCTCGACGACTTGTTCGTGCACTTCGACGAACGGCGTCTGCGGCAGACGGTCTCCGTATTGGGAGAAATCGCGCAATCCCGTCAAATCATCCTGTTCACGTGCCATGGGCACGTCGCGGAAGCCGTGCGGCGGGCGTATCCCGATGTCGGTTTCACAAATTGGGCTCGGCAGCGGCCGGCGGCGGAAGCTTCGTCGAGCGGTCCCGGCTGATCAGGAACAGCCATCCCAGGCTCAGCATGCCGAACAGCGGATACAGCGTGGACAAGAGCGGTCCGAAACCGAACTGTCCGAGCACGAAGCACACCGCGAGCAGCGTGGCGGTGAGCACGCTGCCACGCAAGCGCAAGCGCTCCTGCAGCTGTACGTTCAATCCGAAAATATCGGACACGAGCGTCGTGAATATTTCCGAATAAATCAGCAGGATATAGATCGCATGAATCCATGCGCTGAATTGCCGGGCGATGCCACCCATCGGGATGTCGAATTCGGCCGCTTCCGGCATGTGCGCCATGAGCGTGTAATGTCCGGCCAGCAGCAACAGCCCGATGCCGATGCCGCCCAGCCAGGCGCCGCGGCGCAGGATGACCGGGTCGCGGATCGACGATCCGAGCGGAACGAGCACCGCCTGCGCCAGCGACAGGTTGAAGGCCGCATAGAGCAGAGGCGACATGCCGGCTGCCAGGGGCGACGCCAACTGCCATTGCGTGATGCCGATCTCCCCCCCGGGATGGCTCATCAACGTGTCCGCGAGCAGATAGAGGGTAAACAGGATCATGATCGGCACGACGAGCGTATTCACGGCCAGAATCGCAGACATCCCTTTGCGAAGCAGGAGGAAACAGGCCAGCATCGTCAGCAGCATGCCGGCCTGATAGTTCATGCCCAGATGCTCGGAGAAGATCGTCCCGCCACCGGCCAGCATGACGGCATTCACCGCAAGCAGAATGAACAGCATGAGATGGCTGGACAGGCGTCCGAGTTTCTCGCCGAACAGATGCTTGTTCAAGTCCTCGTAGGACTTGGCATTCAGCTGCGCGGCCAGCAGCATGATTTTCGCGCCGATCCAGATGAACAGCGCCGTAGCGGCAAGGATCAGCACGGCGCCTCCGCTGCCGAAGCGGGTGAAAAATTGCATCACTTCCCGGCCGGAAGCGAATCCCGCACCGACGACGGTTCCGATAAAAGTAAACGCGACCTGCAAGCTCCGCCACCATCCGGCCATGTCCGGCCTCCTCCCGACTTGATCTGTCTTCCTAACAAGGTATGACAAGAATAGGACGGGCATGCCCCGCAAAAACCGCGGATTTCTGTTGCGCATCAGAGTTGGATATGGTACGTTAATCGACAAAGAACATACGGCTTCGACGTCCTTGCATGGGCGAAGCCGCAATCAAAGAACGGAAGGTGCAGGAACGATGGACATATTGAAGAAACGGCTTCTGGAGGAAGCCAGTGTCCTCAATTCCGATGTGCTGAAGGTCGATTCGCTGCTCAATCACGGCGTCGACCCGCAATTGACGATGGAGATGGGCCGGGAGTTCGCGCATCGATTCGCGGGCGAGTCGATCACGAAGGTGATCACGGTCGAGTCGTCAGGCATACCGGTGGCATTCGCCACGGCTTACGAACTTGGCGTTCCGCTCGTATTCGCGCGGCGCAAGCGGACGCTGCTGGGCGAGACGGACGCGTATTGCGAACGCGTTCCCTCCTTTACCAAAGGCATCGTGACGGACCTGATCGTATCCCGCCATCTGCTGCGGTCCGACGATTCGGCCTTATTCATCGACGATATTATCGCCAACGGAGACGCCGCGCGCGGGCTGATCCGCATCATTGAACAATCGGGCGCCAAGCTGGTCGGCATCGGAGTCGTCCTCGAGAAGTCATTCCAAGCCGGCGGCAGAACGCTTCGCGAAATCGGATTCCGGGTGGAATCGCTTGTCAAAATCAAATCGCTGGACAACAATACAATCACTTTCGGCGATTAATGAGACGCGCGTTCCCGTTCGGAAATTCATGGAGACTGGAGAACGACCCTTTCCGTGCTGCATACATTAACGTATAATGAAGATGAAACTTGCAGGGGAGGCGAGCAGCAAATGGGGAAACAACAGCCGTCCGTCGATTATTTTCAGAACAAGTTGGAAGACGCCAAAGTCCATTTCGAGCGCGCGCTCGACTGCAAACATACGGAGTTCGACGATCTGTATCCGTACATGATCGAACATCCGCAATTTTTTTGGTACAAACGCTACGTCGCATGGTCGGAATTGCTGACGATCGTGAAGCTGTGCGAGGATCTTGAGATCGATTGGAGCAGCTTGTTCACCGAACGCCAAGCCGCGTACGTACGCAGCCGCGTCATGTCGGGCAAGGTGCTGGACGAGTGGTACGAGACGAACGATTCCATGGAGCATGTCGGCTGAGGGTTCGTTCGTAGAAGTGAGAGTTTGCTACGCAAACTCCCTATAAGAAGAGAGTTGGCAAAATGAACGAGCAGCAGCTGGACCGGTACCGCGTGGACGGAACGAAGGTGCGCGTGATCCGGGATGCACTTGAGCAGAATGACGTCGTGGGCATCGTCGTCGCTTGGGATGATGCCCACGTTCTGATTCGCAAGCCGAACAAGCGGCTTGTGAAGCTGGATCGCGAATATCGGATAATTCCGGCGGATGCGCCCCGAGTGTGGGAGTAAGCGCACCATCCCAATAACTGAAAATTTGAACTTTCGGTTTTTGCGTTGACTTGGCTTTCTGTGCCGTGCTATGATAGTTCTCGTGATTGCGATAAGCCGGCGATGCCGATGCGCCTTCACAACACTATATTTGCGGTCGTGGCGGAATTGGCAGACGCGCTGGATTCAGGTTCCAGTGGTAGCAATATCGTGGAGGTTCGAGTCCTCTCGACCGCACCAAACTCGACAAAAAAGCCCTTTGGACAATTTAGTCCGAAGGGCAATTTTTCATTATGGTACAAACTTTTTTTTTCGCATTCCAAGACTATATTCTGCGCATCACTTTTTTTGGGCGAACCTTAATGCTGTAGATGAAAATGTTCCTGCCATTCAATTAGCCCCTCATCCATCCGATAGGCCCTGAAGCCTTCAGTCTGCAATTTCTGCGCGGCGATGGCAGAGTATACGCAGAGTGGGCCTCTACAGTAAGCGATAATCTCGGCATCCTGGGGTAATTCGCGCATGAAATGCTCCAGATCCTCCATGGGTACGGATATAGCGCCTTCAATATGGCCGATTTGAAACTCTTCTTTCGGACGCAAATCCAAAAGAAGTATAGACTCGTTATTTAATTTCTCCATGACCTCATCCATCGTTAGCGTGCGAATATTATCCAAGTCATTCATAAAATCATGTTTAATCCTTGCGATATCCGGAAGTTGTTTTTCGCTTATTCGCCACAAGGAGGTGAGGAAATCAACAATCGCAGGGTCGGCCAATGAATAGATGACGTGGGTACCTTTCTTTGTGAATTTAACGAGTTTGGCATCCAATAAAACCTGCAGATGACGAGATACGTTCGCAAAATTCATACCCGAGGAGGAAGCCAGCCTTTCCACCGTTTTTGATCCTTGGGACAATAAAGTCAAAATTTCCAAACGCTTATCGCTCGACAGGCATTTTCCGATTCTCGATAATTGTCTATAGAGCTCTTCTTTTAAGCAATTCGCGGAGTCAAGTATTTTATCAGTCATGATGATATTCCCTCGATTCCGAATGAATTTAATCCAACACTGCAGTCATATGCGCCTTCGTAACAGACCAGTGCGAGGCAGTCCAGTATTTGGCCCCGTCTTTTACATAAATGATTTGTGGAGATTCATGCTTTACCATCAAATCATCAGCAATTCTGTTCGATACAGGCCGCGATTCGATAACTTTGATCAGAACATAATCCAAATTCTCATTCGGTTTATCTTCTAAATATTGTTCGTACTCTTGCAGTGCGTTAGCACTTACCGGGCAAGTTGTACTATGCTTTAGAAGCACTTGTCCGCGTTCAGACGATTTATGCAAGACTCCATTCCATTCCTCAATGGTCGTAATTTCCTTCCAATTCATCAAGCAACGCTCCTTCCCATTTTCGAACCGACCGTCAACAATTAAAATTTAGTTTTTTATAGTGTACATCAACCTGCTCAATTATTCAATTGATCAAATAGATAGAAGTAGGTGTTATTGACACCAAAAGTGAGGCAAGAAAAAATGATGAGAGCTGCTTGACGAAATCATTGCCCACAATTATAATTCACCAGAATAATTGATTATTTGAATTTAATAATGAAATGTCTCGGCTCGGCGCTCAGAGGAGAATGCTAATGTTAGATAATCAGGTACCACTTGGGGATAAGGTGCCAAAGCTGTCGCCTTCCATTATGGAATATGTGTACTCGACGGAGAAGCAACGTCAGTTACATGCGAAAACGTTAAAGGTTGTTATTTTATCTCAAATACTTGCTGGGGCGGGTTTGGCGGCAGGGGTCACCGTAGGCGCATTGCTTGCCCAAGATATGCTGGGCACAGACCGGTATGCCGGAATCCCTTCAGGACTCATTACACTGGGTTCCGCCGCCGCCGCTTATGGAGTGGGACGACTTTCTCAACGATGGGGCCGCAGGCCTGGACTGGCTATCGGGTTTATGGCAGGGGGCCTGGGCGCTATTGGCGTCGTGCTTTCCGCGCTATTTAACAGTGTGCCTTTACTTTTTCTCTCCATGTTGCTATATGGGGCAGGCACGGCAACCAATTTGCAAGCAAGGTATGCAGGGACGGATTTGGCATTGCCGACACATCGGGCCAAAGCGATAAGCATGGCTATGGTTTTCACAACGTTTGGCGCCGTTGCCGGCCCGAATCTGGTCACACTGACTGGCAAGTTCGCAGCGTCCTTGGGCGCTCCGCCATTGTCAGGACCGTTTATGCTGGCAGCGGCGGCGTATCTGATTGCCGGGCTGGTGCTGTTTGTTTTCTTGCGGCCTGATCCGTTCCTCGTCGCTAAGACCATAGCTGAAGAGCAACGAGTCGAATCCATTCATGATTATTCTGAACGATCCCTGATTCAGAAAAATGTCGCAAATAAAAAGGGGATTATGATTGGCGCAACTGTCATGGTCCTCACACAGATTGTGATGGTTGCGATTATGACGATGACTCCCGTTCACATGCAACACCATGGACACGGTTTGGGCGCGGTTGGTATTGTCATTGGTATTCATGTTGCCGCGATGTATCTCCCTTCCCTGATTACAGGAGTTCTCGTCGATAAATATGGTCATATCATGATGTCGTACGTTTCCGGATTTACGTTGTTGTTGTCAGGTTTGCTGGCGGCATTCGGGTCTGGCGATTCCATGGTGGTGCTGGTTCTGGCACTTGCGCTTCTTGGATTGGGTTGGAACTTTGGCTTGATTAGCGGAACGGCGGCAATTGTTCATGCAACGCCTCCACAGGTTCGTGCGAAGACTCAAGGCACGTTGGATGTTTTGATTGCTTTGGGCGGAGCTTCCGGGGGTGCATTGTCCGGTATGATTGTAGCGCAATCGAGCTATACGACACTTTCTTTAGTGGGATCGTTTCTGTCCTTGCTTCTGATACCGGTCGTCGTTTGGTTCCGGGCGAAGAAAGATGAAAAAACATGAACCCGTGATTATTGTTGATGCACTATGGTGGGAAGACCTCTTGATGTGGCGTGAACAGGATTTGACATTTTGTGTGTATCCGGTATCATCGAATTGGTGTTCCAAATCAGATTTTTCGAATATTATTTTCCGCCTTGTATCACGCTGACTGAAAATTACGAAACTGTATGAAGAAACAGGAAAATGGGAAAGGATGTAGAAATAATAGGCAGAGCCATCCCGTATGATGGAAGTGAGCCTGAATAACGATTCGGAGGTAAACTATGGAGCCTGTACGATCACTGTCCGACCTGTTGTCGGAAAACTCAACGGGCGGGTCCTTCATCGAGGTGAAGGGCCAGCCTGCCCGCACGTTCGGTCAATCGATCTATTCCGCCACGCTGCCGATGAGCACGCTGTTCGGAATTTACGAGATTGATCTGGAAGTTCAGCGACAATTGATTCCGCTTAACGTATCCCGCCTGGTGGATTACATTCTGCTGTACCTCGATCACGACCAAAACATCTATTTTCCGGGGGTTATTCTCTCAGCGAGAGGAGCCGGCAAGATCGATCCGGATACGGGCTGCTATCGGCTCAAACCGATGGAAAAATGCTATGTCGTAGACGGTCAACACCGGCTTGCCGCATTCCGCCGGGTGATGGAAACGCTGCAGGGCAACCTTGCCAGAGCCAAGGATCGCCGGGAATACGAACGTGTGGAGGAAATCACGGGCAAGCTGCGCAAGCTGTACGATTTCCCGCTATCGGTCATGATCTATCTGGACATCGGAGCCAGACAGGAACGCCAATTGTTCTCCGACATCAACAAGCTGCCGCGCAAGATCGGCGGGAATTTGGCAGCGCTTCGCGACCAGAGGCGGTTCTATCATGTCATGGCATCCCGTCTCGTCCTCGAATATCCGATCATGCGCATGCTGCCTACGGACTTGTACACCGAGCGCGGCAAAGGGCCGGATTACTTGTTCTCGTATTCGCTGTTGATCGAACTGCTCGTGGCGTTGTTCGAAGGACGGCTGAAGACGTCGGCGAGAAATAATGGCTACCATTATACCGAGCAGACGCTGCAGGAGCACTTGACGCACGCGGCGTTCTATTTCGAGACACTGCTGAATTACTTGCCGGAGCCGGACCGGGATGCGCTCTGCTGGTCGGAGAATTTGCAGATTGCCATTGGTTTGTTCCTGCATGAGGAGGCATACAAATCGTTGCAGTTCAACAACTATACGTTGACCTATGCGATGAAGATACTGCCACATGTGAATTGGCAAGCGATCTATAAAGACGACGAGAAGGACCGGCTGCCGCGCAGAAGCCGGATTATGAAAGCATATCAATACTTGCGCGATTTTTACCGGGAGCAGAACAACTTGCTTATCACGGACGATAAGGAGACGGTGGGCTAATGGACGGATTGCCGTTACGTATGTCGATCCATCCGTATTGCGGACGGTATGGCGTAGCCACGGTGTCGCTGCGGGTGCACGATTTGCTGAATTATACGACGATCGACCCGATGGTGCAGCGCAAGCTGAGCGGGGGACAAATTCGGAAAATCAACAACTATTTGCAGGAGCGGGAGCTTGACCATGTATTCTTTGGCCCGGTCACGCTGTCGCTCAGAGACGTCGGTTCTCTGGTCAAGTCGGATGATGGGCTGATTCTGTCGCATGGCGCGAAGATCAGCATTCTGGACGGTCAGCACCGCATCATGGCGCTTGGGTATACGAACGAGCGCATTCTGAAGGAGAGCCGCAAGCATGAACGGGAAGTGAAGCGGCTCAAGTTAAAGGTTCGCCAGGAACCTGAAGTGGCGCTCTGGCGGGAGCATCTGGAGCAATCGGAATCGCTGCTGAAGGAACTGGAGCTGCGCAGACTCGACCTGCTCGAGAGCGAGTTGACCGTCCAGCTGTATATCGGATTGAACGAGGAAGAGGAGAAACAGCTGTTCGGAGACATCAACTCCAAGGTGCAGCTCGTCAGCAAGGAGCTGGGGCACTCGTTCGACGGGAGCGATCCGCTCAATATCGTGCTGCAACAAGTGGCCGATCATAACGAGCTGCTGAAGGCGGCAGGCATCGAGCGCCGCAACAACTTGACCGCCTACAATAAAAATTTCACCTGCTTCAGCTGGCTGTATGCAGCCGCTTCCTTCCTGTTCAGCGGTAGAATGCAGCCGTCTTACGAGTTAGCCAGACGCATCCGCCGCGATCCGACGAGCCATGTCGAGAAGCTGCACCAATTCATGAATGCCGTCCTGCCGCACATGCCGGAACAGCCGGGGCTGCCGCGCTACTTGTCGTCCAGCCGGGTCGTGCAGGAGTCGATTGCGTTGTATGCCCACATCCATCTTGATCCTTCGCCGAAGGCAAGTGCGTCGTGGACAGAATGTTTGTCGGTGCTTGCCGATGTCGACTGGACGCACGACAATGAAGAGTTGGCGGAGCGCCTCGGGTTGCTCGATAACGGCAAAATCAATCTCGTCCACGAGAAGTCGCTTCGCAAGCATCTGATCGTCGTCGACTATTTGCAGGAACTGCTGGCGTCGCGCGCCGCGAACGCGGGTTAATCGCAAGGGTCAAGGCGCAGCAACTTATTTCAACCTCCTACGTCTAATGAATGGTCGATATGACTTATCGATGATTCATTAGGCAGCAGGAGGTTTTTTCGTGATTAGGAAAACAGCGGTATTCGCTCTCATCATGGGATTGTTGTTCACTGGCAATGCGTATGCCTATAATGTACAGCTGAAGCCATTCAAGGACGAGGCGTACGATTATGCGCGCGAACCGATCTATGCGTTATCGGCGCTTGGTATTGTCGCCGGATATCCGGACGGCACGTACCGGCCGGATGATGCCCTGAGCCGGGAAGCGTTCATCAAGCTGCTCGTAGCGGCCGCCAAGGCTGATACGAGTTCGCTTGACGGCCCTTATCCTGCCGATGTCGCCAAGGATCGTTGGTCCGCGCCTTTCGTTGCGGCAGCATTCGAGCGGAATTGGCTGGGCGAATTGATCGATTCGGCCGGCAAGCTCCATCCGGGGCAGACGATCACGCGACAGGAAGTGGCGATGGTGATCGGCACGTATTTGCTGGCTTCCGAGTCGCAGGTTGCAAGAGACGAGTGGCTATCGGAAGGCTGGCAGCAGGAGCGGGAGGTGCGGGCATTCCCGGATAAGTCGTCCGTGGCCGCGAAGATGCAGCCTTATTTGTATTACGCCGTTCATCGCGGCATGATGGCAGGCGAGCCGGACGGCTTCAAGCCGCTAGAACCGCTTACCCGCAAGCAGGCTGCCGCCGTTATTTATCGTCTCATCGACCGGCAGATCGCAGCGCAATCGATCGACTTTACCGGGTTTTATGCGATTCAATCGTACGGAGCGATCGATCGGATCGACAAGCTGTCGGATGTCATTTTCGGGTGGTCGCGCTTGTCCTACGAGTCTGAAGGCAGAGCCCGTCTGGATACGGGGACGTTTGAATACCGCATTCCTCAGGGCTATGAGGAAGTTGTGGCGGCAGCGGACAAAGCAGGAGCAGGCAAGGAATTGATGGTGTTTTACGACAGCGCGGATCTGAAAAGCTTTCTGAAGGATTTGCCGGCACGGCAAGCGTTTATCGATTCGCTGATGGAGACGCTGGATAATAAGGCCTTTGGCTTCTCCGGTGTCTGTATCGATTTCGAAGGTTTGAAGGATGCTGCCAGCGCGGCAGATTTGACGGCATTTCTGCAAGATTTGAAAAAACGGCTGGGGACGCGAACGCTATCGGTGGCGGCTCCTCCAAGTTACTATTACAGCGGTTACGATTTGAAGGAGATTGGCCGAATTGCAGATACAGTTATTCTGATGGCCTACGACTTCACTCATCATGAGAGCAAGCTACCGTCCGCGCCGCTGCCGCTCGTTAACGACACCGTGCAGCAAGCGCTTATCGATGTGCCGAAGGAGAAGCTGGTGCTCGGTATTTCGAAGCAGGCGAATCAATGGATCACTTCGTCAGACGGTATCGCAGCCCCGCCGGTCAGCCCGGCGATCGCCGATGTGGAGAAGCGGATCGCCATGCCGGGCGTGACGCAGACGCGAATGCTGCCTTACTTTCTCGATCTCATCACATTCGAGGACGATCGCGGGGCGCACGAGATTTACTACGAGAACACACAGAGCATCGGGGAAAAGATCTGGCTCGCCAAGTTCTATGGCCTCAAGGGCGTCTCGCTGTGGTACATGGGCAACTACACGCAGGCGGACTGGGCGCTCATCGGGCAACAGGCAGGATAGAGGGCGGCACGCCCCCTATCCTTTGCGGACTTGCGACAGCAGCGTCTCCGAGGTCAGCAGCTTGCGGAATACGAGCAGCAGCACGATCGGCGGCAGCGCGATTAGCGCGGCAAGCTGCATGACGACGGGGTCGCCGGGCGTCATGTCGGGGCTGAGGCCGCCGGTGGCCAACTGCATGAAGCGCATAAGCGGAGAGAAGTGCTCCGGATTGTTCATATAGATCAGCGAGGCATAGAAGGAGCCCCACAAGGCGGAAAATTGCAGGATGCCTAGCGCCAGCAGCGGTTTCCATACCTTGGGCACGAATAAGGTTACGAACAGCTCGGCTTCACTTCTCCCGGATGCCGACAGCTGTTCCTTCAGGGCGCCGTATCGACTGTCGAAGTAACTCTTCAGGACGAATACGCCGGCGATCGTGAAGCAGCCTCCCCATACTTGCGAGAAGAACGTGTTCACCATCCCCAGGTCCCGCGCAAACATATATTGCGAGAACGAGAGATTCCCCATTCCCATCATCGCGATCAATACAACCTTGTACAAGCCGCGCCCCGGCAAGTCGCGGACGGTGAGCGGATAGGCGAGCAGCAGCGTCATCGCCATGCCGAAGACGATCATGATCGCATACAAGATCGCATAGAGCGCATAGTTGCCGCCCGAAACGAGATCCCCCAATCGAATGCCCGATGATGCTCCGCCTGCAGTGAACGGCCGAACGAACAGCACATATAGCAGCGACAAGATGACGATCGCATATATTGCGGCGACGGCGATGCCGACAACCGTTCCCGCTGCCGAACTACCGCTGCTGCTTCCCGCGAGCGTTGCGCCTTGCGCGACTTTCTCGCCATCTGCACTCTTCAGACGCTCTCCGAACAAATCGCGCACGAACAATCCGCGGACAATGGCGTATACCGCGAAAGCCAGCACCAGTTGTACCGCGAATTGCAGCAACCAGGATGCGCTTGCTATTCCGGTATTCATCATCATGAAGCCCGCCCGCACATGGAAAGTGTCCAGCGTGTCTCCTGTTTGATACACCAGCGGAGAAGCGAGGTAATGCAGCATTTCGAAATCGACGGACAACAGGGTTGCGACTTGGAGGATGAGATATGCGGCGATGCCGCGTACGGCGGGACCGATGCGCTGGATCAACGTTAAGGTGCCGACGGACAAGCCTTGCCGAGCCAGCGACGCTTGCCGGTACTCGATCGCGGCCATGGCGAGCAGGATCGGAATGCCGCACGTCTTGATCGTTTCCAGCAGCATGACGACGGGCGGGAACCACTCTGCACTGCCGAGGATGAGCGACCGTACGGGAAACAAAGCTTGCTGTGACGGCGACAAAATCACGGAGCCGACATAGGCCAAGATGAGCGTCGGTATAAAATACGGCAGCAGAAACAGCGTCTGGAAGAAGCCGCGAACACGCCGGGAACCGATGGCGCTTAGCGCGAGAGCCAGCAACAAAGCGATGACCCCGCAGAGTACCAGATAGCCCAGTTTCATCGTAAGCGTATTGGAAAAGGCGTGTCGGAAAGCCAAATCGGCGAACAGCGCGCGGAAGTTGTCAAGTCCGACCCAGGGGCTGTCCCCAAGTCCGCGAAAAACTTGAAAATCGACAAACGCGAGGCGCACGTCGCGCACGAACGGGATCAGCTTGGCGAACAACAACCACAGCAGCGGGGGAAGGACGATCAAGTAATGCATCCAATATTTCTCCAGCCTGCGTCCGAGCGGCAAATGTGTCGTTTCCATTCCTTGCTCCTCCTAGGATACTGATGGATAATTGCTCTTGTCAGTGTACTACAATCCGGAAGATTCGACCATCATTCCTTAATCCTGGCCTAGCGCGAACGGTATATAATAGAAGAAAAGACAGGGCTGCAGATTCGCATCGCCGCATCGCATATCGGGGAGGAAGCCATGTACAAGCTGATCATTGTCGATGACGAGTTTTCGACCAGGAACGGGCTGAAAATGTGCATCAACTGGTTCGAATACGGGATCGAGTTGGCCGGCGAGGCCGAGAACGGGCACAAAGGGCTGGAGCTGGCGAACCGGATACGGCCGGACATCGTGCTCACCGACGTGAAAATGCCGGGCATGGACGGAATCGAGATGGTGAAGCGGCTGAAGGAGCATTATCCCGACACGAAGTTCGTATTCATCAGCGGGTACGACGACATCGATTATTTGAAGTCCGCGATGAAGATGGACGCGGTGGATTACATCCTGAAGCCGGTCAACCTGGAAGAGCTGAACGCGGTCATCGAGAAGATCATGACGATGTCGAAGCGGGAAGAGAGCCGCAAAGACATGCTGCAGCGCATGAACGCCAAGCTGAACCAGAGCATTCCGCTGTTGCGGGAGAAGTTCTTCATCCAATTGATCAGGGACGGTCATGCGGACAGGATCTCGACGGAGAAACGGATCGATTTCCTCGACTTGCGGCTGCCCTATGACGCTCCCTATTGCGCGCTGATCGTTCGCATCGATAATCCGAGAACGGTGTTCGACACGATGACCGAGCAGAACACGCAGTTGATCTCGTTCGCGATCCAGAACATTTGCCAGGAAATATTGGATGCGCGCGTTGCCGGCAGCTTATTCGAGCATCGTCGGGGCGAATATGTGCTGCTCGTCGCGCTGCCGGAGTCGGAGGGGGAGGACATCATCTTCCCGCTGGTGAGCGAGTTGATGGCCAGCCTGAACGGCTTTCTGAACCGGATGGCGGAAAATATCAGCTTGACGATCGGCGTCGGCGGAACGGTGGAGCATCTGGGACTGCTGGCCGACAGCTATCAGATGGCGGCGGAAGCAATCGAGCGCAAGCTGTTTCTCGGCAAAAACCAGGTGATCACCTTCGACGTGCTGGCGGCGCAGAAGGATGTCGATTACCGCCGCATCAATGAACGTATCGCGGTGTTCGCATCCGTCCTGAAGACGGGCGATGCCGGACAGGTGTCGCAGCAGTTGGATGCATTGTTCGCGGAGCTGCAGGGCAGCACGGGCATCGGCTTCATCGACTGTCAGCGGATCTGTCTGCAGCTGCTGCTCGTCACTTCCCAATTTCTGTCCGAATTCGGCATGCGCATGGGCGATCTGGACGAACGGGAATCCGAGACATGGGCGCAGTTGATGAAGCTGGAAACGTTGGATGAGATGAACCGCCATTTGAAAAGCTACTTGACGCAGGTGTGCGAACGGATCGAGAGCAGGGACGAGAAGCCGATCCCGGAAGTCATCACGGAAATCATGCGCATCATTCGTCAGCGCTATTCCGACAACTTGACGATTGCCGATATCGCATCGCAGGTTTATTTGGCGAAAACCTACATCTGTCTCCTGTTCAAGCAGGAAACCGGCGAGACGATCAACGAATATATAACAAGGGTCCGTATGGAGAAGGCCAAGGAGCTGTTGTCTAACACGGACCAGAAGCTGGCGGATATTTGCACGTCAATCGGATATGCCGAACCAAGCTATTTCACCAAGCAATTCCGCAAATATACGGGCATGAATCCAAGCGATTATCGGGACGTGCACAGGAGGACGAATGGATGAACAGCACCAGGTGGCAAGGCGCTGGATGGGCAACGCTGGGCGACAGCATCACCGCGGCCGGAGGATACCAGCCGCTCGTACAGGCGGCGCTAGGCTTTGCCCGGGTCGACAACTTCGGACGCGGCGGATGCCCGATGACCGCCGGCAGCGACCGGGACGACGGGGCGACCGTCCATATGGGCCGACAACTCGAAGGGGCGTACGAATGTCTCACGATCTTCGCCGGCACGAACGATTACCGGCTCGGCATGCCGCTCGGGGAGCTGCGGCCGATCGGCTCCGATTTCGATGACCATACGTTCTACGGCGCTTATCAGACGCTGGTTGAGCAGCTGCTTGCCCGCGACCCGCTATGTCGGGTGAATCTGTGGACGCCGCTGCAGCGGGACAAAGACGGATACGACAGCGAAACGCGCAACGACAAGGGCTGCCTGCTGGCGGATTATGCGGCCGCCGTCCGCGAGATCGGTCATGCTTATGCCTTGCCGGTGCTGGACTTGTATGCGGAGAGCGGGTTCAACAAGCTGACGCTGGACAGCTTCACGCACGATCGGCTCCATCCCAGCGAGGCCGGTTACCGGCGAATTGCCGGCGCTGCCGCTTCCTTCCTGAGCGCGATCTAATTCACGGCAAATGGGGGCGTCCGGCTTATGGGCATGCTGCTGCGCAGATTCCAACTGTTATGGCTCACTTACCGGAGAATGCTGCTGCTCTATCTGCTGATCGTCTTGCTGCCCGCAGGGTGCCTCCTCTATTATTACTTCGAGAAGTCGGCCGACATCCTGGAGCAGCAAGTGACCCAGTCGATGCTCAAATCCGTGCAGCAGGTAAAGATCAATGTCGATTATCGGCTGTCCAAGGTGGGCGATATTTCCGATGCGCTCATCCTTAACACGGAACTGTACGAAATATTGGCCCGGGATCCGCTCGCAGGTACGAGGTTCAGCCAAGTAGAGGAAGAGAAGAAGCTCGGCAACATGGTGCGCAGCTTGCAGGGCAGCGATATTTTGAAAATCAAGCTGTACGTCAATGCCGACAAGATGTACGCGGGCGAGCACGTCAACTTCTTCAGCCTGGACCAGGCCAGCCAGATGCCCTGGTATGACGACGTGATCGGCCGCAAAGGCGCGGTGCAGTGGATTCCGACGCATATCGAGAACTACATCAGCTCGCCTGGCGATGTTCGCGTGTTCTCGTCTGCCCGCATCATTCGGGATCCGAACGAATACGCCCGCACCATCGGCATTCTCGTGCTGGATGTGGCGGAAGCCAATCTGGCCGCCATCCTGAATCAAGCGGAGATGGATGCCACCAGTCACAACATGTATGTGGTGGACCGGGACGGCGCAGTAGTCTCCCATCGGCAGCCGGATCGGATCGGCGCGACCTTGCTGCCGCCCGATTTGTTCGCGTCCATTGCGGGACAGCGATCGGGCATCGTGAAAACCGCGATCGATTCGCAGCCTTACTTCGTAATTTACGATACCCTTGGCGAAGGAGACTGGAAAGTCGTATCCTTGCTGCCCGCCAGCCAGATCAATCGGATGAACAACCAGTTCAACGTCGGGTTCTCGCTCGTCCTGACGCTGTCGCTGGCTTTGTTGTTCATCGTCGGCGCCTTCCTCGTGTTCGCGCACGTGACCCGCGGTACGATCAGCCGCGTTCGCCACATTACCGAGCAGCTGCGGGAGCGCGGCGCCGCCATGATCGAGGAGGGCATTCCGCACCGCAGCGGCGTCGTCATCCGGCTGGAGAAGAGCGTTGCGCATATGCTGACGACATTCCAGCATCTGATGGAAGACAACTATCGCACGAAGGAGCGGGAGAAGGAAGCGAGGCTGCGGGCGCTGCAGGCGCAGATCAATCCGCATTTCCTGTACAATGCGCTCGACACGATCAACTGGATGGCGCTTACCAAAGGGGCGCACGACATCAGCCGGATGCTGAACATGCTGGCGCAATATTTCCGGTTGACGCTGAGCAAAGGCAAGGACATCGTGTCGTTGGAAGACGAGATGAACCTCGCCAAGGCGTATTTGGAAATCCAGAAACAGCGGTTTCACAATTTCGACTATACGGTGGAGTTCCCGGCGGCGCTGGCTGACCGGCTCATTCCGAAGCTGTCGATCCAGCCGGTCATCGAGAATGCCATCCTTCACGGCATTCAGAACAAGGAAGGGCATTTCGGGCGGATCCTCGTCGAGGTCGTGCCAGATGGCGAAGGGTTTGTCATTCGGGTTAGCGATGACGGAATGGGCATGAATGAAGAGCAAGTCGAGCGGCTATACGCCAGCTTGAATGCATCGTCTTCGCCTTCGAGCTACGGATTGTACAACGTGTGGGAACGCATGCGATTGTTCACCGGCGGCGAAGGCCGCCTGGATATCGAGTCGCAGCCGGGAGAAGGCACGACGGTGTGTTTGCGGATTCCGGCTCAGGCAGACCTCCATCTGCGGGATTAAGGGCCGTAAAGGCCCCTATCACATCATTCTATGCATTTTATGCAGGAATAAGGGCCGCAAAGACGCTTAACGATTCTACATCGGCCTCCAAACTAGCTTGGAGGGCACCATTTGGGTGAATAGGAGCCGAGACGGACCCTATTTCGTGTATAATCATCGATTTTTCCTAGATTAGGTCCAAAACCGACCATATTTCGGCGACTCGACGGGAGAAGACGGGCAAGCGATATGACAAGCGATGACGGGCTGTCCCACAAGGTCGCAAGCGGACCGGCGGCGGGGCAGCCTGTTTCGCATTTTCGCCACCCACCACACACTGCACGCCACGCACTACACCACACACCGCACGCCACGCACTGCACTAGCACCGCACGCCACGTACTACACCACACACCGCACGCCATGCACTGCACTACGCACCGCACACTCCTCACCGCACACCGCGCAACGCTCACCGTGCACCGCCCCCCGCGTTCCTCCGACCTGACGAATGTACCATTGCTGCTGAACGATGTACCTCACGCCCGGGTCCGCCCGGCCTGTATGATGAGAACCAAGAACAAGCGCCAACGCTGGATGGGAGGGGCAGCATGAAAGACCGCACGCAATGGATTTCCCAGATCAGGCGCAATTACGACTTGTACCTGCTTCTGATCCCGGGCCTCGTCTTCCTGGCGATATTCAAGTACACGCCGATCTACGGCCTTGTTATCGCTTTTCAGGACTTCAATATCTTCAAAGGAATTAACGGAAGCCCGTGGGTCGGGCTGAAGCAGTTCGAGCGGCTGTTCGCTTCGGACGACTTCGGACGCGTCATGACGAACACGCTGTTCATCAGCCTGTACAAGATCGTCATCCTGTTTCCGATTCCGATCGCCATCGCGATCTTCCTGAACGAAGTCGGCCGCATGTGGTTCAAGCGCACGATCCAGACGATCATCTATCTGCCCCATTTTCTTTCCTGGGTCATCATCGCCGGATTGTTCGTCAACATCATGTCGCCGTCGACGGGGATCGTGAACGGCATGATCGAGTTTTTCGGCGGAGAGCCGATCAACTTCTTCATGGACAACCATTACTTCCGCAGCGTCATCGTGGCTACGGCCGGGTGGAAGGAAGCGGGATGGAACGCGATCATCTTCATCGCCGCGATCGCCGGGCTCGATCCCGAATTGTACGAAGCGTCGAAGCTCGACGGCGCAAGCCGCATCCAGCAGATCTTCACCATTACGCTGCCCGGCATTGCCTCGACGATCGTGCTCATGCTCATTTTGCGGATCGGTCATGTGCTGGAAGCGGGCACGGAACAAATCTTGCTGCTGTACAACCCGACCGTCTATGAGACGGGAGACGTGATCGGCACCTACATTTACCGGATGGGGCTGACCTCGATGGAATACAGCTTCTCCACCGCCGTCGGGCTGTTCGAGTCGGTGATCGGATTTTTCCTCGTCATCGGCGGCAACGCGCTAGCCAAGCGGGTAACGGGCAAGAGCATATGGTAGCGGAGGAGGCGGACGAAATTGGGAAATGCGACAAGAATGAAGCGGCCTTTATCTGAAACCATCTATATCGGAATCGTATACGCCATCCTGATCGGTTCGGGCATTCTCTGCCTGTTTCCGTTCCTGAACGTGCTCGCCAAATCGCTCAGCGCCAACTGGGCGATCATATCCGGCAAAGTCGGGCTGCTGCCGGTCGCGTTCACGATGGAAAATATGATGTTCGTCATTCGCGATCGTCTGTTCCAGAACTCCTTCCTGATCGCGATCTTCGTCACCGTCGTAGGCACGCTGGGGTCCGTCTTGTTGACGTCCGTCACCGCGTACCCGCTGTCCAAGAAGCATCTGCCCGGCATCAAGTTCATCCTGCTGCTCTATATTTTCACGATGCTGTTCAACGGCGGACTCGTGCCTTCCTACTTGCTCGTGAAAAACTTGCACCTGATGGACAACCTGGGCTCGCTGATTTTGCCGGCGCTGATCAACGTGTTCAACATGCTGCTGATGAAAAATTACTACGAGAGCCTCCCGGAAAGTCTGGAGGAATCGGCCAAGCTCGACGGGGCAAGCAATCTGAGAATCGTGCTCAGCATCATCATCCCGATCTCGGCGCCCGTGTTCGCGACGATCAGCTTGTTCTACGCCGTGTATTTCTGGAGCGATTGGTTCCATCCGATGCTGTATTTGAACGATCCGGCGCTGAAGCCGCTGCAGCTGTATTTGCGGGATATTATCTTGCAGGCTTCGGACGAGAATCTGCTCAACCAGGATATCGATTCGCTGCTCAACTTGTCCCCGGAGGGCATCCGCAACGCGACGATCATCGTGTCGACGATCCCGATCCTGCTCGTCTATCCGATGCTGCAACGATATTTCATCAAGGGGATTCTGATCGGATCCGTGAAAGGCTAAGACGGCGGCCGGCGATTCATCGTCCGGGCCGATCCAGGCGGAATAATCCCTTGCGCGCGATTCCTGCAAGCCAAACGTCAAGGGTTTATTTATAATCATAATCATGGAGGGGTTCAACATGTCGAGGAACAAACTGCTGTTGGCAACGCTCGTACTCTTGCTTTCCTTTACGACGATTCTGGCGGCTTGCGGCGGCAAGAACGACGACGCCGGGAGCAAGCCAAGCGAAAGCTCGGCTGCGCCAAGCGCCGGCAGCAGCGCGCCCGCAAGCTCTGCGGCCGCGCCGGAAGAGAAGCCGGTGCTCAAAGCATTGCGCAACTATATGAAGGACGATTACAACGCGTACCCGGTCAATCAGTATATCCAAGAGAAGACGGGCTACAAGGTGCAGAACGACATGCTGCCGCAGGAGAAGCCGAGCGACAAGCTGAATTTGATCATGGCTTCCGGCACGGATTACGATTTCATCGATGCGATGAACAAGCAGGACTTCTTCAACTTCGCGCAGAACGGCGCCTTGACGGATCTTACGCCGCTGATCGAACAGTACGGGCCGAACATCAAGCAAGCGATCTCGGCGGAATCGCTCGCGGGCGCGACGGTGGACGGTAAAATTTACGGCATTCCGACGCTCAACGTCAGCTACGTAAGCCTCGGGCTGCTGATCCGCACGGATTGGCTGGAGAAGGTCGGCAAGTCGATGCCGACGACGCTTGACGAATTCGTCGACGTTATGAAGGCGTTCAAGGAGCAAGACCCGGGCGGCAACGGCAAGAACAACATTCCGTTCACGATGGACAGCATCGGCCTCGCCGACAACCTGATGGGCGCATTCGGCATCTACGGTCAATGGAACGACAAGGACGGCCAATTGGTCAACGTATCGAGCGATCCCTCCTTGAAGGATTATGCCTCGTTCATGCGTTCACTGTATGAGCAGGGGCTGCTGGATAAAGAATTCGCGACGAACAAGTCGGCGACGTCCGCCGAGAAGTTCACCAGCGGCCGCGCGGGCGTGCTGTTGACGCGCTGGTCGTCGATTCCCGGCTACGAAGAAGCGCTGAAGAAGAACGTGCCCGACGCGAAATACGAGTACATCCCTCCGATGAAAGGCCCGAGCGGGCTAAGCGGATTCACGATGATCGGCGGATTCAACAAAATCACGTTCGTGCCGAAGTCGGCCAAGCATCCGGAAGACGTGGTCAAGATGGTGAACGCGATGCTCGATCCTGAAGTATTCAAAGGGATATTCGTCGGCGAAGAAGGCACGGACTACAAGGTCGAGAACGGCAACTACATCCCGATCGAGCCGGCTTTCTCCGAGAAGAGAGGGCAAGCGAACGCATTCGTCATCGGGATGGATGAAGCGAATTTCGTGACCTACTGGCAAGCGCGCCTGCAGAAGAGCAAGCCGATGTTCGACAACTTCCAGATCGTCAACGGCGTTCCGCAGGACCAGATTCATCAAGATCCTCTGGCATTCTCGCCGTACTTGCCGAAGTATGCTGCGGCCAGCGCCAAGCTCGACAGCACGGTGAACGACTATCTGATCAAGATGATCGTCGACGGCGTGACGGACGACGGCATCGCCAGCTTGCAGAAGGCATGGAAAGGCGCTGGCGGAGAGGAAGTAGCGCAGGAAATCAACGAGTGGTATAAGAGCAAATAAAAGAATATTCGGGGCTCCGGCGCTGCCGGAGCCTTGATTGTTTGCAAAGTGGCATTATCCGGACAACGAGACGACAGTGAGATAGAAGGGAGCGGTCATCATGGCCATTCATCCATCAAGCGATTCCCCGAACGGACTTCTGCGTTCTGCGCCGGTCATCAGACGGCATGCCGCGAATCCCGTGCTGACTCCGAAGCAGGTGCCGTACGGACCGGCGATGGTGTTCAACGCCGGCGTGACCAAGTATGACGGCAAATATGTAATGGTGTTTCGCAACGATTACGGCAACGAGAAGACAGGCGAGGTGTATGCCAGCCGGACGACGAATCTGGGACTTGCGTTCAGCGACGACGGCGTCCGCTGGGAGGTGCAGCCTGCGCCGATCTGGCAATGGTCCGACGACGAAGTATATCGCATCTATGACCCGCGCTTGACCGTCATCGACGGCAAAGCGTACATGTGCTTCGCAATGGATACGAAGCATGGGCTGCGCGGCGGCATTGCCATGACGGAAGACTTCGCGAAATTCGACGTGTTGAGCTTAAGCGTACCTGATAATCGGAATATGGTGCTGTTTCCGGAGCGGGTGGGCGGCCGGTACGTGCGCTTGGAGCGGCCGATGCCCGTATACAGCCGGGGCGGCCGCGACCGGTTCGACCTGTGGCTGTCCGAGTCGCCGGATCTCGTCTATTGGGGCAACTCGTCGCTGGTGCTCGGCGTCGAGGATGTCCCGTATGCCAACGACAAGGTCGGGCCCGGCGCGCCGCCGGTGCGTACGAAGCGGGGCTGGCTGACGACGTTCCATGCCGTCGACATCGATCCGTCGCGCGGCAAGAACGGCTGGGAGGCCGCATGGAAGAAGCGGTATTGCGCCGGCATCATGCTGCTTGACCTGGACGATCCGCGCAAGGTGATCGGCCGGTATCGCGGGCCGTTGCTCGCGCCCGAGGCGTCCTATGAAGTCGAAGGCGGGTTCCGCAACGACGTTATTTTTCCCGGCGGAATGATCCTTGAAGACGACGGAGAGGTCAAGATCTATTACGGCGCCGCCGATACCATCGAGTGCCTGGCAACGGCGCATGTGGACGATCTGATTGCGTTGTGCCTGGAGAGCGGAGAGGCAAAATAGAGAGGGCTGTTGAACGCTAAGGGCATGGAACGAATCCCCCGACATCCGGCATGCGGAGCCTGAATGTGATATGCTCTTCATAAATCGTCGCTGATCCGGGGTGACAGCCATGGGCCAAGAAGTGACCTATGAATCCATAAACAATCGCAAAGACTTTCATTTTGACCATATTTATTTCGAGAACCCGCAGCGGTTCGAATCGATCCGGCTCTTCCAAGTCGGGGATTTGAGCTGCCGAGGCGGATATGTCGTCGACGAGCACGAGCAATTCTGTTACGAGCTCAGCTATATCGTCTCAGGCCAAGGCTGGTTCAAGGCCGGCGGAACGTCCCATCCGGTCAAGGAAGGCGATATCGTGCTTAACGTTCCCGGGGAAATCCACGCCTGTCGGGCGGACGATGAAGATCCGTTCCGGTATTATTACGTCGGGTTCGATTTCGCGGGAGAAGGGGAAGGCGAGCCTCTTGCGTTGGAGCATATCCGGAAAATGTTCGATCAGACGCCGCAGCCCGTCGTTTCCAACATGCTCGGCATCGAGGCTCCGTTCACAGGCATATTCAAGGAATTGGTCAACTTGAAAAGCTATTCCTCCTTCATGATCGGCGCTTACTTGCAGCAGATTGTCGTGCTGGCTTATCGCAGCTTCCACGACAGCCGGGAGACGGCGTATTCGCCGATGCTGCAGGGCAAGGGCGTGACGAAGCCGGTCCATGAAGTCATCCAATATATCGAAGAGAATTTGCACCGGATCACGGAGCTCGGAGCGATGGCGGAAGAGCTGCATTACAGCTATTCCTACTTGTCCCATCAGTTCTCCAAGGAAGTCGGGCTGACGATCCAGGAGTACTACAACCGCAAGCGGTTCGAGCAAGCCGTCGAGCTGCTGCGGGAAGGCCGGCTGACCGTTACCCAGATCGCCGACAAGCTCCGCTACCAATCGATTCATTCGTTCAGCAAAGCGTTCCGTCTTCACTTCGGACTCTCCCCGACCGAATACCAAGCGATCGCGACGAACGCAAATCAGGCACAACAGGAAGACGAATCAGGCTAAATCATCGCGGCGCAAGCTCTGGTATGCTGGCTTCAGTTCCAATCTACCGGGGGGATGACCGAGTGAACAAGATGAAAGTAGCCGTCATCGGCTGCGGCATGATCGCTAAAACGCAGCACGTCCAGCATTACCACAACAGCGACAGGGCCGAAATCAAATACCTCGTCGATCCGCTCGAGGATCGCGCCCGTTCTCTTGCCGCCGAATTCAACGTGCCGCACACGTCCGCTGACTACCGAACGATCCTCGAAGACGACGAGGTCGAAGCCGTCTCGATCTGCACGCCGAACGATACGCATGCGCCGATTGCCATCGACTGCCTGAACGCGGGCAAGCACGTTCTCTGCGAGAAGCCGGCCGCGTTGAACATGGAGCAAGTCCGCGAGATGAAGGCGGCGGCGGACCGCAACGGCCGGATTCTGAACATCGGCGTCGTCAACCGTTACGCGACGGGCGTCAATCGGATCAAGGACATGATCGCCGGCGGCGAGCTGGGGCGCGTCTATCACGTCTACTGCTCCTTCCGCGCGCATCGTTCGATTCCAGGGCTCGGAGGGCCGTTCACGACGAAATCGAAGTCGGGCGGCGGCGTCTTGATCGACTGGGGCGTCCACTTCCTCGATCTGATCTTCTACAGTCTGGGACAACCCGACGTTCGGACCGTGTCAGGCGAAATCTACGGCGAGCTGGCGAAGGACATGAAGGCATACGCATTCGTGAATATGTGGGCCGGTCCGCCGAATTATAACGGCACGTACGACGTGGAGGATTTCGTGACCGGGCTGCTGCGCACGTCGGGTCCGACGATCAGCCTGAACGGGGCGTGGGCGCAAAATATCGGGGAATCCGCGATGTTCGTGGAATTTCTGGGCGACAAGGCTGGCGTCAAGCTCGATTACGGCAGCGGCGATTTCAAGGTGTACGGGGCCAAGGACGGCGTCCTGCTGGAGACGAGCCCTTCGTTCGCAAAGGCGGACAAGTTCGCCTCGGAGATCGACGATTTCCTGCGATCCGCGGCCGCGAACGACAAAGGCCGGGCGAACATCGACCAAGTGATGATCACGTCCGAAGTGATGGATGCGATCTACCGGTCCGCCGCGCTCGGGAAAGAAATATCGCTGTAATCGGCAGCTTGCAGAGCCATGGAGACGACTCCATGGTTTTTTTTTCGCGTTGCGGAGGGTTGACAATCGAAAGTGACATGATGCATACTTGTTTAGTAATTTAGTAAATTACTAATTAACTAAACATTCAAATGGGGGTATTGATCATGAAAATACCGACGACATTGAAGCATAAACCGGTCATCGTATCGGACAACTACGAGCAGGTCGACGGGCGTTATGCCGGAAACACGGATGCGAAGGGACTGTCGCTTGGACTCGCCCAGTGGAACGATCGCGGCAAAGTCGATATTTCAGCCAAAGTATGGCGCTACACAGGCGAGAAGTGGTCTCGGCAATCGGAGGAACTTCCGCTGCACCGCGTGCTGGACCTGTCCATTCTCATCTGCCGGACGATGGAGCATTTTCAGGAAGCTTACCGGTTCGAGCATCTATATGATTCCCAGGAGCCGGTCATCGACCGGGTCGGCCTGCAGGGGAATGCGATGACGGTGGCGGTATGCACGGATAACGACAAGATCAACGAAGATATCAAGCTGTTCAACCAGGCGCTCAGCGACGACGGCGAGATGATCGGCGAACGGCTGCGCACGCTGTCTAGAATTTTGAAGGATATGGGGTATTGAAAGTGAAGGAGCATACGAATGAGAACGACCTCGCCCGGTACCGGCTGTCTCCTGGCAGACAGCTGACGGAGGAGGAGCAATCGCTTGTCTGGCGCAAGCCGCCTTCACACGCGATCAGCGAGGAAGAGAGGCGGATCTGCGAAGAGGTCAAGCGCAACTGGAACCGCGGGGAGATGAAGATCGCCAACATTTTGCTGGAAGGCGACGCCGGCTCGGGCAAGACGCAGCTCGCCAAAGCGTTGTCCGCGAATTTCGGGCTGCCTTACGTGAAGGTGACTTGCTTCGCCGATATGGATAAGACGGACGTCATCGGCGCGATCCTGCCGGTGATTCCCCCTGTGCAGCAGGAGATGGAGGCGGATGAGGCAATCGGCGGCTCAGGCGATCGGGAAGAGCGGGGAGAATCGGATGAACGCAGCGAGGTGGAATACCGGTTCTACCCTTCGGAGATCGTCAGGGCGTACCGTAACGGGTATGTCCTGGAGATTCAGGAACCGAACGTCATCCGCGACGCCTCGGTGCTGATGGCGCTGAACTCCGCGCTGGAGCCGGATGGCAGCCTGAACCTGCCGACCGAGATCGTTCGCCGACATCCGGATTTCATCGCGGTCATCACGACCAACCGCGGCTATGCGGGGACGAAGCCGCTGAACGAAGCGCTGCGCGACAGAATTCAGCATACGGAGAAGATGGAGCTGCCCGCCAAGGACGTCATGATCGAACGTGCCGTGGCCAAGACCGGGTATCGCGAGGCCTCGATGCTGGAAGCATTGGCAGACGCCATCATGATTTTGGATCAGACGGCCCGTGCCCATGCGATCAAAGGCGTGGCGGGCATGCGGTCTTACTTCTACTGGGCGGATGCGGTCGCCGGCGGCGCCGATCCGAAACAATCGCTGTATCATAAGGTCATCTACAAGATCACGACCGATCTCGAGGAAATCGCCATCCTGGAAGAGGCGCTCGCCAGCCGTGGCTTGTGGGACCGACTGAATGCAGCTTCGGAGGAAGTAAAAAAAAAACGAAATACGGACGATGCGATAACATTGCGGACCGAGGGCGAGCTTGACGAAGGCCCCGAAGAGGCTGCCGATGCCGACCGTGCGGACGACCGCGAGGAGAAGTCGGGCATCGTATTGAAGAAGGCCGCCGACAGCGAGCCAAGCGCCTCTCGGGCGGCGGACGATTCCACCTTCTCCGAGCGCTCGGATTTCGAAGGGGATGGCTCTCCGCAGTTTCGGGAGGCGAAGTCCGAATCGTTGACGGCAGAAGCGATGCAGCGGGAACGCGACTTCCGCCGGAAGCTGAACCGGGAAGCGAGAGAGATCGCGGCTGGGTCCGTGCACGCCGGCGTGAAGCTCATCGTTCACCGGTCGGACTTCGAAGCGGAACACGAATCGGAGTACAAGCGCATAAGCAGGGGATTGTTGCCCATCGTGCGGGAAACGGCCAGAAAAACGCTGCCCCTGCTCGAGCATGAAGCGTCTTCCGAATTTGCGAGGTACCGTTACGATGGAGGAAGATTTCTGGCGGACAGCGTCGCATACCGGGATTTCCGGTATTTCGCCAAGAAGCGTCCTCCGGCGGACGCTCCGTCGCTTGCGGTCGGCTTAAGGGTGGACGAATCCGCGTCGATGTCGGCTTTCGGAAGATTGGAAGCGGCGAAGCGCGCGGTGATCGCTGTGTACGAATATTGCCTGCACTGCCGCATTCCCGTCATGATTTACGGCGATACGGCAGACGTCTCCAGGCTCGAGAGGATGTCGATCTACGCCTATGCCGACCTGCACCGGGTCGATCCGGGGGATCGGTACCGGCTGATGGGCATTCGCCCCAGAAGCAACAATCGTGACGGCATGGCGCTCCGGATCATGGCCGAACGGCTGGCTGCCGCTCCGCAGAAGACCAAGCTGCTGATCAGCATAAGCGACGGCCAGCCGAAAGCGATGGACGACTATACCGGCGAGTACGCCGTACGGGACATGCAGACGACGATCTCCGAATATGAGCGCAAGGGCGTGGCCTTCCTCGCCGCCGCGATCGGCCACGACAAGGATGTCATCCATCGCATATACGGAGATCGCCGCTATCTGGACATTACCGATCTGAACGAATTTCCCGCCAGGCTGGTTCGGACGATCGCCCGGCATTTGTAGGAACAAAACTCTTCTTCGGAAGGGTTTTTTCTTATTCCCGAAAGCCATTCATCCGCAATAATCGGACGTTTTCTGAAACCTGTTGGATATTATGCCTAAGCGGGCAGGGATATAATGATTACGTAAAGTTCAAAGTTCAAGGCTCATTGGGGGAGGAAGCGATAGTATGCTCGAAACGCCTTGTATCGTGATTGACCGTGAGACGATGATGCATAACATTCGGCGAATGGCCGAGCAGGCACGACAGAATGGCGTGGACCTGCGTCCCCATATCAAAACGCACAAAATTCCCGAGTTCGCCAGAGAGCAGATCAAGGCCGGAGCAAAGGGGATCACCGTCGCCAAAGTGAGCGAGGCCGAAGTGATGGCTTCCCAGGGAATCGACGATATCTTCATCGCTTATCCGATCGTCGTTCCTTCCAAGATCGATCGCGTAATCGCGCTGGCCCGGCACCATCGCATCGCGGTCGGAGTGGATAGCGCGGAAGGGGCCAAGCTGCTGGCGCGCAAAGCGGAAGAGGCGAATTGCCGGTTGGATGTCAGGCTGGAGCTAGATACCGGCCTTCACCGAACGGGGATTCCCCTCCATGAGGCAACCGAAATGGGACGCTTCATCGCCTCGCTTCCCGGCCTGGAGCTAAGCGGCATCTTCACGTTCAGAGGCGCCATTCTGCAAGGTGAGACGACGCTGGACCTGGCCGGGGCCGGCCGGGAGGAAGGCGAGTTGATGGTTCGGACTGCCGAGCAGATGCGCGCTGCCGGGGTAAGCGTTCGCCATGTGAGCGTCGGATCGTCGCCGACTGCAGTGCATGCTGCCGGCGTGAAGGGCGTAACGGAAATTCGCCCGGGCACGTACATCTTCAACGATCGAATGTTGACGAAGATGGGGGCTTGCAATCGGGAAGATGCCGCTGCCGTCGTGAAAGTTACGGTCGTCAGCGTCCCCTCCCCGGTGCGGGCCGTCATCGACGGGGGCAGCAAAACGTTCGCGACCGACGTGCAGCCCGGCAAACCGCCGCTGTTCCTGGAAGGATTCGGTGAAATTGTCGGTTGCCCCGATGCCGTGCTGGAGAGAATGAACGAAGAGCACGGGATGATCGCTTGCAGCCGTCCTCACGGCTGGCATGTCGGCGATACGCTGGACATTATTCCCAATCATATCTGCTCCACCGTCAATCTTCACAATTCGGTCTGGCTGCGGGATCGGGACGAATGGCGGCAAGTGCCGGTGGCCGGCCGCGGAATGCTGTCTTAAGGGAAGGGGAGAAACGCCATGCTCGATCTGCTGATCAAGAACGGAAAGATCGTAGACGGAACGGGGAATCCGTGGTACCACGGCAACGTGGGGATCAAGGACGGCGCCATCGTACGGCTGGGCCGATTCGAACAGGAGAGCGCCAAGGAGATCGATGCGCATGATCAAGTCGTCGCGCCGGGCTTCATCGACGGCCACTGCCACTCCGACCTGCTCATCCTCGACCAACCGTTAAGCGAATTCAAAATTCAGCAGGGCGTCACGACGGAAGTGGTCGGCAACTGCGGTCTGGCGCCTGCGCCTTACTTGAAGAAGAGAGCCGATCAGTTGAAGAAATACGTAGGTCCCGTCATCGGCACGACGCAGTGGGAATGGCCGTGGGAGACGATTGGGGAATATATCGATGTCCTGGCCAAGTCGCGCCCGTCGGAAAATGTGGCGACGTATGTCGCGCATGGCGCCTTGCGCATCTCCGTCATGGGCTTCGACAATCGGCCGGCTAACGCCGACGAGCTGCGGGAGATGAAGGCGCTGCTAGAGGAAGGAATGCGTGCGGGAGCGCTCGGGCTGTCGATCGGCTTGCTGTATGCGCCGGGCAGCTACACCGACCGTACGGAGATCGCAGAGCTATGCCGCGTCGTGGCCAAGTATAACGGCCTGCTCGCCACGCATATCCGCGGGGAAGGCAATAACCTGCTGCCGTCGGTGCGCGAGGTCATCTGGATTGCCGAGGCTAGCGGCGTTTCGCTGCATATCAGCCACCTGAAAGCGGCCGGAGCGGCGAATTGGGGCAAAATCGAAGAGGCGATCGGGCTGATCGAGGAAGCGCGGAGCCGCGGGATGGACGTTACCTGCGACGTGTATCCGTATTCCGCCGGTTCGACGACGCTGACGACCATTCTGCCTCCCTGGGCGCTGGAAGGCGGTATCGCGGCGACGCTTGAACGGCTCGCGGATCGCCAGACGCGGGAGCGGATCAAGCGGGAGCTCCGCGCCGAACAGGAGGACTGGGACAATCTGGTCGTGTCCACGGGGTGGCAGAGCGTCTACATTTCCGCTGCCGTCACCGAAGCCGGGAAAGCGCTCGAAGGCAAGCATATGCTCGAAGTGAGCGAGCTGTTCGGGATGGACCCGGAAGACGCGATGATGGAGCTGCTCGCAAGAGAGCACGGCGAAGTGTCGATCGTATACTTCCATATGGAAGAAGCGGACGTCAGCAAGGTCGTTCGGTACGATCGGGCGCTGATCGCCTCGGACAGTCTCGGATGCGTCACGGGCAAGCCCCATCCGAGATCCTACGGAACGTTCCCGAGACTGTTCGCCAAATATGTCCGCGAAGACAAGGCGCTCACCTTGGAGCAGGCCGTGCGCAAGGTGACCTCATTCCCGGCGGCACGCTTCAAGCTCGGCAACAGGGGGCTGCTCGTTCCCGGCTATATGGCCGACCTGGTCATATTCAATCCGGATACGATCTGCGACAAGGCGGATTACCGGGACCCGATTCAATATCCGGACGGCATCTCCCACATTATCGTCAACGGCGAACCGACGATGTCGGAGAAGCAACATTCGCAAGCAAGGGCTGGGCGCTTCATTCCGATCCAGCATCACAGCGGCGGCTGCGGCTGCGGTCATCACGAAGGCTAAACCAGAACATTCTAGGAGGAATTGCAAATGGCGCAAATCGAACGGAAGCTGGAGGAATTGGGAATCGTACTCGGGAAGGTGCCGACGCCGGTAGCGGAATACGTTCCGGCCAAAACCGTAGGCAATCTGGTCTATACGTCCGGCTGCGACTGTCGGATCAACGGCAAGCTGATGTATGAAGGCAAGGTCGGCAGCGATCTGACCATCGAGCAAGGGAAGGAAGCGGCCCGCCAGGTCATGATCAATATTATCGCCGTCTTGAAGGAGCATCTGGGCGATCTCGATCGGGTGAAGCAAGTCGTCAAGATGCTGGCGTTCGTCAATTCCGCCGACGGATTCGCAGAGCAGCCGTTCGTCATTAACGGCGCTTCCGAGCTGTTGGTCGAAGTGTTCGGAGAGAAGGGCAAGCATGCCCGTGCGGCGATCTCCGCGAATGAATTGCCGTTCAACACCCCGGTCGAAATCGAACTGATCGTCGAAATCGAGTAACAGCCGTAAATAAAGCAGATTCCAGACATCCCGGGAGGTAGACATGCTTAACATTACAAGAC
>JAEWAQ010000045.1 GCA_023391635.1 Bacillota bacterium | reverse complement strand
ACCGACGTATTTTGTGGTATGCTTCACTGTAACGGCTCCTTTGCATGTAGCTCTGAAATGGTTGGTCCTACTTCCATTTTAACCTACGATTTGCAAACGGAGCCGTCCCACGTTCATCATAACTAATCCCGCTCCCGCCTCAGCCTCGCCATTCCGCCAAGAGGACGCAGGTTATTGTCTGACGGTCCTTTCTTGCGAAACGCATTTTTCTCCGTCGAAAAGTTATGCTGGGTTGAATGTACGAGGTGCCGATGTGTATGATGGAACTATCTGAATGGGGAGGCGAACGCCATGTTGGATCAAGCTTGGATTCACGCGGGGACGCTGGAAGAACTGAAGGAGAAGCGCGCCAAAGTGATCAAGGGAGGCATCGCGGTATTCAGTCACGAGGACGGAATATCCGCCGTGGACAACCGGTGCCCGCATCTCGGGTTCCCGCTTCATCTTGGAAGCGTTTGCGACGGGATTCTCACCTGCCATTGGCACCATGCCCGGTTCGATGTCTGCAGCGGCGGCACGCTCGATCCTTGGGCGGACAACGTGCCGGCGCATGAGGTGCGAATTGAAGGTGACGATGTATGGGTGCATGCCCTGCCGAGGCAGACGGAAGATCAGACGAGATTGTTGCGTCGGCTGCAGGAAGGACTGGAGCAAAATATCGGCATTGTCATCGCCAAGGCGGTCGTCGGACTGGTCGAAGCCGGGGTGTCCGCCGATGAGATCTACCGCGTCGGCGTTGCATTCGGCGTCTCGCAAGGCAGCGGATGGGGCGCGGGTCTCACGATCTTGACGGCGATGCGGAACGTGCTGCCGAAGCTCGACAAGACGGGCCGCATCCTGGCGTTGTACCATGGCTTGCTGCATGTCGCCCGGGCCAGTGCGGGCCGGGCGCCGCGGCACCTGCTGGGCGCGCTGCCGAGCGATGGCGCAAATGCGGATCGCCTGCAGTCGTGGTACCGCAATTGCGTCGAGGTTCGCGATACGCAAGGGGCCCAGAAGGTGCTGCTGACGGCGATCGGAAGCGGGGTGTCCGCCGAGAAGCTGTCGGACATGATGCTGGCAGCCGCGACGGACCATCGCTATCTGGACGGAGGGCACACGTTCGATTTTCATAACAAGGCGTTCGAGGCGCTGGAGCGCTGCGCGGGCGAGCCTGGCGCCGCGGCCGTGCTGACATCGCTCGTGCCGCTGATGGGGAATCCGACGCGCAGCGAGGAGCTGCATCACTGGCAGGCGCCGATCGATCTGGCGGAGCCGCTACGCCAGGCGTTCGCGCGCGTGGCCGACGCCAAGCTAGGCGATCGGGAAGTGCCGGATGAGGCTGCCTTGTTCGAACAATTGCTGCAGGACGATCCGCTCGGCACCGTGGCGATGCTGACCGACTTGCTGCTGCAAGGCGCGGCTCCGGCCGGCATTGCCCGCGTGATCGCGGCGGCCGCGGCGGAGCGCATCGTGCGGTTTCACACGCAGAACGACTTCGGCGATTGGATCGCCGTTCTTCATACGTTCACGTATGCGCATGCCGTTCACGAGCGACTGCTGAAAAGCAGCGAGCCGCTGTTGGCGAGGGCGTTGTATGACGGCGCAATCGCCATTTACCATGATCGGTTCCTGAACGTGCCGAAAGCACCGAGGCCGGCAGGCAAGCAGGGCGCATTCGGCTGTGGCGATAGCGTAGACGATCGCTTGAACCGGCTGCTGGATCTGATGGATCGCAGGCAGCAGGTGGAGGAAGCGGCCCGGTTCACGGCGGACTATTGGGCCGACCGGGAAGATCCGGGCGCTCTGTGGCGCACGCTCGGGCATGCGCTGCTGCGCGAAGACGCGGAATTCCATTCGTTCCAGATGTATGAAGCTGCGGTTGCCGAATTCGATCGCTGGGGGGAGAGGCCGGGGACATTCGCGGCCCGGATGCAGCTCGTCATGCTGCTCGCCTGTACGCGCTACCTCGCTGCGCATGCGCCGACGGCTAGAGAGACGCCGCATACGGCGCGCATCGCTTGGCGTCTGCACCGCGGCGAGCGGCTCTTCGAAGAAGGCGACGAGTAGACACGTCTCTTCGAATTTCTTATAATGACAAATGAGAATCGTTATCATAGCTGATCGGAATCAAAGGTGGTCGCAACATTGTGAAGGATGAAGGAAGCCCCTCGGGCGCAGCGCGGAGATCGGCGCCGCTGGCCGCGGTCATCGTGCTCGTCGGGGGCATTGCCATGCTCTTGTTCGGAATCGCGTTATCGATATCTGTAGGCGTAATCTCGATCAAACTCGGTACCGTATGGGATTCATGGGTACGGTTCGATCAGGATGTGAACCATCACCTGGTCATCCGGGATATCAGGCTTCCCCGTGCTTTGGCAGGGGTGCTTACGGGAGCGGGATTTGCCGTGGCGGGCGCCGTCATGCAAGGGCTGACGCGCAACCCGCTCGCCGATTCCGGTCTGCTCGGGCTTAATGCAGGAGCCGGTCTGATGCTTGCGATCTGCTTTGCTTTCCTGCCAAGACTTCCCTACTCTCAAGTCATGCTGCTGTCTTTCGCCGGGGCGGCGATCGGCGCAAGTCTCGTATTCGGCATCGGCGCGATGGGCCGCGGCGGGATGACGCCGTTGCGGCTCACGATCGCCGGGGCGGCAGTCACTTCGCTGCTGCTTGCGCTCAGCGAGGGAATCGCGATCATGTACCGCATCGGACAGGACCTCGCCTTCTGGTATGCGGGCGGGCTTGCGGGCATGGAGTGGGAACAGGTGAAATGGTCCTTCCCATGGATTGGCGGCGGCATCCTCGCCGCCATCTTCTATTCCCGTTCGCTAACGGTCATGAGCATGGGCGATGACGTAGCGACCGGTCTGGGACAAGCCGTCACACGTGTAAGAATCGTCTGCATGCTCGCCGTTCTCGTGCTGGCGGGCTCCGCCGTGTCCATGGCCGGGCCGATTGCGTTCGTCGGCTTGATTATTCCGCATGCGGTGCGGATGCTGGTCGGCACGGATTATCGCTTTGTCATTCCTTGCTCCGCCGTCGTCGGGGGACTGCTCATGGTATACGCGGACATCGCGGCCCGGATGATCCAGCCGCCGTACGAGACGCCGATCGGCATGCTCGTTGCGATGATCGGCGTCCCCGTGTTCCTCATCTTGGCGCGTAGAGACAGGAAGGTGTTCTGATGGACCCGATGAACCGCAAATCGCGCGCTTCCGTCATCATGCTCGTCTTGACTGTGCTTATCGTCTTGATGGTCGTCGTCAGCCTGGGAACCGGTCAGGTACGGCTCGCTCCGGGTGAAGTATGGCATACGCTGCTTGGACGGGGCAGCAGCAGGGAAGAGTTGATTCTGTTCGATTTTCGGCTGCCGCGCATTCTTGTATCGCTGCTCGTCGGCGCGGGATTTGCCGTATCGGGCTGCATTCTGCAAGGCTTGTCGCGCAATGCGCTGGCCGAGCCCGGCATTCTCGGCATCAACGCCGGAGCAGGCCTCGCCGTGATCTTGTTTATATCCTACTACCCGATTCAATCGGCGACGTCGGTCTTTACGCTGCCGCTATTGGCGTTTGCCGGCGCCGGCGCGACGGCCGCCCTGATTTACGCGCTCGCTTACTCCAAGGACCGGGAGATGTCGTCCGCCCGCCTGCTTGTCGTCGGAATCGCGGTAGCTGCGGGAATCTCCGCGGCGATGCTCGTCCTGACGATCCGGCTCGATCCGCAGCAATACCAATTCGTATCCATATGGCTGGCCGGCAGCATATGGGGTTCGAACTGGCATTTTGTCTCCGCGCTTCTGCCCTGGATTCTCGTCTTGCTGCCGCTTGCGATTTTCAAATCCAAAGTGCTCAACGTGATGGCGCTCGGAGATTTGCAGGCATCGGGCCTCGGCGCCAATGTGGGGAGAGAAAGAATCATGCTGCTCGCCATATCGGTGGGCCTTGCCGGCGCCTGCGTAGCGATCGGAGGGGGCATCGCTTTCGTCGGATTGATCGGTCCCCATCTGGCCAGGCGCCTGGTCGGGCCCAAGCATCAGCTGGCGCTGCCGGCTTCGGCACTGCTGGGCGCGCTGCTGCTCGTTACGGCGGACACGATCGCGCGCATCATTCTGAAATCCGGCGAGATCCCGACCGGCATCGTGGTGGCGGTCATCGGCGCTCCGTACTTTTTGTACTTGCTGGCCAAGGCTCGTAATTGAAGCTAACGGCCTCGGAGCGAACAATTTCGTCAAATGTTTGCTTGACTATGATACTGAGAATCATTATCATTATAACCGTAATCTATATAGAGATACTTAATTATCGGAGGGAACCTGCTTTGAAGAAAAACCTGACCGTCTCATCCAAGCCGAAACGCCATTTTCTGGCCGCGTTCGGTGCTTTGTTGCTTGTACTGATTGTATCGGCTTGCGGCACGAACAACGATACTTCCAACCAAGCATCGTCCACGCCGCCGGCTTCGCAGCAAGGAAGCGAAGCTTCACCGTCGTCTTCTGCCGGCAGCGGGGGGACCTTCACGGACGCCATGGGTCACAAAGTGGCAATTCCGGCAAATCCGCAGCGCGTCATCGCCAGCTATCTGGAAGATCATCTCGTCGCCCTGGGCGTGAAGCCGGCGGCGCAATGGTCGGTCGCCAATGGCATTCAGGACTACCTGCAGGCTGACGGCCTTGAGGGCGTCCCGACGATCGCATACGATCTTCCGCCGGAGACGGTCGCCAGCTTCACACCGGACCTTATCGTGATCGGTTCCGAATCGCAAGTCCAGAACGGGCTGTACGAGCAATACAACAAGATCGCGCCGACGTATGTGCTTGGCGATGCCGTGAACAACGACTGGCGGCAGGCGCTGCTCAAGATAGGCGAACTGCTGGGCAAGTCCGACGAGGCGAAGCGGGCGATCGCGGACTACGACGCCAAGATCGCAGAAGCGAAGACGAAGCTGCAAACCGCGGTTGACGGCAAATCGGCGGCGATTCTGTGGCTCGTGCAGAAGCAGTTTTATATGGTAAACGAGATAGTGTCGAGCGGCGCCGTTTTGTACGGGGATTTGGGCATCAAACAATCGGGCATGCAGCTGGGGCTTCCGGCGGAAGCCGCAGCCAACTGGAATCCGATCACGATGGAGAAGCTGGCCGAGCTCGACGCCGATTACTTGTTCCTGGTGAACAGCGACAAGGGTCAAGGGACGGATACGCTGGACAATCCGATCTGGAAAGGGATTCCGGCGGTCAAAGCAGGTCACGTTTACGAATTCGAAAAAACAAGCAGCTGGCTCTATAGCGGAGCAGTGGCGAACGGGCAAATCGTCGACGATCTGCTGACAGCGCTGAACGTCAAGTAAACAGGCAGGCCAAGCATCGGAAGAATCGACAGACAACCATCAAGATGAGCGGAGGCCGTGACAATGGCACAACGGGCTGAAGCGGCGATTGTGTCGCAGACGGAAGAAGGATTCGACTTCACTATCGAGGAACGCCTGTTCCGTGTTTCGGAGGCAGGCATGGAATCTCCTCCTTTCGAGATGCCTGCGGCACATTGGCTGCAGCCCGCCAAAGCACTGGAAGCGCTCGAGGCCGGCGGAGCCATGTCGAAGGCGATCGGCATGAAGATGCCGGTCTCCTATGCGGGCCTGTCCGTCCTCAATCTGGTCTTGGTAAAGCTGTTATTCCTCGTGCGCCATGATCGCTGGCTCGACTTGTCGCTGGACGATCTGACGTTCCAGATGGAAAAACGTTACGAAACGATGCAAACCGGCTATCGCATCGATACGCTCCATTGGACGGCACTGCCGGAGCGGGCCGACATCCGGGAAGATTTCCTCGAGCAGCAATGGCGGCGATACCTGCGGACGCACATCCGTCCGGCCATTGACACGATCGCGGTCAGTGCCGGCCTGAAGCCGGACTTGATCTGGAATCAAGCCGGCGGCAGATTGGCAGGCATTCGGGAATACTTGCATCAATATGAACCGGCTGCCGATGAAGAATTTCTGGCTCGATATGACTGGCACGCGAACGTGCTGATCCGCCGATTGACTGCCGAAGATTACGCCCGCAGACGCAACCCGTTCGACTGGCAGCCCAGATTCACGGATAATCCGTGGAAGCCGGGCGGGCGCATGATGATTCGCTCCTCCTGCTGCATGTACGATTGCCGAGAGGGCGGGCAGAGGTGTTACAATTGTCCGCAGATGACGACCGCGGAACGGGACATCCGCCGAGCCGCCGTACTGGCGGAAGCCGCAACCTGAATACGGGAACGAATGTGAGGAATTAGCGATGGTCAAAATCAATACCGAGAACCTGGACGTCGCCTACCTGGACCGAACGGTCGTACAGGACTTGAATCTAAGCATACCGACGGGCAAAATCACCGCGCTCGTCGGCGCCAACGGCTCCGGGAAATCGACGATTCTGAAGGCGATGGCCCGCCTGATTAAGCCGAAAGCCGGCAGTGTGCTGCTCGACGGCAAGTCGATTCACGGCCAGCCGACGAAGGAAGTGGCCAAGCAGCTGGCGATCCTGCCGCAAAATCCGACGGCGCCCGAAGGGCTTACCGTCGCCGAGTTGGTCGGCTACGGCCGATTTCCCTACCAGAACGGATTCGGTTCGATGACCCAACTGGACCGCGACGTGATCAAGTGGGCGCTGGAAGTGACCGGCATGACGGTGTTCGGCGACCGTCCGGTCGACCAGTTGTCGGGCGGACAGCGGCAGCGGGCGTGGATCGCGATGGCGCTGGCGCAAAATACGCGGTTTCTGTTTCTGGACGAACCGACGACGTTCCTCGACATGGCGCATCAGCTCGAAGTGCTGCAGCTGTTGCGCAGGTTGAACGAGCATGAGAAGCGGACGATCGTTATGGTCGTTCACGATTTGAACCACGCCACGCGATTCGCCCATCATATGGTGGCGATCAAGCAAGGCAAAGTCATCAGCGAAGGGCCTACCGTGGAAGTGTTGACCGAGGAAGTGCTGGGCGAAGTGTTCGGCATCCGCGCCCAGATCGTGAAGGATCCGCGAACGGGCGTGCCGCTCTGTCTGCCATACGCGCTTGCTTCTGACGAATCGGCGGGCGAGCATGCACAACTAGCTTCGGTTCCGGCAGGCGAACCGGTACTGGTCTAATCCTCCTATATTTCAGGAAAGATCGCGCGACACCTGGGTAATCCCAGGTGTTTTGTTGCATATTGGGCCAATATGGCGTGTGATTGGAGTGATGTCGCCGGCGGATTGTGGTACGATGGGAGCATCGATTCGGAAAATGGCTGGAGGTCCGAGACAAGTGGCAATCGTACGCAGAATTACAAACAGAGAGTTGCAAGAGGCAATCAGGCTATCGGACGAGACGTTCCGCGATGCCGAACAGCCTTCGATGGGGGACGCATTTCCATTTATATTCTCGGAAGCGGAAGATCATCATTCGTACGGCGCTTTTCAAGAAGACGGTAAGTTGCTTGCGTTCATGGGACTCGTCCCCTGGGTCCTCAGGGTTGGCGACGCGCGGCTTCAAGTATTCTCGCTCGGATCGGTATGCACGGCGTCCGAGGCGAGAGGGCAGGGCATCGCCAGCGAAATACTGGAGGAGATCTATCGCCACATCCGGCAAGCCGGCGCTTCCCTATTGCTCGTATCCGGAGGCAGGTCGCTGTATACGCGGACGGGCTGCATGCCGTTCGGGCGCGTACGTCGATACGGCATCGACCGGACGGCGGCGGAAGCGATCGCTGCAGCGCCGGGCGGCGATGCCGCGCAGCTTCGGGAGATGGCGCCCGCCGATCTGTTCACTTTGCATCAAGTTGCCAGTATCAGGGACGTAGCCTATGATTTTAGCGTTCGTGAATTATCCGCCCTGATCAAGGCGGAAGCATTCGCCAGCTGCGTGAAGAAGAATCATCGGGTATTGGTCGCGGAGTCGAACGGCGAGGTGGCGGCTTTCGCGGTCGTCGGCGTGCCGCGCGATCCGCAGAAGCGCGGACAAGTCATTGAGCAAGCGGGCAACCCCGCGATCGTGGCTCGGCTTGCGGCTGAAGCGGTCATCCGCTATCGCATGACCGAATTGGATTTCCACGTGCCTTGGCATGAGCGGGAATTGGACGATAGACTGTCCGGGTTCGGGCTGCCTGCCCAGGAAGGTCCGTCATCCGGAACGATCAAGGTCGTGGACGGCGATGCGCTGCTCGACCAGCTGCGCCCTTGGTTGGACAGACGACAAGCCGGAAGCGCCCAGAGTCTCCGATTGTCGCGGAGCGATGACGGCAGTTGGCTGCTCGGCAGGGAGAACGACTCGCCGGTCGCGCTAACGGACGCCGAACTCGTACGGCTGATTTTCGATTGCGTCGACGCGGACGGGGGAATGCTGTCATGGCCGAAGGGGGCCGAGTCATTCCGCGGCCTATTCCCGGCGCCGTTGCCGTATCCGGTTGGATTGGGCTATATCTAAAGTCGGAGAGGAAGGCGATCACCGTCATGGCGTTCGGCATCGACAGAAGCGAACTGGAGCATTGGAAGCGCCAAGTAGCCGGCGGGGAGATCGCCTATCTGACTCATTATTGGTATGAACCGCGGTTTCCGGACTGCCGGACGGTGACCAAAGTCGGGTGTGCGGACCTGCCCCGGCTGCAAGAGTGGTGTCTGGAGAACGGCCTGAATCCAAAATATATCCATCGCCGCCAGCCATATCCTCACTTTGATCTCATCGGACCGAAGCAGCGGGAAATTCTGCTGCGGGAGCGGCAATGGCGGCAGCTCCGCAAGTTCGGCATGCTGACCTGAACGATGACCGCGTAGTCCAAAGAATGGCGACAGCGCCTATCGGCACGCAGACCTGACCGACGATTCAGTTGCGTTGCGCTTGCGGTGCAGCTAATAATTAGAATAAGCATTCATCTATATTTCACATCGACACCCGCGTATCGTTCGGATACGCGGGTGTTCGTTTGCCGTATCCAATATTCGGTTTTGATCCATGAACCCCTAACGTGTTAACATAAAGTTTACAGGCATTTTACATTTGCGTACAAAGGCGGGACTATATTTTGTTCTCCAATCGTTTATTCTGGCTGAAGCCGGTTCAGCCTTTTCTCATCATAGTCGTGCTGTTGTTTCTGAAATCGCTGCTGTTTCGTGAGTATCTGTTCAATCGGATTGCGTGGAGCCAGGTGGTGGCGGACCTTGCTTCGATCGTCGCTTTCGTCGGCCTGTTCGAGGCGATATCGCCCATTCGTGCGAGGAAGTATGTGCGATGGACGCTGAACCTCATCGTATCCTTTCTCTTTTTCGCGTCCGTTGTCTACTTTAACTATTTCAGCACGATTCCGACTTATTCGGCGCTGAATGAATTGCACCAGGTCGGCGGCGTGAAAGACAGCGTGAATGCGGCTATCGAGCCGAAGGATTACTGGTTCTTCGCGGATGTGGCGGTCCTTGCGCTCGGTTGGCTGGCATGGCGAATTCGCGGATTGCGGGCGGCGGTTGGCGAGACGGTACGCCGTTCATTCGACAAAGCTTGGCGGCTGGGCACGATTCTGGCCGCGATTGCCGGCCTGCTCGTCTCCCAGTCGTATATCCGAAACGCGGCATCGATCGAGAACGAATTGGCGCAGGCGGAAGAAGTCGGTTTTTTCAACTACCAGGTGTCCGCTGCCATGAATAGAAGCAAGCCGGCAATAGAAGTCAAGGGAGGGGGAACGGTCGGCTGGTCCGAGCAATTGTCCGACTTGATCGCGTCCAATCCGAACGTTCGTGCGAATACGAAGGATCCTGCCGGTTTCGGCAAGATGGCGGGCAAGAACGTGATCGTGATCCAGTTGGAGGCGTTCCAAAATTTCCCGATTCACCTGAAAGTCGGAGACCAGCTTGTGACGCCGATCTTGAACGAACTCGCGGACAACGGCTATTATTTCCCGCACTTCTTCCAGCAGATCGGGCAAGGCAATACGTCCGACGCCGAATTCATGTCCAACACGTCGATCTACCCGACAGCCAAAGTGGCCATGTCGACAGGGTATGGCGACCGCGATCTTCCGAGCCTGCCGAAGCTGTTGGAGACGCGCGGCGGATACGCGGCGGAGACGTTCCACGTGAACGACGTGACGTTCTGGGATCGGAACAAGCTGTATCCGGCGCTTGGATTCGACAAATATTTCGACAGGCCGTCATTTGAAAATGACAACTTCAACGGATTCGGAGCTTCGGACGAGCAACTGTACAAAACGGCGGTCAAGCGGATGGCGGAGCTGAAGCAGGAGAACAAGCCGTTCTATATGCAGATGATTACCGCTTCCAGCCATCATCCGTTCAAAATTCCGGAGGACAAGCAGTGGCTGACTTTGCCTGAAGAGATCGCGGGTACGCAGTTGGGTGATTATTTGGAGGCCGTTCATTATACCGATTATGCGATCGGCGAGCTGATCAAGATGTTGAAGGAGAACGATTTGTACAATGACACAATGCTTGTCATTTACGGCGATCATTTCGGTCTGCAGCCCCAGGATAACGATCCGGCTGATTTGAGCGAGAAATTGGGCATCACGTACCATGAACGGATTTCCCGGTTCAACATTCCGCTCATTATCCGCGTCCCCGGCGATGCGCCGCGGCAGGTAATCCAGACGGTGGGCGGCCAAGTGGATATCATGCCGACGATCGCGAATTTGCTCGGCATCTCGCTCAAGGACGAAGATTACGTCGCGTTCGGGCACGACCTGTTGAATACTCATGCGAACGTGTTCGGGATGCGCTATTACATGCCGACAGGTTCGTTCTTCAACAACGATATCATGTTCGTGCCGGGCAAGTCGTTCGAGGACGGCATGGCCTGGTCGCTGGACACGATGGAGCCGGTTCCCGATTTCAGCGCTTACCGCGGTGATTACGACTACGTGCTGAAGCTGATGAAGCTGTCGGATGCCTATGTGGAGTCGCTGCCGATGCGGTAGGACGAGGGATCGACGCGATTGTGTGGCGCTGCCCTTCCATTGGTTAGAGCCCTTGCAGGCGGAACCGGTGGAAGGGCAGTTTTGGTGCGGACAGCACCAAAACCGCCGCGATCCCCGTCGAAGCTGCTCCCATGGTGCGGACAGCACCAAAACCGCCGCGATCTCCGTCGAAGCTGCTCATATGGTGCGGACAGCACCATGCGCGGCGGGTATGCGGTGCTGCGGCGAATATATTACTATCGACGTCGGAGATCCGCCACGGAGCGGCGGACGATCAATTCGGCAGGTAGCACGATCTTCTTCCAGGGGCCGGCGGTCTCCCGCTCCTGGATGCGTTCGATGAGCATCTGCGTGCCGAGGTAGCCAAACTGATATGCTTGCTGCGCGATGACGGTCAGGAACGGATCGAATTCCGCGTACGGCCCCAGATCGTCGAAGCAGACAAGCGACACTTGCTCCGGTACGGCAATGCCGCGTCTGCGCAGCACGCGCACCATTTCGATCGCGAGCACGTTGTTGCCAGCCATGACCGCCGTGGGCAGCTCATCCATGACATCCAGCCAGCGCTCGATGCCCGGCAAGTCGGCGCGAGGCCCAAAGCTCGTCTCATGCACGTAGTCCTCGCGAAACGGCAAATCGTGCCATTTCATCGCTTCCAGGTATCCCTGCAGACGCATCCTCGCGCTGGACACGGAGGATGCGCCGTTGATCATCGCGATCCGGCGATGCCCTTGTCCGGCCAGATGCTCCACCAAGCGGCGCGCGCCTTCCTTGCTGTCGCCCAGCACGACGTCGCAATCGATGCCGGGCACCTCGCGGTCGAGCAGCACGAATGGCGTGCCGTGTCTCGCCAACATCTCCAGATTTTGCAGCGACGCATCGCCCGAAGGCGCCACGAGCGCGCCGTCTACGCGCGTGGTCAGAATGGTGCGGATGTATTCGTTCTCCTTGTCCAAGCTCTCGTCGCTATTGCCGAACAGCAGCCGATAGCCGTTCTTCGAAGCGGCGTCTTCGGCGCCGCGGGCCAGTGTCGTATAGAACGGGTTCGTAATGTCCGCGATCAACAGGAAAAGGTTGCGCGTCTCTTGCAGCACGAGACTGCGCGCCGTCTGGTTCGGCACGTAGTTCATTTCTTCCATGACCCGCTTGACCTTCGCTCGCGTTTTGTCGCTGATTTTTCCCGTGTTATTGATAACTCTCGACACCGTCATCGCGGAGACGTTCGCCCGAGCGGCAATGTCGTAGATGGTCACCATGGTCAGCAAACTCCTTCTTGTCAATTCGCTATTTTCAATCTTATCGAAGTTGGGGATTGACAGCAATACTTAATCTTGATAGGTTAGAGTTATCGGTAACATTTCAAGCGCTTACAGGGCGCGAGGAGGATGCGACACAATGGCGGATACAGGAATGCGTTGGCTGGGCGGATTTCCGAAGATCGGAATTCGGCCGACTATTGACGGGCGCCGCAAGGGCGTAAGGGAATCGCTGGAAGATCAGACGATGAACATGGCAAAGGCGACGGCGAAGCTGCTGTCGGACAATCTGCGTTATCCCGACGGCTCGGCGGTCGAATGCGTCATTGCCGACACTTGCATCGGCGGCGTGGCGGAAGCGGCTGCTTGCGCCGACAAGTTCGCGAAAGCTGGCGTAGGGGTATCGATTACCGTGACGCCTTGCTGGTGCTACGGCACGGAGACGATGGACGCGGATCCGACGATTCCGAAGGCGGTATGGGGCTTTAACGGTACGGAGCGTCCCGGCGCGGTATATCTCGCTGCGGTGCTGTCCGGTTATGCGCAGAAGGGCTTGCCGGCGTTCGGCATCTACGGGGAGCAAGTGCAGGATGCTGGCGACCTGAATGTGCCGGACGACGTGAAGGGCAAGCTGCTCGCCTTCGCGAAAGCGGGTTTGGCCGTCGCGCTGATGCGCGGCCGTTCCTATCTGTCGATGGGCTCGGTATCGATGGGCATCGCCGGCTCCGTCGTGAACGACTCGCTGTTCCAGGATTATCTGGGCATGCGCAACGAATATATCGACATGTCCGAATTCATCCGTCGTATCGATGAAGAGATCTACGATCCCGAGGAGTTCGAACGCGCGCTCGCTTGGGTCAAGGAGAATTGCAAGGAAGGACCGGACAACAATCCGCCGCAGGCGCAATCGTCGCGTGAACGCAAGGATAAGGAATGGGAAACGGTCGTCAAGATGACGATGATCACGCGCGATCTGATGGTCGGCAACCCGCGTCTGGCCGAACTCGGTTTTGGAGAAGAAGCGCTCGGGCATAACGCCGTCGTGTCCGGCTTCCAAGGGCAGCGGCAGTGGACGGACCATTTCCCGAACGGGGACTTCCTCGAAGCGATGCTGAACTCGTCCTTCGACTGGAACGGCATCCGTGCTCCCTATCTGGTGGCGACCGAGAACGACAGCTTGAACGGCGTCGTCATGCTGCTGGGCTATCTGCTCACGAATACGGCACAAATTTTCGCGGACGTCCGCACATACTGGAGCCCGGACTCGGTGAAGCGTGTGACGGGGCATACGCTTTCAGGAGCGGCGGCGGGCGGCATCCTGCACTTGATCAACTCCGGTTCCGCCACGCTGGATGGCACGGGAGAACAACAGAAAGACGGCAAGCCCGCGATGAAGCCGTTTTGGGAAATTTCGCAAGATGAAGCGCAGAAGTGTCTGGACGCGACTTCGTGGCGCCCGGCGAACCTGGAATATTTCCGCGGGGGCGGGTATTCGTCCGACTTCCTGACGCGCGGCGGCATGCCGATGACGATGTCCCGGCTCAACCTCGTGAAGGGAATCGGCCCGGTGCTGCAAATCGCCGAAGGTTATTCCGTCGATCTGCCGGCTGACGTGCACGACACGCTCGACAAGCGGACTGACTCCACTTGGCCGACGACCTGGTTCGCTCCGGTCCTGACGGGAAGCGGCGCGTTCCGCACTGTATACGACGTGATGGACAACTGGGGCGCGAACCACGGCTCGATCAGTTACGGACATATCGGCGCCGACCTGATCACGCTCGCTTCGATGCTGCGCATTCCGGTGCATATGCACAACGTGGCGGAGGAGCGCATCTTCCGTCCGCGGGCGTGGGGCCTGTTCGGCACGAACGACCCGGAAGGCGCGGATTACCGGGCATGTCAGAACTTCGGACCGCTGTACGGTTAATCGGCATAGGGCGCGGTAGCATCCCATGACCGTGATCTAAGGTTAAGGGCCTCCAAGGCGCTTATTTCGAAAAACTGCCTCCAAATGGCTGCGATAAGGTTCTTGGGGACGCTTATTCCGGCAGAACTCGCCTGTTTTGGCCTTGAAATCAGTTAGCTGGCTGCAATAAGGGTCTTTCGGATGCTTATTTCTGATCGTGATGGCTTTCCGCACAGAATAAGGGTCCGGAAGGCACATATTAAATTTCCCTTCTCCAATCGGACACATGTTCGTTAGGAGAAAGATCGTTACCTGCAGTCCGGAGTCATTCTTTTTTACGAGATGGAAAGGACAGTGTCGCAACATGGGAAGTTCAACTCATATTCGCGAAGAATTGTGCAAATACGCGCGGAAGACGGTGGCGAACAAGCTGGTCGTCGGACCCGGGGGCAACCTCAGCGCCGTTCACGAGGGCAAGATGTACTTGTCCCCAAGCGGCTTCGCGCTGGATGAGATCGAGCCGGAGCAGTGGGTGGAAGTTGACGTGGCGACAGGCGACGTAACGGATATCGGCCTTCGTCCGTCCTCGGAAGTGCTGATGCATCTATACGCCTATCGTGCAAATCCGAAGCTCGGGGCGATCGTGCATACGCACCCGCCTTATTGCATCGCCTTCACGCTGGTGGAGCGTGACATGCCGGTCATGTTCCCTGATCAAGCGGCGCTCGTCGGACGCACGGTGTACGTTCCGTACGTGCTGCCGACGACCGACAAGCTGGCGGATGCTGTCGTGGAGAAAGTGAATGAAGCCAGCACGATTCTGCTCGGCAATCACGGCCTCGTCACGACCGGCCGCAACTTGCGCGAAGCGTACTACCGGACGGAAGTCGTCGAGGAGAGCGCGAAGATCTATCTGATCGCAAGCGCGATCCGCGAGCCGAAGGTGCTGACGCAGGCGGAGTACGAGGAGATTGCATCGTTGGAAAGCGAAGCTTATCGGATTCAATTGCTGCAAAAAATGAAATAATCGCCAGCAAGGAGGCACGGAGGTCCATGAGCGGGAATGCAGAACAAGTCGGCCAAACCGGCCTTAACGATTTGAAAACCGTGTCCGGGACGGCCGACGTTGTCGCAGTTGGGAGCGAACCGTCTGCACTTGCCGCTGCCGAAGCTGGAATTTCCTCAATCATGACGGGGGAGGTACCCTCGGCACTGGCGTTCGACTTAGGCGCGAGCAGCGGCAGGGCGTTGATCGGCGAGCTCGCGCCTGCTCCGGACGGTTCGCGTAGGCTGCAAGTACGCGAAATCCACCGGTTTCCAAATCACGCCATCCAGGTCGGCAAGCATTTGCATTGGGATATTTTGCGATTGCTGCACGAGATCAAGAAATCGATCCGCTTGGCATTCCAGGAAGGCTCTGCACCTGCGACGCTTGGCATCGATTCCTGGGGCGTCGATTTCGGATTGCTGGACGCAAACGGCGAATTGATCGGCAATCCCTATCATTACCGAGATGCGCAGACCGAAGGCATGATCGAGGAAGTCGGCGCGCGGGTCGGGGATGAGGCGCTGTTCCGCCAGAGCGGGTTGCAGTTCATGCCGTTCAACACGCTGTATCAACTGTACGCGATGCGCAAAGCCGGCTCTCCGAAGCTGGACATCGCGCGGACGTTGCTGCTCACGCCGGATTTGCTCGTCTATCTGTTGACCGGCATTCGCAATTGCGAGTTCACGATGGCGACGACGACGCAGCTGTTCCATCCGGAGCAGCGCGCCTGGAACAAGGCGTTAATGGAGCAGCTCGGCATTCCATCACATCTGTTCCTGGATCCGGTAGAACCGGGCAGCGTCATCGGCCCGCTCGCGCTTGAAGTGTGCGAAGAATTGGGCGTACCGGCGGTGACGGCGGTAGCGGTCGGCACGCACGACACCGAATCGGCGATTGCGGCCGTGCCGGCTGTCGCCGGCGAGCCGTTCGCCTATCTCGTATGCGGCACCTGGTCGCTGCTCGGCACGGAACTTCCGGAGCCGCTGCTGTCGCTTGAAACGATGGAACTGCAATTTTCCAACGAAGGCGGCGTCGGCGGCACCTATCAGCTGCTCAAGAACATCATGGGGCTGTGGCTGTTGCAGGAATGCAAACGCGAGTGGGACGAGGCCGGCAGCGAGATCGGGTATGGCGAGCTTGTCGCCGCCGCGGAAGCCGCCGAACCGTTCCGCAGTCTCGTTCATCCCGACGACGCCCGGTTCTATGCGCCAGGGGGCATGACGGACAAAATCCGGTCCTTCTGCGAAGAGACCGGTCAGCCTGTTCCGCGGAGCGAAGGGGAATTCGCCCGCTGCATTCTGGAAAGTCTGGCGCTGCGGTATCGCGAGGCGCTGGAGCAGATGGAGTCGCTCGTCGGACAGACTTACGGAGGCATGCATATGGTAGGCGGCGGCATCCAAAACAAGCTGCTGTGCGGGTTTACGGCGGATGCGCTTGGGCGCCCGGTATGGGCGGGGCCGGTGGAAGCTAGCGCGATCGGCAACTTGCTCGTGCAGTTCATGGCCCAGGGGCAATGCTCCAGTCTGCAGGAAGCACGGCAGCTGTCGGCGGATTCATTCCCGGTGGAAGTGTACGCACCCGGTTCGGAGCGGGCAGCATGGGAGCGGGCCTATACGGTATTCCGCGGCCTGGGACAAGCGCCGAAACCGTCGTAATTTAGAAGGAGGCTTTCAAGCATGTTGATCGGCATTCCCCCCATCTTGTCGCCGGAGTTGCTCAAGATTCTTGCCGAGATGGGCCACGGCGACGAAATCGTGCTCGCCGACGGCAACTTTCCGGCCGCGAGCCATGCCCGGCGGTTGATCCGCTGCGACGGCCATGGCGTGCCGGAACTACTGGACGCGGTGCTGCGGCTGTTTCCGCTCGATCCTTATGTCGCGAAACCGGCGGCACTCATGCAAGTCGTTCCGGGAGATACAGTTGAGACACCGATCTGGTCGCGTTATGGGCAGATTGTGGCGGACCGAGCCGGGTTGACCGATCCGTTCGAGCAGGTGGAGCGCTTCGCGTTCTACGAGCGGGCGAAGCAAGCTTACGCCGTCGTCGCCACGGGCGAAAGCGCCTTGTACGCGAACCTGATTTTGAAGAAGGGCGTCGTCAAGTCGTAGGCGGAGTAACGGATAGTCTTCTATCGGAAATTAGCAAATAGGTATCGACTTCAGTGTGCGCAATCCCGGAGTGTCGGCTGCTATTCGGCGGCTGATCTCCGGGATTTAGTTTTGTCGGGAAGGGTGTGGCGGTCGGTCAGGGTGAATAGTCGACGGGGTCGCCAATTTGGCGGGTGCGGACAAAAAGGGCGGCCCTTTTAGGCTAGTCGACGCCCCCGAATATTTTCAGTCCGTGCAATCGCTTGAACTGCTCCGGGCTGAGTCCTTCCCAGTGCTTGAACAATGCGCCGAAATAACTCGGGTTGTCGATGCCGACATGGCGGGCGACGTCGCGAATCGGCAGGCCGGGCTCGCGGAACATCGTTTCCTTGCTGCGCTTGATCCGTTCCCGGTTCACATACGCCATCGGCCGGATCCCGAGCGTTCGGCGAAACAGCGTGCACAGATGCTGGGAACTGACGCCAGCCTCTGCGGCCAGCTCGGCGATCGTCATCTGCCAGTCCAGGCGGCTGTCGATATATTGCAGCACAGGCTGCAGGCGGGTACGGTCGCGTTCCGCCCATTCCGGCTGCTCCCGGTGGCTTCCCAAGTCCAGCAGAAACCCGTACAGCCGCTTCGAATACTCCTTGCCTATCAAAGAATGGGACGGACCTTGGGCGAGCTCCAGCATGCCGCGCATTTGCGAGAGGGCGGTATCCGGGTTGCCGCTCGCATAGACGCCCGATTTGCCGACCCCTGCCTGCTTCAGCAATGGTCCCGCCATCCCGCCGTTGAAGGACACCCAGTACAGTTCCCATGGCCCTTTGACCGGCTCATAATGATGAGGAATGTGCGGGTACAGGCAGAAGCTTTGGCCTGCCTTTACGGACAGGCGCTGTCCCCCCACCTCGAGCGCCCCTTCGCCCGACACGATCTGGAGCCATTGATAGTCCGGAAACCCTTCGGGCCGCTTCATTGAATCCTGATGATCCCAGTGCCCCACCGTTGTCAGATAGAGCGGCAACCGCGTATCGTCATCGGTTACGTCGGGAAACAAAATGGCGTCCATAGGCGCAAAACCCACTTTCAATTTATGATAGTCATGCGAAAAAGATTGCATTGGAATAGGCCTTGCAAACAATTATAATATGAATATCGTGATATTGAGAAGGGAAGTGCCCGCATTGACCCAAGCCAGACCGACATCCAGGAAGAAATTCGTCTACACGCCGCCCGCCAACGGATATCCCGAATGGAACAACAATCCGGATATTTTCGCGCTCAATCGAATGGACGCCCATGCGGCATTCACCAGTTATGCGTCGCTGGAAGACGCGCTTCGCGGAGACCGCGACGATTCGCCATACAAGCAGTCGCTGAACGGTACGTGGAAGTTCTCCTGGGCCGCTAATCCGGATGCCCGTATCGCGAACTTCCATGCGCCGGGATATGACGCCACCGGCTGGGACGAGATACCGGTTCCGTCCCACTGGCCGCTTCAAGGCTACGATTATCCGCAATATACGAACGTTCGCTATCCATGGATCGATCACGACCCGGACCTCAAGCCGCCTTTCGCGCCGACGAAGTATAACCCGGTCGGCTCCTATATTCGCTCCTTCACCGTCCCCGAAGCGTGGCAAGGACAGTCTGTCTACATCAGCTTCCAAGGAGTGGAATCGGCCTTTTATGTATGGCTGAACGGCGAACTCGTCGGTTACAGCGAGGACACGTTCACGCCGGCGGAATTCGATCTGACTCCCTACCTGAGCGAAGGGGATAACAAGCTGGCGGTTGAGGTGTATCGCTGGTGCGACGCGAGTTGGCTGGAGGATCAGGATTTCTGGCGGCTCAGCGGCATTTTTCGCGACGTGTTCCTCTTTACGGCCCCGCCGGTGTACCTTTATGATTTCCAGGTGAACACGGACTTGGATGCCGCATGCGCAAATGCCGATTTGCGCGTAACGGCCAAGCTGGTGAACGAAAGCGGCAGCCATGCCGGCACGATGTCGCTCGAAGCGCAGCTTTACGACAGCAACGGCAGTCCGGTGCTGGCGAACCCGCTTGTCATCGATGCGGCGATCGGCAGCAGCGATTTGCTTGACGTTCAAGGCAAAGTCCACGTTCACCGCCCGCAGCTGTGGAGCGCCGAACAGCCGAATTTGTACACGCTCGTGCTGAAGCTGGCGGATGCTTCCGGCCAGGCCATTCAGTACACAAGCAGCCGTGTCGGCTTCCGCAAGTTCGAAATCGAAGACGGCCTGATGAAGATCAACGGCAAGCGTATCCTGTTCAAAGGCGTCAACCGCCACGAGTTCTCCTGCGACGCGGGCCGCGTTCCGCAATACGAGGACATGCTGCGGGACGTTCGGCTGATGAAGACGCACAACATCAACGCGGTGCGGACCTCGCATTATCCGAACGATACGCGCTGGTACGACTTGTGCGACGAGTACGGCTTATACGTGATCGACGAGACGAATCTCGAGACGCACGGCAGCTGGGCATACGGCCAGCCGTGGGACGACGAGCGGGATACCGTGCCGGCCAGCAAGCCGGAATGGACCGCGAATGTGCTGGATCGCTGCAACTCTATGCTGCAGCGGGACAAGAATCATCCGTCCGTCGTCATCTGGTCGCTCGGCAACGAGTCGTGGGGCGGCGAGAATTTCGTGAAGATGCACGATTATTTGCGGGAACAGGACCCGTCGCGTCCCGTCCACTACGAAGGCGTATTTCATTGCCGAGCTTACGAGGCCGCTTCCGATATGGAAAGCCAGATGTACACGCGTCCCGCTGACGTCGAGGCCTACGCAACTCGGCCAGGCGACAAGAAGCCGTTCATCCTGTGCGAATACAGCCATGCGATGGGCAATTCGTGCGGCGGGCTGACGAAGTATTGGGAGCTCTTCGAGAAGTATCCGGTGCTACAAGGCGGGTTCATCTGGGATTGGGTGGATCAGGCGATTCGGGTGACGGAGGCGGACGGAACGACGCATTTGGCGTATGGGGGGGATTTCGGCGAGTCTCCGCATGACGGCAACTTCTGCGGCAACGGGCTCGTGTTCGCGGACCGCGCGGTCACGCCGAAGCTGTCGGAAGTAAAGCGTTGTTACCAGAACGCTTCGATGAGGGTGGAAGATTTGGCGCAGGGGCTCATTGCGGTCACGAACGGCCATCTGTTTACCGATCTGGGCGCGTACGACTTCCGTTGGGCGCTGACGCGAAACGGCGAGCCGGCGGGCGAAGGGCGAGTCGACATCCATGCGGCGCCAGGCGAGACGGTACAGGTCGATCTGTCCGGCGCTTATCCCAAGCATGCCGCGTTCGAAGACGAGTATGTGCTGACACTCAGCATGGAGCTGCGGGAGTCGGCGTTATGGGCGGATGCCGGACATGAGCTGGCTTGGGCGCAATTCGTGCTGCCGACAGCCGAAGCCAGCACAGCGGAAAATGGCAGCGGACGGAATGCCGTTGAGTCAGCGGACGCTGCAACTTCGAGCGTCGACAGGGATATTTTGAACGGAGTTGGCGGCGTTCTGAATGCAGCCGGGGGCGCTCCAGGAACTGCTGAACAGTCGGCAGCGGAGCTATCCGTGCAGGATCGGGCCGGCGCCGTGGAAGTGGTCGGCACATCTTTCGCCGTCACGTTCGACAAGACTAGCGGGGTGCTGACGTCCTATCGCGTTCGCGGCACCGAGCTGCTGCAGGAACCGCTCGTGCCGAACTTCTGGCGGGCTTATACCGATAACGATAGGGGCAATAAGCATCACGAACGAACGGCCATGTGGCGGGATGCCGGAGAGAAGCGCAAGCTGGTTCGGATGGCATGGGATGAAGAAACGCCCGGGCAAGTGCGCATCGCCGCGATGTTCCTGCTGCCTACCGTTCCGGAATCGGCCTTGACGCTGCAGTACATGGTGCGTACCACTGGGGAAATCGAGGTGTCAGGCTGCCTCAATCCCGGCGACGGCACGCCCGAGATTCCGGAGGTCGGCCTGATGCTCGTCATGGACGCCTCGTTCGAACAGCTGACCTGGTACGGCCGCGGGCCGCACGAGAATTACTGGGACCGTAAATCCGGCGCCAAGCTGGGCTTGTACGACGGGCAAGTGGCGGATCAAATCGTGCCGTACTTGCGCCCGCAGGAGTGCGGCAATAAGACGGACGTCCGGTTTGCAACCGTTGCAGATGCGCAAGGCAGAGGTTTGCGCATCGAAGGCGCGCCGACGTTCGAGCTGAACGCGCTGCCTTACAAGCCGCAGGAGATGGAGCAGATCACCCATCATCACCTGCTGCCTGCGCCTGACAAGACGGTCGTGCGCATCAATCACCTGCAGATGGGCGTCGGAGGCGACGACAGCTGGGGCTCCCGCACGCATCCGGAATATACGCTGTTCGGCAATCGTTCGTACACGTTCTCATTCACGATCAAGGGGATCAAGTAGAACACTCCAGTAATATCGCGACTGCTCGCAGACAGGTGAAACGGACACCATAGTGCATTCGGATCAGATGCATTTTCTACAGTTCTTTTGATAGAAAAAGTATGTTTTGTTAAAAGGTAATGCAGAATGGAGACAATTTCATAATTCAGTTTTTTGAATTGCATACCCGTCCAAAAATCCGAGCTTGGTTTTTAAAAAATTAGGCGACTTGCTGAGACTGGTTCAATTGCTTGTTCAACTTGTCTAATGCAAATT
>JAEWAQ010000036.1 GCA_023391635.1 Bacillota bacterium | reverse complement strand
TAAGTATACGCCAATCCAGTTGTCGCCTGTAGCTCCGCTTGGCTCGTGCTCGGTCGTTGCGCCGGCCGATCAGAACAAAGTCATTTCCGCGCTCCGGGGAACAGAGGTTGTCGCGGACGTGACCAATGTAATCGCCCTTCATATTGCGGACGGCATCAAGTCGGGCGACCTACTAAATCATTCTGAGCCGGTGCGTTTCTCTTCAACGCATCGGCATGTAAGGGCGCAGAAGTTCCCAGACCTGCCTGGCATGCTGGCACATTTCAGCCTGTATGCGATGGTTACTTCCGGGAAGGACAGCGGTTCATACGGATTCGAGAAGCAGGCCATCTGGGAACATATTGAGGTGTACAAGCAGATTTTTCGGGCGAAGTATCAGTCAGAAATCGAAATAACGATTAATGCACATGGCGGGTACACTGACAGCGGGGGGCTGATTGAACGGATCGTTCGGCACATCGCGGAGCAAGCACCCGATATGACGGTTAAAGCCAATACAGCAGCTTCTGACAATGCCTACTACAAAGGACTGCAGTTTTCGATCAAAACAACGATTGGCGGACGCGAGTACAACATTGGCGATGGCGGCTTCGTGGATTGGACCCAACAGTTGCTCGGGAATAAAAAGGAACGCATGCTGATCAGTGCGATCGGACTCGACCGCCTGCTGCTGCCCTAAAATGCGAAGAAGTGCAAGAAATGAGCAGGCTGGTCGGATCAGGCGGCGATAAGTGTTAGGCCATTTCTTGCAAGTCTTTCGTTAGGCTGGCCAGTGTTTTCTTTCGTTCATGCGGCTCTTGTTGGTCGAATATAAGCTGTTCCATCCATTCCCAAATATCCTCTAGTCTGCGCCTTACCTGATAAAACCGCAGAACGTCGGGTTTCAGAGCAAAATCAGGGTGTCGCTTTCGATAGACATCTAAAAAGATATCATAATAGGGTTGATCCACCAGGAACATGAAATCCGCCTCGACGGGCGCCAGGCGCAATCCTTCCCAATCGATCAGGATGAGCCGGTCTTCAGCTTGCATCAAGTTCCAGTTGTGGAGGTCAGTATGGCAGAGTACATTTCGCAAAGGCCGTTGTGGCAGATCCCGCGACAGTTCATCTATTTCGTCGATTAGATGATCCATTGGCTCTCTATACTGACTTAACGCTTCGCTCACGTCTGTTGGAATAGTCGACGATTGCCCTCTCAGTACCTGTTGTAATTGCCCGACAAAAGGAATGGAGAAATCCTCTTTAAGATGCTGTGTATCAACGGGTAATTGTTCGCCGTACGAGTGAAGCTCCGCGATCATGTCCGATAGTTGAACCGCCTGATTTTCCGTTAAACTCCGAGGCCCGATTGTTTCTCCATCAATATAATCGTAAAGCAGAAAAATACCGTCAGCGTTAGCGCATTGGTAATGGCCGTCCTTTGTCGTAAGAGGAACCGGGATTTTCCCATGCAAGCTGCTGTGATGATGAAGCCAGATCAGAACCGGGACATATTCGTTGATCAGGGCAGTCCATTTCGGAGTGGATGCTCTGCTCCTCTCGTAAATTTTCAAGAAATAGGAGCGGCTGTCCGCAATCATCTCGTAGGCAAGCGAGGACCAGCCGCCTTGTTGCGGTGCAAGCTGCGACACATTCAGCCCATAATGCTCATATATCGTTTCTTCAATCTTATTCATAAACCCTCCAGTTGGAAAATTGCAAAGTTATCGTATGTCCACATTGTAGAGGGTGTCGCACTGCTTGGCAAACGATAAAAGGTTGCCCGATTCAGTCCAGCCCTTTCCAACTATCCTGAATCGAGACTTAGCAAGAAGGACGCACTCCAATTGTATCAGTTAACCAGGCATGTTCTTTAACATCTGACCGATATCGGGGCTGCTAGAAGCCGCTTAAATAGGCATACAGCTCCTCGGAGATCGGAATCCCTTGCTCCCGCCGCTGCTTCTCCCGCAAGGCTTCGGGTTCCCCCGGCAGCATGACCTGATTGAAGCCCGGAGCCGGGGGCATGTCGTGCAAGTCGTCCATCATCCGTTCCATATCCCGCTCAAAGGAATCCCGGCTGGTAGATCTGGAAACGTCGATCGCGCATACGAAATGCCCCAACTTCCTGCGTTCGCCGGGATCGTCCCCGTACATTTTGCCGACATACGGTCCGAATGACGAACCGGTCAAGATTCCGGCGAAAATGTCCACGACCAGGCCGAGCCCATACCCTTTCGGCCCTCCGAAGGGGAGGAGCGCTGCGACCTGCTGCGGATCGGTCGTCGGATGTCCTGTCGAATCGACCGCCCAATCGGAAGGAATGGACTTGCCCAGATGGATGGCTTCGAGCACTTTTCCGTAGGCGACGGAACTGGTTGCCATGTCCAGCAGGATCGGCGGACGGTTGCCCGCGGGAAAGCCGAAAGCGATCGGGTTCGTGCCGAAATACGCGGAACTGCCTCCGAAGGGCACGACCATCTTGTCGGTATTCGTCATAGCGATGCCGATCATCCCTTCCCGCGCCGCCATTTCGACGAAATAGGAAAGCGCGCCGCAGTGGCTGCTGTTGACGGCGCTGACGACGCCGACGCCGTTCCGGCGCGCTAAGTTAATGGCGACGGACATCGCCTGCTTCGCGACGACGTGGCCCAGCCCGTCGTCACCGTCCACGGTCGCCGTAGCTAGTCCCGAATTCGTTACCTTCAAATGAGGATCCGGATTAATTCCCCGATGCTTCAGCTTCCGCACGTAATGCTCCATTCGCAAAACACCGTGCGAATCGACACCTCGCAAATTGGCGTGAATCAACACGTCGGCGGCGATGCCGGCATGATTTTCACCGACCCCAACCTGTGCGAATTTGGCCACGCACCACTCCCGAAGCTGCTCGTGATCTACTCGTCTTTCCTGCATCGCATGTTTCTCCTTCTATTTCTCTGTCTTCTGAAATTTCTATTGATATATCAGAAAAGTCTTAAAAAAACGTCACTCCTCCCAGTAAGCCGCATCCGGCAAACTGCCGTCCATCACATAACCGCCGTCGATCGTCAGTGTGGATCCCGTCATGTACCGGGATTCGTCGGAAGCGAGAAACAATGCTGCATTAGCGATATCCTCGGGCTGGGCGATGTCCTTCAGAGGAATCCGTTTAAACAGCGCTTCCTTCACGGACGGCGTATACATCGGGATCGTCAACTCCGTGTACGTGGCTCCGGGAGCCAGGATATTCGCCGTGATCTTGTGGGGAGCGAGCTCCGTAGCTAACGTTCGGGTGAACGCCTCGATGCCGCCCTTGGCTGCCGTGTAAGCGGAACAGGAAGGCTCCGAGAGCACGGCATGAATGGAGGAGACGTTAATGATTCGGCCGCCCCTGCCCAGATCGATCATCGCTTGCGCGGCGTATTTGCTGCCCAGGAAGCAGCTGGTCAGATTGTTCCGGATGATGCGCTCCCAATCTTCCTCCCGCGTATCCACCACTTTCGCCTGATGAATGATCGCGGCGTTGTTCACCATGATCTGCACTCCGCCAAAGGCGGACAACGTCTCTCCGATGTACCGGACAACGTCCTCCTTCACGCCGACGTCCGCCTGAACGAACAGCCCGCGGACGCCGAAGCTTTCCACGGCTTGCACGACCTGCCTTCCGCGCTCCTCGTTTCTCCCGACAATGGCGACGTTCGCGCCTTCCCTGGCGAACGTTTTGGCGATGCCGGCGCCGATGCCGGCCGTTCCGCCCGTAACGACGGCTGTTTTCCCCGCTAATCTGGTCATGGCTTCTCCTCCGTTATCTCCATAGATAAATTAGATAAGTTCTGTTGAAAAGGTGGACAAATACAGCGCTCCTTCTTTTCCGATGACGACGTTCTCCTCCACCCGCATCCCCCATTCGCCGCTACGGTAGATCCCCGGTTCGACGGACGTCACCATACCCGCCTTGAGAACCGCATGCGAATCGGGATGAAGCAGCGGTGAAGGCTCATGGTATTTGAAGCCCAAGCCATGGCCGGTCAGATGAATAAACTCGCTGCCATACCCGGCCTCTGCAACTGCCTGTCTGGCTGCCGCGTCCGCTTCGGCTCCCGTGATCCCTTCTCTCAGCACCCGGCTTATTTTTACGTGTGCGTCCTGAATTGCCCGGTAAGCCCGTAGCTGCTCATTCGTCGCGGAGCCGACGGCGCGGGTCCGGGTTAAATCGGCCCAGTAGCCGTCCGCCACGACGGCAAGCTCCAATACCGCGATGTCGCCCGGCCGGATCTCCTTGCCGCTCGATGCCGGAAAAGGGCTGAAGGCTCGCGAAGACCGCTCGCCGGTCATCAACTGCGCCCATGCGCGGACGTGCTGCATGCCCTTGTAGCCATGACCTGCCCGGGCAATTTCCGCTTCCACGGCCGATGATACTTCGATCTCCGTCGCTCCGGGCTTCAGCTTTTCCACGAAGGCTGACAATCCCCACCCTGCGATTTCGTGAACGATTTTCAGCTGATCGATATCGTAATCCGATTTCACCGCTCTCGCTTCATAGAGCAAGGGGGCGGCGTCGTGCAGATCCGCCGTGCGGAAGGAAGCTTCGATCATGCTCCGTGTCCGGAGGGCGGGAAAAGGGGGCTCCGCCGAATTGAAAGGAGGCGCAACGGTTTCGAAGCCGGCTTCGAAACCTACCGCTTTGCCTAGCAAGCCGTAATCGCCGGCAACGCCGCGCAGCAGGCGAGCGATCTGCTCGTAGACGTCGCCCGATGTGAGTGTCCCGTACGGGAAGAAGCGCACGTCTTCGATTCTGTTTTTCGCCATGTACTCCTCTTCGAGTAACGCGGCCAGCAGGACCGGCTTCCCGGATCTGGGGCAAACGACGCAGTCGATACCGCTGACCGGCCAATAGCCGGTCAGAAAAAGGACATTTTCCGGCAGCCTGCATACAATCGCGTCTAAACCGTCCGCTTCCATTAGCGACTGAAGCTTTTTATAATGTTCGATTAAGGGCTACCTCCTAAAAAACTTTGTAAATGTCGATGATCGCAAGCAGATTGGCCAACGTTTGTTCCAGGTGCCGCTTCAGTTGAAGCTTTGCCTCCTCCTTATCACCTTCTTCCAGGGCTTGTAGAAGCGATCGGTGCTCCAAATGCGCCTGCTTGATACGGAGCAAATCCTGCAAGTAATACGCCCGGGCCATTTGGACATGTCCGTTGACTTTATCGTAGTAATCGATAATGACCCTGTTGCGCGTAGAGGCGACGATCGCCCTATGCAGCTGAATGTCGGCGTCCATGACCTGGGAACCGTCGTAGGTGTCGGATTCGAGAAACGTTTCGAAGCGATCGACGGCAGAGGCGATCTCCTTCGCATCGGCGCGCAGCAATTCGAAGCCGGCTTCCAGCGCAAAAAGCTCGACCATCTCCCGATACTGGAACAGCTCAATCAAATCTTGGCGGTAAATTCCTTTTACATAAATCCCCTGGCGCGGAACGGTCTTGATGAACCCTTCCGCATCGAGCATATTGAGGGCGTCGCGCACGGGAGTTCGGCTGATTCCGAACCTCTCGGCGATTTCGGCGGCGTCGATTCGCTCGTTCGGTGTGAAATCGCGCTTCATGATCATCTCTTTCAGCTTTTCATAGATCGCTTCCTTCATATCCTGCCGGCCGGTTAGCCGTTCATGGACCGTGGACTCCAGACTGTTGCGCATACAATCACCCACTAACTTTTTTCTTTAATATATCAGGTGATATATCAAAAAACAAGCAGGGAATCAAACCCCGTTATTCCTCTCCGTCCCGTCCTCACCAGTGAAATGGACCGCGGGCCGCGCATGTCCGATAATATTCATTCATCCTCAGTAGACACAATGCTGATATTTCAACTAAAATATAACACAACTTCATAGGTGCGGGGGGAAGCTGAGTGGTCGCGACAACGAAGGAGGCTAGGGCAGCGATGACGGCGAAGATGGGTCGTGTGCTCCTGAAATTTCGCTTGAACCGCAGATATTTTCTTCGATTGCTGTATTTGGGGCTGTTTGCCGTATTCATTCCGTTGCTGGTGAGCTCCGTCCTGTCCTACTGGATGATGTCCGCCAGTCTGGAACAGCAGGTCAAGCAGGCGTCGATGCAGACGCTCGAGCAAATGCGGCAACGGTTGGACACCTCGCTCTACGAGGCAGAGCAGGCGACAACGAGCCTGCTGTTCGACAACGACATCGTCCATGCGGCATATCGGACGGATTTGCAGCAGGACATCATCTCCTTGTTCGAGTTGAATAAAAAAATCAATCTGGTCAAACAGACCATTCCCAAAGCGTACAGCGTGGAGCTTTACTTGCCCAGACAGCGGCTGAGTTTGTCGACGGCGTTCGGCTACCGGTCCGGAGACGAAATGGAACGGACGGATGCATTCTTCCGCACCCTGGATTTTGCCGGCGGCACCGTCTGGACGTTCTCCCGGCAACCGGTCTCCCCGGGCACTACCGGCAACGAAGGGCCGCTTATCTATTTTGTGCGCCCGTTCCCGTTGTTCGCCGCGACAGCGCAAGGCTATATTGCGATCGCTTTTCCGGAGGCGGATTTCTTTCATTATTTGCAAGCCGGCGGCAACACGATCGTCATCGACGCGAACCGGCGCATCGTCTCGCATCCGGACAAAGCGCTGATCGGCACAACGTTCCGGACGACGGAGCGGTGGGGGGAGAAGGCGGCCGGCGGGGAGACGTTAGGCTCGTTCACCGACCGCGCCCATGGAGTCATTGTCAGCTTCAGCCGGTCCGCCTACAACGGTTGGACGATCGTCAACGAAATTCAGGGCAACGACCTGTTCTCCTACCGCTCGAAAATCATTGGCTTCACGCTGCTGGTCGGCTGTCTATCCTCGTTGATCGGCGTTATGCTCACCGTGCTCAATTCCAGACGCCTATACGCGCCATTATCCGAACTCCTCAACCGGCAGCACAAGCTGGAGCGGGGCTTGGCCGGGACCGGAACGGGAGATGATGCCGAGTCGGGTACGCTGGACGAATGGGGCTACATCCGCAACAACTGGTCGCAGCTGGAAAGTCGGATCGCAAGCTTTACGGCCCAGAACGCGGGCGTGCTGCGCGAAATGTTTCTTTCCCGGCTTCTGTATCATTATTACGCCAACGAGCCGACGGCCGAAATCGTCCGGCATTGCGAACTGCACCGCATAAGGCCGCAAGGCGCGTTCAAGGTCATCGTCGCGGAGCCGGAACGGTTCGACGCCGACGGACGGTTCGGGGAACGGGACAAGCAGCTTATTCTGTTCGCCATCGCCAACATCGCCAAGGACGTGTTGTCGGCCCGCGAGGTCGACGGGGAGGCGGTGGTGCTGGCCGACGCCGCGCGGGTAGCCGTTGTGCTCACGTTTCCGAGCGATGCGGAGCCTTCCGCCGTCTACGCGGAGGCGCACGAGGCGGGCGACGCGATTCGCGCCGCTGTGGAAGCGCATTTGAAATTTGCCGTATCGATCGGGATCGGGGGCACGCGAGCCTTCATCGGGGAGCTCGGAAAATCGTACGATGAAGCCCAGGAGGCGCTGCGTTACCGGCTGGTCAAAGGCGGCAACCGCACGATCGACATCGGGGACGTTACGCCTTACCACGGCGCCTATACGTATCCGCTGGAGCAGGAGCAGGCGCTCGTCATGGCGGTTCGCCAGGGCCAACTACAGGATGTGCTGGAGCGGTTCGCGGAGTTTGCGGCCGTCTGCACGCAGGAGGGCTACTCGGCCTCGCTCGTGCGGCAAACTTATGTGCATTTGTTTCTCGCTCTGTCCAGAATCTCCCATGAGGGCGCTGACGATCTGGTGCAAATGAACGCGATGGATACGCTGCTTGCCTGCCGGACGAGCGGCGAGGCGGAAGGCTGGTTTCGCACGCGTTTTCTGCCGTTTCTCGTCGACCGCATATCTGCGGAGCAAGCGACTGCCGGCAAACAAGGCATCGACATGGCGATCGCCTACATGGAGGAGCATCTCGCCGACGATCTGTCGCTGACCGCTGTGGCCGAGCGGGCCGGTTTGAACGCGTCTTATTTCAGCCGGCTGTTCGTCCAACATAAGGGCATCAACTTCGGCGATTACGTCGCCCGCCTGCGGACGGAGGAGGCGAAGCGGCTGCTGACGGAAACCGATTGGACGGTGACGGCGATCGCCGAGCGGATCGGGTATACGGAGCCGACGTTCCGCCGCGTGTTCAAGCAAGTTGAAGGCGTAACCCCCAACGCTTACCGCGCGGCCAACCGCCAATAACGCTGTAGATATCTTTGGATGCGCGCTTCGGCGAAGTAAAAAAAACGTCGGAAACGCCGCCAACCGTTGCCGCTACAGCCTTTTCGCCAGGTAAAGATCTGCCTCTGTCGCGCCGCTTCCATCCTCCCTATACTTGGGGTCAGGAAGGGAGGTGGAACCATGTTTGCGATGGGCATCAAACAGAAAAGAGCCGGTTGGAAAGTCAGGCTGATCAGGCATCAATGGTGCTACGTGCTGGCCGCGCCGACCTTGCTGTATTTGCTTATTTTCAAATACGCGCCGATGTGGGGCATCGTGCTGTCGTTTCAGGACTACAATCCTTTCCGCGGCTTCTGGGACAGCGAATGGGTGGGACTGGCGCAATTTCGCAATTTTTTCGCCTACGAGGACTTCTGGGTGCTGTTGCGCAATACGCTAGCGATCAACTTGCTTAACCTGCTGCTCTTCTTCCCGCTGCCAATCGTGCTGAGCTTGATGCTTAACGAATTGCGCAGCGGCTTGCTGAAACGAATGACCCAGTCGATCGTCTATTTGCCGCACTTCCTGTCTTGGGTCGTCGTTGTCAGCTTCACTTATATGCTCGTATCGACCGATTACGGCTTGATTAATAAAGGGCTCGTTCATCTCGGCCGGGAGCCTGAATCCCTGCTTACGAATCCCGACTATTTCTGGTTGATGCTGACGGCGCAAAGCATATGGAAGGAAGTCGGGTGGGGGACGATCATTTTTTTGGCGGCGATTGCCGGGGTGGATCAGCAGTTGTACGAGGCGGCTAGAATCGACGGGGCCAAGCGGCTGCGTCAAATCTGGCATATTACGCTGCCGGCGATCCGCGGGACGATCGTTATTCTGGTCATCCTGCGCATGGGCAGCATGCTCGACGTCGGCTTCGAGCACGTCCTGCTGATGCTCAATCCGCTGGTGCAGCCGGTCGGGGAAGTGTTCGATACTTATGTATACAAAAGAGGGTTGCTGTCCGGACAGTTCAGTTACGGAACGGCTGTCGGACTGTTCAAATCGGTGGCAAGTCTGCTGCTCGTCGTAACCGCCAACCAGTTGGCCAAGCGGTTCGGGCACGGCGGCTTGTACTAGACGAGAGTGGAGGACTAGACCGTGAATACGGGCCGTTCGTTCGGAGAGCGCGCGGCGGATGGCGTGAACGTCGCCCTGCTGCTGCTGCTTTGCCTGATCATGCTGTTTCCTTACGTGTATGTGTTTGCCGTTTCCTTCACGGATCCCGGCAGCTACGTCGCGGGAGAATTTATTCTGTTTCCGAAGGAATGGTCGCTCGACTCGTACCGCTACATTCTGTCGACCGACACATTCCTCAACTCGTTCCGGTCGACCGTCTTCATCGCGCTCGCCGGCACGATTCTCAGCCTGCTGCTGACGACTTCGTTCGCCTACGCCGTCACGAAGAAAGAGATGCCGGGGCGGCAGACGATGCTGATGCTGGTGCTGATCACGATGCTGTTCGGCGGCGGCATCATTCCGAATTATTTGCTTGTCGATCAGCTCGGCTTGATCGACTCGTTGTGGGCGCTCATTCTGCCGGTCATGACGAATGCCTGGAGCATCTTCGTCGTGAAGAGCTTCTTCCAGACGCTGCCCGCCGGCATCGAAGACTCCGCGCAAATCGACGGCTGCAACGACTTCGTCATCTGGTACAGAATCATCCTGCCGCTGTCGCTGCCGGTTATCGCCGCTTTCGCGCTGTTTTTTGCAGTCGGCTATTGGAACACGTATTTCGCCGGTTTGATCTACATCCGCGATTCCGCCAAATGGCCGCTGCAGGTGCTGCTCCAGCAGCTGATCCTGCAGAACGATACGAGCATCGGCGACATTTCGGCGGTCTCGTTCGATCCTTCGCAGGCGACGCTGCCGCCCGAGACGATCAAAATGGCCGCGCTCGTCGTGGTTATGCTGCCGATCGTAGCCGTGTATCCGTTCTTGCAGAAGTATTTTGCCAAAGGCGTCTTGCTCGGTTCGGTCAAAGGCTAGTCGGAAAACAGTTGGAAATTTAAAACGACGATCAGGAGGAAAAGGAAAATGAAGGTACAAAATCGGTTGGGCAAATTTGCCGTCGGGCTGTGTCTGGTCGGCCTGCTCGCGGGCTGCGGCGGCAGCAGCGGGAACAGTTCGGGCGCGCCGGAAACAGGCGGCAATTCGTCTCCGTCAACGCAGGGGGCTTCCGCGTCGTCGGCCGCGCTGGCCGATCCGGTCGAAATCAGCATGCAGACGCTGATCTGGGGCACGCCGCCGGATGTGGACAAGAGCCCGTTCTACCAGGAGCTGGAGAAGCGGACGAACGCCGATCTGAAGATCGAGTTCGTGACCAGCCCGTCTTTTACCGAGAAAATGAACCTGGCACTGGCTTCGCGCAAGCTCGCCGACGTCACCGTCGTCAAAGTGCTGACCGACGCCAGCATCGTCAACGCGATCAACCAGGGCGCATTCCACGATCTCGGACCGTTCCTCGGCGATCTGTCGAAGTACCCGAATCTGGCCAAGCTGCCTGCGGGGCTGTGGAAGGACGCGAGCATCAACGGCAAAACGTACGGCATCCCGAACGCTACCGGCGTCATCAGCGATGCCGTCCTGATTCGCAAGGATTGGCTGGACGAATTGAACCTGGAAGTTCCGCAGACGGTGGAACAGTTCCACGACGTGCTGAAAGCGTTCAAGCAAGCGAAGCCGGACCTGACGCCCGCGGCCGCTTCGGCCGCTGAGCGCTTGTATCCGATGACCATTATGGCCAACGCGTTCGGCGCGCAAAATCCGGTGATCGAAGAGGACCGTCTCGTGCTGAAGGAGCTGACGCCGGCGTTCCGCGAATATTTGCTCTACATGCAGAGCTTGTACAGCGAGCAGCTGATGCCGGTGGAGTATTCGATCCTCAAGCCCGGCCAGGATACGGAAATGTTCCAGCAGGGCAAAGCCGGCGCGTTGTTCCGTCCGATCCACGAAGCGTGGAACATTCAGAAGGAACTGAAGAAAGCCGATCCGAACGGCGAAGTGCTGGTGCTGCCGCCGCTGCAAGGTCCCGACGGTTACGCCCAGTATGCGCGCGATTCCTTCTACGGCGCGTTCATGATTCCGGCGTCGGTGCCGAAGGAGAAGGTGGAGCGGATTCTGCAGTATCTCGACCAGTCGGCCAGCCAGGGGCTGAACGACCTGCGCAAATACGGTCTCGAAGGCGTGCATCACAAGCTAGAGAACGGCGTGCCGGTCGTGGACAGCGAAGCGCTGAACCGCGACGTGGGCGGCACGGTCTACGTGTTGGTCAACACTTACAACCAATATAACGAAATCGAGAAGTTCGCGGATATGCCCGGCGAATGGCTGGACGAGCTGAAGGCGAAGACGAACGCGTATTTCGACAATTCCAAGCCCGATCCGTTCGTCGGCCTCGTCTCCGACACGTTCGCCAAACGCAGCGCCGATCTTCTCAAGGATATGGATACGAACATAACGAAAGTGATCGTGGGCAAAAGCGGCATCGAGGAATGGGACGCTTATGTCGACCGGTTGAAGAAGGACGCGACCGTCATGAACATGATGCGCGAATACGGCGAACAGTTCAAACTGAAGCAGTCGGCCCAATAACGCTCGGACGTCGTTGCGAAGCGGCTTGGAGCTGCGCTCAAAGAACCTGATGTCAGGAGAGAACGGCATGTTTGTATTCGGCAGTCAATACTTGCGCTCGTGGACGCCTCGGATGGAGGACTGGGACCGCGATCTGGCTGCCATGAAGGCGCACGGGTTCAACACGATCCGCGCCTGGCTCGTCTGGAACGTGCTGGAGCTGGGCGACGGTGTGTTCAACTGGACTTATCTGGACACGTTCGCGGACCTTGTCGCCAAACACGGGCTCAAAGTCGGTTACCTGTTTCATCTCCAAGGGACGCCGGAATGGATGGTGCGGCGCTATCCGCAGTATTATTACGTGGATGCGGCCGGCCGGCCGTTCGAGCCTTCCGCCCGCACAAGCACGCCGTCCGGCGGCTGGCCCGGCCTGAATTACGATTATCCAGAGGTGCGCGCGCTGGAGGAACGCTTCCTGACGGCCGTCGTCAAGCGGCTGGCCGTCAGGGAAGAGGTCGCGTTCTGGGAGCCGATGAACGAACCGCACAACGTCATTGACTTCGCCGCGCCGGATCGCATTCCGCTGGCGTTCAACGACGTCACCCGCGCCAAGTTCCGGCTGTGGCTGCAAGCGAAATACGACGGCGATCTCGGCGCGCTGAACACGGCCTGGGGCAAGCATCACAACGAATGGGAGGAAGTCCGGCCGGTCACGTGGCGGTACGGTTACCGCGACGTCGTCGACTACCGGATGTTTCTGATCGACAATCTGGTCGAGGAGATCGCCTGGCGGACGGAGGTTATTCGCCGCCACGACTCCCGGCCGGTAATCGCCCATTCGTGGGGCGGCGGCTCGATCACGTGCGCCAACCTCGGCGGCATGGCGTTCGACGACTGGCGCAACGCGATGCCATTCGACAAGTGGGGCTTCAGCGCTTTCCCGCACGGAGCGGACAGCAGCAGTCTACTGGGATTCTCCACCGACGCGGCCCGGTCGGCGGCGGGCGGCAAGGAGTTCTGGCAGGCGGAGCTTGGCGTGGGCGACCATGCCGGCGGCTTCGGCCGCAAAGGCGCCATCCGGCCCGAGGAGCTCGCGATCTGGACGTGGGAATCGATCCGCCACGGCGCAAAAGGGGTGCTGTACTGGCAATACCGCAAGGAAGCGCACGGGCATGAGATGGGAGGCTTCGGCCTGACCGGGTACGATGGGGAACCGACGGACCGACTGGCTGCCGTGGCGGAAATCGGACGATTGTTGAACCACCATGCGGATCGTTTCAGTACTGCCGAGTGTGCGCCGGCGGAAGTAGCATTGCTGTACAGCCTGCAATCCTACCTTGCCGACTGGTGCGATCATCGCAGCGCGACGTTCTCGATCGATTGCGTCAGCGGCTACTACCGGATGCTGTGGGAGCGGAACGTGCCGGTCGATATTGTCCACGAGGAATTTCTCGAGCCGGCAAAGCTGCGGCGATACAAGCTGATCGTTGTGCCGCAACCCGCGGCAATCCACGCCGCCGCCAAGCAGGCGCTGCGCGAATATGTGCGAGATGGCGGCTGCATTTTGTCCGATCCGTACTTCGCCGCGTTCGACGACGCGCTGATGCTCGATAAAGCCGTACCGGGCGGCGGCTTCGCCGAGGTGTTCGGATGTGGGGAAGCCGATATCCGGAACGAAACGGTGACATCACTCGTGTACCGCGGCCGCACGATCCGGCTGACCAACGGCAGGCTGAAGGAAACATTCCGGCCCGCCGGCGCGGAGACGATGGCCGAGTATGCGGACGGCAGCGGTCCGGCGCTGCTCCGCCACCGGTTCGGCAAAGGGAGTGCGCTCATCAGCGGAGTAAACCTGGGGCACGCCTACGCGCTGAAGGAAAGCATGGGTGACGAACTGACCCGGCACGAAGCGGACGAGCAGGGAGAAGAGGGCGAGAGCGGAAGGCCCGGTCTTGGATCGAAGGCAGGGATCGAGGCGATCGTGCTGGATCTGGTGCGCGATCTCGGCGTTGCGATTCCCGTCTCCACGGGCAATCTGCGCATTCAGGGCAGTCTGCTGTTGTGCGATGGCAAGGAAGACATCCTCATTCTGATCAACAACGGATCGCAGCCCGAAGAGGGGGACATCCGGTTCCACGGCGACCCGTACGGCTGCGCCCGAGATCTGATCGGGGAGCGAGAGATGCCAATCGACCGCATCAGGTGGCGCTTGCCGTTCAAGGCGCTGGAGGTTCGGGTGTTCTTCTTGTTGAAAACTTGAGCTTTAAGAAAATAGTTGCGGGAACTTCGGCACCAGCCGTAAAATACTTTCAGGGTCACCGAATGGTTTCATTACAATGGAGGTGCCAGATGGTTTTTTTCGTCTCGTTATCCGGAGTTTTAATCGCGCTCATGGTCGGCGTCATCAGCCCAGGTCCCAGCTTCGTCTTCATCGCTCAAAGATCGGTTGCTTACTCAAGACCGGAAGGTGTTTTCGCAGCGCTCGGCATGGGCGTCGGGGGAGTCGCATTCGCGGTCCTCGGTTTAATGGGGCTTCAAGCCGTACTTGTCGCGGTTCCTTGGGTGTATGCGACTTTGAAATTATTCGGCGGTTTGTACCTTCTCTATCTTGCGTATAAGATTTGGAGAAGCTCGTCCCGACCGCTGCATTTTCAAGAAACGGCCCCAACAAGAGGAACTGCACGGGGAAGCTCATTTTTGCTGGGACTTACAACGCAATTGAGCAACCCCAAGACGGCAATCGTATACGGCAGCGTATTCGCTGCCATGCTTCCGCAGCATCTTCCAATTGCATACGCAGTATTGCTTCTTGCTTGTGTTTTTGTGATCGAAGCAGGCTGGTATACTGTTGTCGCGGTTATGCTTTCCGCAGCGGCGCCGCGCAAGGTGTATTCCCGCTATAAGGGCTGGATCGATCGAGTTGCAGCGGGAGTAATGGGACTTCTGGGCCTGAAATTGATTGCTTCAACGGCGAGTGCCCAGTAACGATACAACTAATATACTAACCCGTTTCGGTCTAGTGACTGAAGCGGGTTTATAATTGTTCTCTTATTTTCTGGCCTTTAATAGGCCGTTGATGCCGTCCCACGCCAATATCATCACGCTTAATGCCGCAATGCCGTACATGCTCAGCTCCCATATTCTCTCGAAAGAATCATGATCGGCGTCCACGTTCATCGCGAATGTCGCAACGAAGGCATTGGAGAACACGTTGGCATTCAACAAGAAGGCGCAAACAAACGCAATGTTACAGATGCTAAACAGGACGTTGAGCCAAGCGAGGCGCACGGTCCATTTCTGTTGAATCAGCTTGAGCGTCGCAAGTATAACGCTGAACGCCGTCAAGGCTAACAGAAACGGGACGTAAGCGCGAAGCTCCGATTCGTTGAACAATGGTACAATGCTCCAATGGCTGTTGACGTTCGAATACCAACCGAGTAATTCCGGATAGAAGCAAATCGCAAGGCCGAAGAAGACGCTGGTAACGATCGAGAAGATCGATTCGCTCTTGGCTATGGAACGGGTGTGCGACGCGGGAACTTCCTGCAAGTCTTTAATGGCCCATGGCTTGCCCGTATAAGGCCATTGCGCGTACTTCTTGTCTGCACGGTCCATGAAGGTGAAGACCAGCGTGACGATACCGAACGCTGTAAAGATAGCTTGGGAAGCCATCGCGATCGTTTGGACAAACATTCGGGCGATGAAATCGATCGGCCCGTATTCTTGGGCGTCCGTCAGCACAGTCACGAAGGCCGCAATCGGGATGACGATCGCGATAACGATCAAAACGATCCTGAGCACGTAGATATAGCTGCCATAAAGCGCCGGACTGATCAAGAACCGCTTCGTCTCGCGGTATTGCTCCGCCAGCTCGGCCGGATTGCCTAGCTCCAACAACGCTTTATGAACGTCGGCTTCTTCGTAGGAGTCGGGGAGCATGTCTTCGATGCTCGCCCGGAGCTCGCGTTCCACCTCTGCCCTCGACTTCTCCGGCAACCGCTTGGTGACAGCATACACATAACGATCAATGACTTCCATCCTCTTCGCCTCCTAATAATTGATTGACTTGGCGGGTCATGCTTCGCCAGTTGTCGCACAGCTTCTCGAATATTTGCTTGCCGGTCGGGCTGAGTGTGTAGTACTTCCGTGGACGGCTTTCAGCCGTGTCCCAGTCGCTCGTCAAAATGCCTTGCTTCTCCAGTCGCCGCAATAACGGATACAAAGTACCGGCTTCGATGTCGACGTTCCTGTCGACGAGATCCTGGAGAAGGGAATAGCCGTATTTAGGCGTCTGCAATTGGCTTAGTACGGCCAGCGTGAGTGTACCTCGTTTCAATTCCACTTCGAATGCGGATAGCAGTTCATCGGACGGAGCCATGGTTGATCACCTCTTGGATTCATAATACTGTACGACGTACAATAATGTCAATTACTTATTAAGTAATTTCATACAATAATAAAGGAGCGGTGATGTAGCCCGCCATATTGTGTGCTAATATAGATTCAATTCAAGGAACGGAGGGTTGTCCTAACGATGGGTGTTATTAATTATGTCAGATTGCGTTTTGTCGCTTTGTGCCACTAATTAAATAGTGAACAAAGGCTCTGCTTGCGTGCGGAGCAAAACGGAATCGGACTGCCCATTTTAGGATATCCCTGCTGCACAGATGGATATTGTGGACAGCGCGTCTGTCTCTTTTTTGCGTACTCTAAAACGGTCTCAAACCCATCTCTGCAGCTGAAAATCCGGCTAACTGTTGTCTTTGTTATTCATGGAGAGTAATATTTGTATTTGTTTAACAAACGGCCAGATTGGTTTAAAAAAATAAAAATAGAAGAGGATTGAATATGGAAACGGAATATATAAGGGACTATGTGATGTACTCAGCGATTTTCGGAATGTTCAGTTTTGTATGGTTCGGATGGTCTCAGGAGAATCCTAGGAAAAATTGGCGGAAATATATTGGAGTTGCTTCCGGAATTGCGTTGTTAGTATGCTTGATAGGCGTGTACTTAAGTGTGACGCACTGGGATGCGGCTACTACTTTGTCAGAAAAGGACACATATAAAAATTACCTAATTGTTTTCTACACTGAATTTTTTATAGCGGGACTCGGCGCTTTCTTGTTGATTCGAAGTAAAAAAAAGGATTATGTTGCTCCGTGGATTGCTTTTATCGTAGGAGTTCATTTTTTCTGGTTAGTAAACATCTTTAAAGACCCCAGTTTGTATATTTTAGCGGTACTTATGATAGCAATTGCGGTATTATCACCATGGCTATCCAAAAAAATGGGCGTTGCCAACAGTGCAATTACCGGCATAGGATCTGGCACGTCTCTATTTTGTTTTGCTATATTGGGATTGATTCGCTACCTATTGGTATAAAAGTAATACACGATGGTCTGTCCGAAATACTCTTGCCGAATGGGCAGACCTATAGCAGGTTAGTCGATTTAGTAAATATTTGTCGATACCGCCGTCCCATTTGTTAAGAATTGCCGTTTTACAGTAGCAATAAGCTTGTTTTTTATCTCATCAGAAACAGGGACAATTTTTTTCCTGCTTTGATCACCGTCTCTAATAAGCTATTTATATCGTCATAACTCCAGAAAACTAAAGTTGTCACAGCAATTCTGCTTTCTCCGACGATACATGGACAATACGTCCCCAACCACTACCTTTCATATAGGGTAACCGCCATTAACAACTCTTCAACTGCTTTCATTCGCTAAAACCTCTACGATTCAGCAATCCCGTCAGGTCAACATTGACAGCGAAATCCAATAGAACTACAATGGTTATATTGAATGGGGGGCCGAAGATGACAGTCGTCAGCAGATACACGGTTGCGCTTCATATTTTGACGTGGCTGGCATTCATGACGGATGAGAAAGACGAGTTCCTGCCCTCGGATCGCATTGCCAACAGCGTCAATACTAACCCGGTTTTTCTGCGCCGGATTTTGGGCCAACTCGCCAAGGCGGGGTTGGTGCTGGTGCAGCATGGTGGGACTGGGGCAGGGTGGAAACTGGCTCGCCGCCCGGAGGCGATCAGCATGCTTAACGTATACGAAGCCGTCGTGCAGACTCCGCTGTTCGAGCTTCACCATTCCATGCCAAACTTCAACTGCGTCATTGGCCAAGGGATACAGCCGGCGTTGCAGGACGTCTACGATGAGAGCGAACGCGCCATGAAGGAACGGTTGGCCGGCGTGTCGATTGCCAATCTGGTCGTATCTTCAATGGCGAACGGGAAGCGTTGATGTCGAACGGATGTCGAAGCGGACGGAGGGTTTGATCCTTCGCAGGACGGCGCATCCGTGTCTTCTCACGCCTATCAAGGCAACTCATTCAGTTACAATGAGCGGATATGTTTGCTGCTTCAGGCGCAAGCCTCGAATCTGTGCCTGCGGCCAAATCTTTTCACGTCGTTCAATGTAACTGAAATAGTAATATTGAGCGGTGAAAAAGCCGACGAAGGAAAGGGATGAAGTTTATGAACCATCGAATTTGGTGGCTGGCGCTTGGTTCGTTCGCCATAGGCACGGAAGCCTTCATGATTAGCGGGATGCTGCCGACGCTGGCATCCGCGCTGCACGTCACGACGGCGCTGGCCGGCCAATTGGTGACGGTGTTCTCGCTAGTCTATGCATTCTCTTCACCGGTGATAACGACGCTGACCGGAAAGATGGAGCGAAGGAAGTTGATGATTGGAGCGCTGCTGCTGATCGCGATCGGCAATGCGCTTTGCGGCCTCTCATCGTCTTATGGGGCGATGCTGGCCGGCCGGGTCGTGGCGGCGCTCGGGGCGGGGGTGTTTGGGCCGATGGCCATAGCGGTTGCCTCCGCTTTGACAGCACCGGAGAAGCGGGGCCGCGCGCTCTCGATCGTCATCGCTGGCAATACCATCTCGCTTATTGCAGGCGTGCCGTTCGGCACATGGATAGCGCTGACCATCCATTGGCGCGCAACGTTCTGGTTTGTCGCCGGATTGGCGATGCTAGCCGCCGTCGCTATCCGACTGTTGTTTCCCGAGGTGCCATCGCCCGGATCGGCCACGCTGCGAGAACGGCTATCTCTGCTGAAGCGGTCGGAGGTTCTGGTCGCGCTGCTGACGACGCTGGTCTGGGGTGCCGGCATATTCTCCTTCTTCACATACGTCACCGAACTATTCGCCGGATACGGGGCGGCCGGCCGGGCGATTAGTCTGGTTCTGTTCTTCTACGGCATCGCCAGCTTTATCGGCGTTCGACTGGGGGGCTCCGTCGCGGATCGGCTTGGCTCGCATCGGGCTATCCTGATCGCATTGTCGGCGCTTACTGCCTCGCTGCTGCTGCTGTCCGTGCTTGATCTATGGGCCGGCCGGCCGGGCATTCTGGCTGCAGCCGTCGCCAGCCTGGCATTGTACGGATTGAGCGGCTATATGTTTAATCCGGCGCAGCAACACCGCCTTATCGGCTTGTCGGGCTCGTCTTCCAGCCTGGTTCTGTCGCTTAACGCTTCGGCCCTCTACCTGGGCAGTGCGTTGGGTGCGTTTGCCGGGGGGAGCGGTCGTCCGCTTCGATACAGTCGCGCATGTGGGTTATTTCTCGGCGGCGATGATTGTGCTGGCGTTGGCCATATTTGCGGCGAGCCGACGGCTCGAGCGTCGCAATCCGCTGCGGGCGGACGCCAGGCTGTAACGGAACTGGCGGCCTGTTGCGGCCCTCTTTGCACCGTTCAAGTAAGCTTAACAACGACTTTCCCAATATTTTCACCATTGAAAAGTCCCATTAAGGCCATCGGTGCTTGATCAATTCCTTCGACCACGTGTTCATCATTTTTCAATTTGCCTTCTTTGTACCACTGAATCATTTGGTTTAGCGCGTCACCAAATAAATGATGATAATCATATAGCATGAAACCTTGAATTCGTGCGCTTGTTTTCCATATTTGAAACGGTAAATTTGACGGGATATCCAAAGATCCTTCGTTATATTGGGATATTTGTCCGCATACTGCAACTCGGGCATATCTGTTTAAATGCGAAAGGATCGCATGGGTTACGTTTCCTCCCACATTGTCGAAATAAACATCAACTCCATTCGGACAAGCTTTTTGAATGGCTTCTTTCAAATTAGATACAGATCGGTAATTGACGACTGCATCAAATCCGATCTTATCGATCAAGTAACGCGACTTGCGTTCCGATCCCGCGATGCCTACAACCCGGCATCCTTTCAACTTAGCGATCTGTCCGGCAGCAATTCCGACTGCTCCGGCTGCTCCTGAAATGACAACGGTTTCTCCCGCCTTAGGCTTTCCTATTTCCACCATTCCGAAATATGCGGTTAATCCGGTCGTGCCAAGTAAACCAAGTGACGAGGAAATTGGAGATATCGCTGAATCGACTCGTTGCACTTCGTCACCTTGTGCAATCGCATATTCCTGCCAGCCAAAATTACCAAGAACAATATCCCCAGTTTCAAATTTCGGATCATTCGATTCCATGATTTCCCCTAACGCACTGCCACCAAATACTTCATTAAGCGGATGCGGGGGAAATAACGGAGTAACTTCGCTCATAAAAAAACGCAAATAAGCATCTACAGAGAGATAAAGAATGCGAACTAATATTTCTCCCTTTACCGGCCGAATAATAGGTTCCTCCACCATCTCAAAATTGGATTCACTCGGCTCACCATTTGGACGACTGAAAAGTCGAATTTGACGATTCCGTTCCATATTCACAATCTCCTCATGATTTGTTCGATAGTTCAAAGCCATTCGCCGTCCTCTGGAATATCAACTTTGTTAAGCAAATGATTAGCGGCGAGCCTAGTCCGCAGCACCTCCCGAGTGACATGGCAATGATTGATCGTATCCATATGAACAGCAACGATTCGAGTATACGGTGCATATCCGATAAGCTTAATGATGTTTTCTTCATCCATCGTAATCGCATCGCCGACTACGAATCTTGCCCCGCCCGCATTGACAATTGTCATATCGGGTTTATAGGTATCCAGTGCCGCCATTACGTCTTCGCACCAAATCGTATCCCCAGTGATGTACAGTGTAGGCTCCGCCTGTGCCTGAAGAACGAAACCGGACACCTGCCCCATTTTGTGGCCGATCTCGCCCGTGCCATGCTGTCCGCTCGTACGATGAATGGTTACGCCTTGGAAGGCCAGGGAGGTTTGTATCTCCGTTACATTGATAAAGCCTGACGAACGGATCGCGTCCGCATCCCCTTGCTGGCAAAATATAATAGTCGTCTTCGGCAGCGCATGCATTGCCGCTTTATCCCAATGATCCGGATGCAAATGCGTCACGAGGACGGCATCCGGAGCGAGCCATGCATTCAGCGCACTGGGCAACGGGACGAGCGGATTACGACGTTCGTCACCGGAATTAGGAATTGGCGGATTCACTGCCTTATCGCTAAACATCGGATCGATTAAAAATTTCACGCCCGCATATTCCAACCATAATGTCGCATGTCGAATGAATTGAATGTTCATTACAATTCCTCCTTGAAGGTTCGTCTGCTATACTATCGATGATATCATCAGTTCCTTCGTTCAATACATAACTTGATGAGCGTAAGTAGGCGAATATATTTTCACCGTGAAAGGAGAGGATGCCTAATGGCTAGCCAAGCGATTGACGATATTGATCTGAGGATTCTGCAAGCATTGCTAAACAACGCGCTCCTCACCCATAAGGAGATTGGAGAGCAGGTCCATCTTACAGGGCAGGCAGTTGGCGCCCGGGTGAGGAAGCTGCAAGACCTCGGAGTAATCGATGGCTATACGCTGCGTTGGAATCCCGAGAAGATCGGGCTGGGCGTTCATGCCTTTCTGATCGTGTTCATGAATTCGAATCAAGCACATCAAGCCTTTCGGAACTTTGTTCGGTCGACCGAGTCCGTGACGGAGGTGCATCGTGTAAGCGGTGAAGGTTGTTATTGGCTGCGCATTCGAATTAGCGACGGTTCCGAATTAAACAAACTGTTGGAAGATGTGCTGAAGTATGGAAATTATAAGTTGAGTTTAACAATCGAGCAGGTCAAGTAGGTATACACAGACCAATGCTTTGGAATTCCGTAATGAAAGCCGAGCTAATGAGCATTCGGTTTTTTTTGCGTTCTTGCTATCCCATTCCGAATTCGGACCTATGCCAGCCGATCTGTGCTACATTGGTTTTACATTAAACCCCGAAAAGAGGAATATGGATGACCATACATCATGTAGAAGTCGAACCCAAAATTTTGTATTTCGGTTCGTCCATCGTGCTGATCAGTACGATGAATGAAGACGGAACCGCCAATTTGGCGCCGATGTCGTCAGCGTGGTGGCTGAATCGGTCTTGTATGCTTGGACTAAGCAGCAAATCACAGACCGTCCAGAACTTGATAAGAGAAAGCGAATGCGTGCTAAACCTGCCGTCTACCGATTTGATCCCTGCGATCGAAAGCCTTACCTTATTGACTGGCCGCAATCCGGTACCGGAATCTAAGGCAGCCAGGGGTTATCGTTTCGAACCAGATAAGTTCGGTGTGTCGCAGTTGACCACTTTACCATCGCGCGAAGTCAAAGCGCCTCGCGTGCAACAATGCCCCGTTCACTTAGAGGCAAAGCTCGTAAAGGTCCATTCCTTCGAAGAACCGAGTTCGTTAGTGGCATTGGAAGTCCACATCGAGAGAATACATGTGGATCAAGATTTGATGATGAAGGATCGTCCGAATTACATTGATCCGTCCAAATGGAATCCGTTGATCATGAACTTCTGCGAATATTTCGGTCTAGGTGAACAGCTTTCAAATTCACGGTTAGCCCCTGTGTTTGGAGCTGGTTTGGTGAAATAGCAAGGTGATTCTGGATGACTTTTCACAGTGGCTGGTACAATGGAAAAGCAACCCGTCCTCTAATGAGGCACGAGTTGCTTTTTGCTGTAAATGGTTTTTAGGTTCTCGTATTAACGGCTAATCCACTAAACGATATGGGCCCGACAACATCAGCTCTTGTATTTGCAGTGCGGTTTTCTGCTGTGACTGTGTAAACATGGGCACCCGATCTTACATTTCTATCTTCCGCCTGGAACGTAACTGCATAATTTTGTTCAGAACCAGCAGATTCGATACCCTGTTGTGTGTTGAAGATTTCTCTTCCATCGCGGAAGATTCTAAAGAGAATTTGCGCAATGCCAGTGACACCTCGAACACCGATGGTTGCTACCAAATCTACCCGATTTGGTTGGGAATTCCTTGGAATAATGATGGTGATTGTTGCAAGACGAGTTCTTGCTGGTGAACGTCGGATCGTAAATGAGTTTGCTAAGTTGAATCTGCGGAGCGGCTGAACGGCAGCTTTATCGAGTATACGTGCCAAGATATCAACTCCTCATGTTTGATATCAACAGCTTGCGAACAAGAACCCGAAGTAATCAGCCTAAGAAAGCGATAGAACGTTTAACTTTCCTTGCAAATGCAATGGGATTATCGATGGACTCCCAGTGAATATACATAAGGCGCGGGTTCTCGAACAACCAGTGATTATGGAGAGCCGTGACTATAACCCCGTTTTTACGAAGATTAGACAGCAATCGATTGGCTTGGTTCTGGAAGAGAGCCGTTTCCCCCAGGCACAGGGCGCGCCCTGAACGATCAAGCGATTCGAACGAGAACAGTTGATAACGGACCAAAGGCGAAGTGGTACGTCTTCCTAAAATAGTGGCGTTTATCCTCCTGTTTCTCGTGACAAAACATACCGGCCCCTTTGTAATCTCATGCTCCGTACCGCCTAAAATGGCTGAAAATCGGTTGCATAGTCTAATAAATTGAGGACTTGCTTGCACCGTTTGCGCCAAAAGAAATCATCCTCTCATTATTTCTTAGAATTCAACTCCATTGCCCGACCCTTAACCCAAGAATGCAATGGATGCTTTGGTTCTTCTGGCAAACACGATAGGATTCATAACCGCTTCCCAATGCATATACATTAAGCGGGGGTTTTCTTTTAGCCAGTGATTGTGGAGAGCCGTGACTTTAATCCCGCGTTTACGAAGATTCGAGATTAATCGGTTCACCTGATTTTGATGAACGGCCGTCTCTCCCAAACAAAGCGCGCGTCCCGAACGATCAAGAGATTCGAACGAGAACATTTGCATTTGAACCAAAGGCGAGCGGGTTCTTCTCCCCAGGATGGTCTCGCTTAAGTTCGTCATCCGGGTGACGAAACAAACCGGACCTTCTTCAATTTCCGATTCCCCTCCCAATATGTTTCCAAATTGGGTGCACAACCTTCTAAATCGAGGGCTCACGCATACTTTCTTTGCCATATGAATCCTCCTTTTTCGATTCTGGTACAATCTATGTTCGATGTGGAAAAGTGAACTGTGCGCGTCACTCGTTTTGCTAAACCTAATTTTGCTGTCGAGAACAACTCAAGCGGCGCCATTCTCAGCGATCCTTGCTGATGGTTGTTATGTTCGAAGTTATCCTTGATAAAATTGTCTAATTCCTCATCGTTATCGATTACGTCCATCGTGGGGGAAAGCAATCGATAAGACGGATCGATCGCTTCGAGCTCTATCGCGATAGGCTTGATATATTCCC
>JAEWAQ010000034.1 GCA_023391635.1 Bacillota bacterium | reverse complement strand
GGCTTGACAAGCCGATCCGCGGCCAGCACGGCAATGATATAGGCGGCAATCAGCGAGAAGATCGATATCGCCGCGGTGTAGGTGGTAAGTTCCCTGGCGTCATGAAGCAAGTCATCGTACGGTATGTTCCCGACGAGCGTCAGCTTGCTGTAACTGGAGTAGACCGATGACGCGATATGGTCCGGCGTATCATGGATGACACGTTCATATAGCCATTGCTCGTCGCCTGCCAGTTCGAACGGATACAGAAGTTCGCGATCCCGATTGTAAATAAAAAAACGGCTGTTCGGCGTAAAATCGACGAAGGACAGCACGCGTTGAAATCCTTTCACCGTGAGGTCGACCTTCATAATCCCCAGCGGCATTAGCGTGTCAGGATGAACAATTTCTCTGGCAATGGAGATGACTTGACGAGGCTGAGAGTAGTAGTGGACGGTATGCGGAGGGACGATGGTCAATCCTCCCCCCGCTTCATGAACAGGATTTTGCCAATCGCCGTTATCCTTCGCCCAGTGAATATCGATATTGTTGCTCGAATTGCTGAACAGACCGCCGTCATACGCGAAGATCATCATCCGTTCGATTTCCGTCCGTTCGCTGGCGAAGGAGGATAGAAACAGACTGATTTTATTCGACTCTTCCGCCGACAGATAGACGCCGGGGTCGTAACGTCCGCTATGGCGGATGAGGATGTCCAGCACTTCCCGGTCATAGAGAGGAGCCTGCGTCACCCGATCGATCTCCTGCACGTACCGGTCCAAATTCAGCTTCATCTGTTCCATGATCTTTAATGTAGATTCGCGCGTATTGCGTTCGACATCCGATGAATATTTGCGATAAGTGGCGATGCCGCTGACGACGAACGGGATCGTAATCAGCAGGACGAGCAGGATGACGAATTTGGCGCGCAGTTGCAGAAACTTGCGGAAACCCGGCAATCGTCATTCCCCCTCGGCATCGACTTTTCAATCGCGTTGATCTGACGGATGATATCTATTTTCGACGCTTAATGGCTATTTTCCTTGTGCCGGCGCTTACAACCCCTTGCCGCCGTCCACATAGATGCTCTGGCCGGTCATGTACTTGCCTTGTTCCGAACACAACAGCCGCACGATGCCGGCGCAATCTTCCTTGTCGCCGTAGAACTTCATCGGAATCGTGTCGATGACCGCTTGCGCGTATACAGGATCGGACAACGCTTCTACGTTCCGATCCGTGTAAATGACACCAGGCGCCACGTTGTTAACCGTGATTCGGTCTGGAGCAAGCTGCAGCGCCAGCGACTTGACCATGGCGGTCTGCGCCGACTTCGAGGCCGCATAGACGAGCATGTCCGGATGCGGCTTCGCCTCCTGCACGCTGCCGATCGTCACGATGCGCCCCCAGCGATTCCGGCGCATATAAGGAACGGCCTGCTGAATCAGCAGCAGCGACGACAGCAGATTGCAGTTGATTTGCGCGTAGAATTGGTCAGACGTGATCGCCTCCCATGGGCTGCGATATTGCACCGAAGCGTTCAACACCAGGATATCAACGCCGCCGCAGTCATCTATCATTCCCTGCGTGCTCGACGGATCGGTCAAGTCGGCCTGGACGACTGTGCAAACACGGCCGAAGCTTTCGATTTGCGCTTGCATGGCATCTGCGCTGTCGCGATCTCCTGCATAATGCAGTACGATATCCGCCCCGTCCCGGGCCAACTCGCAGGCGATTGCGCTGCCGATGCCGCGGGAGGAACCCGTAACGAGCGCTTTTCTGCCGCTCAAATCGTATGTCGTCATGATCGTTTCCCCTCTACAGCGCCGTTTGGGTGTCGTTCGGATCGCCATTTCGTGCCTGCTCGTACTCGACCGACCAATCCAGGTCGCGATATGCCTCACCGCGAGAGTCATGCTGGATGAAGTCCATCAGCATGTCCAACATCTCCACCGTCCAGACGTTACGGTCAATTTGCGCGGTCGTAAACTTGTTCTGCGCGATCATTTCAAAGCCGAAGTCATCCTTGATATGCGTCTTGGCCGCACCGTCCACAACTTCTTCGACCAGGTGGCTCGGAATGAACAGCACCCCTCCGCCTGCTCCGAATACGATATCCCCCGGCAGGCAGATCGCGTTGCCGATTCGCGTCGCCGTATTGAAGCCCGTCATCACCACTTCGCGGATCGGCGTAGGGTCGATGCCGCGGTAATACACCTGCACGCCTTCGACTTGCTTCATCTGCTCGACATCGCGTATGCCGCCCCAGATGACGCCGCCTCCGGTTTTCGTCTTCGCCTTGATCGCCGTCGTCAGGTTGCCGCCCAGGAATGTCCCTTTGTAGATCTTATCATACAGATCAACTACGACAACGTCTCCTTCGACCAGGCTGTCGACCACCCATTGGTTGTAATTGCCTTTGCGGCCTTCCTGCGCGCCGATCGCGAACATCGTTTCGTGCAAATCGGGGCGGGTCGGGCAGAAGGTGCAGGTGACGGCGCGGCCGATCAGCTTGCGCCCGTCGTCGTGCAGCGTCTTCAGACGACCCTCGAACTGGCTCTCGTATCCCTTCACGAAGATCGGCTTCCACACTTCTTCAAGCGTCATGCCTTGCAGAAGCTGCAAATACTTATCCGCCACATAAGGCCTTCCGTCAGGCAAGCGCTGCCCGGTCCATTGCGGAGTCAGGGCGATAATTTCATCTCTCACATTATAGTGCATCGCAGTCGTCCTCCTCGCTTGTCAGCTCCATATTCGGTCGTTCGAGAATTCCTTGTCCCACGCTTCCGTCGATTCCCACAGGCCTGGAATATCCGGATGAAGATGCTGCGCGATCAGTTCCTCATTGAGCGACTCGATGGAGAGGCCGGGTCCGTCCGGCACCTTGATGAATCCGTCCTGAATCAGCGGCTTCGGCAGCCCGTTCACCAGATCGCCCCACCAAGGGACATCGACGGAATGGAACTCCAGCGCCAGCACATTGTGCATGGCCGCCGCGGTATGCACCGCTGCCATGCAGGCAATCGGGCTTTCGGCCATATGGACCGCGACCGCCACGCCGTGCTCGTCGGCGAGATCGGCAATTTTCTTCAACTCCAGGGCGCCGCCGCACGTCAGAATGTCCGGGTGTACGATGGAGACGCCGCCGGCCTTGATCAGCTTTTCGAAACCTTCCTTCAAGTAGATGTCCTCGCCCGTACATACCGGAATCGTCGTCGTCTGCTTCAGCCGCGCGTATTGATCGGCGTAAATCCACGGTACCATATCCTCCATCCAGGCAATGTTGTAAGGCTCCATGCGGCGGGCGAACCGAATGCAGTCCTCTACGCATACATGGCCGAAATGATCGATGGCGAGCGGGATCTCGTAGCCAATGACGTCGCGAACTTCCCGCATGTAATTTTCCAGATACGCGAGTCCCTTCTCCGTAAGGCGTATGCCGGTGAAAGGATGGGCGGTCGTGACGATGTCATATACTTTCTGGCTCATCATCTGCTTGGTTACAGATCCTCCTTGCACGTTGAGCAGATGCGGTGAGTAGCGCTTCATCTCGTCGAGAAAGCCGAGCGGCGCTGACAGCGTGCCGGGCTCGTCCATCAGCAATCCGATGCCCAGATCCATCTTCAGGAACGTAAATCCTATCTCCATGCGCTTCTTGAGCGCGTGCCCCATATCCGTCCCGGTATGTTTCCCGTCGACATCGGTGTCGCAGTATAAGCGGATCTCGTCGCGGAACTTGCCTCCCAGCATCTGGTAGAGCGGAACGCCGTAAGCTTTGCCCGCCAGATCCCATAGAGCGATTTCGATACCTGACACCCCTCCGCCTTGCCTTGAAGGACCGCCGAACTGCTTGATTTTGCGGAATATCTTATCCACATTGCACGGGTTTTCACCCAGTATCCGGCTCTTCAGCATGAGAGCATACGTCTTGCTGGCCGCATCGCGCACCTCTCCGTAACCGACGAGCCCTTGATTGGTCATAATCTTGATCAGCGTGCACCGCTTTGGCGCATCGGTAATATCGACGCAACGCATGTCCGTAATGCGAAGTTCGGACGGGCTGGAATAGCGGTTGACGGCAGGAGCCATTACACTCGATTGATCGGTGTTGGTCATGTTCCACCTCATGAACGGAATTCGTACGGATGCGCATCGGTACGCATTCAGATTAGCAAACCAAGGGCTGTTAGCGCGATTGGCGGAACTACGGTTTTTTGTGGAAACCTACGATTCTTCTTCACATCCTTCGCAACGTCATCTATAATTCCCTTAAGCTGACTGTAATCGCGCAAAGGAGCAGAACCGGTATGGAACTTCTATCTGTCGTAAGCGCCTACTCCAAGCCGGGGTCCGTGATTCGTCACGAACGATCTCGAACGATTAGCTCGGCCCTGCTCCTCGTCACGCATGGGAAAATCACCTATCGCATCGACGATCGGACGATCCTGCTGCAACAAGGAGATATGCTGTATCTGCCTGTCGATACGCTGCGATCAGCCGAATCCGATCCAGAGCTTGCTTTCCACCGCATCACCCTGCTATTTCACGAAACGCCGGACACAGAGGAGTTATCCGTTCTCCATCAACATAGAAACCGACAGATCAACTCCGTTCGCTACGAATACATCAAGCAGCGATTGCTGCAAGTCAACGAAGCATGGATGGACAAATCCCCCTACTATGAGTCGATCTGCAGCGGAATCGTCACAGAAGTATTCGGCTTGCTGCAGCAAGAGCTTCTCGCCGGAGCGGCGGCGCGATCGGTCACGAACAATATCGTGGCTCAAGCGAAGCAATATATGCTGAGACATTATCGGGAGAAGGTGCTTGTGTCCGAAATTGCAGACCACGTCTCCCGTACGCCCAACTATTTGACCGCGATTTTCAAGTCGGAAACCGGCAAGTCGCCGAAGGAGTATCTCAACCATCTGCGCATTGGCGTCGCCGTCGACTTGCTGCTAAGCACCGAGATGACGATCGGCGAAATCTCGGATTATCTTGGATTCTGCGACCAGGCTTACTTCAATCATATATTTAGGAAGATCACGGGCAATCCGCCGTCTTCCATGCTCAAGATGATGAAAGACGAGACAAGAACGGATTAGCGCATCGCGGATGCAGGAGCAGGCATGGCCTTATAAGCCATGCCTGCTCCTGCATCCCATCATGCTATCCGGAAGATCCTATCTAATCCAGAAGGTTGAATCCTGTTCGTCCAATGCTGTCTGAATATCGGTAAGGAAGTTGACCGATTCCGGCGAAATTATACGTTTCCAATTGATGCACGGGATTGAGCACGACCAACTGGAAAGCCATATTGTCCGCAGCTTGATACGGCCATTGAATCAACGCCGCGTCGTTATCCGGAGAATCTCCCGCAACCGAACGCCTTGCCGCTGTGGCGGTTGATGATGGAATAGTAGCCGCCCCTGTCGGCGTAATTTGCCTTTGATCGTTCCCCTGCGTGCCGTAATCCCATTGAATGACCGGCGCTCCATCTGCTGTAAATGCGTACAGGGCCGTAAGGCCCGCCGCGTGAATGCGATGTTAAGCGAAGTTCCTGTCATCCTGAAATTACATTCAAGGTTCCTTTTCTTCTTTCGAAAAAATACATTGAAATCTTTCAACTCCAAAGTATTTCTCCCCTAAATTCCTAATTTGAAATCCAATATTTCTATAAAATTCGACTGCTTCTATATCAGTTTCTGCTATCATCTTACGTATTCCATTGTCTTTTAAATATCCAAAAATCATATCCCGGCCTATTCCTTGTTTTCTATAGTCAGATCGAACGGCAATATGCTTCAATTCAACTTCTTCTATTGAAGAGTGAATTATTCCTATCAAACCAACTAGTTCTTCGTTAATGAATCGTCCGAATAATTCTCTCGAAGCATCTGATTTATACAAATTTATTTCATTAGAAATTCTATCTTCATCTGGCCACATACATTCTGACAACAATAATTGAACTTCAGAAAAATCATTATAGTCTTTCAAATTAATCATTGAGATCCTCGTATGTTTTGTTTTTATGGTTTTATCGATCTTACAGGAATTTTGCTTAACGTTCCCGCATTCACGAACCCGAGAACCTTAAGGCCCCGACGGGGGCGGCCGCGACGCGGTTAGGTTCGCAGGGTTGTCGACTGAATACACTTCCTCGAAATGCCACTCGGCGACCAAGGGCCGTAAGGCCCGCCGCGTGAATGTAGTGTTTATCCGAAGTAATCGCTCTTCTTTGAGTCACCTACACAATTTTTATTCTGTTACCAAGTATTTCAATCGCTTCTTCATACTCATTTTTGAATCCACCGAAGGATTCATGTTTTAGCATTTCAAATCCAGCATCTAAATAGATATTTATTGCCTTGTAACTCCATGTCTGGGTATGCAGGTACATATCAACATCCCCTTCTAATATTTGCATTTGCTTTATTCCTTCAGCCACGAGTGCTTTTCCTAGGCCCCTACCTTGATATTCCG